>NZ_LT629960.1:0-699294 GCF_900104605.1 Tidjanibacter massiliensis | reverse complement strand
ATTCAGTTTGGAACCACCCCCACTATAAAAATTAACCTCAATCAAATAAGTTTTGATATGGGAAGAGATGACAAAATCGAATCGTTTTAAATCGCTTCCCAAACATTGCATTTCCGGAAATGCAGACGAATATACCTCTTGTCGGAAAGAAATGTCATACGAACGAAGTAATGTGGCTATCCGCTGTTCCATAATATATCCGCTTCTATTTTTGCGGGCATTGGTATCGAGACCTGTTTCAATGCCAAAGACATAATCCACCAAGTTATGTATTTGTTTATTCTGGAGTATCTTTTTGAGTCCCGTCCCTTCGATGTATTCGATTACGCCTTCCGGAGTTTGGAAAAACTCTTCAACCAAACGGGTCTTTCCGTATTTGTCGATCGTTTTTTTCCTGTCTGTGGCACGTACGGCAATCAGAATATCCAAAGCGCTGAATACTTTAGGATTCTCATTCCAAAGATTGCGTATTGCCCGCTCCATATCCTCCTGACCGACTAAATAGTTCAATTGATTGAGTTTGACGGCTATCGCATCGACATTCGCGGCTATTTTCTTGAAATCGGAGAAAAAACTTAACGGGGCATTGGTCTCTACGAGTTCCGACATGAATTTGTCAAAACGTTCTTTCATAACAATTTGGGAAATAAAAATCAATCCTGATAATTCCTGATAAGTAGTTCCGGTAATTTACCTCGTTTCGCTGCGTTGGCATTAATACAACGAACGGCCTGGATGCGGTTGATGTGGTATTCGCGATACAGTTCATCCAGGAAGTTATCTTCTGGATTCCATTCCCGACAATCGGCATTACTCAGCATCAGGAAGCAATGTTTCAGAGACAATCTGTCGGCGTATTTTTTCAGACGTATCTGGTCCGCATCGGAAAATGATTGTACAGAATAGGCGCTGAAATTGGCCGTAGCTGTCAGGGGCCGGTACGGCGGGTCGCAATATATGAATGTATTATCCGCAATTGCGAATTTTTCAGTCTGTTCAAAATCGCCGTACAGTACCTCTACCTTTTGCAGCAAAAGACTGTCCGCATAAATAGTTCGTTCATCACAAATGGTAGGGTTGGTATACTTGCCGAAAGGAACATTGAACTGACCTTTGGAGTTTACGCGGTACAAACCGTTGAAACAGGTTCTGTTTAAAAAAATAAAATATGCCGTATTATCGATATCGGACAGCCCGCCCTGATTGAACTTTTGGCGTATGTCGAGATAGAACTCTTTCCGTTTATCTGTTTCCGGGATTTTCCAATATGTATCCTGAATTTTCGATAGGATGCCGACAAGACGTTCGGGAGTGTCCTTGATTACTTCGTATGCTTTGATTAAATTGGTGTTTACGTCACTGATAACGGCTTTTTTGATATTGCCGAAGTTTTGCAACATAAAGAAGAGCATAGCCCCTCCCCCGACAAAAGGTTCGATATAGACAGCATCTTCTATGTTGCAGAACGTCTCGGGTAATGCCTGGCCCAATGTTGTCAACAGCTGGCCTTTGCCTCCGGCCCATTTTACAAACGGTTTGGCGGGATATTGTTTCATCGTTTTTGCTGTCAAAGTTCTAAGTCGGTATCATGGTCGATACAACTTGCTTGGATGAAGTTCATACTCAATATGAAACTCTGCCGGCCGAAGGCCTGAAATTTGCATACAGGTGAACCAATAACAATCCCGACAATGTGTCGAAACATTACTCCTGCCGCAGATACTCTTCCATTTTCGCACGCCACTCCTTTTTCAGCGGAAAGGACTCCTGTCGGAGAAAGTCGTAGCCGACGGCGACCGAACGGCAATCGGCATTGATGCCGCCGTCGGCGCGGTCGATAAGGTGCTGGAAGATGGTCACGCTCGAATTGCCTATCTTCTCCACCCACGTCCGTACGACGAGTTGCGAATGGAGCCTGCTCTGGCGGTGGTAGTTGGTGTGTATAGATACGAGTATCAGGCTCTCCGCGTCGGGGTCGATGGTCTTGCCGAGCACTTTTTCGTAGAATTCCATCTTTCCGACGTCGAAATAGTGCTGCAGATTCACGTTGTTGATATGGCCGAGGCTGTCCGCGTCGGCGAACCGTATCTGTATATCGCTTTCGATGTATTTGCCCATAGGCTTATTCTCTGATGATTTTCACTTCTCCATCCTCTCCGAGCATGATGATGGAGGATGCCTTGCGGGTGGGAGCGCCTTCGCAGCGGATATCGACCGTGTAATCGACACCCGCACGTATCTCTTCGGCAATATCGCCGAACCCTTTCGGGGTAGCCTCGCCGGAGATGTTCGCCGAGGTCGATACCAGCGGCCGGCCGAATCGGTGCAGCAGGTTCCGGCAGAATGCGTGGTTGGGGACGCGGACTGCAAGCGTTCCCTCCTCCGGCACCAGATTTTTCGCCACGCCGCAGGCTCCTGGTAGGATGAGTGTCAGCGGCTTGTCTGCACATTCGAGCAGATCCCAAGCTACGGCCGGGACGTTTCTGAAGTAGCATCCCACGCGGTCGATGCTCTCTGTCAGCACAATCATGCCCTTCTTGTTGCAGGAACGTTTCAGTTGATAGACCCTCTCCACCGCAGTCTCGTCGGTTGCATCGCAGCCTATTCCCCATACCGTATCGGTCGGGTAAAGAATGATACCTCCCCTGCGCAGCACCTCCACGGCCCTCTCTATTTCCTCCTTCATGCCTTCGGATTTTGCATTTGCAAAAGTAAGCCGTTTTTTTGTCTTTTTATCGAAAAGGTTATACTTTTGTGTTCCTGAAAAAACAACTCAATAACAGACTTGCAATACACATGGGAAGGGCATTCGAATATCGTAAGGCCACGAAGCTGAAACGCTGGGGCCACATGGCGCGGACATTTACCAAGATAGGAAAAGCCATAGAGGTATCGGTACAACAGGCCGGCCCCGACCCCGCGAGCAATACCCGTCTGAGGTTGCTCATCCAGAATGCCAAGGCGGAGAACATGCCGAAAGACAATATCGAGAGGGCCATCAAAAGGGCTATTTCGAAAGATACGTCCGACTACAAGGAGATGGTCTACGAAGGATACGGTCCTCATGGCATCGCCATCCTCGTCGAAACCGCGACCGACAATCCCACCCGGACGGTAGCCAATGTCCGGAGTTATTTCAACAAGATGGGAGGTGCGCTTGGAACGAGCGGAAGCGTAAGTTTCATGTTTGTCCACAAGGCCATCTTCAAGACCCCTTACAAGGAGGATATCGACCTCGACCAGCTTGAACTCGACCTTATCGATTTCGAAGTGGACGAAGTGTTCGTGGACGACGAGAATCAAATCAATATTTACGGCCCGTTCGAATCCTACGGTCAGATACAGGCCTACCTCGAGGGGCACGGCATGGAGATAACGAGCGGCGAATTCATCCGTATTCCGACCGACACCAAGGAACTTCCGGAGGAGCAGCGGCAATCGGTCCACAAACTCATCGAGAAGTTGGAAGAAGACGACGACGTAGTGAATGTCTTCCACAACATGAAGGAGGAAGAGGAGGCTGAATAGGCATGATACAATCGAAAACGAGAACGGAAGTCATCGACTTCCGTTCCCTTTTTCCCCTTAGCACGTCGCCCTGTATTCGTTCGGGGTACATCCCACCACGTTTTTGAAAAGCCGGGTGAAATGGGCCGGATATTTGAATCCCAGGTCGTAGGCTATCTCGCTTATCGAAAGTCCCCGGTCGGCTATCCGTTCTTTGGCGGTATCTATCACGTAGAGCTGGATGTGTTCCTGCGCCGTCTTGCCCGTCTCCTTTTTAATCAGGTCGCCAAAATAGTTGGGAGACAGATGCAGTTCTCGGGCGCAGTACTGTACCGTCGGCAGCCCTATGGTCTGTGGCCTGTCCGAACGGAAGTAGCCGTTCAGAATCTCCTCGAAACGCGACAGGATGTCCTTGTTGGCAATTTCGCTGCGCGTGACGAACTGTCGGTCGTAAAAACGGATGCAGTAGTTCAGAAACATTTCGATGTTGTTTATTATCAGCGTGCGGCTGTGCCGGTCTATCGGGTGCTGCAGCTCGGCCCGGATGTTGTGCAGACAGTCGACAATCGTACCGCGCTCCTGTTGAGAAAGATGGAGGGCTTCATTGACAGCGTATGAAAAGAAGGTGTAATTCCGAATGTTGCGACCGAGCTGCGTTCCCCGGATGAAGTCGGGGTGGAACAGCAAGGCCCATCCTTTGGGCTGAAACATCTCCCCGCGCCGGGTGATGCCGACGCACTGTCCCGGAGCGATGAATACGAGCGTTCCTTCCTGGTAATCGTACGTGCTCCGTCCGTACTGTATGTCGCCGCATTTCACGTCCTTGAGGAATACAGCATAGAAGCCGAGACAAAAACGGATATGCTCTGCCGGGGTGCATGTCGAGAAATCTATGACATTGACGAGCGGATGAAGCGTTTCGCAGTGTAGCAGTTCGTTGTACTGGAAAACGTTGTCGAGTTGCATTATCTCTTCCATAACGGTTTTGTTATTGGTATCGTACCATGCAAAGGTATCCCTTTTCTTCCGTTCGGCAATATGCGGGAATGTATATCCGGAATAGTGGTAATACAATCCGTAATCCATATAATGCCGGGGGAAGTCTGTGCCGGTAATTTTGCACCGTACGGAAAAAGTACCGACTTTTAAACTGCGATATATCATGGAAGCAAAAATGGATTTTGGATTTTTCTGTCCTACGCGGATACTCTTCGGGGCAGGTCGGCTGAACGACCTTCACAAACAGGCGTTGCCGGGTAGAAAGGCTTTGGTCGTGATTTCAAACGGACGTTCCACGAAAGCCTCCGGCTACCTGTCGAGAACGGTCAACCAACTGCAGAATGCCGGTGTGGCCACGGTGATTTTCGACCGTATCGAAGCGAATCCGCTGAAATCGACCGTAATGGCCGGCGCGTCGTTCGCCCGGGAAAATGGCTGCGACTTTATCGTGGCGCTCGGCGGCGGCAGTGTTATGGACGCGTCGAAAGCCATATCGTTCATGGCGACGAACGACGGAGACTATTGGGACTATGTTCCGGCCGGCACGGGAAAGGGCTTGCCGTTGAAGCATAAACCGCTTCCTGTCGTCGCTATTACGACTACGGCGGGTACGGGGTCAGAGGCAGACCCCTGGGGAGTCATTACCAACGAGGAGACGCATGAAAAAATCGGGTTCGGAACCGACGACTCGTTTCCCGTTCTGGCCATTGTGGACCCCGAACTGATGGTTACCGTTCCACCCCGGTTCACTGCATACCAGGGGTTCGATGCACTGTTTCACAGTGTGGAGAGCTATCTGTCCGGACAAGCGAACCTCATGTCCGACATGCTCGCCCTCACGGCTGTGGAACACGTGACGGCAGCTCTTCCCAGTGCCGTAGAGCACGGCGACGACCTGGAGGCACGTACCCGCGTGGCCTTCGGCAATACCCTTTCGGGTATCGTGATGCACGTCAGCGGAACAACGAGCCAGCACTCTCTCGAACATGCCATGTCGGCCTTCCATCAGGATTTGCCGCACGGGGCGGGACTGATAATGATAAGCCGGGCATACTTTTCCCATTTCATCGGAAAGCACGTCTGCGACGACCGTTTCGTACGGTTGGCGCAAGCCATGGGCATGACCGGAACATCGGCTCCGGAGGATTTCATTACGGCGCTTATGAACCTGCAGCATGCATGTGGAGTAGATGGCCTGCGGATGTCGGATTACGGTATCAAACCGGAAGAGTTTCGGAAGATGGCCTTCAATGCTTACGATACGATGGGCGGACTGTTCGCCAACGACCGTTCGGAGCTCAGTATAGACGACTGCGTCGCCATTTACGAAGCGTCGTACAAGTAAGGGAAGCATGACCGACGCTGCCGCCTCTTCGTCGTCATCGGTTCAGGAACGGCAAGAACATGCAGTAGTCCTGTAACCTGTCCGGTTTCGGAACGCCGCAAATTCGCGGCGGGCTTGCTGCTCGAAAGCGGCGGGCTGTAACACGCATGAAGCAGAGCATAATATGAGATATGTCATGTTTCATGAAATTAACGAAATACGGGAATGTTCATCATTCCCGTATTCTTTTCATTGTCTGTGATGACATTTCTGTTCACCTACAGGACGATACCGTAAAAACGGTTCGGGGAACCTTGAAGAAAGTTCCCCGAACTGTTTTTCATCGAAAGAAGGAGGCGCTGAACTCCTCGCTTCCCGCATTTTCGTTACCGTCCTGACCGAACACGGGGCTGTATCCCCCGGCAGGCATATCGCCGATGGCCTCTTCGTTGCATTGGCGGCCGAGCTCTATCTCCTTTGTCAAAGCAGCAGACAACATATCGCCCAACATGTTTAAGAGTACGCTGCCGCTGCTCGTATTGGGGTTATAAATCACCGTTCCTTTCCGGTGAAACAGGATTGCGTCCGTTTTTGCAGAGCGCAGCGTATATTCTACCGTTACTTGTACTTGTGCGGCAATCGTCGTTTTCGTCCATTCATGGATGGTGGTAAAGAGAACTGCATCCACTCCGAACAGACGACCGACCGGCTGCATGGAGCTCTCCTCGAACATCTCCGCATCATAGGCACTTTCCTCCTTGAGGATTTCCATGGTCAGCAGCGGCGGAAACACATAATAACCCCGTTGGCTCAACGGCACAATCAGCGAGCTGTAAAACAGCGCCTTGGCATCTACTTTCGTACTGCGGTTGATGGGCGGCATCACCAGAATCGAAACGGGCCGTTCGGCATATACCTGAGGGTAACGCTGCGATTTCGTAACGCTGACCGTAGAGCAGGAAGACAACAATCCCCCTGCAACAAGGGCCCACAGGAACTTTTTCATCATTCAAAACGCTTTAGAATCCTGTCGATAAACTTTTTGGATTCAGGATACAAAACCGTTTCCTGTTCGAGCAGGGCTTTCCCCTCGTCCGTTTTTCCGTTCATCAGCAACAGATATCCGTAATCCGCACACACTCCCGGCGGTGGAACCATCCGGACACCACCAGGCGCATGGAGCAACCGGTCGTACACCGTCAACAATTTTTCGAGGTTTTGTTCGTCCGGCGTCTGCGTATAGGCATATACCGCCTGTTCGTATCCTTTCCAGTTGTATAGCTGGGAGTTGGACGAGCAGGATGCGCATACGACCGCCACGGCACCGACGGCGAACGGTAAGCGGCAACGTTTCATCGTATCAGCACCGTTTTGGTTTCCTGCAATCCAAGGAAAACGGTTTCATCCGCATGCACGATTCCGTCTATAACCACGCGCAGGTTATGTTTGCCCGGCTTCACCGTGACGACGGGTGCCTTGCGTTTGGCCTTCTGCTTATACACCTTGCCGTAGAAGCAAGTGCTGCCGTCGATGACAAGCTGCACGTCGTCGTACGACGTTCTGTCGGTGTTCTCCTTAATCACTATCACGTAAGCGACATCGTCCGTACCGGACGACATGGTCTTGTACATGTGGGGGCCGCACGACGGCAACATAAGGCAGGCCAGCAGGCACAGGACGACAATCCAATTGCTTTTCATATCGGCTCGATTACATTTCGGTTATATAATATTTTTCCAGCGTTTCGTTGTCGAGTTCTCCGTCGGTCAGGGTCGCCATGGAGATTTCGTCCGCTACGGTCGAACCCAGCGTCTGGTCAATCCGAATCTCCCCGACCGTTTTCCCGGGCAGTTCCACCAGCAGTCCAGTCTGCGGATTTTTCACCTGTTTGCCCCGTTCCACGACTGCGAACCGGTCGCCTGCCGCTATTCCCTGACTCGCACCGCCCGACACGAAATAGACGCCGTCGTCATAGCTGAGCAGGTAGGCCCGCCACGGATTGTCCATACATTTGTTGATGATGTTTTCCACCAGTTTGCTTATCGCGGCCGAAATGGCCTTGTCGGACAGCGTGGCATCGTAGTCGGCGGTGCTCCCGAGCCCCAACACCTGTTTGTCTTCCGTGGATGCCTGTCCCTGCGCCTCGCCGCTGAAGACAATCATGCCGGTCGCCACATCCACGAGCCGGATGCTGACGGTCGCTTCCACAATCTGTTCTTTGCTGCTTGAGAACAACTTTTGCGTGCCGACCGTCTTGCGGCCGAATTCGGTAATGGAACCGATGATGAGGTAATCGGCACCGATACTGTTTGACAGTCCGTTGCCGGTATTGAGCTCTTCGACGATTTTATCGTAATCCTGCCGCTCAATCAACAG
This sequence comes from Tidjanibacter massiliensis, assembly GCF_900104605.1. Classification (NCBI taxonomy): domain Bacteria; kingdom Pseudomonadati; phylum Bacteroidota; class Bacteroidia; order Bacteroidales; family Rikenellaceae; genus Tidjanibacter; species Tidjanibacter massiliensis. The sequence goes on along the minus strand of NZ_LT629960.1, from coordinate 691,088 downwards.
GAACTTATCCGATGCAGCCAGGCGTGCGGACAGCAGGTCGGAAGCCTGTTTCCCCATCGGGTCGTTGTCCTTGTCGTAAAAAATACTTTTGGCATACTGGGTCTCGTTGGAGAAACGTCCGATAGCCACTTTCCGTTTCAGGCTTTTTTCCTGTCCTTCGGCAGTAAAGGTCGCGGTTAAGGCGAAAAGTGCCAATACGACCGCCGTGATTCGTCTTATCTTCATAGAATGTAACGATTTTATGGATACAAAGATAGGAAATATATTCGTTGAAATACGCAAGTGCATGCCGGTTCAAACGACCGATGTACGGTTGCGAAACGATTCGTTCGAAGCAAATATACGCAAAAGTCTTCGGGACGGAATCCATTCCGTCCGGTTTTGGGTATCGTAATTCGTGCCCGCTACGGCTTTTGCGGGAAATTCGGAATTGATTTACCTTTGGCCCGCCGGATATTCCGGCCAATCACTTTTAAAAACTTTTCAATCATGAAGAAACGTTCTAAAAGTGGGGTAAGGTGTTTCACTCGCTGGTCACGCAAGGGATACGGCGCGTTCGCTTCACTCGGCAAAGTGGTGAAGATAGGCGTGCTCTCCCTGTCGATGTCCATCATCACGCTCAACGCCAAAAGCGCGTCGGCACAGCCCGACACGGTGAGGCTGCTACGCGAAATGGAAATCGAGGCGTTGCAGGTAACGGCCGAAAGACTGAATCCCACAAGGGGTGTAGTGACACCCACGGCGGTGTATAGCCGCGACACGCTGGGCATCGCGCCTCAGCAGACTATCGAAGGCGTACTCAGGCTCAATCCCGCGATAGACGTGCGAGAGCGGGGCGGAAAGGGAGTACAGGCGGACATCTCCCTGCGGGGAGGAACTTACGACCAGACCATGGTCCTTCTCAACGGCATCGACTTCACCGATGCACGCACAGGGCACCAGAGCCACAGCCTGCCCGTCGATATCGACATCATCGGTTCGATAGACATCATCGAAGGGCTGACCGGCATCGGGGCCTACGCGGGAGCGGTCAATATGGTGACTACTCCGCTCCGTCCGAACTACATGAGGACGGAAATCTCCGGAGGAGCCTACGGCTATCTCTACTCCAACATCTCCGGAGCCATCACCCGCAACGGCCTTTCGGTATTGGCCGCCGGTTCCGTCAGACGGAGTGACGGATACATTGAAAATACCGATTTCAACAATTCCAATCTTTTCACGCGTATTACTTACACTTCGTCTTCAGCCGGACTGTTCGACATGCAGGCCGGCTATCAGCGACGGGATTTCGGTTCCAACGGGTTCTACTCACTCTCTTTCCCCGACCAGTTCGAGCATACGGAGACTGCGCTCGCGTCGGTGAAATGGAACCGCAGTTTCGGCAGGTTTACCCTCAATGCAAATGCAAGTTATCGCAAGAACAACGACCGTTACGAGCTTTACCGCGGAGGCAAAGGGGCTCCCGAAGGATGGACTCCCAACTACCACACGACGGACAACGCCGGTGCGAGCATCAGTGCGGCATTCCGCTGGGCGGCGGGAGAGACGTCGGCCGGAGCGGATTACCGATACCACCACATCTACAGCAACGTGCTGGGCGACCTCCTCACGCACCCCATCCGGGTGCCGGGAGCGGACGCTTTTTATACCCACGAAAAAGGACGGAACATTTTCAACGGCTGGCTGAGCCATCGGGTACGGCTCGGCGGCACATCGCTGGCCGGTTCGGCGAATCTGGCCGGAAGTCCTTACGGGACCTTCCCTTCGTGGAGCCTCTCCGTTACCCAGCAAATCATGGAAGGCTGGAGCGCCGACGCCAATGCCACCCGTTCCATGCGCCTCCCGACCTTTACGGACCTATACTATACCAATGCCACCCACATTGGCAACCCCGACCTCAAGCCGGAACACGCCATGACCTACCGGGTGGGAACGCGCTACCATGCAGGCCGCTTTCAGGCCGCCCTTTCGGGATATTACCGCCATGGCCGGGACATCATCGACTATGTGCAGACGGAGACTCCCGAGGGGATGAAATGGAAATCAACCCAGCTTACCGAGCTGGATACCTACGGGATAGAGATGCAGGCTTCCTACCGTGGCCGGCGGATTCTCCGGCACATCACGGTGAGTTACGGCTGGATGTCTTCATCCAAAGCCGCTGCCGACCATATCACCAAATACGCTCTCGACTACATGAAACACAAGGCCGCCGTACAGTGCGGAATCGATATCGGCAAGGGGTTCGCCGCCGAAGTGACGGCATCGTGGTACTGCCGCAACAATACCCCGGACACCGCTTATGCTCCCTATTGGCTGCTGGATGCCCGTCTCAGTTGGAGCAGGGGCGTATTCTCCGTCTATGCAGAGGCTACCAACCTGCTCGATACGAAATATTACGATTTCGTGGGACTGATTCAGCCGCCACGCTGGATAACCGCAGGCGTCGTTTTGACCATTTGACTTTGACAAGGAGGGCGCACCGCGGTGCGCCCTCCTTGTATTCGGCGGATATATCGTTTATCGGCGTAACAGTTCAAGTATCCGGCGACACGCATCTCCGTTGGCGTTCGTTCGCTGACTGTCGCACATACGTTGCCGGTACGCATCGTCATTGCAAAGCCGAAGCGCAACGGTTACCTGCTGCTTCACCTCCAGAGAGCTGTAAGACATGCCGTGATAATGGAAAAATTCCGCATTCCGCGTTTCGCATCCGGGAATGGGAGCCGTATGCACGATGGGGATGTTTTTGACCGCCGCTTCTGTACTCGACAGACCGCCCGGTTTCGTAAAAAGCACGTCGCAGGCATCCATCAGCAGGGACATCCGGTCAGTGAATCCCAACAGGTGTATGTTGTCGAAACGACCGAACTCCGCCTTCAGAACGGTTTGCAGTTTCGCGTTGTTGCCGCAGACCATGAAGACCTCGGCACCTTTTCCGCAGCGCGACAGAATCTCACGAATCAGGTCGGCCGAACTGCCGAACCCCATGCTTCCGGAGGCAACGAGGAACCATTTCGCGGTCATATCGGCTCCGCTGTCGAAGGCCGCCGCACATGCCACTCTCGCCTCTCTTTTCGCAATGCGCTCGCGGAAGGCCCGGCGTACCGGAATCCCGAACGGAAAGAGCCGTTCTCTTCGCAGTCCCTTTTGGACACACTCCTCGACCAGGTGTTCGTGAGGGACGATATAATAATCCAAATCGGTCTCCCGCGTAAAGGGGATACACGTATAGTCCGTCATGACGAATACGGTTTTCCGGTCCAGTCGTCCTGCTCGTTTCAGTGCGGTCAGGGCTTCGGCCGGGAAAAGATGCGTACAGACCACCGTGTCGAAACCGTTGTCGACGATGTAATCGTACAGCCGTTTCGCATAGAGCTTGTTGGCCATATAGACAGGCGACTGGAGCGAAAGACCGGTACTGACCGTTTCTCCCATCCTGTACACCGTCTTGAAGAGGTTCCTGCGGGTGGAAAAGAGATAAACGTCCGATACCATCTGCGACACGGGAGAGGTCACGAGCGAGAGGGGGTCTGTCATTTCGCACGCCACCCCATTTTCCTCGAGGTATTCGAGAAGTGCTTTGCCGGCAGAGTTGTGTCCTTCGCCGGTGGAACAGGAGAGAATCAGCAGTTTCATGCGGGTGAGGAAGATGAGTGGATATTATGCGTTTTTTCGTATAGTTCGAGTGCCTCCCGCATCCGGCGGCGCCCTTCCGAAGAGATTCGGGCCGCCTTGTCGTAATCGCATCCTCCGAATCGGTTCATGGGGATATCTACCCGTATGTCGGGCGGATAGAGCTGTGCCGTCAGTTCCGCATTGCGCTGGAGCATCATGACGAAAGTTTTGCTCAGCACGGAATAGAAATTCTCATCGGGCAGCCTCCCCAGCGCAGGCAGCCGGCCGGCCGATGTCCGGTTCCGTTTGCGGGTTTCCCGGAGGTGTTCGAGCCGCATATCGCTGTGTGCGCTCACATTGACGGACACGAGCAGGTCGCCGTCGCTGCGTGTCACCCTGTTCAGCGGCAGCGGATTGAGAACGCCGCCGTCGATAAGGAGCATCTCTCCGTTCCTTTGCGGCTTGAAAAATGCGGGAATGGAGATAGAGGCCCGGATGGCTTCGTACAGACTTCCCGAATCGTACACGACTTCGCTGTTGTCGGCCAAGTCTGTCGCCACCGCACAGAATGGAACGGGAAGCGTTTCGATGGGAATATCCGGCATGATTTCCCTTAAAATTCCCATCACTTTCTCCCCTTTCACAAGATGGTCCGGGCCCATGGAGATATCGGCCAGCGCGAGCATCCGTTTCCGGTCCAGGGCGAACGCACGCTCCTTCACCTGTTCGAGTTTACCCGCAGCGAACATGCCGCCTATCAGGGCTCCCATCGAGGTCCCGGCCACGGATGCAATCTCATATCCCCGTTCCTGCAACTCCTCTATCGCTCCGATATGCGCGAACCCCCGCGCACCGCCGCTGGACAGAACTAAAGCCACTCTCTTCATCTTTATCCGCAATCGAATCTGCGCCAATATTCCGGACGGCCGTTACCGTAATCCGAAAATCAAAAATACGGAAATCTTTTCATATTTCTCCGCAAGGTACGCCGTTTGCAGAAAAACGATACGGGTGCGGAGAGCAAATCGGCATACGGGACAGCTCTCTGTGATTTTATGCTTCATTTTTAATTTTTTATTGCTACATTTGTCGTCCGGTAACGGAACTGAGCCATGGTGTAATGGTAACACTGCAGATTTTGGTTCTGTCATTTTGGGTTCGAATCCCGATGGCTCAACTTCTTCCCGACCCTGCCGCCACATCTGCCGGCAGGGTCTCTTTTTTACGGCAATTATTCTCTATCTTTGCGGAAGACTTAAAGACGAAACGAGATGCGGATAGTGGATTTCAAGGATACTTCCGGCGCGGTGCGCGAAAAGGTATGGCGACTGTACGAAGAGAGTTTTCCGGCGCATGAACGGCGCAGCCTTACCGCACAGGAGCAAGCGTTTGCCGACTGTCGTGCCCGGAGCAAGGTGATGCTGGACGATGAGGGCGAAGTGATGGCTCTCGTGTTTTACTGGCTGTATGCCGGCATGGTCTATGTGGAGTTCCTGGCGGTGAATCCCGCCATGCGCGGACGAAACATCGGGTCCGGGGTCGTGGAACGGTTGCTGGAACTCTATCCCGGCAAACTCGTCATTCTCGAAATCGAACCTCCGCAGGAGGAAATGGCCGTACGGCGCCTTCATTTTTACGAACGGCTCGGATTCGTTCGCAATCCGTACAATTACATCCACCCTTCCTACCGTAAAGGTACCGATGCCTGTCCGCACGAATTGGTGCTCATGAGCCACGGCCGCCTTGCGACCGAGAAAGAATTCTCCGGATTTACGGAGTTCATGCGGGAAGTCATCTGGGAATATGCCGACTGACGGATGAAGATTACGGCAGAAAAGGCGGCGGGCCTGAAAACGAAAAACAGAAAAGTACGGGATGAAAAGAGTTTTCTTGATAGCAGCGACAGTCGTTTTGCTGTGGGGATGCGGCAGCCATGATAACACGGCCGAAGGCAGGCTGCACTCGCTTCTGGCCGAGACGCATGAGAAGGCGGAACAGGACAACGGCAATCCGTCGGACATCGTAGAGGTCAGGATATCCTATTTTCGCGACGGAGAGGTCGTTTCGCAAGCGTGCCGCGGTTTTATCATGGATACGCACAGCCCGCTGATTAACAACGTAGGCATCATACTGGGAACGACCGACAAAACCTTGCTGTCGGTACCGTTCGTAGCGAGTTTCCCTACCGAAAGAAAGAAGAGTACGTTCACCTGCATCGTATTTCCCAAATACGTACACATATTCGACCATGTAACGGAAGACGGCACGGACTGCTACATCCTCAGTACGGCAACCTCTGCGGAGGGCCGGCCGGCCGTAACCGTCCAGGGAGAGTATGCGGCCGATATCAGGCCCTATCTGTTCGCGCTTTCGACGACCCTGCAGCCGGAAGGAGAATAAGGTCGGAACCGAGCCGGGAGAAGCGACGCGGGAGCGGTCACATCATGTCGCCGAATACCTTGCGCCCCATGCAGTAACGGAGCACGATGGATTTACCGTATATACCGCAGGGACGGGCTTGTGCCTCCCCCTGTATCTTTTTGCGTTTCGTGTGCAGCACTTTCAAGTTCCTGTAAAAATCCATGTGTGCCCGCCACACTTGCCGGAACGCATCCGTCCGTCCCTGTGCGAGATATACGAGAGCCGACGCTCCGTCTATCGCCATGCGCAACGGAACGGTGAACCATAACCTGCCCGCAGGCAGATTTTTGTAGAGCATCCACAGGTTATTCCGGTAATTCAGGTAAATTTTACGGGGCGAATCATTCGGCAGCGTCCCTCCGCCTAAATGATAAACGACGCTCGCCGGTTCTACGGCTATCCGGTATCCGACAAGCTGTGCCCGCCAACACAAGTCTATCTCCTCCATATGAGCGAAAAACTCCTCATCGAACCCTCCGACGCGGGTAAACATTTCCCGGCGGCAGGCCATGCAGGCTCCTGAGGCCCAAAAACAGGAACGGAAAGTATCATATTGCCCCTCGTCCCGCTCCGTGGTAAACAGTATCCTGCCCCGGCAGAACGGATAGCCGAACGCATCGATGAATCCGCCGCATGCACCGGCGTATTCGAAATACTCCCGCCGGCCATAGGCACGCAGCTTCGGCTGGACGGCGGCAAGCCGCGGGTCGGCATCCAGTGCGGCTATCAGCGGTTCGCACCAACCCGGAGAGGTCTCTACATCCGAGTTGAGCAGAATGTAGTAGTCGGCCTCGATGCATGCCAGGGCCCGATTGTAACCGCCCGCATAACCGTAGTTCCTGTCGAGCAGGAGCACTTCCACGCGGGGAAACTCCGCACGGAGCATCTCTGCCGAACCGTCCGTAGAGCCGTTGTCGGCCACGACAACCCCCACCTTTTCCGGCGTATCGCGCAGTACCGACGGCAGGAAGGTACGCAGATGCGCATAGCCGTTCCAGTTAAGTATGACGACCTTTACCTCGGACATTCCTCCTCCCTTTGTTTTTCGAGTTCTTCTGGAGTGGGCTTATGTTTCCAGCGTCTGTGCGACCAGAGCCACAACTCCGGCCGCTGCCGTATCATCGCTTCGAGTTTCGCGGCATACCGCTTCGTAATCTCGTGCGGCGCTACCCTCTCCTGCCCGTCGTAAATGAGTTCAAAACGGGCCGTATAGTGTGCCCGCCGTATCTTGTCGATGTGTACGAAATAGACCGGCATGCCGAAGCGCAAAGCCATGTTTTCCAACCCATCGTAAAACGAAGTCGGTTGACCGAGAAAGTCGTACCAGTAGTCCCGATGGAACCACGGAGGCGCCTGGTCGGCGATGAGACCTATCCCCATCCGGATACCTTGCTGCCGGTCGCGGACTACATGGCGCAGGATGACCGACATGGGGACGGGTTCCATGCCCATTCGCGACCGGATGCTGCGGTAAAGCATGTCCATCACCCGGTTATGGAGCGTTTTGTACACTCCGATGGTTTCCCGGCCCTCTCCGTCGCCAAGGGCATAGGCAATGAAATATTCCCATGAGCCGTAGTGCGACATGCCTGCAATCCAGTCCTTCCCCTCCACCTCCTTTCGGTGGACGGCTTCGTCCTTTATCATCATTCGGCGACGCAACTGCCTGCGGCTAATGCTTGTCAGGTCTATCGTATCAATGAATACTTCAGCCAAATGTCTGTAGAACCGCCGTTCGATACGGCGCAACTCCTCTCTGCTCTTTTCGGGGAAAGCGTTTTGCAAGTTGTCCCGCGTCACCTGCAGTCTGTACCGGAAAAGATAGTACAAGAGCAGGTAGCACACCCCTGCCAGCGGATAGTAGAGAAACCATGCCGGCAACAGTCCCACGGCCTTCAGCAGGTAGTACAAGGCGTAATAAGCGGCCTTTTGCGTCCGACTTGCGCCTGCGGTTATGTCATTCCTCCCCTTCTTCAATGTAAACGATAACATTATCGGTTTTCAGCCTCGTGCGCAGCCATCCCTCTATCCGGTCGTACTCCACTGCTCCCTGCGAGAGGCTGTCCGGCCGGACGGTCACCACGAGAGCGGTGTCGGTCGGGACACCCTGTACGTCGTAGAATATGTGTTTCGACATCGATACCCGTCCCACATGGTCGGCGACGTGCGCCATTTCGCGCGAAATATCTCCGGCGGCAACGGTATCCGCCGGCTGCACGGATGCGAGCCTCTCTTCCAGCCGGGCGATGGTGCGGTTCTTCTCGTCTATGATTTCCGCATAACTGTGCTGTATTTTGGAGAAATCGATGCGTTCGTTCTCATCCGCCTGCCGGACTATCAGTTCGGTGTTTTCCAGGCCGTAATAGGCCATCTGGGCGCTGGCATTCTCTATTACGTTGTGCGACAGCGGTTCGCCGACGAGGCGTACCTCCACGGCCGACTGCCTGCCTTCGTACCGGTAGCGGACGTCGTAATCAACGAGCATCGTCTTGTTGAACTGGAAGACGTTCGTCACGTACCTGTCTACGTTGGCTTCAAACTGCGTTTTACGCAGGATATTGACAGTAAGTATCATACTCGGCACGAGAATGATGACGGAAAAGAGAATGACATAACGTCTCATCCGCTTGCTGGCCGCCTGGTCGAGTGCCGTCTTTTTCTCATATTTCAGAAAAATCACCATGAGATAGGAGGCCAGGGCGATGAATACCGTATTGATGATGAACAGGTAGAAGGCACCAAGTACATACATGATTTCGCCGGACGCGATGCCGAATCCCGCGGTACAGAGCGGGGGCATGAGTGCGGTGGCTATCGCCACGCCGGATATGACGGTTCCGGTACGGTCGCGGCGCGTTTGGGCCAGCATACCCGCGACGCCGCCGAAAAAGGCGATAAGCACGTCGTAGGTCGTGGGACTCGTTCGCGCCAGCAGTTCGCTCTGAGCGCTGCTATACGGCGATATAAGGAAATAAACGGTCGAGGTGATAATGCTCACTACAAACATCCACAGGAAGTTGCGAAGCGATTTTTTCAGCAGTTGGAAATCGTTTATCCCGATGGAGAGTCCGATGCCCATTATCGGGCCCATGAGCGGGGATATCAGCATCGCACCGATGATGACCGCCGTGGAGTTTACGTTCAGTCCGAGCGAGGCGATGAACGTGGCGCAGATGAGCACCCACAGGTTCGTCCCGCGGAACTCCACTCCTTTGTAGATGCTCGCTTCCACCTCCGCCTGCGTTGCATTGTCCTCGCCGAGGTCGAAGCGGTCACGCACGTTACCGAAAAAACGTCCTATCAGTGTCTTGTAAACTCTTTTTTTCCTTTTTTTATCCTCTTCTTTCATGGCTTCCAATCATTTGTCGTCGATACCTTCATTTTCCGCGGCCCGTGTGGCCTGCCGGCCGGCAAGAACGATGACGAATTCCCCTTTCGGTTCGTGCTCCCTGAAATGGGCAGCCACTTCGTCCAGCCTTCCCCTGACCGTTTCCTCGAACTTTTTGGTCAATTCGCGGGAGACCGATACGGGCCGTTCCGGCCCGAACAGCACTGCGAGCTGTTCCAATGTTTTCACTACCCGGTAGGGCGATTCGTAGAATATTATGGTACGCGTCTCCTCTTTCAGTTGTTCCAATCGTTTGTTTCGCCCCTTCTTCTGCGGAAGGAATCCCTCGAAACAGAAACGGTCTGCCGGGAACCCGCTCTGTATCAGTGCAGGAACAAAAGCCGTAGCTCCGGGAAGCGTCTCCACCTCCACGCCGTGCGCGATGCAGGTGCGCACGAGCAGGAAACCGGGGTCGGAAATGCCCGGTGTCCCCGCATCGGAGACGAGAGCGATTGTCTCGCCGCTTTCGATGCGGGCGGCAACCGACTCCACGGCGGCGTGTTCGTTGAATTTGTGGTGGGCGAACATACGCTTCTCTATGCCGAGATGTTTCAGCAATACGGCCGTCGTGCGCGTATCTTCTGCCAGTACGACATCGGCCTCTTTCAACACGCGCACAGCGCGCAGCGTGATATCTTCCAGATTCCCTATCGGCGTAGGGACAATGTAAAGTTTACCCATGACGCAGCGTTACAACAGTTTTCTGGCCAGCATATCGGAGAGCAGAAGAGCTGCTTCGCTGGAACTGTTCCACCCGTAGCGGTCGTGTATGAAGAGCATGGCGTCTTCTATCGAGGTGAAGCCGTCGAGACGCGACAAGGCTTCCTCGTAGGCGTCCGCATCCCCGCCGAACAGGTCGCGTATGAACATATAGCGGTCGTTCAGTCCTATCATCCGGCGTAATGAGCCGGCCTTTTCGTGTCCCAGCACGGACGCGACATCCGCTACGGGAGCATTCAGCGTATCGGCGAATGTGCGGACACCCGTCCCCATGACTTCGCCCAAAACCGGACGTCGGGTATCGGAAAGATTACTGCCGCAGTCGGGCGTGTCGGCTTCGCGCGGTACGGTCGGAAGTGCTTCTGCGCGGTCGTCCGTTCCTTCCGCAGCTCCTTGCAAGTTTTCCGCAGCGACGGGCTCCGTGACGAAATAGCGGTGGACGGTCTCGATGTGCGCCATCCCCTCTCCGTCGTCATACAGGGCGCGGACGGTTGTGCCGCCGGGACGCTGGTATGCAGCCGTATGCGCCTCGGTCGATTCCAACGGAAACACCCCGGCAGAAACAGACGGTTCCGGTTCACGTGAACCGACCGAGGCGGCTTCCCGACAGGGCGTGGATTCGTCATGCTGTCCGCCGCCGAACCTCACCGTTTCGTAGAGGCTCTTTATTTTATCTAACAGGAGGTCATACTCCAACCCGCCAAGACGGCCTGTTTTCCTCCACTCTTCCAACAAGCCCGAAATGACTTTCAGGTCCTCCTCCGCAACTGTATGGTTCATATCTTCACGAATATATTATCTTGGTTCTCACCCCTTCCGCAAATGCGGACATCGGCATTTTTATCTTTCAAAGATACGGCAGCCGGCGGTATATTACAAACGTGCGACGGGAAATTCCGTGCATGCGGATGAACAATATCGTCTCGGAAGGACGTTTTTTTACCGCAGCCCCCTCCTGCCCGACCTCGACAATCTTTATCACCGCATCACGTCCGCGACCGCGGACCGGGCTGTCATCCGCCGGCCGTTTTCGGTTTCCATTGAATGGATTTTCCTGTATTCGCTTCAAATGAATTGCTTCGCAAGCGTGCACCGGCTTTTGGACCGACATGCACTTTCGTATTTCAGCGAATATAATTTCACTATATTTGTACTCCGAAACAATACAAACATTCAAAACATGGCGTTACAATGCGGGATAGTCGGTCTGCCCAACGTCGGCAAATCGACGCTGTTCAACTGCCTCTCCAATGCGAAGGCTCAGGCGGCCAATTTCCCATTCTGCACGATAGAACCCAATGTGGGAGTCATTACCGTCCCGGACGAACGGCTGGTGGAACTCGCCCGTATAGACAATCCGAAGAAAGTGATTCCCACAACGATAGAGATAGTAGATATTGCGGGACTCGTGAAAGGGGCGTCGAAAGGAGAGGGGCTCGGCAACAAGTTCCTTGCCAACATCCGGAATACGGATGCCATCATCCATGTGCTCCGGTGCTTCGACAACGGCAACATCACCCATGTGGACGGCTCGGTGAATCCTGTAAGAGACAAGGAGATTATCGACACGGAGCTGATGATAAAAGACCTCGAAACGGTAGACAGCCGTCTGGCGAAGGTTCAGAAACAGGCGCAGACGGGCGGCGACAAGAACGCCAAACGGCAGTACGAGGTATTAGTCAAATATAAGGAAGCGCTCGAATCGGGCAAGGCGGCCCGCACGGTCGAACTCGACAAAGAGGAACGGAAAACGGTTTCCGACCTCAATCTATTGACCGACAAGCCGGTACTGTACGTATGCAATGTGGACGAAGCGAGCGCCGTATCGGGCAATGCCTACGTGGAGGCCGTGCGCGAAGCCATACGCGACGAGAATGCGGAGCTGTTGATTGTTGCGGCGGCTACCGAAGCCGACATCGCGGAGCTGGAGAGTTTCGAGGAACGGGAGGCATTTCTTGCCGACGTAGGACTGAAAGAATCGGGGGTCAGCAGGCTTATCAAAGCGGCCTACCGACTGCTCGACCTGCAGACCTATTTCACCACGGGGCCGGACGAATCGCGGGCATGGACCTTTACCAAAGGAACGAAAGCACCTCAGGCAGCTGGAATTATCCATACTGACTTCGAGCGGGGCTTTATCCGTGCAGAAGTAATCAAGTACGACGATTACATCGCACTCGGTTCGGAAAAAGCATGCCGGGAGGCAGGCAAGATAGCGATAGAGGGAAAAGAATATGTAGTACAGGACGGCGACATCATGCACTTTCTGTTCAACGTATAAAACGCATCCGAAGGCATTTTTCGGCTTCCTGCTGCCGGCATTCCGTTCCCTCGGGAAGCATTGAATCGGAATGGAGACAACTGTTTGGTTTAACCTAAAACTCATATCCTTATGAAAACAAACACGGCAATCGTCATCTGTGCGGCCATTATCGTCTGCGCATTCATCCTCGGGGGAGCGTACAAGTATAAGTACAAGGAGCAGAATACCATTGTGGTAACCGGACTTGGAGAGGAAGAGTTCGTGTCGGACCTTATCGTTTGGCGCGGATGGATAGTAGTGGACAACCCCTCGATAACCGACGGCTATGCCCAGCTTGAAGTAAACAAGCGCAAGGTACAGGATTTCATTATGCAGAAGGGCATTGCACCGGATGATATCGTATTCATGTTCGTGGATTCCTACAAGAATACCGAACCTATTTACCAGAACGGCAACTATGTCGGCCAGCGTTTTACGGGCTATACCCTGCGGCAGCAGTTCACCGTGGAAAGCACCGACGTGGAAGCGGTGGAGAACATATCGCGCGAGATATCCGCTCTGTTGGCACAAGGCGTACAGCTCGAGTCCTCTCAGCCTGATTATTATTACAGTAAGCTGGATGACCTGAAACTGGAGTTAATCGAAAAGTCCACCGTCGACGCGAAAGCCCGTGCCGAAAAGATAGCGGCGAAATCGGGCGCGAAACTGCGCAAGCTCAAGACCGCACGCATGGGTGTGTTTCAGATAACGGGGGCCAATACCAATGAAGAGTTCTCCGCCGGAGGCAACTTCAATACTTCGAGCAAAAACAAGAAAGCCCGCATCACCATGCGTCTCGAATATAATATAAGGTAAGGCGCGGCTCGGGAGACAAAAATAATTACAGTTACATAAAAGCGATATACAAATGACGAAGAGACGGGTAAGGGTTCGTTTCGCGCCGAGTCCGACAGGCCCCCTGCATATGGGTGGTGTCCGAACGGCATTGTACAACTATCTGTTCGCACGCCGGGCCGGCGGCGACTTCATCATCCGCATCGAGGATACCGACTCGCACCGTTACGTGCCGGGAGCGGAGGAGTACATATTCGATGCCTTGCAGTGGTGCGGTATCCGGGCCGACGAAGGGGTACGCGAAGGCGGTCCGCACGGACCCTACCGGCAAAGCGAAAGAAAGGAAATCTATCTGCAATACGCCCTGCGGCTGGTCGAGTCAGGCAATGCCTACTATGCCTTCGATACTCCGGAGGCTTTGGATGCCCTGCGTACGGAAGCGGAACAGCGGGGCGACGCTTTCGCATATAATTATAAGGTACGAGGCCGGTTGGCGACCTCGCTGGCCATGACCGACGAGGAAGTGCGCGCGCGTATCGAACGAGGCGACCAATGGGTCATCCGCTTCATGATGCCCGAAAACGAGGAGGTGCATATGCACGACCTTATCCGCGGCGAGGTAACGGTGAACACCTCTACGCTGGACGACAAAGTGCTCTATAAATCGGCTGACCGGCTGCCTACCTATCATCTGGCCAACATCGTGGATGACCACCTGATGGAGATATCGCACGTGATACGCGGAGAAGAGTGGCTCCCTTCCCTGCCTCTTCACTATCTGCTTTACAGGGCGTTCGGATGGACGGATACGCAGCCCGAGTTCGCGCATCTGCCTCTGCTGCTGAAACCTACCGGGCAGGGCAAGTTGAGTAAACGGGACGGAGACAAGATGGGATTTCCCGTCTTTCCGCTCGAATGGAAATCGCCTACGGGGGAGGTGTCGCGCGGCTACCGCGAAGACGGCTACTTTCCCGAAGCGTTCATCAACATGCTCGCGCTGTTGGGCTGGAATCCGGGGACCGAGCAGGAGCTGTTTTCGATGGACGAACTGATTGCCGACTTTTCGCTGGAACGCGTCAGCAAGGCCGGGGCACGGTTCAATCCCGACAAGGCGCGTTGGTTCAATGCACAGTACATGCACGTACGCGACAACGACGAATTGGCCGAAGCCTACCTCCCGCTGTTGCGTGAGCACGGCGTGGAGATACCTTTCGAGAAGGCGGCACGCATCGCAGGGTACATCAAAGGACGAGCTGCTTTCGTCAGCGATTTCTGGGAACTCTCCTACTTTCTGTTCCGCGCGCCCGTGTCGTTCGATGCCAAAGTGGCGGAAAAATATTGGAAAGGAGAGAACCCGGAATCCGTCGCAGGACTGCGGGAGGTACTGGCCGGTATCGACGACTTTACGAACCGAAATATGGAGACCGTCTGTCACGCCTGGATAGAGGAACATGGCTACAAGATGGGGCAAATCATGAATGCTTTCCGCCTGGCCATCGTAGGAGAAAGCAAAGGCTTCTCGATGTACGAGATGTGCGAAGTCCTCGGCAAGGAGGAGACGCTCCGCCGGCTCGACTACGCATTGGCCAATATCCCGCGGACCGACCGATAATACCATCCTTTCAAATCGTCCCCGCGAGCCCTCTTTTCCCGGCAGTTCGCGGGGATGGTGTTTTTTGTTACGACATCTCCGTAGCCCCCTCCCCTTATGTCGGTATGCCCCCGTCGGAGGTACGGTTATGCCGGATGCCGCCCCCCCTTCCGGCCCCCTCCGGAAGCGATTGTCGCCCCTCATACAGGCAATTTGCAATTCATGCTAAAAAAAACGTGTGTACCTATTTTTAGTTACAAAATAAGTATATATATTTGTAAGCAAAATAGCCCATGGCTTAACAAATCATAATATATTATGGCTAAAATCAAAGGAACTATCATTGTAGACATCGAACGCTGCAAAGGTTGCGGCGTGTGCGTGCCTTCATGTCCGAACAATGTGCTGGCCCTTTCGCCGCACGTGAACGGCAAAGGTTACAACTACAGTTATATGGCTAACCCGGATGACTGCATCGGCTGCGCAAGCTGCGCTATCATGTGCCCGGACAGCGTCATTACAGTTTACAGACAAAAATTCGAGTAAGCGATGAAGAAAGAGGTAAGATTGATGAAAGGCAACGAAGTGCTCGCCGAAGCGGCGATACGTTGCGGCGCCGATGGCTATTTCGGCTATCCTATCACCCCCCAGTCGGAGGTAATGGAGACGCTCATGGAACTCAAACCGTGGGAGACTACCGGAATGGTCGTTCTTCAGGCTGAAAGCGAAGTGTCGGCAATCAACATGGTGTACGGTGCGGCCAGCACGGGCAAAAGGGTACTGACCTCCTCGTCGAGCCCCGGTGTCAGCCTCATGAGCGAAGGCTTCAGCTACATTGCAGGTGCCGAACTGCCCTGTGTGGTCATCAACGTTACGCGCGGCGGCCCCGGTCTGGGTACGATACAGCCCTCCCAGAGCGACTATTTCCAGGCTACCAAGGGCGGCGCACACGGTGACTTCCACCTTATCGTACTGGCTCCGAACTCCGTACAGGAGATGCACGACTTCGTATTCGACGCATTCGACCTGGCGTTCAAATACCGCAACCCGGTAATGATTCTTTCCGACGGTGTCATCGGACAGATGATGGAGAAGGTGGTACTGGCCGACCAGCGTCCGCGCCGTACCGCAGAAGAAATCATCGCCCAGGACGGCGATTGGGCACTGACCGGCAAAACGGCAGACAGGAAAGAACACGTCATCACGTCGCTCGAACTCGACCCGTATGCACAGGAGAGGTTCAACGAGAAGCTCATCGCCAAGTATGCAAAGATACGCGAGAACGAGGTACGTTACGAGGAGTTCATGACTGAGGATGCCGATTACATTATCGTAGCATTCGGTTCCGCGGCACGTATCTGCCGGATGACCGTAGAGATGGCCCGCGAAGCAGGCTACAAGGTAGGTCTCGTTCGTCCCATCACCCTTTATCCGTTCCCGTCCAAGGTGCTCCACGACCTCGCCGCAAGGGGGGTAAAGGGTTTCCTCTCGGCAGAGCTCAACCACGGACAGATGGTAGAGGATGTACGCCTCGCAGTAAACGGCCAGGCTCCCGTAGAGCACTACGGCCGCAGCGGCGGTGCCGTATTCTCGCCCGACCAAGTTTACGAGGCATTGTTAACGAAAATAATAAACAAGTAAAGATATGGCTGAATTCGAAGTACAAATAAAGGAAGAGAACCTGGTATTCCGCAAATCGCCTGTACTCACGGACAAAGTGATGCACTATTGCCCGGGGTGCAGCCACGGAACGGTCCACAACCTCGTCGCCGAAGTGATAGAGGATTTGGGCATACAGGACAAGACCATCGGCGTATCGCCCGTAGGCTGCTCGGTGTTTGCATACAATTACCTTCACATAGACTGGTCGCAGGCCGCCCACGGACGTGCATGTGCAGTGGCTACCGCCATCAAGCGTACCAATCCCGACAAGATGGTGTTCACCTATCAGGGTGACGGTGACTTGGCTGCTATCGGTACCGCGGAGACGATTCACGCCTGCAACCGTGGCGAAAACATCGTCGTTATCTTCATCAACAACGCCATCTACGGTATGACCGGCGGCCAGATGGCCCCGACCACCCTGGTGGGCATGAAGACGGCTACCAGCCCGTACGGACGTGACCCGAAGATACACGGGTTCCCCTACAAGATTGCCGACATGATAGCTCCGCTTCCCGGCGTATGCTATGTAACCCGTCAGTCGGTACACACCCCCGCTGCCGTGCGCAAGGCAAAGAAGGCTATCCGCAAGGCATTCGAGAACGCCCTCGCAGGCAAGGGACTCTCCTTCGTCGAAATGGTTTCGACTTGCAACAGCGGTTGGAAGATGTCCCCGGTTGATGCTAACAAATGGATGGAGGAGAACCTCGTTCCGTTCTATCCGCTCGGCGATATCAAAGGTTAATTAATTCAAAATCGGCAAAGAAACTATGAAAGAAGAGTTAATTATAGCAGGATTCGGCGGGCAGGGCGTGCTCTCCACAGGTAAGATTCTGGCTTATTCGGGTGTCATGCAGGACTACGAGGTTTCGTGGCTTCCTTCCTACGGTCCCGAGATGCGTGGCGGTACCGCGAACGTGACGGTCATCATCAGCGACAAGCCTATCAGTTCGCCTACCCTCCAGACTTTCGATACGGCCATCATTCTGAACCAGCAGAGTATGGACAAATTCGAAAGCCAGGTGAAACCGGGCGGAGTGCTCATTTACGACACGAACGGCATCACGCGCCATCCGCAGCGCAAAGACATCAAGATATATGTCATCGACGCTACCGAAGAGGCTGCCAAAAGGGGAAACTCCCGCATTTTCAATACGCTTATCCTCGGCGGTTATCTGAAGGTACGTCCGATTGTAACGCTTGAAAATGTCTATAAAGGACTGAAGAAATCGCTTCCGGAACGTGCATGGAAGTCGCTCCCGATGAACGAAGAGGCCATCCGTATCGGTATGGACATCATCAAGGAGATTCAGTAATTCCCGATAAAGCAGGCTTGCGGGCCTGTTGCAATAAGCGAAACGGGGCCGGACAATCCGGCCCCGTTTTTTATGTCTGTTCTCGACAGCCTTACCTCTTGTTTTATCCTCCTATCCGTCTGTTTTCCCTCCTGCCGAAGAGTGTCTTCCGTTGCAGCCAGTAGTCAAGGGGCCCGGATATACTCCGGATATACACATTTCAAAAACAGGACAAGTTTCCCGGGCAATACAGTCAATTGCCCCGCCGGATGCGGCAGGGCCCTGTTTAGTTTGTTTACGGTTCTTATCCGCTTCGGACAGATCGTGCATTGTCCGAAACGGCTTACGACCGATTCTCCCCTACGGTCTCAATGGATATTTCGGCATTTCCTATCGGTGTGCCGTCCTTGAAACAATCATCGGTGAACGTATAGGTATAGCATGTTATCTGTAATAAATATTGCTTCTCCGTTGTCCGTACATACGCTTTTTCCTCGAATATATTGGAATCGTCAGTAGGATGCCCAGACCTACGATAAATGACCTCGACTATTCCGTTTGATATGGAAATGCGAACCATGCTGCCTTCTGGATATAATTGATTCAAAGGAGAAAATCTTCCCGCATTGTACTTCTGTATAAATTCATATTTATCGCCTTGTTTGATTTGAACGGATTCTCCCACCCGCTTATCCCCGTTCGAAGAAATGTATTCCATTTCGATATCGAAAGACGATTCATTCTTATAGATGTAATGAGTTTCCCATTCGGTACACATTGCTTCCGGAGGGTCACCGATGGTTATATCCGACTTTGAATCGCATCCCGTCGATAGCCACGCCAGCAGGCAGAGGCAAAACAGCCATTTCGTCCGTGATTTCATGGTTCATACGTTTTAATTAGGATAGTCCCTTTCTTCTCAAAGCGCACAAATCCGCTGCGCCGACTCATACAATCTTAATGATAATTTCCGGATTATCAAAGAATATATAAGTGGGTGTCCCATGAAAGATTCTTTTGCGGGACACCTGTTCCGTTTCGCAGCCAGGAACGGCCACTCCAGTACGATAAAGTCATTCCTTTCGAAGCAGTCGCCGGTTTCTACCGGCCGGATGAAAGATATTCTTCCCATTATTGCGGCAAATTTTCAGATTGTTTCTTCTGTTTAGACAAAATCTTACAACATTGGAACGTTCTGAAAATCATATCTCCTTCCACAACATAATCTATACACAAACCTTCAATTATGTATTCATAGCCCTTTTCGTAAGAAAAGTCGGTATAGGCCATGTATGCCAACTCCAAGGGTGATCTTCGGCAAATTTGATAATGTAATAATAGTCACTTGCATATAACTCTTCTTCCGAACAATCTAAATCCGGGTGATGGTATTTCTCGGAGGCGATATAGAGTTTCATCTTTTTTACCTCGAAGATTTCATAGGGAAAATCCTTGAGTTTGCATTCCGGTTCCGGTTCGGTCTTTTGGCAGGATGCGAGGACGAGACAGACAAGGTACGAAACAATGAGAAGAGTAAACTTTTTCATCATGAGACATTTTTCGGTTATCCAACAATACAACTCTCTAACGAATCCCGGTTCGGAATCCGCTTCGTTATTATAGATGCGAAATTAGTCTTTCCTGTTGCATGCCGTAAAAATTTTAGCTGCAAAACAGCGCCATGACCGACCGGGAACAGGATTGAAAAGAGGCAGCACGGCAAGATTTTCAAGACGACAGGTGCCAAACAGAGGTCATAAAAAAACGGAACGACAGTCAATCGCTGCCGTTCCGTCGTTATCATCGGTTTTTCCTATTCGAACTTCAATTCGCCCCGGACTTTCAGCCCGTTCAGGTACTCCTGTATGCCCATGCGCTGTTTTCCGGCCGGCTGTACCTGCTGCGGCAGGATATATCCGTCGCGACAGGCAATGCGCATCGTACCGTTCTCTACTGCCACGCTTCCCGGCGCGTCTGCGACATCCGCATCGGGCAGGAAAACGACCGAATAGAACTTCACGCTCCCTTCGCGGATAAGTACCCCATCCGTAACGGCACGTTCCCGGAGCATAGCCCATGCTCCAGGATAAGGCGATACCCCCCGTACAAGATTGACGATACGAACGCCTTCAGCCATAAAATCCACATGGCACGTCTCCTTGAATATCTTGGGAGCCGGTTTCAACTCCTCTTTCATGGCTTGAGGTTCAGGCCGAAAACCGTCTGCCGCCACGGCATTTACGCTCTCTGTAACGAGCCGTGCGCCCTCCGTCATCAGTTTGTCGTGCAGGATTCCCGCATTGTCGTCGTCGGCAATCGCTACCCGACGGGACGCAATGACCGCCCCTTCGTCCATCCGCGGATTCAGCATGAAGGTCGTGACGCCGGTTTCCCGTTCGCCGTTGATTAACGCCCAGTTTATCGGAGCCGCTCCCCGGTACTGCGGCAACAGGGAGGCGTGCAGATTAAATGTTCCGTATCGCGGAAGCTCGAATACCGCCCGCGGAAGCATTCTGAATGCCACGACAATCCCGAGGTCGGGACGCAGGGCAGTAAGTTCCGCGATGAATTCCTCAGCCTTGAGGTCTGTCGGCTGAAGGAGTGGCAGACCGGCGGATACGGCATAACGTTTTACGGCACTCTCCTGCAGTTTCAGTCCCCGACCAGCCGGTTTGTCGGGCATGGTAACAACCGCCACTATATGATAGCCCCCCTCCACCAGCGCCTTCAAGGGCGCGACGGCGAAGTCGGGCGTTCCCATATACACGATACGCAAGGTTTTCGGATTGGCTGCCATACGGGAATATCCGGTTCAGTGTCGCTCCTGCTTGAAAAGACCGAGCTTGTGCCCCATCCGCTCCTCCTTGGTCTTGAGGTAACGCTCGTTGTATTTCGTGGGTTCGGTCACGATAGGCACTATCTCTTCGATGGAGAGTCCGTATCCTTCGAGTCCGGCACGCTTGGTGGGATTGTTGGTCATCAGACGCATCTTGGTAATGCCGAGCGCATGCAGGATGCTGGCACCCACACCGTAATCCCTCTCGTCCACGGCAAAACCGAGCTGCAGGTTGGCTTCCGCCGTGTCGTATCCGTTCTCGTCCTGCAATTTGTAGGCCCTGATTTTGTTGCAGAGGCCGATACCTCTGCCCTCCTGCATCAGATAAACCACGGCACCCTTACCCTCCTTTTCTATCATACGGATAGACTCTTCGAGCTGTGCACCGCAGTCGCACCGGACGGACCCGAAAATATCGCCCGTTGCACACGACGAGTGAACGCGGACGAGGACCGGTTCGCCCGGCTCCCATGTTCCTTTGATAAGAGCCATGTGCTCCAGGCCGTTGCTTTTCTGTTTGAAGGGGATGAAACGGAACTCGCCCCACTTGGTAGGCATGGCCACCTCTTCGCCCTTTTCGACGATGCTCTCTGTCCTCAGACGGTAAGCGATAATATCGGCGATGGAGACGATTTTCAGTCCGAACCTGTCCGCAATCTCCAGCAACTGGGGCAGACGGGCCATGGTACCGTCCTCGTTCATTATCTCGATAAGCGCACCGCCGGGCCGCATGCCGGCCATGCGGGCAAGGTCGATGGTCGCTTCGGTATGGCCCGGACGCCTCAATACTCCCTTGTTGCGTGCACGCAGCGGATTGATGTGTCCCGGTCTGCCGAAATCCTCAGGCTTGGCGTTCGGGTCCACCAAAGCGCGAATGGTAGCAGCCCGGTCGTGTATCGACACACCCGTAGTACATCCGTCATGCAGGTAGTCCACCGTCACCGTGAACGGCGTGCCCAACAGGGAAGTATTATTGCCGACCATCATGTCGAGGTCGAGCTCCCGGCACCGGTCTTCGGTCAGCGGGGCACAGAGTACGCCGCGGCCGTTATGCAGCATGAAATTGACTATTTCCGGAGTTATCTTCTCGGCTGCCACGATGAAGTCGCCTTCGTTTTCCCTGTCTTCGTCGTCCACTACGATGACGACCTTACCCTGGCGGAAATCCTCGAGGACCTCCTCTACGGTATTAAGCTTCCTTTGTTCCATGCTTTTTGCTCTCTTTTCTGTGTTGTCTTTTTCTGCCGACCCACTCTTTGAGTTTGGCATATTGTATTCTGTACCAATCCATGTTGAAGAGATTGGAATCGTTCGTCGATTTGTAAATTAAGTAAAGCGCTATCGGCAGCAGGATGAAGGACGACAGCCACATTCCCTGAAAAGCGGTACTGATGCCGTCGCGCGCCATCTTCTCGCCGGACATGCTGATGATGTAGTACACCACAAAGAAAAGTACCGACACCACCACGGGCATCCCCAGCCCTCCCTTCCGGATAATGGCCCCCAACGGAGCGCCTATCAGAAAGAATATCATGACCGATACGGGAAGCGACACTTTCC
Organism: Tidjanibacter massiliensis; assembly: GCF_900104605.1. Taxonomy (NCBI): domain Bacteria; kingdom Pseudomonadati; phylum Bacteroidota; class Bacteroidia; order Bacteroidales; family Rikenellaceae; genus Tidjanibacter; species Tidjanibacter massiliensis. The sequence goes on along the minus strand of NZ_LT629960.1, from coordinate 668,897 downwards.
GGTGCCATTCGATTTCGGAACGGTAGAGGTTGTTCAGATTCTGTTTATAGGAGTCCTCTTCGTAGTTTATCGCGTTTCTTGAGTTCTTCGCCTTCATCAGCGCATTGTTGAGTATATCCTTGCGCTGTACCAGCGTCATGTAATCCAGCCTTTCGTACACGGGCTCCGGCCTGCGGTAAGAGTAATCCGTCTTGACACTGTCCATCATCCCCATGACCACAGGGTCGTACTGGAGCAGGTTGTTCCGCAGGAGCGGTTCGTAGGAACGGGCCATCTCCCGCGCCACGACGATGTTGAGCGAATCGATATCCTTTTCGAGCCGCGCGATGGACTGTGTCTGCGTCCCGTGGCTGAAGCGGTCGCTGCTGCTGCGCTCAAAATCGAAACCCTCCAACGGAATGACCGCATTCTGCATATCGAAGGTCTGCTGCGTGAACTGGCTTTCGTTGTACCACTGATAGTCGCGCCGCGTCTCGTAACGTTCGCCTTTATAGAGTGTTACAAGCAGGTATTTCTTGTCGTCCGAGAGGCGGATGTAACCCGAATCCGCTATGGTGGTGGACATCGTTCCGTTTTTGGACTGATTCCGCGTATCGTATATCAGCACATCATTCAACAGACCGGTTTCCCGGTCCTGATGCCCAACCCGGATACTCATGTCGTCGATACCATTGAAGAAGGCTCCGTCTTTGAATTCGATGGTCTGCTTCTGCTGACGGATATCGGCGATGAGTGCGTTCATCTGCTTCCAGGCATAAGGCACGAGGTTGTTGGAGGCGAAAAAACTGCCTATGGCGATGAAGACAACAAGGACGGTCAGCGGGGCCAGTATGCGCGGAAGCGATATTCCCGCCGATTTCATGGCGAGCAGTTCGTTGTTTTCGCCGAGATTGCCCATTGTCATGATAGCCGCCAGAAGCGTAGCCAGCGGTAGCGACATGGGGATGGTCGTAGCCGACGCGTACCCCAGCAGTTCGAGGATGACGCCGAAGTCGAGTCCTTTCCCGACAAGGTCGTCGATATAAAGCCACAGGAAGTTCATAAGGAATATGAACGACACGATGAAGAAGGTAAGAATCATCGGCCCTATATATGACTTCAGGATGAACTTATCGAGGGTTTTCACTATACGCCACGGTTTTTCGGCTACGCAAAGGTAGCAGTTTTATAATTATAAGCGTAAGCGCCAGCAGAAATATTGTAGCGGCTCCGGCGGGAATATCCATGACGTAACTGAGGTACAGTCCGGCGATGTTGCCTATTACGGCAACGACCGAGGACCAGGCAGCCATGCGGGTGAAGGATTTGGTGAAGGAGTTGACGATGACCGCCGGAACGGTGAGCAGCGAGATGAGAAGAACGATGCCTACGCTCCGGATGCAGAAGACGACTGCGAGCGCCACCAATACCGCCATGACATACGATACGGTTCCCGTCGCTACCCCCCTGCTCCGGGCGAACTGGGCATCGAAGGCGACGTACATCACCGTCCGCAGAAAACAGAATGCCAGCAGGAGCAGAACAGCGACCAGGCACCCCAAAGCGACGATATCCGCCGTCGTCACGGTCAGGATATTGCCGAAGAGAAAACTCATCAGGTTGGGTGCATAACCCGGCGTCAGATAGACGAATATAACCCCGACAGCCATGCCGAAGCTCCAGACCATGCCGATGGCCGAATCTTCGCGGATTTTCCCCTTCCGTGCCCCCCACTCGATTCCGAGCGACGACATCACGGCGAATACCAGCGCGCCGAGAATGGGGTTCAGACCGAAATAATAGGCTATGCCTATCCCGCCGAACGAGGCATGCGTTATTCCTCCGCTCAGGAAGACCATGCGACGGGCCACGATATAGGTGCCGATGATACCGCAGACGATACCCGAAAGCACCGCGGCCGCCATGGCATGCTGCAAAAAGCCGTATTCGTAAAGTGCCCTGAAAAAATCCATCTCCGTCTCTTCCGGCAAAACCGTCGGTGCGGCTCTGCGGAATGCAAATTTACGGAAAAATCGCCAGCAATGCGCACGACAGCGACCGGCGGTGCTTTTATTTCACGCTTTACCGCCTTTTTCGTAACTTCGCACTCCGAAACAGATGAAATGAAGATGCCTTCGCCGAAAAAAGTCAGTTTCCATACGCTGGGCTGCAAGCTGAACTTCTCCGAAACCTCCACCATCGCGCGGCAATTCGAAGAGGGCGGCTATGCGACCGTCCGTCACGCCGCCGAAGCGGACATATGCGTGGTAAATACATGTGCCGTGACGGAACATGCCGAGAAGAAGTGCCGCAACCTGATTCGACGGCTTCACCGCGAAGCGCCGCAGGCCATCATCGCCGTCACGGGCTGCTATGCCCAGCTTCGGCCCGAAGAGTTGGCCGCCATCGAAGGGGTGGACCTCGTATTGGGCAACCGCGACAAGGGAACGCTTTTCGACCGGGTGGCCGCTCTCGGCGGCAAGTCGGGCGCCCGCATCTATTCATGCGACACGGCTGAACTGACCAACTTCTTCGCCGCTTTTTCCACAGGCGAACGTACACGTGCATTCCTGAAAGTACAGGACGGCTGCGACTACAAGTGCTCCTACTGTACGATACATTACGCCCGCGGAGCGAGCCGCAACATGCCCGTCGCCGACCTCGTGCAGGAAGCGGAGCGAATCGCCGCTTCGGGTCGAAAGGAAATCGTGATAACGGGCATCAATACAGGCGATTTCGGACGGACTACCGGCGAGCGGTTCGCTGACCTGCTCACGGCGCTCGACCGGGTGGCGGGCATCGAACGCTACCGCATCTCTTCCATCGAGCCGAACCTTCTGACCGATGACATCATCGGCTTCTGCGCGGCGTCGGCCAAGTTCCAGCCCCATTTCCACATTCCGCTGCAAAGCGGTTCGGACCGTATTCTCGGCCTGATGCGCAGACGTTACCGGGCGGAAACTTTCCGCAACCGCATCGAAACGGTCCGCAGCAGCATGCCTGATGCCTTCATCGGCGTGGATGTCATCGTAGGTTTTCCGGGTGAGACGGACGAGGATTTCCGGCAGACTTACGACCTGCTCGAATCGCTCGCTCCTGCTTACCTGCATGTCTTTCCCTTCTCGGAACGCCCCGGCACGCCCGCGGCCGACATGCCCGGCCGGGTGCGCGACGACGTGAAAACCCTGCGGGCCGAGCGGCTCGGTGCACTCTGCTCGACACTTCACCGTCGTTTCTGCGAGGCATACGAGGGACGTTCGGCCGAGGTACTGTTCGAAGGACGCGGCAGTGGCGGCATGATGTACGGATACACCGGCAACTACATACGCTGCAAAGCCCCCTACGACCGAACGCGCGTGAACGAACTGTGTTCCGTACGGCTTGGCCGGCCCGACGCCGACGGAACGGTTCCGGTCTCACTGCCGGAACGATGACTCCCGCAATGCCGTACGGAAAAAGCCGTCGGCACGAATACTGTCCGCAAAACCGGCCGAACCGGAGTAACGTCCGGTATCCGTCTTCTTTTTCATCGAATTATATGTTATATTTGCCGTAAGAATCATCAACAACAACGCGTTGCCATGCGCAAGAAAATTTCGATAGGTTTCATCAGCCTCGCCCTCGTACTCCTGCTGGCGGGGGCTGTATCCGTCTATGAACTGCAAAGGCTTCGCAACCAGTCGGAAGAGATAGTGGCCCTCAATATGCGCAACACCGAACTGGCCGACCGTATGCTGACCGCCCTGCAGTCCCAGAACAGCGCGATATTGCGTATGATATTCTCGGATGCGACGACCCCCGACGCGGGATACGAACTCGGCCGGACGGCTTTTTACGATGCCTTGGAGGCCGCTTCGGTAACGGAAGAGGATATATCCGACCTGGCCGCAGTCCGGGTGGCCGACCGCGAATACCAAGAGGTCGTGACTGCCCATCTGGCAGACGACGGCACGGAAGACCTCGACTGGTTCCTCGCAACCTACATGCAGGCCTACTACCACCTCGACGAAACGCTCAAGGAGTACCTCACCTCTCCGGCCAACTCCATACCGGCCCGGGCGCAGATGCTCGAAAAGAGCGTCTACAAGACCATCACGCCCAGTATCCTGACGCTCATGATAGCCATCATCATCGTCCTGATGTTCTATTTTTTCGTGGACAGTTACTACGTGCGCCCGGTAATACGCATCCACAAATCACTGCATAACTACCTGTCGCACGGAATACCGTTCGCCCCGAAATTCGAGAGCAACGACGATGAAATACAGGGACTCAAGGAGATGATAGACGAATTGGTGGAACGGAAAAAGACCGAACCGAAATGAGGACCGGACTGGTATTGAAATACATCGGTGCCGTACTGCTGCTCGATTCTGCCTTTATGCTCCTTTCGGCGGGCATTTCGTGGATAAACGGCATGGACAGCGGTTTCACGCCGCTATTCCTCTCTTTTCTGCTGACAGCCATACTCGGTATGTTCCCCACCCTTTTCGTCCGCCGCAGAGAACAGATAAATGCCAAGGAGGGGTACTGCATCGTGACCGGTGCATGGCTGCTCTCCTGCTTCGTGGGCACTTTCCCCTACCTGCTCTATGGCGGGGAGTTCAACTTCGTCAATGCCTGGTTCGAGAGCGTATCGGGATTCACCACGACCGGTTCCACGATACTCACCGATGTGGAATCGCTGCCTAACGGACTGCTCTTCTGGCGTTCGGCGACGCATTGGATAGGCGGTATCGGCGTCGTCATGTTCGCACTCGCCATCCTGCCTTCGCTCGGCAAGACGAAGATGACGCTTTACAGCGTGGAGCTGTCCACACTGGCCAAGGACAATTATCGTTTTCAGACACGGAAAATCGTCTATATCCTGCTTTTCGTTTACGTGGGCATGACAGCCATGGCCACGGTGATGCTCCGCATCGCCGGGATGGACTGGTTCGATGCGGTGAACCATGCTTTTTCGGCCATCTCCACCGGCGGGTTCAGTACCAAAAATGCGAGCATCGCCTATTTCGACAACCTGTGGATTGAGCTGGTTATCGTCTTCTTTACCTTCGTTTCCGGTCTGCATTTCGGTTTGATATACTCCACCCTGACCGGAAGCAGGAACAACCTGTTCCGGTCCGAAGTGACGCGCTACTATTTTCTCTGTGCAGCGACCGGCGTCTTTCTCATTACACTCAGCCTTTGGCTTTCAGGCACATACGGCTCTTTTGCCACCGCCTTGCGGTACGGATTGTTTCAGGGAGTCACCGTACTGACCACTACCGGATTCGCAACCGCAGACACCAATTTGTGGACTCCGCTGGCCATGACCGTACTCTTCTTTTTCACATTGCAGTGCGCATGTGCCGGTTCAACGGCCGGAGGTATCAAATGCGACCGTATCCTGCTTTCGTTCAAGGTGCTGCGCAACCGTATCCGGCAGCAGCAACACCCCAACGCCGTGCTGCGCATCAAGCTCAACGGCGTAACGCAGGAGGAGTCCACGATAAATTTCGCCATGCTGTACATTGCCGTTTACTTCCTTTTCATTATCTTAGGGACACTGATAAATACCGCCTGCGGAGTCGATTTCATCACCTCGCTGACCGCCTCTGCCACCTGTATGGGGAATGTAGGGCCGGGATTCGGAGAGGTCGGTTCGATGGAGAGTTTTGCAGCGATGCCGGGAGTGATGAAGTTCTCGTCTACTGCACTCATGCTGTTCGGACGTCTGGAGATATTCGGACTTATTCAGTTGTTCATGATAAAGTGGTGGGTATAACCGCAAGGACTTTACAATTTGGGAAAGACTTATGGAACGGAGAGTACTGAAATATTTTCTTTTGCTGTCGCTTCTGGCTCCGTTGACGCTGGCGGCACAGCGACCGGCCAAAGGGCGGAAGACCGTTGTGCAGCAGCCGGCCCCGGTCAGTTACGACTCTCTTGCCATGCGCCGCAACGAACTGGCGGGAAAGGAAGCCCGTCTCAAGGAACGGCTGGATGAAGCACGGGAGCTTTTCTCGTCGGATTCGCCGGGGAAAGAGGCGCTCGGCGCCAATATCGTGGAACTCGAACAGGCCCTGTTCGACGTAAGGGCAGACCTGGAAAGTCTATCGGAGACGATGGCCCGTATGGAACGCGAACAGGGCTTCAGTCTTCCGGTAATGCCTGCCGCCACTGCCGCTGCGGACAACGGGAAAACGATGCTGGTGGACAACGATTATTTCCGCGACAACCTTTCCGCAGCCGATTACAGGCAACTGCTCGCAGCACAGAAGAAAGAGAACGAAGTGGCTGAGCTGATAGGAAAACTGCAGGAGAATTACGACCAGATGGCGCTTCTGCTTCCCGTCTATCATGTCGCAGTCAAAGGCCCACAGGCGGACAGTCTCCATGCACGGATAACGGCACTGGCGGCGGAGAACGAACGCCTGGCACCCGCTATCGGCGACCTCTGGCAAAGCGTCTTCGATACGAAGGTCTATGCCTATAATTATGTGCTCGACAAGAACGGCGAGGGCGATATCCTTGCGGTACAGGAGAAACAGATGAACAACATGCTCCTGCTGGAGGCGGAAATCGAAGGGGAGTATATGTATGAAGAGGTCGCACGGTATGCCCTGCAAAAACTGCTGATAGCCGGATACGAGATACGGATAGCCGACCGGGCCGGACTGACCGGGGCGGCGGATTCGCTCAACAGCCTCACCCCTCCCACCAGCCATATCGACGACTATTTCCTGCCCGTGCTCGACACCCGCGAACGCATGTTTTACGATTTTGCCGATGCCCAAATTGTGCGGCCTGCGAGATATGCGAATATCAACCAGGTACCGCAGGTAGAGATATTTCCACGCGGTTCGATGTACCGGATACTGTTAGGCGCCTATTCGAGACCGCAGCCCGTATCGGTCTTCAGGAATGTCTATCCGCTGTCGCAGGAGACGAAAGCCGACCGGAAACACTACTATTATGCCGGAGGATATGCGACCTATGCCGAAGCGGAAGAGGCGGCGGCCCGGCTTAAACGGCAGGGATTCCGGAACCCGCGGGTGGTGGCATGGCACGACGGTCTGTACGACGCCGCGCCGGGTGCCGAGAGCGGAAGCGCTGTGACCGAACCGTCCACCAGAATACGCTACCGTGTAGAGATAGGCGGAGCCGGAGAGAGCCTGAGCCGCGTCGTCCGCGACGTCATATCGACACAGGCTGCCGGGAAAGAGGTTTCGCGCACGGCCGACCCGGAAACGGGCGAACCCCTGTTCGTGGTCGGTTCGTTCAACAACAAAACACTGGCCGAAGCGCTCGTACAGGATATCGACACCGTGGAACCGGGACTGACAATTCGAATAGTCGCCGTCCAGTAGCCCGAATCAATCGGATATTTTAAACAAAATACATCATGGCACTGGTAATCATTCTCATCATACTCGGCATATTTCTGCTCGGCGTGGAGGTATTCCTGCTCCCGGGCATTACGGTCGCAGGCATAGGCGCACTCATCTCCTGCGGGTTCGGCATCTATGAAGCGTTCGTGAAATACGGCAATGCCGGGGGATTCATTGCGCTGGCGGCCGTACTCGTATTGTCGGTCATCATGCTGGCAATGGGGCTGCGAGCAAAGACATGGAAGCGGCTTGCCCTGCACAACAACATAGACGGAGCCTCGCAGCCGTCGCCCGAGAAGGAGCATATCGCGGCTGGCGACCGGGGAACGACCGTCACACGGCTCGCCCCCGGCGGCAAAGTGATGCTGAACGGCAAGACTTACGAAGCCAAATCCATCGACGTCTACATCGACCCGCACAGGGAAGTGGAGGTCATCGGTTTCGACAACTTCACCGTCGTGGTAAAACCCCTCTCACGTTCCGCAGAAGAGGAGGCATAACGGAACGGTCGTTCCCGAACATCGACACGAACGGACAAAGACAAACCCAAATACCAAACAATGCTTATGGAAAATATCGGACTCATCATCGCGGTTGCCGTAGTTGTCATCGTACTACTTTGGCTGCTTTTCTATTTCGTCCCCGTCGGACTGTGGTTCAAGGCACTGCTGTCGGGTGTAAGGATATCGCTTCTGCAGCTTATACTGATGCGCTGGCGCAAGGTTCCCGCTACGCTGATAGTCAATGAGATGATAACCGGAACGAAAGCAGGGCTCCATCTGAACCCGAATGAACTCGAGGCGCATTATCTGGCGAAAGGCAATGTACCGAACGTCATCCAGGCACTCGTATCCGCACAGAAAGCCAACATCAATCTCGATTTCAAGATGGCATCCGCCATCGACCTGGCCGGCCGGAACGTATTCGAAGCGGTCCAGATGTCGGTCAATCCGAAAGTCATCAATACTCCGCCCGTGTCGGCCGTCGCCAAGAACGGTATCCAACTCATCGCCAAGGCGAGGGTTACGGTTCGTGCCAACATCAAGCAGCTTGTCGGAGGGGCGGGCGAGGAGACGGTGCTCGCCCGCGTCGGAGAGGGAATCGTCTCTTCGATAGGCTCCGCCGAATCGCATACGGTCGTACTCGAAAATCCCGATTACATCTCCCGCGTAGTGCTCGAAAAAGGCCTGGATGCGGGAACGGCATTCGAGATTCTCTCCATCGACATAGCGGATATCGACGTAGGGAAGAACATCGGCGCCGAACTTCAGATTGACCAGGCCAATGCAGACAAGAACATCGCACAGGCCAAAGCGGAGGAGAAACGCGCCATGGCAGTAGCGCATGAGCAGGAGAACAAGGCCAAAGCACAGGAAGCGCGGGCCAAAGTAATACTCGCCGAAGCGGAAATACCGCTTGCGATAGCCGAAGCGTTCCGGAGCGGGAACCTCGGCATCATGGACTATTACAGACTCCAGAACGTACAGGCCGATACGCAGATGCGCGAAAGCATAGCAAAGCCCGAGAAAAAATAGCAAATGCCATCCCGTTCGACAAGGGAATACCGCTGCGGCACGGTATTCCCTTGTCGTTACCCGTTCCTTGTCTTCCGGCCCGACCGTTCCGATGAAGGCTGAAGAGACCGATAACTGCCGCCTTTTCAGCGTTTTTGCAGCCGGACATGTTTCTGCTCTCCTCCCTGCAGTTTCCACTTAAAACTCAAAAGGATTATGGAGAGAGTAATCGTTTACAATGTCAGCCAGTATTCCGTGCTATCCGGAATTGACAGGCATCGCTCACACTCGGTATCGTATTTCTGGCCATCGGTCTCGTATTGATACCTGGCTCGGCCCTCACAGCGGCCGATACCGTCCTTTATGCCGTCCATAGGAATCGGTTACGGAAATTTCTCGTCTAACCGCAGATTGCAACAAGTCTTCGCCGGACAGTCTGTATCAAGCCGGCCGCCGCGGCATTCAGAACAACTTTCCCTGTATTTTCCGCAGACTCTCTGCGGTACGTTCTCGAATGGTATCCTCCGGCCGCGGATATCCCAGCATCATGGGAGAGTGAATATCGTGCATGCCGTACCTCTTCGCCGCCGCTGCCGCACCGCCCCTTACAGCGTAACAATACGTGCAACCGTGCGGGCAGCTTCCGTACATCCCGATATCGATACTCTCCGCACAGTTGCATACGCCGCGCTGGCCGCCATCTTTCCGGGCGGAGAGCGGATACCCCGTCAGCCGCTCCGCCAATTCCCTGTCTATACAACAACCGCTTCGGATGCCGAAACGCCGCAAATCCACTTTGGATGTACAGGTTTCGAGTAAGATGCCGTACTTCGCAGCCGTATCCCCGAAAGCAGCGGCCAGACGTTCCGTATCCTCCGGAGACGGAGCCCCTGCCCCAGCCTCATCCATGACCTTGCGAATATGGCGATAAAAGTCGAGGAATCCTATCATACACTTCTCGGTATATCCCTTCAATCCGGCGGCCAGCGCGGCGAAAGCCCCCGTATGGAACCGAATATCGTAAGCACCTCCCAGCAGTACCGGGTCGTAACGCCATATCACACGTTCCGGGCCTATCCGTTCCGCCAACCGCCGGAAAGTACCGAGCCTCGCTTCCAATGCCGGCAGGTTACGTTCCATATCCCGGCCGTATGGATTCAGCGTGAACTGGAAATAATACCGGTAATCTCTCAGCCGCTCCAATCCGTCCAGCATGGGAGCGGGATTCTTCGTCCAGAAAACGATGCAGTCCACCGTATCGGGAGTAAGGCCGACCCGGCTTACCGTACGCGGATTGAATGGATTGGGTACGAGTACGTACCCCTCCTTCAACCTGTTATAGAACCACGGCGCATAAAACGCCGGAATATCCGTTCTCCTGCTCGCACTTACTATCATGGTGCACAATGAACGTAAAAGGGCGTTGTCGAATTGTCCCTGCACCAGCTTTCCTGCAAACAGGGCCGTCCGGACAAAATCGTACCGGTCATGCGGGAAGCATTATCGAAAACCGGCTGCCCTTACCTATCTCGCTTTCGACGCTAATCGTTCCGCCGTGCGCCTCCACAAACTCCTTGGAGATGGCCAGGCCGAGACCGCTGCCCTGCACCTTTGTCCCGGGTACCCGGAAGTAACGCTCGAAAATGCTCTTGTGGTAGCGCGGGTCGATGCCGCGTCCGAAATCCTGAACGTATATTTCTACGGCCTTGTCGTGCTGCACGGCTCCCACGATGATGCGCGAACGTTCGGGCGAATGATGTATCGCATTGGAGAGCAGATTCGTAATGACCCATGCTATCTTCTCGCTGTCCACGAAAATCTTGGAAATCTTCTCCGGATAATCCACTTCCACGAAACAGCAGAACCTTTCGGCCAGTACCCGTGTGGATTTTATTGCGTAATCAATCAGTTCGATAGGCTTCGTAATCTTGGGATGCAGCTTCAGTTTGCCCGTTTCTATCTGCGTCATGTTGAGCAGTTCGCCCGTTATCTCCAGAAGCCGGTCGCTGCTGTCTTTGATGCTCTCCACCAGCTGCTTCTGTTCCCCGTTCAACGTACCGAGACGGTCGTCGTTCAACAGTTGCAGGCTCATCATGATGGATGATATGGGCGTTTTCATCTCGTGCGACACGGTGGATATGAAGTTGGTTTTCGCCGAGTCGAGTTCCTTATATCGTGTAATATTGTTCAGAATAATCAAATTGCCTATGAATTCACATTCCGTTTTTCCGATAGGCGTGATATAGAGCGGCACGTTCTCCATCTGGAAATAACTTTCCTTATTGTCGGCATAGATTTTCAACGGCTCCCTGCTCTCGGGCTTCGCATCGCCGTAAAGTTCCCGGACGAGCCTGCGCAGCAAGTCGTTGGAAAGGGCGACATCGGTCGCGTTGCGTCCGACCACATCGTCCGTCAGATTGAGTACGGAGAGCGCCTCCCGGTTCATGAACAGGATGGTACGGTCGGGACCGAGCCCGACGATGGGTTCGTGCAACGAATTCACGATGGCCTCGATACGCTTCTTGGCCATCATCAAATCGTCCAGCGAGCTGCGCCGGTATTCGTCGAGCCGGGCCGCCATGTCGTTGAACGATTCAGCAACGGACTCGAATTCCCTATTGCCCGAAAAGTCGAGCCGCTGGTCGTAATTATGGTTGGCTATCTCCGTTATTCCTTTCTTCAATTCGTCTATCGGCCTCACGATTACCTTGGGAAACCACACGAGGAACACTCCGGCAATAACCGCACACAAGGCGGCAATCACTATCAGCCACCACATCACTTGGTCGGCCCGTTCCTCCACGCCCGCACTCTTTGCACGGATGGCCGCCATGTTGACCTCCATGATGCGCAGCAGGTCTTCGCGCACGAGTTGCAGTTCCTGTTCCGTGACGGAGTCGCTCAACGCCGCCACATGCCTTTCGAGGGAAGAGGTAATCTCCTTCTCATTGATTTCCGTAATATTCCGCTGCTGCATGGCGAGACTCTGCCGCAGGTCGTGCCGCGAAACGGAATCCTCCCCGATGTCGTTGAGCGAACGGAGCATGTCGGCCGCATACTCCAGCGACGCGTAATTGTCGGCAAGTATGGTTTTCGTAGCCTGCGAAAGCTGCCGGACATAACTGGTGGACAGCACGCCGAGCAACAGTATCATGGCGAACAGAACGCCGATTCCCAATGTAAGCCTCTTCTGTATCTTCATAGCCTACGATAAGATTAAAAGGTCTATATTCATGCGGGAAAGCCTTCCCGTCAGTTTCCAGAATCCGAGTATCCCTTTTACGGGTGAAAATTCGGGACGCGCGATGCAGACGAAACTCACCTTCTGTTCGCGGCATACCTCAAGAATGGTTTCCACCGGTCGGTTGGAATGTATCCTGCGTATCTCGCCGCCGAGTTCCGATGCAAGATTCAGGTTGTTTATCAGATACCGCTGATTGGCGAGCGGTATCCGGTCCGCCGTCTCGCGGTCACTCTGTATGTAGAGTACGGAGAAGGGCGCATTGATGTGGGTCGCCATACGGGCAGTCTTGCGTATCACCCGCCGGGAGCGTTTCTCGGACGAGTCGATGACGGCCAGCAACCGGTCGCGGTGCGGTTTGTCACCCGCCGTGATTTCATTCTCCACCTTCTTCTCTACCCGCATGGCCACCTCCTTGAGAGCCAGTTCGCGCAGTTGCAGGATGTTATCCTGCGTAAAGAAATTATTGAGCGCGGCATTTATCTTGTCGGGTTTGTATATCTTACCGGCTTTCAGCCGATTGATAAGCTCCTCGGCGGTCAGGTCGATATTCACCACTTCATCCGCCATGGCCAGTACGCTGTCGGGAATACGCTCCCGTATCTCTACGCCCGTAATTTCCTGCACGGATTCGTTCAGTCCCTCGATGTGCTGGATATTCACCGCCGAGATAACGCTGATACCCGCTTCGAGTATCTGCATCACATCCTGCCACCGTTTCGGATTGCCGCTCCCCTCGATGTTGGTGTGCGCCAGTTCGTCCACGATGACGATTTCGGGATGGAGATTGATGATGGCCTGCGTATCCATTTCCTCCAGCTCCTTCCCCTTGTAAAACAGTTTGCGTAAAGGCACGACCGGAAGCCCTTCGAGAAGAGCTTCCGTATCGGGCCTGCCGTGCGTCTCGATGTATCCGATTCGCACGTCCACACCGGCTTCAAGCAGTTGATGGGCCTCCTGGAGCATACGGTATGTCTTGCCCACACCGGCACTCATACCAATGTAAATCTTGAATTTTCCCCGGTGCGAACGCCGTATGAGTTCCAGAAAACGCTGTACACTGTCTTGTTTATCCATCTCCGTTACATCCTCAGGGATATGCCTCCCACAAAATTAACATCTTCCAGGGCAGGATTCCAACTGAGCGAGGTAAAAAGTCCCAACTGGAGCGAACCGGCCACCGTCCAGCTTTTTCCAGCATTCAGGAAAACATTCTGGACGTAAAAGTCCCTGTCGATACCATAGGTGCCGTAAGCGTTCCAGGGAACGATGCCGATGCCGGCCTTCATATCAACCCCCTTGACAGCAAACGGATAGGAGAGCTCCACGTAAGTCGCATAGGCGCGGTTACCTTTGGAGTTCACGTCCGCTGCGCCGAACAGTACCGTATTCCATGCAAGCGTAAGAGGGACTTTTTGCGAAATGCACCAGCTTACTCCAAGTTCCACCCGATGGGGCGAATCGGCACCGAAATGGAAATAGCGACGGCCGATAGTGTTTCGGTCTGCCGCACTCCCCTCCCAATAGAGGTCGGCCAACGAAACGGTCACGGGACCGAGTGCATAGGCGAGCGTGAGGTCCATCTCCTTGTAACTCGTCGAAGCGAAATCCACCGAGCCCCATGCAGTCGCCGAGAAGTTGCCTGCCGACAGCACCAGTGTCGGCTGGATGCTGGGCCCCGCTTCCCAAACACCGCGCCAGATATATCCGCTCACTACATCGGCACCTCCACCGAAACGTACTCCGCGTTCGTTCTCCTGAGCACACACGTCTATGGAGAAGAGTACTACGAATACGGCCACCATGGCCCATATCCACCTTTTCATTACCTTATTTACTTTCATAGCTTTCAAAAATCCATTTATCGTTTTCTGTTTCATTTTCCATCCGTAGCCGTCCGCTTTCCGCAGGAAGGCAGCATAACCGACGGACCGTCCGTCCCCCTCAGCGGAAATTCCTCCGCTGTACGGACGGCCGCCGGCATCTGCCTGCCGCATATGCGGCGACTAACGGAAAAACATTGTTCAAAGGTCGCTTCCTGATTCATTTATGTTCGAGCGTAACGTTGGGCTGCAACTTTTCGAGGGCAATATTGAGTCTGAGCACATTCACTTTCTCGGTACCGAACAGGCCCAGCCACGGACGCTGCGTCAGCGAATCAACCAGACTGCGTACGACCCCCTCGTCCAGTCCGCGGGCCTGTGCCACACGGCGAACTTGTACCTCCGCGCCTCGGGGCGATATGTCCGGGTCAAGTCCCGAACCGCTCGCCGTAACCATCTCGGAGGGTACCTCCTCCCGCGAAAGGTAGGGATGCGCGGCGAGGAAATCCTCCACACGCTGCTCCACCTCGGCCAGATATTCTTCGTTCGTCGTACCCTTGTTGCTGCCGCCCGAACCGGAACCGTTGTAATCCACGGCCGAAGGACGCCCCCAGAAGTAGCGCACGTCGGTGAACTGCTGTCCCACGTTGGCCGCACCGACCACCCGTCCGTCGAAAGTCACCGTCGGGGCTTCGCCGTCGTTAGGCGACGCCACAGCCGCCGTCAGGCGCAGTATCAGGACGTAACCGACCGTCAGCAGGACACACATCGCAAGGGTTATCTTTATGGAAATCCACAAATTTTTCATCTCTTATCCCAATTTAAAAAAATACACTTACTATCATGTCAATCAGCTTGATGCCGATGAACGGGGCTATCAGACCGCCGAGACCGTAGATGAACAGGTTCCGACGCAGCAGAGCCGAAGCACCGATGGGCTTGTAGGCCACACCGCGAAGTGCCAGCGGAATGAGCAGCGGAATGATGACGGCATTGAAGATGATAGCCGACAGGATTGCGCTTTCGGGCGAATGCAGGTGCATGATGTTGAGAGCCTGCAACGAAGGAATGGAAGCTATGAACAGCGCGGGCACGATGGCGAAATACTTCGCGACGTCGTTGGCGATGGAGAACGTGGTCAGCGTCCCGCGTGTCATAAGCAACTGTTTGCCGATTTCGACAATCTCTATCAGTTTGGTCGGGTCGTTGTCGAGGTCCACCATGTTGCCCGCCTCTTTGGCCGCCTGCGTACCGCTGTTCATCGCAACGCCCACATCGGCCTGTGCGAGAGCCGGAGCATCGTTCGTACCGTCGCCCATCATGGCCACCAGTTTGCCCCCGCGCTGCTCGCGCCGGATGTATTCGAGTTTGTCTTCCGGTTTGGCCTCGGCGATAAAATCGTCCACCCCGGCCTTTTCGGCTATATACTTCGCAGTAAGAGGATTGTCCCCCGTGACCATCACCGTTTTCACACCCATCTTGCGCAGACGTTCGAAACGTTCGCGAATACCGGTCTTGATGATGTCCTGCAATTCGATGACTCCCATGACACGGTCGTTCTCGCAGACGACGAGCGGTGTACCGCCGTTTTCGGAAATCCGGCATACGGTACGGTCGATTGCTTCCGGATACTCGTTGCCTGCCTCGGTCACGATACGACGGATGGTTTCCGATGCACCCTTACGGATACGAACGCCGTCCGGCATGTCCACTCCGGAACATTTAGTTTCGGCCGTAAAATTCACCATACGGACTCCGACCAGCTGCATCGGGTCAATCCGAACACCGTTATCGGCACCGAGTTCCACAATCGACTTGCCTTCGGGCGTCTGGTCGGCTATCGATGAAAGCACGCACAAGCGGACGAATTCCCCTGCATCAATTCCGTCGGCCGGGTAGAATCCGGTCGCCTTGCGGTTTCCTATCGTAATCGTCCCCGTTTTGTCGAGCAGCAGCGTATCGATGTCGCCGGCCGTTTCGACCGCCTTACCCGATTTGGTAATGACATTGGCACGCAGCGCACGGTCCATTCCCGCAATGCCGATGGAAGAGAGCAACCCGCCGATGGTAGTCGGTATGAGGCAGACGAACAGCGATATGAAAGCGGCCACCGTGATGTTGGCACCCACGTAATCCGCGAACGGTTTCAGCGTAGCGCAAACGATGATAAATACGATGGTAAAGCCGGCCAGCAGGATGGTGAGCGCGATTTCGTTCGGCGTCTTCTGACGCGAGGAACCTTCCACGAGGGCTATCATCCGGTCGAGGAAACTTTCCCCGGGGCGTGCCGTCACCTTTACCAGTATCCGGTCCGACAGCACCTTCGTACCGCCGGTCACGGAACTCTTGTCGCCCCCGGCCTCGCGTATCACCGGTGCGGACTCGCCCGTAATGGCGCTTTCGTCTATGGAGGCCAGTCCTTCGATGATTTCTCCATCGGCAGCGACCGTATCTCCGGCTACGCATTCAAAGACATCGCCCTGTTTCAACTCCGAGCTGCTGACGATACGGACCTGACCGTCGGCGGCGACGAGTTTGGCCGGCGTTTCCTCACGCGTCTTGCGGAGCGAATCGGCCTGCGCCTTGCCGCGTGCCTCGGCTATCGCTTCGGCGAAATTGGCGAAAAGTACCGTAAGAAACAGAACGACGAAGACAACGAAATTGTAGGCGAACGACCCCTGCGACCGGTCGCCGGTCACAGCTATGTACACGAGCAGGAGCAGCATGACGAAAGTCACCACCTCCACCGTGAACATGATGGGGCTCTTTATCATCTTCCGCGGGTCGAGCTTCACAAAAGAGGCGTGCAAGCTCTGGCGTAAAAGGGATTTGTCGAACAGTGAAATATTTCTGTTGCGTTTCATATTCGGTTGCTATTTAAAAAGTCAGATAATCGGCTATTGGCCCAAGTGCGAGTGCAGGGAAGAACGACAGGGCTGCCACGATGATGATGACGGCGAAGGTCATGACCGAGAAGGTCGCCGTATCGGTCTTGAGCGTACCTGCGCTTTCGGGAACGAACTTCTTGCCGGCCAGCAGCCCGGCTATCGCCACCTGTCCTACAATCGGGAAATAACGACCCATAATCAGGACAATGCCGGTCGTGATGTTCCAGAAAGGCGTATTGTCCGAAAGGCCTTCGAAACCGGAACCGTTGTTGGCGGCCGAAGAGGTATACTCGTACAGCATTTCGCTCAATCCGTGGAACGACGGGTTGTTCAGCCAACTCGATGCCAATTCCGGATTTCTGGCGGCAAGCCACGACGCGAGGCCCGTACCGACGAGAATGAGGAACGGATGCATCAATACGACCATGGTGGCGATTTTCATTTCGCGGGCCTCCACTTTCTTGCCGAGGAACTCCGGCGTACGCCCTACCATGAGGCCGCTGATGAATACGGCGATGATAAGGAAGGCATAGTAGTTCATGAAACCGACGCCTACGCCACCAAACCAGCAGTTTATCTGCATGTTCAGCATCTGGAGCATCCCGCTGAGAGGCGTTTGCGAATCGTGCATGGAATTGACCGAACCGTTCGAAGTGACGGTTGTGGTCATACCCCACATAGCCGAAGCGGCCGAACCGATTCTTATCTCCTTGCCCTCCATGGAACCGAGGTCCTGTGCGATACCCATTTCGTCTATCTGCGGACTTCCCGCCATCTCCTGCCATACGGATATGACGATGCCGCACGTATAGGCCGCCAGCATGACCGTGAAGATGCACGCGGCCAACTTACGGCGTTTCAGGTAGAAGCCCAGCGCGAACACCATCGCCATCGGGATGATAAGGATAGACCAGCATTCGAGCATGTTGGTGAAGGCATTCGGGTTCTCCAGCGGGTGCGAAGAGTTCACGCCGAAATAACCGCCGCCGTTCGTACCGAGCTGCTTGATGGGGACGATGGCTGCCGTCGGTCCCTGCGAAATCTCCTGCGTGGCGCCTTCCAGCGTTGTAAGCGTCTGCTTGCCGTCGAAGGACATGGGCGTACCGTTTATCACGAGCAGGATACCCACCAGCAGCGACAGAGGCATCAGGATACGGGTGACGCTGCGGGTCAGGTATACCCAGAAGTTCCCTATCGACTTGGTCGTCTTGGCTGCCATACCCTTGAATATCCCGGCCAAAGCTGCCATACCACAGGCGGCCGTGATGAACTGGAACAGCATGATGACGAACAGTTGGGTAAAGTAGCTCAGACCGGTTTCCCCGCTGTAATGTTGGAGGTTGCAGTTGACCATGAACGATATGCACGTATTGAACGCCTGGTCGGGTGTCTGGCCCGGATTGCCGTCCGGATTCAGCGGCAGCCATCCCTGACACACGAGCAGCACCATACCCCATATGAACCAGAACAGGTTCACGGTCAACAGCGCTTTCAGGAACTGCTTCCAGTTCATCTCGCGTTCCGGGTCGATGCCGCAGACCTTATAGATAAAACGTTCTACGGGGGCCATGAAGTCCATGATGTTCTTCTCCCCCTTGTACACCTTCGCAATGTGGCGTCCCAGCGGATAGCAGAGCACTACCAGGCACACCCATTGCAGTATGACGCCTAAAATCTCCGTATTCATTTATTTCTTCATTTTTGTGAGTAGACTATCAGAATTCTTCGGGTTTGACGAGTACGTACATCATGTACACGAACCCGACGACGCTCAGTATGAACAATGTGGTAAACATCTCTCAATCATATTTTTTCAAACCAATCCACACATTTGTAGAAAAACAGGTAGCACAACAGGCCGAGTGCGACCAAAAGCAAAAACATTACGAATCCATTCATCTCATTTCATTTTCCTTTTCGAGTTAGACAATTGTTTCACAAAGCCTGAAAATATGCGGCATATCATATACAGTATGATACACGACAATACGATTACAAATACAACATCCATTCATGTACCGTCCTTAACTTCCGACGCTTCCCCCTTAACCAAGCGGATGCCAAAAAGCTCCAATACAAGATAATTAAATGATTATAAACCACTTGTAACCAATCAAACAAATACGAAAAAGAGAGGGAGTCTATCAAAATGATAGGCTCCCTCTCTCAATTTGAAAGGACACGGCCGTTCCTGCAGCTCAGGATTTCAGGCCCCAACTCTCCAGTTTACGGTACAACGTCGCCACGCCTATACCGAGCAGGCGGGCCGCTTCGCTCTTGTTGCCGCCCGTATACTCCAGTATCTTCACGATGTGGTTCCGTTCCACGTCCTCAAGCGTCATGGAACCGTCTGCGGCCACTCCCGCATCGTTACGGAATTCGGGCGGAAGCGTTCCCACAGAGAGCACATTGCTGTCGGCCATTATCATACTGCGCTCCACGGCATTGCGCAGTTCGCGCACGTTACCCCGCCACGTATGGTTCTCCATGGCTTCGATATATCCCTTGTCGATATTTTCGATGCGTTTCCCCATCTTGGCCGAGAAAAGACCGGCAAAATAGCGGACATAATCGGCGATATCGCCCCGTCTTTGGTTGAGCGACGGGAGCTGTATCCGGAAAACGGAGAGGCGGAAAAAGAGGTCTTCCCGAAAGTTACCGGCTTTTATCTCCTTTTCCAGGTCTCGGTTAGTCGCTGCGATAATACGCAGGTCGGCCTTGGTGGGACGTGTCTCTCCTATCTTGATAAACTCACCGTTTTCGAGTACCCGAAGCAGTTTGGTCTGCAGTTCCAGCGGCATTTCGCCTATTTCATCGAGGAAAAGAGTCCCTCCGTCGGCCTCCTCCACAAGTCCTTTCTTGTCTTTGGTAGCCCCTGTGAAACTCCCCGCCCGGTGGCCGAACAGTTCGCTTTCCAGCAGCTCCTTGGAAAAGGCGGAACAGTTCACGGCAACGAACGCCTCGTGCGCCCGACGACTGGCATGGTGGATGGCCCGGGCGAACACCTCCTTTCCCGTACCCGTTTCACCGGTCAGCAGTACGGAGGTATCTGTCACCGCCACCTTCCGGGCGAGCTCTACCGCCTCCCGAAGTGCCGCCGAAGAGCCGATAACCCGGTCGAAGGAGTTCTCCTCGGAAAGTTTGTCCTCGAAACGGGCGAGTCGCCGCTGCATCTGGGCCTTTTCGGAGGCACGGCTGAGCAACGGCAGTATCTTGTTATTGTCGTCACCTTTGGTAATGTAATCAAAAGCTCCGTTCTTAATGGCCTGCACACCGTCTGGAATGTTGCCGTATGCGGTCATCAGGATAACTTCCACCGCAGGTGCCGCCTCCTTGATTCTGCTCACGAGCTCCACGCCGCTGCCGTCCGGCAATTTGACATCGCAGAGCACCACATCCGGCTCGTGCTGCCGGAGCATCTTCATTCCCGAAGCGCAGTCCGCCGCCTCCGCGACTTCATATCCTTCGAGTCCGATAATACGCGAGAGTAGTCTGCGCAGTTGCATTTCGTCGTCTATGATAAGCACCTTTGCCATACGATACTTCATTCTTCCCCTGTTTCAATCCGCCGCTGCCTGGAAACATGCCGGACGGTTTCCGTCCGCCTTTACCAATCCGGGAACAAAACGGCAGGCTTTATGCATACGGGATACAAAAATAGGGCAAAAAATAATGTCAGTCTCCATGCGCTAAATCGAACGTTCAAAAAAAGAGATTGATTAACTTGCACTGAAATTCGACCGATACCATGAAAAAGAGAGAATTGAGCGAATCGGAACGGCATGTCATCATAAACAAGGGAACGGAGATGCCGTTCAGCGGCAAATACTGGAACAACCGGCAGCCCGGTACATACGTCTGCCGTCAATGCGGAACTCCGCTCTACCGGTCGGCAGACAAGTTCGATGCCGGATGCGGCTGGCCAAGTTTCGACGACGCGATACCGGGCGCGGTCATCCGCCGGCCCGATGCCGACGGCATCCGTACCGAAATCGTCTGTGCGGCCTGCGGAGGCCATCTCGGCCACGTCTTTACCGGCGAAAGATTCACCCCGAAGAACACCCGCCACTGCGTCAATTCCATATCGTTGGAATTCATTCCGGAGACACGGTCCGAAGCCACAAACGGCTACGAAACGGCTGTTTTCGCCGGAGGGTGTTTCTGGGGTGTGGAATACTACATGCAAAAGGCACCCGGCGTTATCTCCGTTGAATCGGGCTATACGGGCGGCAGCGTCCCGGCACCTTCTTACGAAGAGGTATGCAGCGACCGCACGGGCCATGCTGAAGCGGTACGGGTCACCTTCGACCCGACGCAGACCACTTACGAAGCGCTCGCCCGCCTCTTTTTTGAGATACATGACCCGGAACAGGTCAATCGGCAGGGCCCGGACATCGGCAGGCAGTACCGCTCGGAAATCTTCTATAACAGCGAGGCACAGCACCGAACCGCGGAAAGGCTTATCGACGAGCTGGTGGCGAAAGGCTATGACATAGCCACCCGCCTTTCGCCCGCCGGTCCCTTCTGGAAAGCGGAAGATTACCACCAGAATTACTACGAACGGAAAGGGACGACACCCTACTGTCACAGATATACCCGCCGGTTCTGAAACCGATACATGATATCTCCGGCCTCTTTTCCGATAAAGGTGCGACAGAGAGGCCGGTCAGTCGTCGGCCCTGTCCCGTTCAGGGTATTCGGCCCGATTTCCGCCTGTAAAAATTGTTCGATACCCTGCTGGGAGTTATCTTTGCAGCCGATTTCGGCAATTCATTATGACAGGTCAGGCGAACGGCAGTACGACGGGAGGGGCACCCGTCATCTCCGGCAATACGGAATGGAACGGGATACCCATGCCCAAACGATTATGGGCCATACTGGCCGTTACATTCGGCGTATCGCTCTCCGTCCTCGACGGAGCCATCGCCAACGTGGCGCTCCCGACGATAGGCAGCCTGCTGAACATTTCGCCGGCAAACTCCATCTGGATAGTAAACGCCTACCAGTTGGCTATCGTGGTATCGCTCCTCTCTTTCTCGGCTCTCGGCGACGTCATCGGCTACCGGAAAATATACATCGGCGGACTGCTGCTCTTCACCATTGCTTCGGCCGGGTGTGCGCTCTCCGACTCACTCGCCACGCTCGTGGCGGCACGGGTATGCCAGGGATTCGGTGCCGCAGCGGTCACCAGCGTGAATACCACACTCATACGCATCATCTATCCGCGCAACCACCTGGGTCGTGGCATGGGGCTTAATGCCACGGTCGTGGCGGTCTCTTCCGTCGCGGGCCCGACGATAGCGGCGGGAATACTCGCCGTTGCCCCCTGGCAATGGCTCTTCGCAATCAATATTCCCATCGGCATTACGGCCTTCTTCCTGAGCCGACGTTTCCTGCCCGACAATCCTGTAAAAGTGGCCGGACGGCGGTTCGACTGGCGCGACGGCGCGATGAACGCCCTGACTTTCGGTCTGCTCATCGCTTCGATAGAAGGATATGCACACGGGATAGACCCGCGCTACATCACCACGGGCATCATTCTCCTGCTCATCGTCGGAACGCTCTTCGTGCGCAGTCAGTTACACAAGCCCTACCCCATCCTTCCGTTCGACCTGCTGAAGATACCGATATTTTCGGTTTCGGTACTCACCTCCATCTGTTCGTTCATTGCCCAAATGTCGGCCATGGTGGCCCTGCCGTTCTATCTCCAGCATACGTTCGGATACAGTGCCGTCACCACAGGTCTCGTCATGACGGCCTGGCCGGCCGTCATCGTGGTCGTAGCACCGCTCGCAGGCATACTCGTCGAACGCGTACATGCAGGATTGCTGGGAGGCATCGGACTCTCCGTCATGACCTGCGGGCTCTTTCTGCTCGCCTGGCTTCCGCCCCAGCCCCGCGAAATAGATATCATCTGGCGCCTCGTCCTCTGCGGGCTCGGATTCGGGCTCTTCCAGTCGCCGAACAACAGCATCATGGTAGGCTCGGCACCGCCTCACCGAAGCGGAAGTGCAAGCGGCATGCTCGCTACGGCGAGACTGTTGGGACAGACTACCGGAGCCGCACTCGTGGCCCTGCTCTTCCACATCACCTCGACCGACAGCATTCACACTGCACTCATTCTCGCGGGCGGTTTCGCCGCCGCCGGTGCGGTCATCAGTTTCACCCGGCTCTCGCTTCCCATGCCCCGGGAACTGCGCCCGGCCAAAAAACGTTGACGGATTTTAAGGATGCGTACCTACTCCAGATACCACCCACCCGGTCAAAAAAGCGGTTTCCGGCACGTAAAAAAATTTTCTGTCTGAAAAACAAGCCGCCAAGCGGCAACAAAAAGCACAGGCACGGGAAACGATTCCGTGCCTGCGCAGCATTTACCGACCGTACCCGCTTTTTCAGGGCATTACGTACCGGGCCCATGCCGTAGCGTACCAAGCCTCCCGCGTTACGGGCAGCCACTCCCGCGGAATGTAGGAGGAGATGCCGCACACATCGTCCGCAGGGAAAAAACCGCCCGAAAGACCGGTTCCCAACGCAGAGTATATCTGCGGAGTATGGCTTTCCGCCACGATGGCGTTCGCCAAAGCCGTCTCGAACTCAGCATAGGCACTCTTCGCCGCACCGTTTCCGGTAATGTTCTTCAGATAATCTTTCAGGTCGAAAAAAGCGTGTTCGGGCTCCAATACTTCGAGGTACTGTATCTCGCCGAAATCGGGCTCTTCCACCCCGGCCGCGAATATCCGTTTCACGGCATCGGCCACACCCTGCAGGCCGGCGGTCGCGACGACCGTAAATGCAGCCGAAGGATAACTCTCTTCCCTGTAATACTCCACAATTGCAGAAGCCGCCGAAGCGAGCCTGCGGTCGATGGGATAATCACGGCTGAAGAGCAACGGCAGCACCTTGTGATAAGGTATCCCCTTGCCCATTATCTCCGCCGGCGAAGCCAGAATGTAACGGGCATTGTCCTTCAAGTCGTACAGCAACTCGATGGAAGACATGAAACAGACGTCGAATATCACATAATCGAACTTTATCTCCGAGAGTCCCTCCGCCAAATCCCCGGCGGACATATACTCTTCCCCGTCGGGACCATAGGCCCTGGTCAGCGCATTGTCAGGCCGCCGCAGGTCGTGTTCGATATAGGGTTCGCCCGACATGGGCTGCCGCAGATTGTTGAGTTCGGGCGGGAACCACCCCGTTCCGTGGCCGTGCAGCGAAATGCCGTACACTTCGGCCGGCGCATAATACTGTACGTCCTGCAGAACGGCCTTCATGACGGCGGGGTCGGTCGAATCCTGCTCGCCATACTGCTTCAATACCCGTTCGATTACCTCCCCGTTCTCCTTTACGATTTCCGTCAGCACCGTCTTACTTTCGCCCGTATAGTTCGTCAGTCCGTCCCAATAGACCAACACCCGCGTATCGGCCGGAAGCCCCGCACGGACCGCTTCCATCGCCATGTTGACATTCCCTCTGATGTAACGCCACAAATTGTTGTTCGTCACTGCGTAAATGAGAAATGTATGGCTGCCTTCGGTCGGCTCGCAGCCCGGTCCGCCGGGACACACCGGTCCCTTCGTGCAGCCGACGAATGCCGCTGCCGTCGCAACGACGAGAAACGTTCTCCTTATCCTGTCAAAAACACTCATACCGCACCTTTTATTTATCATATCCGCCTATCGGATAGTCATTTATTTTCCACCGGCGTTCTTTCTGCGGAGCATCTTCCGGATTGCCCCAGTAAACCCGGCTGTAATCGAAATAATATCCCTTGCTCAACTGCCGCCCGTTCTCGTTCGCAACCGTAATATACTCCGTGGTACGCGAAACGACCAATCGTTTGGCTACGGAGAGTCCCAGCGTCCCCAACACGTCGCTGGCATGCGAAAACCGCAGCACATGCATGGGCGACTTCTCCGTCAACCCCGTCCCCGAAGCGCTTATCGCAGCGAGCACCTTGTTCAGCCGGTCGTAGTTTATCCGTTCATTCAGCGTGTCCCCGACGGCCCCGTAGGCATAGGCGAGGAAATTGAGGTTCGTGGGGCTGAACGGATCCGACCGCATCACCTCCTCCGCGTAACGGATGATGTCGCGCATGTTTTCCTCGGAGGGGTCGCCGTGCGCCTTCTCGAAAGCCATCAATACCTTATCTTCCGCCGGTATGGGAGCCAACGGATGATAATCGTCCGAAAAGGCATATCCGTAGTAAAGGTAATAATAATCCTTTTCCGTCAGCGTCGTATCGCCCGAATTATACCGCAGCATCAAAGCCGAATAGTAATAGGGCGACTCGTTGTTGATGGTCTGTTCGAATATGTCGTCGTTGTCGGGAGCGACCTGTCCCGACAGCGCAGGGGCTGCCAGCACGGCCGCCAACAAAATAACGAATAATTTACGCATATATCAATAACGTTCAACGGGCGGTATTTATTGGCCCGCTTTCTCTGTCTCCGTCCGAAACGTCCAGGTCAGCCCCCGTCGTCAGAGACCGGCTTCCGAAGCGAGAAGGCGTATCCTGTCGGAAAGTTCCGGCGACGACGCCACCAGAGGCAGGCGCAGGTTGTTTGCAATCAATCCTTTGATACTCAAGGCGGCTTTTATACCCGTCGGATTGCCTTCGGCGAAAAGGCTCTTCTCAAGCTCCGCGATGTCGCTCCACAACCTGTGCGAGCGCTTCGCATCCTGTGCCATCGCCGCCCCCACCATCTCCGCCATATAGGCCGGATAGGCATTGGCCACGACGGAGATAAGCCCGTCGCCCCCCTTTTCAATCAAGGGTACGGCCAACGCATCGTCTCCCGACAATACATGGAAACCGTCCGGCCTGCCGGCTATCAGCTCGTCGACCTGCTCCATGTCGCCGCTCGCCTCCTTGACGGCGATAATGTTGCCGGTCTCTTCGGCAAGTTTCAACGTAGTCTGCGGTTGCATGTTGACTCCTGTCCGGCTCGGTACGTTATACAAAATGACCGGTACCGGAGAGGCATCCGCGACCGCTCGGAAATGTTCGTACAGCCCACGCTGCGAAGGACGGTTGTAAAACGGCGTCACACTGAGTATCGCGTCCACCCCTGCGAGGTCGAAATCATGCAGAGCGGCCACGACGGCAGCCGTATCGTTGCCTCCTATCCCCGCAACCAACGACAGACGACCGGCACTGCGGCTTTTGATACGTTCGAGAACGGCCTTGCGCTCGGCCGTAGAGAGAGTCGGGGTTTCGGCTGTAGTACCGAGAGCCACCAGATAGTCCACACCGCCGGCTGTCACATAGTCCACCAATGCGTCCAAAGCCGGAAAATCAATCGCTCCGTTATCCTGAAACGGGGTAACCAAAGCAACCCCGAGTCCCGAAGGAAAAGGTTTCATACGTTCATCTTATAAAATTCCATCCGCCGGCAAACTGCCGATACACCGACAAGGCAAAAGAAACCGACATCTTTCCGCCATTTTCTAACGGATGCTCATCTGCCCGACAGGAAGTCCTTCCCGTTCGTCAGGCAAATATAGATATTTTTTTCTTATCCTACCGAAAATATATAGACAAAAAGTAAAAATAAATAAATTAAAACACCCATAAAATAAGGATAGGGCAAAAATTAAAACAGTGATTGTTGGCCCGTTCCGTCCGTATCCGGAACAATACCATCGGTGGGTTCCCCATTTGCCATAGGTCTCTCTGCGGCCGTCTTCTCCACCCCTTCTTCCACCATGCGCTCGAAATCCTCTTCGGAAATTATCCGTACACCGAGCTTCGTGGCCTTGGCCAGTTTCGCAGGCCCCATGTTGTCGCCCGCCAGCAGATAATCCGCATTTTTCGAGACGGCCGCGAGGTTGCGCCCGCCGTGCGACTCTATCAGCGCTTTCAGCTCATCCCGGCTGTGACGGCGGAACGTGCCGGAAATAACGATATGCAACCCTGCCAGCGAATCGGAGAGCCGCTGCTCTTCGTCGGCTGCGAATTGCACGCCGGCGGCCCGCAGCCGCTCGACGATACGTAGATTCACCGGGTCGGCGAAATACTCCCGAATACTGCCGGCAATCTTGTCGCCCACCTCTTCGGCCTGAGCGAGCTCCTCCTGCGAGGCGGCCATGACGGCATCGAGGCTCCTGAAATGCGCCGCAAGGTTGCGGGCCGTCGTCTCGCCGACAAACCGTATGCCCAATGCGTAGAGCACACGTGCAAACGGAACTTCGCGCGAACGGAGAAGGCTTTCCATAATGTTGGCCGCAGACTTCTCGCCCAACCGGGGCAACACCGCCACCTGTTCCGGCTTCAGGTCATACAGGTCGGCCACATCCCGAACCATCCCTTCCGAATAGAAAAGTGCGGCGGTCTCCTCGCCTATTCCCTCGATATCCATCGCCTTGCGGGAGATGAAATGTACGATACGTCCGACTATCTGGGGAGGACAGCCGCTGCTGTTGGGACAGTACCAGGCCGCTTCGCCTTCGTACCTTACGAGCTCCGCTCCGCACTGCGGACAGTGTGTGACGAACTCGAAAGGTTTGCTGTCCGGTCTTCGCATCGCCTCCTCGACACCGGTTATCTTGGGGATGATTTCCCCCCCTTTCTCCACATAGACCATATCGTCGAGGCGCACATCGAGCAGCGCTATCTGGTCGGCATTGTGAAGGGACGCCCGTTTCACCGTCGTACCGGCAAGCTGTACCGGCTCGAGGTTTGCCACCGGCGTGACAGCCCCCGTACGCCCTACCGAAAACTCGACCGACACCAAACGGGTGAGTGCCTGCTCAGCCTTGAACTTGTAGGCTACGGCCCATCGGGGTGCCTTGGCTGTAGAGCCGAGACGACGCTGCAGGTCGTAACGGTCGACCTTGACTACCGCACCGTCCGTATCGTACGGCAGGTTCGGCCGCAGTCGGTCGGCATCGTCTATGAAACCGATAATCTCCTCCCAGGTACGGCACAGCCGCATGTGGTCCGAAATACGGAATCCCCACTCCCGAGCCTTGTTCAAATTCTCCCAATGCGATTCATAAGGCAATCCTTCGCCTGCCATGGCATACAGGAAACACTCCAAACGCCGCGATGCAACCACCGAGGAGTTCTGCAGTTTCAGCGTCCCGGCCGCCGCATTGCGCGGATTGGCGAAAGGCTGCTCCCCTATCTCCTCCTTCTCCCGGTTCAGGGCGGCAAACACCGCACGGGGCATATATATCTCCCCCCGCATCTCGAAATACCGGGGCCAGTCGTCTCCGGAGAGTACCAGCGGAATACTGCGTATGGTACGCACGTTGGCCGTCACATCGTCACCCATCGTACCGTCGCCGCGCGTCACGGCACGGACCAGCCTGCCCTCCTCGTAAGTGAGTGAAATAGCCGTACCGTCGAATTTGAGTTCGCAGGCGAACTCCGTATCGCCCGTCTCCTTCGTCACCCGGTCGTAAAATTCACGGAGCTCTTCCAGCGAATAGGTGTTCGCCAGCGACATCATCGGATAACGGTGCCGGACGGCCTCGAAACGGTTCGTCATATCACTGCCCACCCGCTGGGTGGGCGAATTGACATCGTAATACTCCGGATATCGTTGCTCCAGTTCCTGCAGTTCGCGCAGCATCTCGTCGAACTGTCTGTCGCTCACGGCCGGAGTATTCTCCACATAATATAATCTGTTGTACTCATTAAGCTTTTCGCGCAGCTCCTCTATCCTCTCTTTCGGGGCCATAGATACACTATTTCGTCTATTCTTTTCCAATATCCGCTACGGACACGATAAAGGTACGGATTTTGTCGTTCCTATCAGCACAAACCTGCTGAAAATCGTTGTCTGAAGGCCCTGCAAGGCACAAAACGTTTTTTCGCTGAAAAAACTCCGATTTGGTACTTGTCTTGCAAATTTTGCTTATACTTGCAAAAATTTTTTTCAGACTATGCCAAACGTAAAGACAAATAAGAAACGTGTAGTTGTCAAACTGCAGAACATGCCCGAAGAGCTGCAGGAAGAGGTGAGGAAACAGTACCCTTACGGTTTTACCGACCACATGATGCGCATAGACAAAGGACCGGGCGATTTCTTCTATGCCGTCGTATTCGAGACGGAAGATACGAATTACCTCGTCAAGATAGACGTCAATGTGGACGGACAGATAGAGGACGACGACGATAAGGAGTATTATAACGACGAAATAAAAGGTGCGGATGAACTCGCCGACAGACCGGACGACGAATCCGACGAGGAGGACGAATAGAGGGTTCGCAGCTTTGCGGAGGGACGGCCCCGTAACCTCCTGACAGACAAACCGACAAACAAAAGGACAAGATTATGGCAGAGAATCACAAACATTACGACAACGGGGAGATAACGGTGCATTGGAAACCGGAGCTTTGCTGGCACGCCGCCGAATGCGTAAGCCATCTTCCGAAGGTTTTCAACGCGAAGAAACGTCCGTGGGTGGATGTACGGGGCGCCTCTACCGACGAAATCATCCGGGTGGTGGAGATGTGCCCGAGCGGAGCCTTGTCGTGGTCGAAGACGGAACCGAAAGGATAATCCGTTCACAAACCGCTCCAAAAGAGAAGGCAGACCGTTATGGTCTGCCTTCTCTTTTGGCCGCTGCGGTATCCGTCAAGGCCTTTCCCATTCGAGAATATTGTACAGGTCGTAATTCTCCGGGTCCGGCACATACCGGCGCGCCGCCTCGTAATCCGCCGGCCCCACATACGACAGGAGATTGTCAATCACATACCTGCACCGGTCGGATTCGATATCCACCGTCCGGGGCGGAATCTTGCCCGTCACCGGGTCCTGAATATCCCGGAGATAGAGGTGTCCGATACGTCCCGTCCGGTCCGCACAAACCATACATCCCGTCTTCCCTTCCGAGAAGAGTTTGTAAACCCCCACCCCGAGCGTGGAACAGTACTCGAGGTCATAGGCTACCGGCGTCTGGCATCGCATCTCATAACCGAGTTCCACCGGCCGCGGACGCACCTTCAGGTTAATTTTCGCCAGTTTGTCGTCTATCAGCGTACAGAACACATGCGCTTTCGACACCTTCCACAACTCCGGATGGCCATGGTCGTCGTAGGAGAAACATACGCCGGCAGCAGCTATCTCTTCGGGTTTGAGTTCATGAAACACCCCTTCGGATATCATTGCCGCACCGTAATTCATCCCCATCAGACGGCGTTTCACCATCGACGAAACGACCAGCCGCAGAATCTTGTCCACCGTGATTTCCGTCCGGTTGAACATCTCCGGTATCACTATCATGGGGTAATGGGCGGCCGTCCCTATTCCGAAGGCAAGATGCCCGGCCGAACGTCCCATCGCCGTAATGACGAACCAGTTGCTGCTGGTACATGCATCGGCATACACCGTGCGGGCGATAACGCTCCCCTTGTCCTTGGCCGACTCGTATCCGAAAGTCGGCATTCCATCGGGCAAAGGCAGGTCGTTATCTATGGTTTTCGGCACATGGATATTGGCGATGGGATAGTGCTTTTCTTCGAGAAATTTCGCTATCCGATTGGCTGTCGAAGCCGTATCGTCGCCGCCGATGGTCACGAGCAGCCGGACGTTGTTATCGACGAAAAAACCGAGGTTGAACCGTTCGGCAAAGTCCTCGTCGCTGGGCCTGTAACGGCTCATGTGGAGGTACGACCCGCCGCGGGCGAAAATCTCGTCGGCCAGGCCGTAGTCTATGTCCAGCATTTTGGGCTCTCTGGAAAAGAGCCCTTTGTAACCGTCGTGAAGCCCTATCACACGGTATCCGTGTCCCAGAAAGGTCTTCGCAACGCTGCTGATAACGGTATTCATGCCCGGTGCCGGGCCACCCCCGGCAAGTATGGCTATAGCATTTTTCATTGCACTGCTTATCTTTTACAAGTTCGTTCCATATAGCTCCCCCTCCGTTCCCGGCCTTCCCTGCGCGGAGACCGTTCCGAAAGATGCGGATTCAAAGCTTCGACAGGAATTTGGCCCGGTCCACGATATAACGCACATGGGTTCCTTCGCCTATCAGCGCCTCCCCGTCGAAAGCGGCTACCCGGAAGGTGAGCCTGCGTCCCTCCGTCTCCACGAGTTCCGCCTCCGCGGCGATGACGGCCCCGACGGCCGACGGCCTGACGTGCGTCGTCTCCATGCTGGCGCCGACTGTCGTGCTCCCTTCGGGAAGGTCGGCAGCGACGGCATGCATCGCGGCATGCTCCATCAGCGCGACCATAGCGGGCGTAGCGAAGACCTCCATGTCGCCGGACCCCATCGCCAATGCCGTATTGTCGGCCCCGACCGTCGTCCGGGCAACGTATTTCAATCCCTTCTCCGGCATGGTCTACTTCCTCCCTGCCTTAATCCTTTCGGCCACAGCATCGGCCAAAGGCTCGAATTTCGCAAGGTTGGCGGGCGTCGCCGTACCGGTCACCTCCACCGGCTCGCACATCAACTCCCAACCGCTCGCTTCGGCGAATTTCCGGAGCGAACGCACGCCGCCGCCCCCGAAACTGCAGCTCCCGAAAATGGCCAGTTCCCGGTTCTTGAGTCCGTAGTGCAGCATGGAGTTGCAGAGCAGCTCCATGAGCGGGAACATATCGGCATTATAGGCGCAGCTGCCGAGCATGACGTAACGGCAGCGCCAAATCTCGCTGATGAGATAGGAGAGGTGCGTCTTCGACACGTCATAAACCTTGACGCCCGTAACGCCCCGTTCGGCCATCCTGTCGGCAATGTGGTTGGCCATGTGGGCCGTGTTGTTGTACATGGAGGCATAAATGATAACGGCTTCCTCGTCAGCCTCGCAACGGCTCCACTTGTCGTAAAGCCCGATGACTTCGCCGGCCTGACGCGACCATACCGGCCCGTGCAGCGAACAAAGCGTTTTTACATCGAGGGACGACAGTTTGGCGAGCGCCTTCTGTACCATGCCTCCGTATTTGCCGACGATATTGGAGTAATAACGCCTCATCTCCTCCCGGTATTCGGCCAGGTCGGTCAGCGCATCGGTCATGGCGCCGTCCGTAGCTCCGAAAGTACCGAACGCATCGGCCGAAAAGAGTATTTTCTCGGTCGATTCATAGGTCATCATGGTCTCCGGCCAATGTACCCATGGCGTCATGTAAAAATGGAGCGTATGCTTGCCCAATGACAGCGAATCGCCGTCTTTCACCTCCATGAACCGGTCGCCGAGGTCGCCCGTATAACCGAGCAGTATCTTACGTGTCATGGCATTGCCTATGAGCTTCACGGAGGGATAACGCTTCAGCACCGTGCCTATCTCGCCCGAATGGTCAGGTTCCATATGATTCACCACCAGATAGTCGAGCTCCCGCTCTCCGAGTATCTCCTCAATCCGGTCGAGATACGCACCCTCGCTGCCGAATTCCACCGTGTCGAGCAGCGCACACTTGTCATCGCGTATGAGATAGGAGTTGTACGACACCCCATAGGGAATGGGCCAGATATTTTCGAACAGGGCCGTCCGCCTGTCGTTGACGCCTATCAGATAGACGCCCTCGGCGATACTAACATTTGTTTGCATACGTTATTTGTTTTAAGTAGATATAACATCGGCACAAACTGTTTACCTTTGCAAAGATAAGGCTTTTCGATGAGACCGAAATACATATTTGCACTTATACTTGCCGCGTTGGCTGCAGGGGAAACGTTGCAGGCACAGCAGCCCAATCCCTACCGTTTCCGCGGCGGGAGGTACAACGGTTTCGAAATCGAACAGGGCGACACCATCATCAGTGTGGCGGTAGACCCGCTCTATGTATTCGCCCCGCCGAAAAACATGAAACAGTACGAACGTCTTGTCCGGAACGTCAAGAAGGTCTATCCCTATGCCATCGAGGCGAGACAGTATATGCGGACGCTGGAAACGGAGCTCGACAAGATAAAATCGCCGCGCGAAAGGGAGAAATTCATCGCCTCGATGGAGAAGGAAATCGTGGTGAAATACACCCCGATTCTCGAAAAGATGACCTATACGCAGGGCAAGATACTGATTAAACTGATTGACCGGGAGACCAGTCGCACGCCGTACCAACTGCTCCGCGATTTCCGGGGACGGTTCACGGCGGGTTTCTACAACGCTATCGCCAAGATATTCAAAGCCGACCTGAAGCAGCATTACGACCCTTCCCAGGGCGGGGAGGATGCCATGATAGAGCAGATTATCACCCTGATAGATGCAGGGTTGCTGTAAAGGCACCGCTTTGTCGGCGCACCGAAAACGCAGGGAAGCATCGGGGGTACGTTCGATGAACGTACCCCCGATGCTTCCCTGCCGGAATACGACCGGCGACCGTCATGAGCCGCCCTGTTTTCGAGCAGCCTTTTTCTCCCGTCTGCGCCGCAGACCGTTGACGATACCTGAGGTCATGCCCGTATAGAGCCCTTTTCCCATATAACGCACGACACTCTGCACGCTGTCCAGCACACTGAATCCATAACAGATGACATCGCGCCACGAAAAAGCCTCCAATGCCGCTTCATAGTCATCCTTCACACTCTCCTCCATTTCGCGTATCGCACGGTTCACCCTTCTTTTCGCCGCCTGCAAATCCTTCACCGACCCCAGACGGGCCAACTGCCTGTCCTCAATCCTCTTCATCGTCACCCTCCGTATCGTTAGAATTGTTCTCGAAAAACATCCTGCTGAACGTCCTCACCATACCTCCGGTAAAGAGCCTGTCCCGAAGCAGATAAAAGAGCAACGCCGCAATCAGATAGAAACCGCCTACAATGACGAATGCCCAGATAAGTGACCCTATCCAGAGGGCTACGGCAGCGACGAGCGCACCCGTGAGCGTCAGCATAGCCAACAGCAACATCAGCAAGAATGCCGTCAGGGATATGGCTCTGCTGCAAAATGCGGAGAGGTTATCCACCATATTGAGTTTAAACCTCTTGATGCGCAGGTCGATGTAGTATTTGATATCCTGAAAAAGTTCTTCCATTGTCACCGTGTGTTACGCTTACACTATTCCTCCTTATTTTCGCAGTCGCAAAGCTCGGCCCGAACACCGGCGATTTCATTGTTCACGAACTCGCGGGCCTGCGATACGCCGTGCTTGACCTGCTTTACACCGCGGCTCACGGCATCTTTCGCTTTGGCCGTAGTACGCTCCACGAACTCACCCGCCTGTTCCATCTCCTCGCCCACATATTCGCGTATCTGTTTACGGGTTTTTTTACCGCTCTGGGGCGCATAGAGAAGCGCCGCCACCCCGCCGGCGATAGCGCCGATGAGGAATGCTGCCACATGAGAACCTTTCATAGTTTTATTTTTTATTAAGTTAAACGAATAATTTCTTCTCTCCGCCTATCTGCCCACCCGGTGGTGAAGCCTCACTTCGATATTGCCTCTTACGGCCTTGGAATAGGGACAGAAACCGTGCGCCGCCTCCATCAGTTCGCCGGCCTGCTCATCGGTTATCCCTGCCGGGAATGTTCCCGTAATGTCCGCCTGCAATTTGAATCCTCCGTCGGCAGGGTCCTTTCCTATCCCTACCTCTACGGTAATCTCAGCTTCCTCCACATCGAGTCTCTTGCGCCGCGCCAACATGGTCATGGCCGAATCGAAACAAGCCGCATACCCAGCTGCGAAAAGCTGTTCGGGGTTGCTGTATCCGCTCTCACCCCCCATCTCCTTCGGAGTACGGAGTTCAAGGTCGATGATACCGTCCGACGACGCAACGTGTCCGTTGCGCCCGCCCTTGGTCGTTGCCCGGGCCGTATATAATACTTCCATAATACGATATTTAAAATTCCGCCGGAACAGGCCGGCTCTCCTATAGTAACATACAAAGCAATATCCTTGCCAACACCGGCCGCCGACCAACCGGAAAAACAATTCTGCGGCCACCGTACAGACAGCGATAACAGATATGCCAAAAAGGCGCATCCGGACGGCATGAAACCTGCCTTCCGGATGCTACATAATAGGGTGTAAATGAAAAGGGAGTCGCTTCTGTCACAGGTGCGATTACCCGCACCCCTGCTTATCTTTCCTTTATATTAGGACGCATTACAGTCCCTTTTCGTTGCATGCGCCATCATTTTTATTATTCCTCTTACGGTACGATACGCGTTCCGCCACCTGGCACACCGAGCTGCGTAGCATCGGTTATCACGCACTCCTTACCGCCGTTGCGGACGAAATAGAGCGCCGCTTTTACTTTCGGAAGCATGGAGCCTTCTGAGAACTGCTTCTCCTCGATGTAACGTTCCGCCTCGGCCACCGTGATGGTATCCAGCGCCTTTTCGTCGGGCTTACGGAAATTGACGTACACCTTGGGCACATCGGTAAGAATATAGAATTCGTCGGCCCCTATCCGGACGGCAGTCAGGGCGGATGCCAAATCTTTGTCGATAACGGCTTCCACTCCTACGAGACGCTCTTCCTCGCGATAGACCGGTATGCCGCCTCCGCCCGCGGTTATCACGATATTTCCCTCCGCCGCGAGGCGTTTCACGATATCCACATTGATTATCTCGAGCGGTACGGGCGAAGCTACTACCTTACGCCAGCCGTTCCCTTTCGGGTCTTCCCGGAAGATGGAACCGTCGGCCTCGGCCATCCTGTCCGCCTGCTCTTTCGTATAATAAGGACCGATGGGTTTGGTCGGATTGGCGAAACGCTCGTCGTTGCGGTCCACCACCACCTCCGTTACCATCGTGACGACATTGCGACGAAGTTTCCTGACGGCAAGTTCATTACGCAGGGTACGCTCTATCATGTACCCTATCGACCCCTGTGTTTCGGCCACACAGAAATCCATCGGCATGACCTGCAGTTCATACACCTTGCGTCCGGCATCCTGCTGCAACAGCACGTTGCCCACCTGAGGACCGTTACCGTGGCCTATGACCAGATTGTAGTTCATGGAAACAAGCTGCAACAGGGAGTTGCAGGTATCTTGTACGTTTTGTAACTGTTCGGCGTAAGTACCTTTCTGGCCGCTCCGCAGAAGGGCATTCCCACCCAACGCGACTACTGCGAGTTTTGTCATTTTTTAAGGCATTTATAAAATATCGGGCCGAAAGCCCCTCGGCTTCCGGCGTCCGCAAAAGTACGCAAAACTAAACAAAAAACAAATCCTGAGTTACATTCCGTTACGATTCCGCTTAAAAAACTGCCGATTCATAGCCTTTTCTTCCCGAACACACTCATCCTGCCGCGGCCTCTTTCCGCTTTATAAGCGGCTTCAGTCCATCTCTTTTCTCAGACGGGCCGCAAGCAGCGGCAGTCCTTCGGCACCGCGCATCCGGATGTGCTCCTTGAGATTGCGCAGGCCGCGCACATCCGGTTCGCCCGGGTCCACAAGATAGACCGGAACCCCACCGGGCACGTACCTTACGAGCGAGGCCGCAGGATAGACGGCAAGCGAAGTTCCCGCAACTATCATCAAGTCGGCCTGCGCCGCAATTTCCGCAGCTCGCTCGAAATTGGGGACGGCCTCCCCGAAAAAGACGACGAAAGGCCGTGCAGGCGAACCGTCCGGCGCACGGTCGTCAGGTTTTTGTTCCCAACCTTCGATGGGAAAGACGAGTCGTTCGTCGACCGTACTGCGCAGTTTGCGCAGCTCTCCGTGCAGATGAAGCACCTGCCTGCTGCCCGCCCTTTCGTGAAGGTCGTCGATATTCTGGGTAATCACCCGAACATCGAACACATCCTCCAGCCCGGCCAGTGCATAATGTCCCGCATTGGGTTTCGAAGCCAACAGCTCCCGTCTTCTCATGTTATAAAATCCGATAACCTGTTCCCGGTTTCGTGCCAGAGCTTCCGGAGTACAGACATCCTCTATCCTGTAATTAGCCCACAAACCGTCCGCATCGCGGAACGTAGCGATACCGCTGTCGGCACTGACGCCGGCTCCGGTGAAGACAACCAGTTTTTTCTTTTCCATACCCCTTACTTCCGATTTAATACGAATTTACACGGTGCCGTTCTCTTCCTGCCGACGTTTGACCGTCCGCCATACCGGAAATACGACACAAGCTACGACCATCAGTCTGACAATCACTTCCGCTACACACTCCGCAAGGCTCCGTCCGCCCGCAAGAAAACGCTGTATGCTCGGATAGGCAAGCAGTACCAAAGCCGCCAAAGCACATCCTGCGAGTTTCAGACGCGCCGATATCGTTTCCCTGCCGCCGTTCGCTTCCTCCTCTTCCTCCTCCCGGTCGAGCTGTACGGCACACCAGATACCCACGACATAGCCGAAACCGCACACTCCCGCCGCCACCAGCGCTCTGCGCATGACGGCACTTTCCGACGCCCCGCCGACAACACAATAGAACAGAAAGATGACCGTAAACGCGAGCGCCATGGCAGGCAATACGCCCCGCCACAGACGTGTATGGAAAAACGCCCTCCATACGGAGGGGTCGAAACCGAGTCTGTGCATATCGAATCCCATCGTTCGTCTCCCTGAATGCGGATGCCCACATTGTTCCGCATGCAAAGATACGGAGATATCCGCCTCGCTGAACGAGGAAACCTCGATTTGCCTCTCCGCCACATCCCCTCCATCACTCCGGATTCCGTCCAAGGCCTCGAAAAAGCACAGACACCGCCTGTCTGACATGAAAAAATCCCCACGAACCGCCCAATGGCTTCCCGCAGGGATTAATCATTTATTCATGAGCGGAAAACGGGATTCGAACCCGCGACCCTCAGCTTGGGAAGCTGATGCTCTACCGACTGAGCTACTTCCGCGTTCGGAGTGCAAATATACGAAATCTGCCGAACTTTCATCATCATTCGGCCAATTTTTATTTTCTCCGTCCGACATCGACGATAAACGGACCGGGGCATCGGTGCTATACCGGAAAACCGGGCCGCACGGATACGGCTTACCGGAAAAAGCGGCCATCCACAACCTGCGGCAGACCGTCCCCCTCCGACACTCTCTCCGGCTATCCGCAACAGCCGGACACAGTCCGGGAAACAGAATGCAAAACGGGGGTATCTCCTACCCCCGTCCATTGTTCGGCTGTCGGCCGGTCACTTCGTAAAACGCATGGCGATACTACGGTCTACGGCCCGCTGCGCTGCGGTCGCATCGGCAGGCACCGTCGCGAACTCTTTTCCGAAGCCCTCGGTACTGATACGGTCTGCCGGAATCCCGTCCTTCACGAGTATCGATTTGATATACTCCGCCCGTTTTTTGGAAATTTCGTAATTCACCGCCCGAGTACCCGTCTTATCCGCAAAACCGCCTATTCGAATCCTAACATCGGGATAGTTTTTCAGTATCGCCGCAATATTGTCGAGCTGCTCCATCGAATTTCCTGCAAGAGCCGTCTCGCTGTCATGCATGAAATCTATCTTGTCGAACTGTATCCAATTCTTGCTCAGCTCTTCGTTCGTGGCTTTCCGGTATGCATCGGACTGGAGATACTTCAGCATGCAGTCCTCGCATCCGCCTTCGGCCACCCGGATGGTTCTGCCGTCGGGCAATTTGTGTTCCACGAAAGTCAGTCCCTCCTTCGCAGCAGCAGTCTGTGCCGCCGGAGCAGTCGGAACGACGGTCACATTTTCAGTAACCGCTACGACCTCTCCACCACCGTTCCGATTGCACGAACGGATACTCAGAAAGACGATAATCACAACAATCAGGACAATGATAAGCCATACCAGCCAATTGTTCCTTTTGCCGTCCCGTCCGGCAACCGGCGCACTGCTGCTGCACATGCCGCTGATTCCCGCAGCACGGCCCACCTTCACCGGTATCTCCTTTACTGCCGAGCCGCGCTCCTGACGCAACCCGGCCATTACGGCAGACATGGAGAGATTGTTACGGACTATCTTATGGCCCACATAGCCGGCGATAACCGCTGCCACCCATCCCGACAACCGGTCGGCGCTCGCTGCGGAGATACCGCTTTCGGCCGCCACGGCATTCGGATAGGCCTTGTTTTCCGCCCCGACCAATTCGTTTTCGAACCGCTCGCCGAGATTCATTCCTCCATCTATTCCGTGGCCGGCGAATATCTCCGCCCGTCTGTCAAACAGCTCCGCATTGCCGGCTTCGCGAATAGTCTCATTGACCCGTGCCGTCTCACCCTGGTCCATAAACCTGACCAGCAACGAAGGCAGCAATACCGCCACGGCCGAAGCCACTCCCTTTTCATCCTCGCGAAGCGTAGCCGCGGCCGTTTTCAGCATCTGCGGCGAGATGCTCTCTTTCAGTGATTCATAATGTGTCATAATCGTATAATTTAAGTTGAAATCGAATCCGCCTATATTCCGGTCTTTCCGGAAACATCTGCACACAATATATCCTCATTCAATTTCAATGCCTAACCGTACTCAACGCCGCATTTTATGAACCCTTTTCCACTGGAAGAGGCTGCTCCGAGTGCTGCAAAAAGAAACCCGCTCCTTTTCGCAGTCCGTTACCACAGCGTCAGTTGGCGGGAACCGGCAGTCTCCGGCGGAGTGTCGTCGGGCGGTTTTGCATCGCCGTACACCGTTTTTCCTCCCCATCGCCAGGCATTCCTACGCTCCTGCTCCACATATTTGTCGAAATAATCGCCCGGTTCATATCCGCGTTCCAACGAAACGGATACGCGCGAGAGATGCTTCAGCGCCTCCGTCTTGTCCCTCTCTCCGAGACGTGCACTATGGATGGCCCGGTCGAGCACCTCTATGGTTCTGTCGTAGATTTCGGTAGGCACCGGAAAGGGATGTCCGTCCTTGCCGCCGTGAGCGAAAGAGAAACGCGCCGGGTCGGTGAACCGCGACGGCGTGCCGTGTATCACCTCGCTGACCAACGTCAGCGACTGCAGCGTCCGCGGGCCTACCCCCGGCAGCAGAAGCAGCGATTCAAAATCTGCCACTTCCGATTCGTGGGCCAATATCAACGCCGCACCGAGTCGTTTGAGGTCTACATCTCCGGCGGTCACTTCATGATGGCAGGGCATGACCAATGCCGCTTCGTGCAGCAGCCTGTCGGGCCGTTCGCGCGTAAGTTCCAGAATACCCTCTTTCGTCATGGCCGCCTCCCGATGCGTCAGATTCAATATCAATCCCTGATTAAGCCCGCAAACGGACGCATGCGGTTCCTGTGTAAACGACTCCAGCGAAGAAGAGAGCCAATGATACCGCCGGGCCATCCGACCGGCAGGATTCATCCCCTGCTGTATCACCGCCCAATCCCCTTCCGCCGTCACGACGAACGAATGAAGATAGAGCTGAAAACCATCCTGCACGGCCGTATTGTCCACTTTCGCGGAAAGTCTGCTGCACCGTACCAGCGCCTCCCCGTCCAGACCGGTACGTTCGGCTACGTCCAGCAGTTCAGCGGGAGTCTGACGGGACGACCTGCCGCGGCCGCCGCAGATATAGACACCGAGTTCCGACGACCGCAAGTTCACCGATTTTTTCAGGGCATTCATGACCGAGGTAGTAATTCCCGAAGAGTGCCAATCCATTCCCAGCACACAACCCAGCGACTGGAACCAGAAGGGGTCGCTGAGCCTACGCAACAGCTCCCCCCGGCCGTACTCCATCACTACCGCCTCGACAATCGCACCGCCCAGCAGGCTCATCCGCCGGGCAAGCCACTGCGGCACGCTCCCGTAATGCAGCGGGAGGTCTGCATGTCCGCTTCTTCCCATTTCGGCAAAGATAGGTATCCGACCGGTGTTGTGTGCAGTATGGACATAAATAAAAACGCACCTTCCGGTTTGTCGTCAGGCAGGTACGACAGCATACGACATATCCCTCCGTCTACTGCAGGAATGACGATTTTTTTAACGTCGGGCTTTGCCTGCATGATTTTATTCATTACTTTTGCACCGCCTCGTCCGAAAACGAGGCATCGGGAAGGCCGGGATTTCACAGCGACGAGCAGGCCATTACCGACAAGTCATGATGGAGAGGTGCTCGAGTGGTTGAAGAGGCGCGCCTGGAAAGTGCGTATACCTCAAAAGGGTATCGCGGGTTCGAATCCCGCCCTCTCCGCAAAACGATGAACGCACGGCAGCAAAAGTTGCCGTGCGTTCATCGTTTCCTACCAGCCTGTCCTCACGACGGTACGAGCCACGCCGGGACGGTCGTTCGAATCCGAATTGAGACATCCCGCCGTTTTCCGCACCTTCCGACCGGCCTGTACGGCTTATACCTTATAAAAGGGACCGTACCATCCGCTACGACCGCAACGCAATACCACGTCCCGATATCGGAAATACTCTCGCACATCCATCCCTATCTCCTCGGCATGCAGGCAGCTCGGTTCGCTCCGTACCCTGAAGGACCGGAAAATACTCCGTCCGTATATTTTTCCGCATTCCATCGCACCGTGGCAGGCTATTTGATTATTTCAATACACAAACAACCAAATCAAAATACGTTTATGAAAAGCAGAAATTTAATCATCGGAACAGGCGCGCTGATAGCGATAGGCCTGCTGGCGTCGGCATTTTCTCTCAAAACCAAGCGGACGATACCCGAAGGGGCGCATGCAGTCACCCCGTTCGATGCCGACAAATACCTCGGAACATGGTATGAAATCGCCCGGTTCGACTTCAAATTCGAAAAGGGACTCAGCAAGACGACAGCCAACTACTCTCTGAACGACGACGGCAGTATCCACGTAATCAACAGAGGCTACGATGCCAAAAAAGGGAAGTGGAAAGAGTCTGTGGGCAAAGCCGTGTTCGTTGAGGAACCCGACGTGGCGATGCTGAAAGTATCCTTCTTCGGGCCGTTCTATTCCGGCTACAACGTGGCCGCACTCGACCCCGACTACAAGTATGCCCTCGTCATCGGACGCAACCTCGACTACATGTGGCTGCTTTCGCGCGAAAAGACTATGCCCGAAAAAGTGAAGGACAAATACCTCGAAATCGCCAAGGGTATAGGTTACGACATCTCCAGACTGGTGTGGGTGGAACAGTGACAGGACCTAGGTCTCCCGTAATACGCAGGAAGGACGGCAGCACATTGCCGTCCTTCCTGCGTATTCCAGTGGCTGCTATGGAATAAATTCCTCTTTTGAACATTTTTATGAACAAATAAAAGGTTTTTATCGTATTTTTACCGCGTCGATACAAAACTGCTCCCCGACAACCCAAACGTTTTCGCTTATGATTACCGTCAGCCCGGTCGCCATCAGGAAGGAACTGAAAGAATTCACCAAGTTCAAAATTAAACTGTACGCCGGTAATCCCTATGCTGTGCCGCCTCTGTATGCAGACGAGCGGGAAGCACTACTCGAAGGGCATAATCCGGCGCTGAAAGTGTATGACCATCAAGTTTTCCTGGCAAAACGGGACGGCAAAACCGTAGGACGCATCGTCGCCATCATCAACCATATCAGCAACCGCAAGACCGGTAAAGCCTGTGTCCGGTTCGGATTCATCGACTTCGTCGAGGATTTCGAAGTGGCCAAAGCCCTCATAGAGACCGTCGAACAATGGGGACGGGAACGTGGCATGGAGGCGATACACGGTCCGCTGGGATTCACTGATTTCGACCCGGAAGGGATGCTCATCTACGGATTCGACGAGGTCAGTACCATCGCCTGCCTCTACAACCATCCCTACTACCCGGAGTTCCTCACCCGCATGGGATTCCGGAAAGACGCCGAATGGGTAGAATACAAGATACTCATCCCAAAAGAAATACCGGACAAGCACCAGCGAATCGCAGAGGTTGTGCGCCGCAAATACGGATTACACGTCCTGCGGTTCAAAAAGATATCCGATATCGTCAGGCAGGGATACGGCCACAAACTATTCCGGCTGCTGAACATCACCTATGCGGACCTCTACGGCTTCTCGGAGCTGACGGAGGAAATGATAGCTTATTACATCAAAAAATACGTGCCGTTGCTCCGGCTCGAGCTCGTCACGCTGATTGCCGACGAAAGCGGCGAACTCGTGGCCTTCGGGGTCGCCCTGCCCTCGCTCTCCCGGGCAATGCAGAAGGCCCGCGGCAGAATGTTTCCGCTGGGTGCCTGCCATCTGCTGCGGGCGCTGAACTCCAACAAGGCAGAGGTATGCGACCTGATGCTGATAGCCGCCCATCCTACCGCACAGAACCTCGGTGCCGCCGCACTGCTCTTTACCGAAATGATACCGCAATTCCAGAAACTGGGTACGGTCTATGCCGAGAGCAATCCGGAACTCATCGACAATTACCGCATCCAGGCCCTTTGGGGAACCTTCGACAAGGTACTGCACAAACGCAGGGCTGTCTTCGCCAAAGAAATCGACCGGAAATAATCCGGGCATCCAAGTCCGCTCACACCCCGCCACCGACCGCACGGAAAAATTCATTCGTTCCACACGGTACCGGCCTCGGGCGTCTGCCTCACGGCAGCGGAATCCGCCTGCCGTTCGACGAGTTCATCCGCACGGAACCAGATGAGCGCTTTCCGTTTCACGTTGTCCCAACGCAGAATAACCCCTATCAGAAGCACAAGGATAAGCAGCAGCATCACCTTCTCCTGCCGCGAGAGCGATTTGAACCATTTCACCATACCATTCTCTCTCTTCGTTCCCGGAAACGGACGCCTCAGCCGAGCAATATGAGACTGAGCGCCATGACAGCCATACCCGCCACCAATCCATAGATAGCCAGGTGGCTGTGACCGTATTGGTGAGCCGCCGGGAGCAGCTCATCGAGCGAAATATAAACCATGATACCTGCGACCACGGCGAACGTGCACTCCATCAGCACGGGCGTCAGGAAAGGCATCAGCAAAAGATAGGCGAATACCGCCCCGACCGGTTCGGCCAGCCCCGACGCGAAGGAGTACCAGAACGCCTTCTTCCGGCTTCCCGTAGAGAAATAAATCGGAACGGACACGGCGATGCCCTCCGGTATATTATGCACCGCAACGGCCGCGGCCACGGCAATGCCCACCTTCGCCGAATCGAGTGCCGAAATGAACGTGGCGATACCCTCCGGGAAGTTGTGGACGGCGATAGCCAGCGCCGTCACTATCCCCATGCGTCTCAGCCGATGGGTATGTTCCGGATTAGGGACTCCCCCAATCTCCTCGACACTGTGCAACTCGTGCGGATTCTCGGTATCCGGGATGAACTTGTCGATAAGCCCGGCGATGAAGATACCTCCGAAAAAAGCGAGGGCGGTTATCAGACTGCCCCGTGTCGTACTTTCCGTGATGACTTCGAGCTGCTGACGCGAACTGAAAAGCAGCTCCATGAACGATATGTATATCATCACTCCGGCGGAAAGCCCC
This sequence comes from Tidjanibacter massiliensis, assembly GCF_900104605.1. Classification (NCBI taxonomy): domain Bacteria; kingdom Pseudomonadati; phylum Bacteroidota; class Bacteroidia; order Bacteroidales; family Rikenellaceae; genus Tidjanibacter; species Tidjanibacter massiliensis. Next base: position 624,895 of record NZ_LT629960.1, on the reverse strand, counting down.
AGGGAGAAGGAGAGGAATTTCGCATTGGTCTTTTTGGCAAAAAAGGCTATCGCACTTCCTATTCCTGTGGCGCAGCCTGCCATCAGGCTGAGCAGCAAGGCTTGACCTATGTTTCCTGTCATCATTTCGTCATCGGTGCGGTTACGGTCGGAACGCTCTTCAAAAATCCTGCAAAGTTCCCGGGAGCGTACGGCGTCTTCGCTTTTATTATTACTTTTGCAACGGATGTACGGCAGGAGTTCCTGCCTGCACAAAGATACCCGTTTCCGGCCTATTCGGTACACCGGACAGCCGCACAAGGACGATTTTACTTAATTATTATCACCATGCACAGCGAAAGGCCGCGCGTCAGACTCCACGACAGGACATTCGAACTCGCCGTACCGCACGGGGAAATCATCGGCAAGATAGAGGCGCTGGCAGCCCGAATCAATGCCGATTACGGAGACGGCAGCAGGGGCATCCCCCTTTTCGTCGGCGTACTGAACGGGGCTTTCATGTTCTTCGCCGAACTGCTCCAGCGCATATCGTTCCCCTGCGAAGTATCTTTCGTCCGACTCTCCTCCTATCACGGCACGACCTCCACAGGCAGCGTGACCGAGGTTTTCGGACTTCGGGAGAACATCGAAGCCCGCCATGTGATAGTAGTGGAGGACATCGTCGAAACCGGCGAAAGCATCCGGGCCCTAACCGATTCGTTGGCTGCGATGAACCCTGCAACGCTTGAAGTGGCCACGCTGCTCTTCAAACCCGCCTCCTACCGGAACTACTTCCCGATACGTTATCCGGCCATGGAGATTTCCGACGGATTCATCGTAGGCTTCGGACTCGATTATGACGGTCTGGGAAGAAATCTGTGCGACATTTACCGGCTTGCGAAGGAGGTGTGACATGCGCAGCGACAGAGGAAAAGAGTCATCGGAAAAGGGGGGAACGGCACTGCCGCTGGCAGAAGATTTCTACACCATCCAAGGAGAGGGATATCAGACGGGAACGGCCGCCTATTTCATCCGCCTGGCCGGATGCGACGTAGGGTGTCCGTGGTGCGATGCCAAATACACCTGGAATATCCACCGCTACCCCGTATCCGCCGTCGAAAAGGTTATCGGACGGGCGGCGGCATCCGGCGCTCCCTGTGCAGTGATAACCGGCGGAGAACCTCTGATGCACCCGCTGGTCCCCCTGACCGAAGGACTGAAGGCCAACGGTCTGCAGGTATTCCTCGAAACTTCGGGAACGCATCCGCTGCAAGGGGAATTCGACTGGATATGCCTCTCCCCGAAACGGCAGGCCCCTCCGCTGGAGGAGGTCTTCCAAGCAGCCGATGAACTCAAGGTAGTGATAGGCAACGCCGAAGACCTGCTGTGGGCCGAACAATGCGCAGCACGGGCGGGAAAGAGCTGCCGGCTCTATCTGCAGCCCGAATGGAGCAGGTTCGCAGAGGCCGTCCGGCTCATTACGGAGTATGTGAAAGCCCATCCGCAATGGAAGGTATCGCTCCAGACACACAAATTCATGGAGATACCCTGAAAGGATACAGACCGGCAATGAAGGGATTCTGGGAGAAATATCGTCTATGGGTTATCATCACGATAGCCTTTTTGTTGATTATCACCGTATTTTCCAAGAATACGGTGTTAGAGGCCATGGCCATACGCCGGCGTATCAAGGTCATGCAGAAGGAACAGCAATATTACAGGGAACGTTCCAAAGAGGACAGTACGTTTCTGGAAAACCTGAAACAGGACTGGTTTCTTGAAAAATATGCTCGCGAAACCTTCTATATGAAGGGCCGCGGCGAGGAGATATACCTTTTGGAGGAATGAAGATACTGATAATCAATGGGCCCAACCTGAATCTCATCGGGAAGCGCGAACCTTCCATATACGGAAGCACCGATTTCGAGACGTGGTTCGCCGCCCTGCGCCGTACATACGCCGCACGCAACGTGGAGCTGACATACCGCCAGTCCAACATCGAAGGGGAACTTATCGACTGCATCCAGGCGGCCGATGGCAGATACGACGGCGTCATTCTGAATGCAGGAGGCTATACGCACACGTCTGTGGCTATCGCAGATGCCATCCGAGCTGTCGGAGTCCCCATCGTGGAGGTACATATCTCCAACATCTTCGCCCGGGAAAATTACCGGCAGCAGTCGCTGACCGGCGCCGCCTGCCGCGGAGCAGTCACGGGATTCGGGCTCGACTCCTACCGGCTGGCGATAGAGAGTTTCCTGCTGCCTCGCTGACCGGCAGCAGCAGATGTCCGGTCCAGCCAGTACCGGAGATATCGGGGAAACGAACCGACCGGATACCAATCGAATCAAAGAGGGCAAACCCGTATATGGAGCTGAAAAAGCATGTGGTCAAAGGGATGGCGTGGACCTTCGCGGAGAAGGCCCTGACGGCCGTATTCCAGATGTTCGTCGGGCTCGTACTGATGAACTTTCTCTTTCCGGACGACTACGGCACGATACAGATACTCGTGGTCTTCACATCGGTATGTTCGGTATTCGTGGACAGCGGCTTTTCCGCAGCGCTGATACGCAGGAAAGAGGTCGGGCAGGCAGAGTATTCCGCTGTCTTCTTTTTCAACATCTTCACCGCCTGCGGGCTGTACCTCGTGCTGCTCGCCGTCACACCCTTTCTGGCAAGCTATTACAACGCTCCCATAATGCGGACGCTCGCCCCGGTACTGTTTCTGCTCGTTCCCGTAAACTCGTTCTCCAACATACAGAACACCATCCTTACCCGCCGTTTCGACTTCAAGACCATCTCCAAATATACTCTGTGGGCCACGCTGGCCGGAAGCTGCGTGGCCGTCGGCATGGCCGCCGCAGGATGCGGCATCTGGTCGCTGCTCGGACAACGACTGCTCACACCCGCAGTCAAATCCATGCTCCTGTGGATACGCAGCGAATGGCGCCCCTCGCGCCGCGTCTCGTTTACGGCCCTGCGGCCGATGCTCGGATACAGTTCGCGCCTACTGCTGAGCGACATAACGAATACTGTCTATGCCAACATCTCCGAACTCTTTATCGGAAAGATGTACACCAAAGAGGCACTCGGTTACTACAACCGCGGCAAACAGTACAAGGACATGCCGGTAAGCGCCGTCATCAGCTCCGTACAGAACGTCACTTTCCCCGCCCTCTCCCAATTGCAGGACAATCCGGCCAAAATGAGAACGAGCGCACATCAGGTGACCGTCGTGATGAATTTCATCATCTTTCCGGTCATGCTGGGACTGATAGCCGTCGTCGGCGACTTCATCGCGGTCTTCCTTCCGCAGCGATGGCTGCCCGTCATTCCCTACTTCCGGATACTCTGCCTGTCGGGGCTGTTCGCACCGCTGTCGGTCGTATCCTACAACATTTTGAAAATCAAGAGTGACGGCAAACTGATATTCCGTCTCGAAATCATCAAAAAGCTGATAGCCACGGTCATACTCGCCATAACCATTCCGATGGGGGTCAAAGCGATAGCCTGGGGACAAACGGTGATTTTCCTATCTGACGCCATCGTCAATATGCTCGGGGCGGGACGTTACTTGCGTTGGACGATTTGGGACGGTATTCGTTCCACGGCCCCCTACCTTGCCATGTCCGCCGTCATGGTCGCTGCGGTTTACGGTACGCATATGCTCCTGGCCGGACATATCGCCCTGTGGGCCATCCTTCTCATCGAAATAACGGCAGGCATCGCCGCATACGCCCTGCTGACCCTGCTCTGCCGGCCGGAGGGATGGCGTGAGGTACGGACTATCCTGCAACAGACCGCTGCCGCACGCCACAAATAAAAGCAGGGATTTCCCTGGCAGCATTCACTTAACCGACAAAGCGGCCGTATCGGAAGATACGGCCGCTTTTATCGGGAGACGAGGTCTTCCTATTTTTTTACCGCTATGGTATCTATCTCGACCTTTACGCCCATAGGCAGTTTGGCCACCTGATAACATACGCGGGCCGGCATATCTTTTGTATAATACCGAGCATATACCCCGTTCATCGCGGCGAAGTTGTTCATGTCATCCAGAAGCACGGTCGTTTTCACGACATCCTCGAACGTATATCCGGCCTCCTTCAGAATGGCGGCGGTATTGTCGAGCGACTGTGCGGTCTGCTCCTCGATGGTTTCCGGTATCTTGCCGTCGGCAGGATTTATCGGAAGCTGTCCCGAAATGTAAAGGGTGCCACCGGCCTCGATAGCCTGCGAATAGGGCCCTACCGCTTTGGGAGCATCGGGCGATGCGATTACTTTTTTCATGACTTATTGGCTTTTAATGAATAGTATACGAACTAAACAATACAAATATACGGATATTCGATGAAAACCGAAAACGGTTATCGGACGACCGCCCGGCCTGTAAATTCGGTCGTAACAAATATACTCAATGAAGGTTGAACGCTCAACCGGCTGCGTGACAAACTGCTCCGTCAGTACGGAAAGCCCTGTCCGCGTTCGGATGCCCCAAGCCATAATCGGTTTGCAGCGAATCGGGAGAACATTTGCTGCAAACCGCCCCCGCCCACTCGGCCATATGCGGTTTGCAGCGAATAATCCCTATATTTGTACGACATTTAAACAAAATACGGAAATGAAGAGAACAATCACTATCGCGGCAGTCGCCCTGCTGGCGGGAATCCTGCTGACAGGATGCTGCCAGAAATGCCGCAAAAGCCGCGAAGCGGCAACCAGGCCCATACAGGGAACCGTATGGCATCTGGTGGAGTTCGACGGCAAACCGGTCGACGCCCCCGACAAATACGAACTGTCATTCCTGGCCGACGGACGTGTGGCCGGTATCGGCGAATGCAACCGTTTCTTCGGTCCCTATCAGGTCGTAAACGCCAACGGAGGAATAAAGATAGGCCCCGTAGCATCCACCATGATGGCATGCCTCGACCCGAACATCGAAACGGAGTTCTTCCGCATGTTCGAAAACGTACACCTCTATCAGCTTGACGAAAAGAACCTCTACCTTTTCGTCGATAACAAGATAAAGGCCGTTTTCGAACCCACGGACAAACCGGTGGACGAAGAGTAAAAGCGATGCCGGCAATCACTGCAAAAGAGAGGCAGTGCCATAAATGGGCACTGCCTCTCTTTTATTGTCCGCTCCGCAAAAACGAAACCCGCTCAGCGGCTGACCGGAGTACGGTTATGAAGAGCATGGGCTATGGTCAATTCATCAGCATACTCTATCTCGTCACCGAACCCTATCCCACGTGCGATATTGGTTACTTTCAGGTCGGGAAACCGTGCCAGTCGGCGGGTAATATAAAAAAGTGTCGTTTCGCCTTCCACGGTCGTACTCATTGCAAGAATGACCTCCTTCACCCCCCCCTTCTCTATATTCTCCAACAGCAGGTCTATCTTTAGGTCGGACGGAGCAATTCCCTGCATGGGCGATATGACGCCGCCGAGCACATGATACAGCCCGTTGTATTGGCGGGTATTTTCTATGGAGAGAACATCGCCCACCTGTTCGACGACGCACACCACCGACCGGTCGCGCGACGGGTCCGAACAGATAGTACACACATCGCTGTCAGACAAATTATTACAGCGAGCACAATATTTAATATCACTGCGAAAACGGTCTATGGCAGCCGTCATGCGCCGCACCTCCTCCTCGTCCATGCGCAGCATGTGCAGGGTAAGCCGCAGGGCAGTGCGCCGTCCTATTCCCGGCAGGCGGGAGAGCTCCCTCACCGCATCATCAAGCAATTCAGACATTTAGTAATCGTATGGCCCCTTTCAGGCCTGCTTGTGCTCCGGAACGATTCCGAAGTCAATAGGTTATCAGTTCCACAGAGTCGGTAGGCACCCATCCTTTGTTGCCGTCGGCAATCATTATCTCTGTCCAACCGTCGTACGACGACAGCACCTCCACCTTCGTCCCCTCGTGCAGAATGAAAATGTCGCTGCCCTCCTTCTCCGGAGCACTCTTCACTGAAGCGGCCTGCACCATCACGATGGCTTCGGAAGCCTGCGTAAGCTCTCTTTTCTCAACCGCCGCAAAAACCACCGCAAAGACGAAAAGTACGGTAAAAACCACGGCCGCCACGAAACCGACCTTGCGCCACCCGCTGCGCTCCTCCAAAAGGAACACCAACACGCCGGCCAATGCGACGGCAAGCAGTACCAGCGACCTTGCGGCCCACGTATTGCTGTCGAGCGACGAGCGCCAGGCCTTTATCCATCTGGAAAGGAAAAACTCCGGTACGGTGTCTATCTTATCCTTGACATACCCATTGGCTACGGCAAGATTATAGGTTACGTCCTTGTCGTACGGCATCAGCTTCTGGGCCCGGTTGTAATTGAGCACGGCCCTGCCCAGCTCGCCCGCCTTGAAATATGCATTGCCGAGATTATAAAACAATCTCCCGCTTATATACCCTTTGTCGACAATAGCCTCGTAAAATGCCGCCGCCCCGACATAATCTCCATTGATATAGAGGGTATTGGCTCTTTCCCACACCTTCTCCGCCTCCGCTTTCACTTCCGCCTCACGCGGATAGAGCGCAGGAACCGCACATACGAGAAAACCTATCAAAAGAATTATCCTTTTCATCATGCCCGCCACTACTTTCCGATTATGCTTTCGAGTCTGGAGACCATCTCCACTCCGGCCCCGTACACCTCCGTCATCCGACCCGTAGCCGCCGGAGCATATTGGGCGTATTCGCACTCCACGATGATATCGATGTATTTCTGTGCCGCTTCAGGCGATACGCCCCGCTTCACCAATTCTTCACGAACATTCTCTTTTGTAAGATTCGACGAAGGGATATTGAGCTTATCGCCTATGTATCCCCACAACGCCTTCAGCATCTCTTCATAGAAGCCCCGTTGGTTGTCGGCCTTCATGTGCTCCTCAGCCGCACGGAAACGCTGCAACGCCACCTTGTTGGCCCTTTTCCCCTTGATAAGGGCGCTGTTGTGGCGCTCTTCGGCCACCTTGCGCAGCCATACCAGCAGGCCCGCAAAGAGACCGCCTATGGCCGCAATACAGAGGAAATACCACACACTGCCGAAGAACAGACCGCCTTTCTGCCGAAGATGCGGGGAATCGAGCTTGATGAAACGGATATCCCGACCGAGAATCTTGATATCCTCTTTCGAGAGCCCGCTGAGCACAGCCCCCTGCACCGAACCGCCCATGCCGGTCGAATCGGGAACCACGGTCAGCGCCATGGAGGGGCCGGACAGTGTTTCGTATGTTTTCAAACGGGGATTGAAATAGGTAAACTCTATCGGCGGAAGGTTGTACTCGCCGGCCACGCGAGCAATTACCGGATACTCGAACTGACGGTATCCGTAAATGCCGCCCGAAGTGTTATTAAAACTTTCGGTAGTCTTCACGTTGTACTGCTCGAACGAGGCCGGCAGGGAGAGTTTCGGCGCCTGTATCTGGGGTAGATTGCCGCTGCCCGAAATCTTGATACCGAAAGTGAATGCCGAATTGGCAGCCACTTCGGGCGGCGGAGCGACCGTTTCCAACTGGAAATCCCCGACAGCTCCCGAAAAGCCCGAAGGAGCACCGGCAGGCAGTTCCTTCACCGTGATGGATACCGGAGCCGTAGCGACCTTGCGACGCACCTCCTGTATGTTGGGGCCTCCGAAAAAGTCGTCGATGATAGACTGACGGCGCGGCTCCATCACTATCTGCGCTACCACGCTCAGTTCAAGTGGGTCAACGGTCAGACTGCCGGCCTGCTGCGGAAACAGCAGGTCTTCGCGGATGACATGCGTATCGTATATTTTGCCGTTGAACTCCTCCCGCTGAGGCGGATAACCGTCCACATTGAGCTGCTGGGCCCAAAAACCGTTGTAGGTGGGAAATTTGGCGCTTTCGAGATTCAGCGGGACCCGCCTGTACAGCTTATAGGTCACCCGGACGGGCTCTCCCTTATATACCTCTTTCCGGTCGACTACCGCCCGTATCAGAATGTCGTCGGGGGCCAGCGTGGGACGGTCGGAATGTCCACCTGCGCCCTGTTCCCCGCTGACAGCAGCCTGTTCCGTCAAAGCCCTGACTGCGAAAGGAGCGGTGCTGTACGTCTTGCCCTTCACCGTCAGAACCGCCTCGGACACATTGAATTCGCCCTCCGAATTGCATTGCAGCACATACGTATAGGTATAACGCACCTCCTGCGTCATGTTACCGTTCACGATGGATACCGATTTACTCGTGGAGAGCGTCGGTCCGGCCAATACATCCACTCCTTCAAACTGAGGGCCCTTAAAATCCTGCGGTTTCGAGTCGGTCACATACTCGATACGGAATATCTCTCCCACGGCTACCACACGCGGGGCATTGACCTCAAAGGCGACTTTCTGCCCCCATACCGCCACAGGTAGGGCCGCCATCACCAACAACAGTAAGAATTTTCCGACGTATTTCCTCATATATCGAATCGAATCACACTTCCGGAACAGCCTGCCCCGCTGCCCTCGGCCGAAGTCTCCGTAATACACGGGGCGGCACCGGCGCAGACAGGAAAAAGAGCGCACGCCTGCCTGCCGTGCCCTGCGGGCCCCTCGGAACTGCTTTATGCCGCTATAACGCACGGAATCCGGCTTTTAGTGTTCCGGCAGACAAAAATATTCATTTTGGCGGTGACAGACAAATAAACGTATCGATTCCCCGCTCTTATCAGGATATTTTCCGCCGACGGAACCGTACTGCATTCCCGGCATCGCCGAAAACATTCCCGCCCGCCGGAAAACTTTCCGGCGGGCGGGAATGGGAACGCCGCATTCGCAATCAATGTTTGAAATCGGCGAAGAAGTCGTTGCCTTTATCATCCACGATGATGAATGCCGGAAAGTTCTCGACATATATCTTGCGTACCGCTTCCATGCCGAGTTCCGGAAAATCGACCACCTCCACGCTCTTGATGCTCTCCTTGGCCAGAATGGCGGCAGGTCCGCCAATAGAGCCGAGGTAGAAACCGCCATGTTTCCGACATGCGTCGGTAACCTCCTGCGAACGGTTGCCCTTGGCCACCATGACCATCGACCCGCCCTTACTCTGGAACAAATCCACGTAAGGGTCCATCCGTCCCGCGGTCGTCGGCCCGAAACTGCCCGACGCCATCCCTTTCGGCGTCTTGGCCGGTCCTGCATAATAAACGGGATGTTTTTTCATGTATTCCGGCATGGGGTTACCCTCGTCAAGCATCTGTTTGATACGGGCATGCGCGATGTCGCGTGCTACAATCAGCGTACCTTTCAGGTTCAGACGCGTCTTAATCGGATATTTGGAGAGCGTCTCCAGCACCTTGTCCATTCCCTCATCGAGGTCTATCTCCACCGCCGGCTTCATTATCGGCGCATCGGCCGGCAGGAAGCGGGCCGGATTGTGTTCGAGCTCTTCGAGGAAAATACCCTCTTCGGTTATCTTTGCCTTGATATTGCGGTCGGCCGAGCAGCTCACGCCGATACCCACCGGACACGACGCCGCATGGCGGGGCATCCGGATAACCCGCACGTCATGAACAAGGTATTTGCCCCCGAATTGCGCCCCGATGCCGCTCTCCTGGCATATCTTCAGTATTTTCGCCTCCCACTCCAAATCACGGAAAGCACGGCCCCCCTCGTTGCCGCTTGTAGGCAGCGCATCGTAATAACCGGCCGAAGCCTTCTTGACCGCCGCGAGGTTGGCCTCGGCGGAGGTGCCGCCTATCACGACTGCCAGGTGGTAAGGCGGACAGGCCGACGTACCGAGGTCCTTTATCTTCTCCCTGACGAACTTCGTCAGCGACTCCTCGTTCAGCAGCGCCTTGGTCTGCTGATAGAGAAAAGTCTTGTTGGCCGAACCGCCGCCTTTGGTGATGAAAAGGAACTTGTATTGGTTGCCCGGTTCGGAATAGATGTCTATCTGGGCCGGCAGGTTGTTGCCGCTGTTCTTCTCTTCGGTCATGGTGAAAGGCACCACCATCGAATAACGCAGATTACGGTCGCGGTAGGTCTCATACACTCCCTTCGTGATGGCTTCGGCATCGTCCGTCCCTGTATAGACATCTTCGCCCTTCTTGCATATCGCTATCGCCGTACCGGTATCCTGACAAGTAGGCAGCTCCCCTTGAGCGGCCACGACCTGATTGAGCAGCATCGTATAGGCTACAAATTTGTCGTTGTCGGTCGCCTCCGGGTCTTTCAGTATGTTGGCGACCTGCTGCAGGTGCGACGCACGCAGATAGAAAGACACTTCGGCGAAAGCCTCGCGCGAAAGCAATTCGAGCCCGCGCGCATCCACACGCAGGATACGCCTGCCGCAGCACTCTTCCACATGCACATAATCTTTGGTAAGAAGCCTGTACTTGGTTTCGTCCTTTCCCAGCGGGAAAGGTTCCTGATACTTGAATTCCGACATCGTCATGCTATTTTTAATTCGGACGGACACGGCACGGCCGCTCAGGAAAAAATAATTCTCACGCCATCCTTGCCCGTCTCCAATGTTTTTGCTTACCTTTGGAATACCGTTGGCAAAGATAGGAAATTAGCCGCAATATCCGGGTATGCAACGTTATTAAAATAACAACAACCGGGTATGCGCACTTTCCGCCCGACGGTATGCAAATTGCGACGTTATCATCATCATTCTTTTAATATAAACCTTAAAACTGATTCGATATGGTATCATACAAGGAATTGGGACTGGTCAATACCAGAGAGATGTTCGAGAAAGCCATGGCGGGAAAATATGCCATCCCGGCCTTCAACTTCAACAACATGGAACAGATGCAGGCCATCATACAGGCCTGCGTCGAAACCGCGTCGCCCGTCATCCTGCAGGTTTCGAGCGGAGCACGCAAGTATGCGAACCAGACCATCCTGCGCTACATGGCACAGGGAGCCGTGGAGTATGCCAAGGAGCTGGGCAGGAACATTCCCATCTGCCTCCATCTCGACCACGGCGACACCTTCGAACTCTGCAAATCCTGCATCGACATGGGTTTCTCGTCGGTCATGATAGACGGCAGCCACCTTCCCTATGACGAAAACGTGGCGCTCACCCGCAAGGTGGTGGAATACGCCCACCAATTCGACGTAACGGTCGAAGGAGAACTCGGCGTTCTGGCCGGTATCGAAGACGAAGTATCGGCCGAACACCATACCTACACCGAACCCGACCAGGTGGTGGATTTCGTCACCAAGACGGGTGTGGATTCCCTCGCCATCTCGATAGGCACATCGCACGGGGCGAACAAGTTCCGGCCGGAACAGTGCACCCGCAATGCGGAGGGTGTACTCGTACCGCCGCCCCTTCGGTTCGACATCCTCGAAGAGATTGAAAAACGCATTCCCGGCTTCCCGATTGTCCTCCACGGTTCGTCCTCCGTACCGCAGAAATACGTGGACATCATCAACAAATACGGCGGCGCAGTGAAAGACGCCATCGGCATTCCGGAAGACCAGCTCCGCAAGGCTGCCGAAAGCGCCGTCTGCAAAATCAACATCGACAGCGACGGACGGCTGGCCATGACGGCGGCCGTGCGTGAAATACTCTGGACCAAACCCGCCGAATTCGACCCGCGCAAATACCTCGGCCCGGCTCGCGAATGGCTGAAGGAACTCTACAAGCACAAATGCGAAAAGGTGCTGGGCAGTGCAGGCAAGGCCTGACAGCACATGTCTTACGCATACAAGCTATCGAGGGGAACGGCAGCACGCTGTTCCCCTCGATAGTTAAACCGGACGGGAAGAAGACCTCGTACCGCCATACGCAGCAATCCGCCTCACCTCCTTCTCCTGAACCGCCTTCTGCACGGACGGATATCTTTTCCGGAATTTGGCGAACGTATCGCGCGATATGTCGAAACGTTTGCAAATATCGCCTATCGACTTGTCGTTGTTGAGCATCTCGATTATCGCCTGTCGGTTGGCCATCAAGATATTCGTCTTGGTATAACTGCCTTTTCTCCTGCCGAGCGTCACCCCCTCCGCCTTGCGCAGTGCCAACGCCTCTTTGGTACGCATGGAAATCAGATTGCGCTCTATCTCCGCCACCAGTCCGAAGGCAAAACAGAGCACTTTGCTGTTGATGCTGTTGTCGAAGGAGTACCCCTCCTTGGTGGTATAGAGATTTATCTCACGGCTCAGGCACTTTCCCATTATCGCCATGATATCGGTCAGGGTACGACTCAAGCGGGAAATCTCCGTCACTATCAGCGTATCGCCCGGTTTCATCCGCTTCAACAACGTACCGAGCTTCCGCTCGCGTTCGTTCTTCTTTCCGCTGACTACCTCCGTCACCCAACTGTTCACCGTAAAATTCCTGCTCTCGGCGAAACGCCTGATTTCGTCCTGCTGATTGGCCAAATTCTGTTTTCCCGTACTGACCCTCAAATATCCTACAATCATATCCCTAAAACATTTATACGAAAGCCCGCAGCTTCCAGGTTCCCAAAAACGGCACGACGGTCACGGCCGGTCTCCGACCATACGGATGTTGCACCACGGCAACTCCGCCTGTTCCGGCTGCCGGCACGATAACCCGCCGGACTACCGGAAGGAGTCCTGTTCGCCCAGCTATCGTCTGCGGTGACACCGAATGCCCTTGCCGAACCCGGGCGCTGCAATACGCCGACCGCGCACCGCTGTATACACAAATTCTCCTGCCGACCGCGGCAGCACATACGGGAAATTTACTTTACTCTCACTTAGTTTTGTGTTAGACGGCAGACAACCCGTCCTCACTCTCTGTACGATATAACGCGAAAAGAGCCCACCTTCATATTTTTAAAAGGGCAAAAAAACATACTCCCCGTTGCAGGACACACAAAATCCGCCAATAACTTTACAAAGATAATCGTAATTCTCCATAAAATTCTGTCCTACTAAGCCCCCAAACTTTTCTGCATGAAAGGCACACCGCATCCGCACAATCGACGGCGGACACAAGACGAATGAACTCCGGATGACATGAGCCATCCGGAGTCCTGCATCCGTACCGTTCCTTACAGCGCTCCCCTACTCCTCTATCATCCGCAGCAACCGTTCGAGACTGCGGTTTTCGCGATGCAGCCACTCCTCAAACGGATGCTCTATCGGAATGTCCACCGTCGGGTATGTATACGGTTCGTCGTCGGGGGAAATGACCTCTTCGCGGAAAGGCACCTGAAACTGCATCCAACGCGAAACGGGCAGTTCTACCCGTGCGGCATTTCCCGTCACGGCATTGTAACCGCCGCAGTGCTGCCCGGCCACCTTCCCGATGCCGAGTACCTGACAGTAACGGGCGAACATCTGTGCCGCCGAATAGGTCTGATGGCTCGTCAGCACATAGACCTCGCCGTCGTAGGCGTGTTTCGGGCGCTGCGGGAGATACCGCATCCGGCGCACCGTATCGGTACGGAAACGGGTGCCGTCCGGCACGCTGTCGATATAGTGCATCATATACTCCCTGTCGGCCTCGGACAAGTACGGACTCCGGTCGACGTTGTTCTTCGCCGTTTCGCGGCATTCGTCCGTTATAAGGTAGGTGTATGTTATGTCTACCGGCTTGTCCGTCAGATAATCGAGCGTATAAAAGACATTCTCCGCCATGCCGCCCGTATTGAGGCTCACGTCGATGACCAGCCGGTCGATTCCGTCTCGGTCGATGCGGCGCATGGCCTGCCGCAGCAGCCGCTTGTAACGCCAGTCCTTACCGAACAACAGCATATGGCTCCACCGTTTCCCCCAGAACGAGTTAATCGTAAGTACGCCCACGCCGTCACCCATATCGGCATAGATTATCGGCTTGCGTGCAAAACCGAGTTCCTCCTTAGCACGGCGCTTGTTACCCGTCTTTTTGTACAGTTTGAACAGTTCGTCGCGTCTTATTCCGTCCAGCATGACTGTATCCGGCTGTTCGGCACCCGGTACCTTGTAGACGACTTCCCACGGCGGCATCGAAAAATCGGACAGGAAATTCGTGAAACTCGCCCAGTCACGCGGATTGGGTTGATGACAGGAGTTGCCATTGGCAAAAGCGTATGCCGGTTCGCCGGGAGTCAGCCGCATGCAACCAATCCCCAATCCTTTCCCAGAAAACGTCTGTGCACGTTGTCCGTTATAGAACTTCGTAATTGCGATAATTTCCGAACATTCCGGAATCACTCCGCTGTAATCGTAAACATTATATATGGAGCCGTCTACCCATATCTGTATCCATAACGGAAAAATCGGTTGGCTCTCAGCGAACAGTTCATAACGGCTGAACGAACCGTTGTCGGGAAAAGCGAAATGACCGTCGTCCAAAAGCATGCTATAGTCACGCCATAACCACCACACAGCCGGGTAATCGCGAAGATATATCGCAGCACCGCTATGCACGGATTCCACCCCCTGTTGCCACTCCTCGTCGCCGATACCTCGGCGGCCGGAAACATACCGGTTTTCGATGCAGTCGATGATGAAGTCCAGTTCGTCCATATACGCCTGCCGGACGGAATCGCGGGGACTTGGTTCCGATTCGGTTCCGGCGGCCGTTTCCCGCCCGAATCCGGACAACGGGAACAGTACCGCACATAACGACAGAATACTCCACTTCAGCATACCTTACAACACATTGTTTCTGTCGCAATGATAGCGATTCCTTCCCGTTTCTCCTAATACATACATTTCGCTGCGTTTTCCGCACACGCCGAAATACGACAAGGGGATGCGCAAAACCTGTTCGCACATCCCCTCTCCGTTCACAAACGGCCGTTATCAGGAATTCATGGCACCGTTCACCTCGATGACCTGGCCGCTGACATAGCTGGAAAGATCGCTGCCGAGGAACAGGGCCACTTTGGCGATTTCCTCGGGAGTACCGCCGCGGCGAAGCGGTATCTTCTTGTTCCACTCCTCTTTGACAGCCTCGGGCAACTTGGCAGTCATATCGGTGATGATGAAGCCAGGAGCGATGGCATTGGCACGTACGCCGCGCGCACCCAATTCGAGTGCAACGGATTTGGCAAGACCTATCATGCCCGCTTTCGAAGCCGAATAGTTGGCCTGCCCCGCATTGCCGTGCACGCCTACCACCGAAGACATGTTAATAATGCTTCCGCTGCGCTGACGCATCATAACCGGGGTAACAGCATGGATGAAATTGAATGCAGACTTCAAATTGATATTGATGACCATATCCCATTGCTTCTCCTCCATCTTCAGCATCAGTCCGTCCCACGTGATACCCGCATTGTTTACGAGAATATCTATACGGCCGAAATCGCCCATTATCTTCTCGACGACCTCGTGCGTCTGCTGGAAATCGGCGGCGTTGGAGGCATAGGCCTTGCAGCGCACCCCGAACGCAAGTATCTCCTCCTCCGTCTTCCTGCCGTTCTCATCTATGGACAGGTCGGTAAAGGCGATATCCGCACCGTTCTCGGCAAAGCAAAGGGCAACGGCCTTGCCAATGCCGCGGGCCGCACCCGTTATCACGGCCACTTTTCCTTCAAGTAATTTCATAGTCAAGATGTTTAGGTAAAATCCAGGCAAATATAACACTTTTTTCCGAGGCAGCGGAACCCCGCCATGCTTTTCAGCCGACCGGCACAGAGGATAATCCGTTTATTTTTCATAGCTTTGTCCTATCGACACGGGAAGATATGACCTCCGACCGTAAATCCGAAACAGCCATGAAAGCACTGAAACCGATTATCGCATCCCTCACGCTCCTGTTCGCCGTACCGGTCTGCATTGCAGGAAACCCTTTCGTACCGTCCGAAAAGGGAACCGCACTTACATACGTGAACAGGGACCGAAAAGGAAATATCGTCGGCCGTTCCGTCCAAACCGTTACCGACATCGCCGAAACGGCGGAAGGCACGGTAATCACCATAAACGACAGAGCGCTGGATGCAGACGGCAAGCCCCTGACGGCCGACACTTCGGCCATGTCGGACATCACCGTACGGATACGCATATCCGGCGACAGGGTAATCTTTCCGATGGAGAACATCGACCAACTGATAGCGGAGATAAAGGAAAGCATCCTGGGAAACGATGACATCGACTTCACGGTGGCGATGGACGAAATCTGCTATCCGCTTCACCCGCAAGTGGGCCAGCAACTCGAAACGGTCCACATCTCCATGTCGTTAAAGTCAAATGACCGACAGTTCGATATCATCAAAATAACCATCAAAGACCGCAGCATAACCGGCCGGGAAACGGTAACCGTCCCGGCCGGTACTTTCGACTGCTGGACAGTGAACGAGACGGAGGTGATGAAAACCCCCATAGGGATGGGAACGACCACCCAATCCGTCACGTGGTATGCAGAGGGTATAGGAGAAGTAAAGTCGCAGACCCTTAACAAACGCGGAAAACTCGAAGAGAGTTCCGAGCTCGTATCCATCGCCGTCGTCCGTCGCTGACAAGGCCGCGCGGATACAAGGTAAACGGGAAGCAGGAGACGCAGCGTCTCCTGCTTCCCGTTCCGGCCGGAACGCATCCGAAGCCTCCCTTGACAATTACCTACAATTTTTTTTCATGCAGGTGCCCCTGCCCCGGCAGCACAAACTTCATCCGCTCACATTCGCAGGAGGCCGTCCGGTTTACTGCCGGACGACCTTCGGGCCAAACGTTATTTCAAGGTTATTCCACGATGTCCGACGTCCAACGCCCTATAAACGATGTGCATGCAGTCCGCTTCCGAGACGATGGCCCGGGACACTCCTCCGACAAACGACACTCCCGGCACAATACCCTGGCAACGGGCAGCCGCCCCGGAGGACCTCTTCCCAGGAAACAGTTACTCCAGAGCCACCGCCGCATAGGCGGAATAACGCTCCCCGTCCACGGAGGTAAGTGTCACGGTCAGCGTATGCGTCGCCGCCCGGTTGGGCCGTACGAGAAAGGTCAGTACCCCAATCATGCCCATTCGCCGCCCGCCGTCGTCTCCGCCCAGCAGCGTCAGGTCATCAGTCGTCAGCTCCGACACTTTACCGTATACCGGATGGTAACAGCTCTTCCACTCCGTATCGTAGGGCAGGACGGTGCCGAAATAGCGATAAACCTCCGCAGGGACTCCGGCATTCCACTCCCCCTGCTCGACGTAACGGCTCCGTATGAAACGCCACGGCGAAGCCGAGCAGAACATCATCACGTCATCCAGCCGGGTACCGGCGGGGTGCGCCTCATCGAAATCCGTATCGCTCACCACCTCGATAGAGCGGAAATCCTTATCGGGAAAGGAGTTCGGCACCATATTCGGACCGGGGGCCATAGGTAAAGACGAACGGATATCCCCGGTCGCCGTGTTCGGCGCACTTCGCCTCGTAGGCCCGCTTCAACTCCTCCCAGTCCGACAGAACGCCGTAATACGTCCGGCGGTGCTCCGGCGAACTCCTCAGGTAGAGCTGCAACCGGGGCTCCGGCCCGACAGTTACGGCTTCCAGCCGGTCGAAGGTCCAGTATTGCACGACGAACGAGTCGGAGCTGCCCTGCTCATACTTATCCGTAACGAGCTTTTCGCATGCACAAAACCCGGCGCACGCGAGTATGGCGATAAAAAGTCCGGTTTGCATAATTATGAATTTTTAATGTTTGACGAATCTACTCGACAAATGCAAGCGCGCTATAAGTGATAATCTTAAGACGATGATTGTAATTGTGTTTATCCGCACTTCGGGTTTCTCCCAAATCAGGAACATTAAAATGCGGTCCCATGGTAGCATTGAATACGGAAGA
Organism: Tidjanibacter massiliensis; assembly: GCF_900104605.1. Classification (NCBI taxonomy): domain Bacteria; kingdom Pseudomonadati; phylum Bacteroidota; class Bacteroidia; order Bacteroidales; family Rikenellaceae; genus Tidjanibacter; species Tidjanibacter massiliensis. Next base: position 607,211 of record NZ_LT629960.1, on the reverse strand, counting down.
GGCAAAGTATCCATCATAACTCCCCTGCCAGCCCCAATTGCAATGCATCAATGTACGTTGCCACTGGCCGCATTCACACGCGAAAACGTCATTCGGAAGTACAAGAGGCTACACAAAAAGCGACTGCAAACAGCAGACAAAATCGTTTCATAAGCCGAAAGTCTTAAAGATGAACCGACAACTCTACCCATTTCTCACCGACAAGCCCTCAAACGTATCTGCATCTGTCTCAAATATAACTTTTTATTTCATGATTTCCAAATAATTTCTCTTTTTGTTCGACACATCTCTCCGCCGCAAGGCACGGAACACGATGCGCCGGATTATTCCCTGTTATTTTCCGCTTCCGGTAGAAATTCAATGGAAAAAAGTTTAACTTTGCGGGAACTCGAATGCAAGAGACGATTCATTTTCAATATAAACATTAAAAACTTCATGAAAAGGGATAATCAGGTCTTCGACCTCATTGAACAGGAAAAACAGCGTCAGCTCCACGGTATCGAACTGATAGCATCGGAAAACTTCGTCAGCGACGAGGTGATGCAGGCCATGGGCTCCGTACTCACCAACAAATACGCCGAAGGGTATCCCGGCGCACGCTACTACGGCGGCTGCCAGGTGGTGGACAAGGTGGAACAACTCGCCATCGACCGCGTATGCGAACTCTACGGCGCCGAATACGCCAACGTACAGCCCCACTCGGGCGCACAGGCCAACATGGCAGTTTTCATGGCCGTACTCAAACCCGGCGACACCTTCATGGGTCTTGACCTGGCACACGGAGGCCACCTCTCGCACGGTTCGCCCGTCAACATGTCCGGCATCCTCTACAAGGCCGTCGGCTATCAGGTAGGCCAGGAGACCGGCACCATTGACTACGATGCGATGGAAGCGCTCGCCATGGAGCACAAACCCAAACTCATCGTCGGCGGTGCTTCGGCCTACTGCCGCGAATGGGATTACGAACGCATGCGTGCAATCGCCGACAAGGTGGGCGCCATCCTTCTTATCGACATGGCCCATACGGCCGGCCTCATCGCCGCAGGGCTGCTGAAGAACCCGGTGAAGTACGCCCATATCGTCACCTCCACTACGCACAAGACGCTCCGCGGTCCGCGCGGTGGCATTATCCTTATGGGCAAGGATTTCGACAACCCCTGGGGCATCAAAACGCCGAAAGGCGAAATCAAGAAAATGTCGGCCGTCCTCAACTCCGCCGTATTCCCCGGCATTCAGGGCGGTCCGCTGGAACACGTCATCGCAGCCAAAGCCGTAGCTTTCGGCGAAGCGCTCCAGCCTGAATACAAAGAGTATCAGGCACAGGTGAAGAAAAATGCGGCCGCCATGGCCGATGCCTTCATGAAACGCGGTTACAAGCTGGTTTCCAACGGTACCGACAACCACCTGATGCTGATAGACCTCCGCACCAAATTCCCGGAAATATCGGGTAAAAAGGCGGAACGCACACTCGTGGAGGCCGACATCACGACCAACAAGAACATGGTGCCGTTCGACAGCCGCTCGCCGTTCCTCACCTCCGGTATCCGTATCGGCACGCCGGCAATCACCACCCGCGGCCTCAAGGAGGACAAGATGGATTACATCGTAAGCCTCATCGACAGGGTGCTTTCCGACATCGACAACCCCGACACGATAGCTGCCGTAAGGGAAGAAGTACACAAACTGATGGCCGATTACCCGCTCTTCGCGTGGTAATCTGTCATCCATTGTATGGATAGGAAAAGTCCGGCTTATGGCCGGACTTTTCTCTTTTAATAAAGAGACGCAGACAAAACCGCAGCCGTCAAAATATCCTACGCCGCCGCCCTGCTCATAGCAACATACCCATGCGCACCATATCCGTACAGGGAAGTCCCGCCTCCAGGATGGGCTCAGGATAGTGGAGGGAGAAAAAACCGCGGTCTATCCACTCCATTCGGAAACCGCACCGGATATAGAGAGCCATCTGTCCGAATCCGGAATTGCCCGTACCGATTTCGAGTTTGCGGAAACCGGACGCACGAGCGGTCTCCGCTGCATGGCGCAGCATCGCACCGCCTATCCCCTGCCGCTGTACCGCCGGTTCGACGGCGATATTCACCACCTCCGCCGTAAACGGCCGGGTGTGGAGCAGAACATATTCGCCGACCATGCGTCCGGCGAGAAAGGCGCCGTAACACCAGCCGCGGTCCACATAGTCGGCGACGGCTTCCCGCGACTCGTCTGCCGCCAGCAAAAGACGCTGCGGCAACTCACTGCCGGACACCCGCCTTATCTCCAACGAAGCAAGTATATCCATCGAACTTCCTGTTTTAAAACGATTCCGATTCCCTGCCGACGGCAGAATATCGACGGTAGTCCCCAACGTCCGGAAACGACCGAAGCCACCGCCCGACCGGCACGAGAGGTTCAGACGTTGCGTTCGGTCCCGCCGTCCGTTCCGTTCCCTTTCGTCTTGCGCCGGCTGACGACGAGATAGACCACTCCGATAATGACGGCACAGAGCAACAGCCATCCCACAACGGTCGAAAGTAACGCCTGAGGCGTGAGCCTCCAGCCGGTACGGGCCAGCATGAGTACGAAAAGCAACACAAAAAGAAGGGCGCAGGCCGTAAAATAGTATCTCCTTATCTTTGAAAAAGGCATCATTCCGCAAAACATTTGTTTCAAAAATAGTCCATTTACGGAACAATACCAAAAACCGGAGAGACGGTGGAGAAGCGAACGGCAGGCGGTGCACCGCAACACCTGTACTCGCCCCCACTGGAAATCGGGCGTAAAAAGACGAAGCGGAGATATTCTTGGCAGAAAAGCATTACATTTGCGCCCTCGACAGACAACGTGCATTCCATGTTACCGGGAATTTTCATCATTCTGCTGTTTTACGCCGCCGGCGAATTTATCGGTACGCTGACGGGCGGTCTCATACCGGGCAGCGTCATCGGCATGATACTGCTGTTCGCAGCACTCTGCGGCAAAGTCGTCAAACCGGAAACAGTCAGACCGGTCGCCCGGTTCCTGACCGACAACATGGGACTCTTTTTTCTGCCGGCCGGTGTGGGCATCGTCAATGCAATGGACATCCTTTCGCAATCCTGGCAGGCGGTATTGACGGCCTGCGCCGTAAGTACGGTAGCCGTCATCGTGACGGTCGCCTGCACACAGGAGTGGCTGGAGAGCAGGAGCCGGAGACGGGCAGCCAAACCCCGAACCGTCTCCCCCCCCCCCCCCGCCGCAGGAGTACCCGATACGGACACGGCAGCACAAGAGGCCGCAATCAACGACACCAGACCATGAACCCACTCCTCCATTCGGAAATATTCATCCTGACACTCGTCACGGGCGTCTACCTCGCCGCACTGTGGCTCTACCGGAAAACACGGCTCAGCCTGCTGCATCCGCTGCTGGTCTCTATACCGGTGCTTGCCCTCGGCATCCGGTTTCTCGGCATCCCTTTCGCTACATTCGAGGCCGGAAGCCGCATCATCAATTTTCTCCTGGGCCCGACAGTCGTGGCATTGGGCTATTTGTTATACGAACAGAGAGAACACCTGAAAGCAAACGGAATCTCCATCCTGACCTCGGTTTTCGTGGGAAGCGTCATCGGCATCGTCAGCGTGGTGCTCATCGCCCGCTGGATGGGAGCCGACCGGACGCTGATAGCGTCGCTCGAACCCAAATCCGTCACTACTCCCATCGCCATGAGTATCGCCCAACGGTCGGGCGGCATCCCTGCCATCGCCGCCGTGGTCGTCATCGTGGTAGGTATCTTCGGCGGAATCGTCGGTCCGTTCATTCTCGACAGACTGGGTATCCGGAGCCGCATCGCCCGGGGCCTGGCACTCGGTTCGGCCGCCCACGGACTCGGTACGGCCAGGGCTATGGAGCTGGGCGCGATAGAAGGAGCGATAAGCGGCCTGGCCATCGGCGTCATGGGCATCATGACCGCCATTCTCATACCCGTCATCGAGTGGCTGCTGAACCTTTGAGACCGGCTCCGCCAAACGTTCCGACGCAGCATGCCGACACACAGGAAAGGCCGCCTTTTCCGGGCGGCCTTTCAGATTCCGTTGCACAGAGAAAAAATCAATAGTTCTGCTTCTCCTCTTCAAAAAATGCCTGCGGATGCTGGCAAACAGGACAGGTCGCAGGAGCATTCTTACCCCTGTGCACATAACCGCAGTTACGGCACTGCCATTCCGTCTCCTCCTCGCGCTCGAATACCGTTCCGTCGATAACCCGTTTGTAAAGACGGCGGTAACGTTTTTCATGTTCGACCTCCACTTTAGCTACCATGCGGAAAGTAGCTGCAATCTGCGGAAAGCCCTCTTCGTCGGCCACCTTCGCGAAATCGGGATAGAGTTCACCCCACTCTTCCAGCTCGCCTTCGGCCGCTGCAAGCAGATTTTCGGCCGTCGTGCCTATCACGCCCGCAGGATAGGAGGCGGTAATCTCCACCATGCCCCCTTCGAGAAAACGGAAAAACTTCTTGGCATGTTCCTTCTCCTGTTCCGCGGTCTCGGTGAATATCGCGGATATCTGTTCGAAGCCCTCCTTTTTGGCGACGCTCGCAAAGAAAGTATAGCGCGTCCGGGCCTGCGATTCCCCTGCAAAAGCCTTCAGCAGGTTCTGTTCTGTCTTGGTACCTTTGATTGATTTCATTTAGCCATTTCTTTAAAATCCGTGAAACAAAGATACGGACTTCTTTCGGGAACCACCCAATTCCATGGCAACAAGTTGCATCATATCTTTTTATTCCGCTATTCGTTCAAACTATAATGACGGTTATTCGGGGCTTTGCGCTATCTTTGTACCCTCGGACAGAGTATCCCGCAAGGCCGTTCAGGACGGTGCGGGACAAACATGCAACGACAAAAAACAACCATACGATGGCAGACGAAAAAATCATATTCTCGATGGTCGGCGTCAGCAAGACCTTTAACAATCAGAAAAAAGTCCTTAACGACATTTACCTTTCGTTTTTTTACGGGGCGAAAATAGGCATCATCGGCCTCAACGGCTCTGGAAAATCGACGTTGATGAAAATCATTGCAGGCATCGACAAGAGCTACCAGGGCGAAGTGGTCTTTTCGCCTGGTTACAGCGTGGGCTACCTCGAACAGGACCCGAAACTGGACGATACGAAAACGGTGAAGGAAGTGGTGCAGGAGGGCTGCGCCGCTACCGTTGCACTGCTGAAAGAATACGAGGAAGTGAACGCCCGGTTCATGGAACCGATGGACGACGACCAGATGGCCAAACTCATCGAACGGCAGGGCGAACTGACCGAAGCGATAGATCACGTAAACGGCTGGGAACTCGACAGCGTGCTCGAACGGGCCATGGACGCCCTCCGCTGCCCCGATGCCGACGAACCGGTGGCCCACCTCTCCGGAGGAGAACGCCGCCGCGTGGCGCTGTGCCGGCTGCTGCTCCAGCAGCCCGACGTGTTGCTGCTCGACGAACCCACCAACCACCTCGACGCAGAGAGCATCGACTGGCTCGAACAGCACCTGCAGCAATACCCCGGCACGGTCATCGCGGTAACCCACGACCGTTACTTCCTCGACAACGTGGCGGGCTGGATTCTCGAACTCGACCGCGGCGAGGGTATCCCGTGGAAGGGTAACTATTCCAGCTGGCTCGACCAGAAGACCAAGCGTCTCGAACAGGAAGAGAAACAGGAGAGCAAGCGGCGCAAAACATTGGAGCGCGAACTCGAATGGGTGAAGATGAGCCCCAAAGCCCGGCATGCCAAAAGCAAAGCTCGTCTTTCGGCCTACGACAAGATGCTCAACGAGGATACCAAACAGAAAGAGGAAAAACTGGAGATATACATTCCCAACGGCCCGCGTCTGGGCAACGTGGTCATCGAGGCGAAGAATGTCACCAAGGCATTCGGCGACCGGGTGCTCTACGAGAATCTCAACTTCTCGCTACCGCCCGCCGGCATCGTGGGCGTCATCGGCCCCAACGGTACGGGCAAGACCACCCTTTTCCGGATGATAATGGGGCTGGAACAGCCCACCTCAGGCGAGTTCCGGGTGGGTGAGACCGTCAAACTCGCCTATGTGGACCAACAGCACGCCTCGATAGACCCCGAAAAGACGGTATATGAAACCATTTCGCACAACAGCGACATCATCCAGCTCGGCAACCGGAGCGTGAATGCCCGCGCCTATGTGGCCCGCTTCAACTTCACGGGGGCCGACCAGGAAAAAAAGGTGGGCGTACTCTCCGGCGGCGAACGCAACAGGCTCCACCTGGCCATGGCCCTCAAGGAGGGCGGCAACGTACTGCTGCTCGACGAGCCCACGAACGACATCGACGTGAATACGCTGCGTGCGCTGGAAGAAGGTTTGGAGAATTTCGCCGGCTGTGCGGTGGTCATCTCGCACGACCGCTGGTTCCTCGACCGCGTCGCCACCCACATCCTCTCTTTTGAAGGCGATTCGCAGGTGGTCTTCTTCGAAGGCGGTTACAGCGAATACGAGGAGCACAAGAGGCTGCTCGGCGAAGATACAACACCCAAACGGGTGAAATACCGCAAACTCATGGAGTAACGTCATGGCACAGAAACCTTCCATTCCGAAAGGGACGCGCGACTTCTCTCCGCTGGAGATGATGCGCCGCACCTACATGTTCGACACCATCCGGCGGGTATTCCGCACCTACGGATACGCCCCGCTCGAAACCCCGGCCATGGAGAACCTCTCCACCCTGACGGGCAAGTACGGCGAAGAGGGCGACAAGCTGCTGTTCAAAATCCTGAATTCGGGCGATTTCACCCGCGGATTCACGCCGGACGATGCGAAGGTCATCGCGGCGGGAACGGAGACGGGCGGCGCACCGCTCAATGCCATGGCCGCGCGGATATGCGAAAAGGGGCTCCGTTACGACCTGACGGTTCCCTTCGCCCGCTATGTGGTTCAGCACCAGGCCGAAATAACATTCCCGTTCCGGCGCTATCAGGTACAGCCGGTATGGCGTGCCGACCGGCCGCAGAAGGGGCGCTACCGGGAGTTCTACCAATGCGACGTGGACGTCATCGGGACACGGAGCCTGCTGTGTGAATTCGAACTCGTCAAGATAGTGGAACGGGTGTTCGGCGACCTGGGTATCAATGTGACGCTGAAGCTGAACAACCGCAAGATACTCTACGGCATCGCCGAAACCATCGGACATGCCGACAAGATGACCGATATCACCGTGGCCATCGACAAGCTCGACAAGATAGGCATCGGGAATGTCGAGGCGGAACTCGCCTCCAAAGGCATCGGACAGGAGGCCATCGCCGGACTGCGCCCCATTCTGGAGCTTTCGGGCACGAACACCGAGAAGCTGGCCCGCATGAAAGAGGTCATCGCCTCATCCGAAACGGGTATGCTGGGCATCGCCGAAATGGAGGAACTCTTCTCTTACATCGCGGCAGCCGGCTCGACGCTCGACATCGAGCTCGACCTCTCGCTCGCCCGCGGTCTCAACTACTATACGGGCGCCATTTTCGAGGTGAAGGCCAAAGACCACGCGATAGGGAGTATCTGCGGCGGCGGACGGTACGACGACCTGACGGGCATCTTCGGCATGCCCGGCATGTCGGGCGTGGGCATCTCGTTCGGAGCAGACCGCATCTACGACGTTATGCTGGCCTTGAACCTCTTCCCGGAAGAGGCAGGCATCGCCACACGCATTCTGTTCATCAATTTCGGCGGACCGGAACAGCTCGCCTCCCTGCGGCTGCTCCAGCAGGTGCGCGATGCGGGCATCCCCTCCGAAATCTATCCCGAACCGGCCAAGATGAAGAAACAGATGGAATATGCCAACCGACGCGGCATACCTTTTGTCGTCATCGTCGGCGAAGACGAACTCGCCTCGCGGCATGCGACCGTAAAGGAGATGCACAGCGGAGAACAACAGACGGTTCCTTTCGACAAACTGTCGGAATATATGCAGCACTGACCCCGTCAGGCGAAACGGATACGCCCTCCGTCAATCCGTGACGGCACCGTGCAGCAGCATCCATGTACCGGCGGACAGACCGCCAAGTTCCGCCCGGTGTCTGTCTTGTTCGCCGCAACGATACGGCATGTGCTCGAAAGACCGGGACAGGGCCGTGGTACCGATACGATAATTCATGACTATGAAAAAAGCGACGATACTGCTGCTGCTCGCACTGCCGTTTTGGGCAGCGGCACAATCCCCGAAGGGAGGCAACGCTTCCCAAAGCGCGGAGTACCAGAAACTGAAGTTCGAACAGTTTTTCGACTACCTCAATGCGAGGTATGTCGATACGCTGAATAACGAAACTCTCGTGGAAGAGGCCATCACCGGTATCCTCTCGGCACTCGACCCGCACTCCTCCTACTCCTCTGCAGAGGAGATGAAAAGCATCACGGAATCCTTTGACGGGAGTTTCAGCGGCATCGGCGTGGAATTCGACGTCATCAACGATACCATCATCGTCGTGAACACCGTCGCGGGCGGCCCGGCCGAGAGCGTCGGGATACTGCCCAACGACCGCATCGTATCGGTGGACGGCAAATCGTCGGTCGGCGTAAGCCGTGCCGACGTTCCGAAACTGCTCCGCGGCCCCAAACGGAGCCGGGTACAGCTCGGCATCGAGAGACGGGGAGAACCGGACGACCTGATTTTCAATGTCACGCGCGATGATATCCCCATCCATACGATAGATGCCGCCTACATGGCCGCTCCCGGCATCGGATACATCAGAGTCAACCGCTTCGCCGGTACGACCATGCAGGAGTTCCGACAGAGTTTCGACGGGCTCGGCCCTCTCTCCGCACTTATCCTCGACCTGCGCGGCAACGGCGGAGGCCTCCTGGACCAGGCGATAGAGATGAGCGAGTTCTTTCTGCCGGCAGGCTCTGTAATCGTCTCCACTGAAGGGCGGAATGTCCGGAACATCAGTTACAAATCGCGCCGGGCCGGAACGTTTACCGAAGGCAAGCTCGTGGTACTGATAGATTCGTCGTCGGCATCGGGCAGCGAGATTGTAGCCGGAGCCGTACAGGACTGGGACCGCGGCGTCATCATCGGTCAGCCGAGCTTCGGCAAAGGGCTCGTCCAGCAGCAGATTCCCCTCATAGACGGTTCGGCCGTCCGCATTACGGTAGCGAGATACCATACCCCATCGGGGCGGGTGATACAGCGTCCGTTTGAGAACGGCGACATTGAGGGATACTATCTCGACCATATCCGCAGGACGCTCGACAGCAGCTATGCCGACTCCCTCAACATGGACGCCCCGGTGTACAGCACCCTGCGCAACGGTCGGAAAGTACTCGGAGCCGGAGGCATCTACCCCGACATCCATATTCCGCTGGACACAACGAAAAACTACTCCTATTGGAACCAGCTCATACGCGGAGGCGTCATCAACGAATACATCAACACGCTGCTCGAAAAAGAACGCGGCAGATTGACCACACAATACCCCACTTTCGAACGCTTCGCCGAGCAGTTCGAGGTAACCCCCTCCATGCTGGAGGCTCTCGCCGACCTCGGACGCACACGGAATATCCTCCCCACTCCCGAAGAGGAGGCCGCAACGCTGCCCGACATCAGGATGCACCTGAAAGCGCTCATCGCCCGGAAACTGTGGGACAGCAACGAATATTTCCGGATAACGAACAGCGCGGACGACAGGGAATTCGCCAAGGCAGTCGAAATTCTCCAGCATCCCGCCGAATACGACCGGTTGCTCGGCAATGCCGACAGGAAATGACACCCTACCCGCACGGGACGCATCAGTCCGTCGAAAGAGAGTCCGGTGCTCTCCTACGGAACCGGAGCAGGACGCGACGGGAACAGCCGCCTCTTTCGTTCCGCCCTATATATCCGCATACCCATTTCCTGGCACGGCCACGCTGTCCCTCCCGCTCGTGAATATCCGAAAACTCCGCCCGCCGTACAAAATGCCCGAGCATCCTGTACAGACCGAAACGATATCGCCGTCGGCAGTACGCACTCCATGAAAAACAGCGGCCGGCAGCCAGCCGTTTACAATGTTTTTCGTACCTTTGCGGGGAAGATGAAAACACGAAGGGACGCATGGATAACGGAACGACCGAAGTACCTGTAAAAAAGCCTAATATAATCCGTCGGGCCTATGACTGGATACTCGGCTGGGCCGACAGCCCGTGGGGGCCGGCCGCGCTGTTCATTCTCGCTTTGGCCGAAGCGAGCTTCTTTCCGATACCGCCGGATGTATTGCTGATAGCGCTGTGCCTCGGATGTACGCGCAAATCGTTCCGCTATTCGGCCATCTGCCTCGCCGGTACGCTCGTGGGCGCCGTCATCGCCTATGCGCTCGGCTTCTGGGCCTGGAATGCGATAGACCATTGGTTCATCCCGGGGGTATTCAGCCAGGAGGCTTTCGATTCGGTAGCCGACATCTACGAACAGTGGAACTTCTGGGCCGTCTTCACGGCCGGTTTCACCCCGATACCGTACAAAATCTTCACCCTCGCCGCAGGAGTATTCCACATCAATTTCGGCATGTTCATGCTGGCCTCGGTCATCGGACGCGGCCTGCGCTTCTTCCTCGTCGGGTGGCTCATCTGGAAATTCGGAACTCCGATAAAGAGCTTCATCGACAAGTATTTCAACCTCATCGTCATAGCTTTCACCGTCCTGTTGGTAGGCGGATTCCTGCTCATCAAATACGCTTTCTGACCCCCTTTCCATGCGTTCGTTCGGACTCATCGGTTATCCCCTCGCCCACTCTTTCTCGGCGGAATGGTTCGCAGAGATGTTCCGCAGGGAAGGTATCCGCGATGCAGTTTATGCCAACTACCCGCTCGGTTCGATAGAAGAGCTGCCGGCCTTGCTGGCGGAACACCCGCTGCTGGGCTTCAACGTCACCGCTCCCTACAAACGGGCCGTCATGGACTACCTCGACCAAATTGACCCGACAGCCGAACGGATAGGCGCCGTGAACTGCGCCGTCCGGCAGGGCGACACATGGAAGGGATACAATGTGGACTGGATAGGGTTCGCCGAATCGCTCATGGCACTGACAGGCGGAGAATGCCCTCACGCACTCATTCTGGGCAGCGGCGGGGCGGCGGCGGCAGCGGCATACGGACTCGATGAACTCGGCATGGTACACGCCACCGTTTCGCGCAGCAAGAAAGGTGCAGGCATCCTCTCTTACGAAGCATTGACTTCCGAACTACTGCAGAAGTACAGGCTCCTGATAAATGCCACCCCGCTCGGCACCTGGCCCGATACGGAGCGGTTCCCCGCCATCCCCTACGAATGGCTCACACCCGCACACATGCTCTACGACATGGTCTACAATCCGCCCGAAACCGCATTCCTGCGCAAAGGCCGGGAAGCCGGAGCGAGCACGATGAACGGCCGGCGCATGCTGGAGATACAGGCCAGGGAGACATGGAAGCTGTTCCTTTCAGCCTGCCGCTGACCCTCTGCGGTTCATCGACCGGACAAAGCATCCCGTCCGCCACACAAAATGAAAGGGCGGAAAAAGATTTCCCGCCCCTGTTTCACTGCAGAAAGCCGTGCCATGCACCTCGCACGGCCTACTCCTTCCAGGCATCCTTGAAACTCTCCTTATCGAATTTGGCCTTCATCAGCTGTTTTGCCTTCGGCAGGTCGGCCGTATTGACGATAATACGGATATCCCTCTCCAACATCGGAAGAATATCGGCCGCGATATCGTTCACTATCTGATTATTGACCCCCATCGAATCGAGCATCGCCTTGACTACCTGAGCCTGTTCCATCGAGGAAAACCTCGCTACGGTTGCAAATTCCCTGTCTTTCATATCTTCACGGTTTTTATTCTGTATTTACCATTCTCCAATATACGGATTTTCCGTATAACCTGTAACCGTAAGAGTAACAAATTCCATACCTTCCGACACCGGTTTCCCATCACAAAAGAGAAAAAAGCGGCTGTTTTGGAACGTATCTTGCAAGGTTTACCGACAAACAATTTAACAACTACAATTATGAAAAGATTACTTTGCGTGCTCATGCTGCTGCTTCCCCTCGCGGGAATGGCACAAACCGGCGGACATCCGGTAAATATTACTGTAATCAACAACAAGGGGGAAGCTCCGCGACGCGACATCATCGCCTACGTCAAAGGCGAAAACCCCGTCGTCCATACCCTCAAAGACGGGAAACTGACACTGCAGCACGTCGCCGACAACGACACGGTGGCAGTCATCATCAAACACAGGAAATACGAATTCCCCGCCAACGGAATGACCGCCCTTCAGCTCAACCTGAACAGAAACGACAAGATAGCGACCGCCATGCGCAACGGCGAAAAGATGCCGGCAAACGCCTACAAAGCCGTTCCGCTCTCGGTCTCCTCGCCCGATGTCAGCGTCAATAACATGGCCAGTTCGCTACAATACTCCAGCCTGGCCGACTACCTGACAGGCCGTATAGCCGGCCTCATCATCGAAGGCGGCCCCGGCAATTACCAAGCCTATCTCGACGGTATGGTCCCACTCGTGGTTGTGAACGGCATCCGGATGCAGAGCTTCAATGCCGCCAACATGCTCGTCAATCCGAACGACATCGAGTCCGTTACGATTGACCGAAACGGTGTCATCTACGGCGCATCGGGCATGAACGGCGTACTCGTCATCAACACGAAATAATCCGGACATTCGTTCGGTGGATGCAAACAGGACAGGGACGGAATTTCCGTCCCTGTCCTGTTTGCATCCGGAAGGCAGTTCCCCGCCGCCCTTCCGGCCGCAATATCACTGCACCGTATGGCGGTATAAATAATTCCGATAGGTCCGACCGGCCGGCAAGGTTCAAATAGCCGGAGAAACGTAAGGCTATTCCGCGATAAATGGCTATCTTTGTTGGGTCGTTACAAACACGCATCGATATGCCTCAATTCACTCATCTTCATGTACATACGCAGTACTCCATCCTCGATGGGGCCGCCTCCATCCCCTCTCTGATGAAAAGGGCCAAGGAGTTCGGCATGACGGCCGTTGCCATTACCGACCACGGCAATATGTTCGGCGTAAAGGAGTTCTACGATGCGGCCAACGCGGCGGGACTCAAACCCATCCTCGGATGCGAAGTCTATGTGGTAAAGAACCACCGCGAAAAGGACAAGGACGAAAAAGCGGGCGACCACCTCATCCTGCTCGCCAAGAATCTCAAGGGATACCACAACCTCGTCAAACTTGTCTCCTACTCCTGGACGGAAGGATTCTACTATAAACCGCGTATCGACAAGGAGCTGCTGCGGCAGTATCACGAGGGGCTGATATGCAGTTCGGCCTGTCTCGGCGGCGAACTGCCACAGGCCATCATGCACGACGATTTGGAGGAGGCATCGCGCATCGTGGAGGAGTTCAAGGAGATATTCGGCGAGGACTATTATCTGGAACTTCAGCTCCACCGGTCACTCTCCGGCGCACCGGATACCGATACGTGCCGTCATCAGGTAGAGGTGAACAAGGTGCTGCACGACCTGGCCGCCCGGCATGGCGTCAAACTCATCGTCACGAACGACGTACACTTCACCCTCGAAGAGGATGCTCCGGCGCACGACCATCTGATATGCCTCAATACGGGGCGCGACCTCGACGACCCGAACCGCATGCGCTACACGGGACAGGAGTTCTTCAAGAGCCCGGACGAAATGGCGGCGCTTTTCCCCGACGACCTGGAAGCATTGGAAAATACCATGGAGATAGCGGACAAGGTCGAACATTATACGCTGGAACACAAGCCCCTGATGCCCGACTTTCCGCTGCCGGACGATTTCGTCATCGACCAGGCGGAGCTGCGCCGGATATTCCTGCGCCGTTTCGACGGCCAGATAAGCGGCCTCGAAAAGAAGATGGCCGATGCCGACGAAGCGAAAAAGCCCTCCCTCCTGCACGAAATGGAGGGGTTGCGGACGGAAAAGGCACAGGCAGAAACCGCTGACGACCTCGATGCGTTTGCCGCCGGCAACGAACGGCTCGGCGAATGGCTGACGGTATCCAAACAGTACCTTTACCTCGTGGCACTTACCATGAAAGGGGCGAAGGAACGGTACGGCGAACCGGACGAGAAGACGCTCGAACGTATCCGGTACGAATTGGGCACCATCGAATGGATGGGCTTTCCGGGCTACTTCCTCATTGTGTCGGACTTCATCCGCGCCGCACGCGAAATGGGCGTATCGGTCGGACCGGGCCGCGGTTCGGCTGCCGGCTCCGTCGTCGCCTACTGTCTGAAGATAACAAACATAGACCCCCTTAAATACGACCTGCTGTTCGAACGCTTTCTGAACCCGGACCGCATCTCCCTTCCCGATGTGGACGTGGACTTTGACGAGGACGGACGTGCGGACGTGCTGCGGTACGTCATCGAAAAGTACGGCAAGAAGCGGGTGGCACAAATCGTCACATTCGGCACGATGGCGCCGAAGCTCGCCATCCGGGACGTAGCGCGGGTAGAAAAGCTGCCGTTGGCCGACAGCGACCGCCTTGCCAAACTCGTTCCCGACAAACTGATGGTCGAAAAAGGCGAAACGCCCTTCGAGCGAGCTTACAAGGACTCGCCGGAGCTGGCCCGCGAACGCGAATCGCCGAACCCGCTGATACAGAACACGCTCAAATACGCCGAAAAACTCGAAGGTTCGGTGCGGCAGACGGGCGTACATGCCTGCGGCGTCATCATCGGCAAGGACGACCTCGAAGAGTTCGCCCCGGTGGCAACGGCCAAAGACGCCGACCTGAACGTGGTGCAGTACGAGGGCAAACTCGTGGAGAGCGTGGGACTCATCAAGATGGACTTCCTCGGTCTCAAGACGCTCTCCATCATCAAGGATGCGGTCGAGAACGTCCGACGCGTACAGGGCATCAATCTCGACATAGACAACATCCCGCTGGACGACCGGAAGACATACCAGCTTTTCTGCAAGGGAGAGACGACCGGCATCTTCCAGTTCGAGTCCGCCGGTATGAAAAAATACCTCCGGGCTCTCAAACCGAACAGGCTCGAAGACCTGATAGCCATGAACGCCCTTTACCGTCCGGGCCCCATGGACAACATTCCCAGCTTCATCGCCCGCAAGCACGGCCAGGAGAAGGTGGAGTACGAATTTCCGGAAATGGCCGAATATCTGGAGGACACCTACGGTATCACGGTCTATCAGGAGCAGGTCATGCTGCTGTCGCAGAAGCTGGCCGGATTCACCGGGGGCGAGGCCGATACACTGCGCAAGGCCATGGGCAAAAAACAGCGTGCCACGCTGGACAAAATGAAACCCAAATTCCTCAAGGGAGCGGCCGAACGGGGGCATGACCCGGAGATATGCGAAAAGATATGGACAGGATGGGAAGCGTTCGCATCGTACGCGTTCAACAAGTCGCACTCGACCTGTTACGCTTATGTAGCCTATCAGACCGCCTACCTGAAGGCGCACTACCCTTCCGAGTTCATGGCCGCGCTGCTCAGCCGCAACCTTTCGTCGATGGACAAGATATCGTTCTTCATGGATGAATGCAAGCGCATGGGCATCAAGGTACTCGGCCCGGATATCAATGAGAGTATCGAATCGTTCACTTCGGACAAGGAAGGCAACGTGCGATTCGGACTGGCCGCCGTCAAAGGTGTCGGCGAGGCGGCCATGCAGTCCATCGTGGAAGAGCGCGAACGCGGCGGCAAGTTCCGCAGCATCTACGACTTCATGGAACGCGTGAACATGCAGGCGGTAAACCGGAAAAATATCGAGAACATGGCGCTCGCCGGAGCATTCGATTCGATAAGCGGCTTCCACCGCAGCAAGTTCTTCTCGGCCGACCAGCGCGACTCCGGAGGAGCGGTATTCCTCGAACAGTTGATAAAGTACGGTTCGCGTATGCAGACCGAACGCAATACGGCCCAGCAGAGCCTCTTCGGCGGAACCGATATCGTGGATATCCAGCAGCCGCTGCTGCCCCAATGTCCCGACTGGAACAAGCTGGAAACCTTGAACCACGAGAAGGAGATGATAGGCATGTATCTGTCTTCTCATCCGCTGGACGACTACGAGGTGGTGATAAAACGTTACTGCAACACGCAGTTGACACAGTTCGCCAATCTCAACGACCTGCGTGACAAGGATTTCACCATTGCCGGCATGGTCACGGACGTACAAAACCTCTACACGCGCAACGGCAAACCCTTCGGGCGTTTCAAGCTGGAGGACTACTCCGGCCAGCACGAATTCGCGCTGTTCGACAAGGATTACGAGAATTTCCGTAAGTTCCTCTTCAAGGATTACTTCCTCCTGATAAAGGGCAGTGTCCGCCCCCGGCCCTACAACAAGGACGAATACGAAGCGAAAATCACCTCGATGCAGATGCTCGGCGATGTACTCGACTCGGTGAACGAACTGACCATCAGCCTACACATCAATGACATCAGCCCCGACATGACCGCAGAACTCTCGGAACGCATCGCTGCGACCAAAGGCAAAATAAACCTGCGCGTCAAGGTCATCGATTCACGGGAGGGGGTATCGCTGGCATTCTTTTCGCGTAAGTACAAGGTGGCGCTCACGCAAGAGCTCGTAAGCTACCTCGAAAGCAACCAGATAAACTACTCGATAGCATAACTGCGTCAACATATAACGAAAAACGCATTAACGCAAAACAATACTAAACGATTACAACTATGGCAAAAATCATTGATTCCGCCGCTTACGACGAACTCGTCGCTTCCGGCAAACCTTTCGTTATCGACTTCTGGGCAGAATGGTGCGGTCCGTGCCGCTCGCTGACCCCCATCATCGAAGAGCTCGCCGAAGAGTATGAAGGCAAGGTAGTCATCGGCAAATGCGATGTCGACCAGAACAACGACCTCGCCATGAAATTCTCGGTAAGAAATATCCCGCTCGTCGTATTCGTCAAGCCCGGCGGCCAGATGAACGACAAACTCGTAGGGGCAGCTTCGAAAGATGCCATCAAGGCAAAAATCGATGCACTGCTGTAAAAACGTACCGAATTTAAAACAGGGAGGGACAAAAGATACGTTGTCCCTCCCTGTTTTTCATACTCTTCCTTTCCGGACATCAACGACAGTCCGGCCTGTGCCTGCGTCACAGCCTTCGGCAAAGTACACCGCCCGGCACCGGCAATCTGTCTTCGCCGCAAACAGCCTGGCACTGACAGGCCGAAGGTATCCTATACTGCCACACTCCTCATCCCCGAAAACGTATCCGACAACAGTTACTGGAAGGGGGCGACCTGTGGTTTGGTCGGAATATAACGCATGGTCTGCATACGCTGTTCGCTGGTGAGCTGTATCCATTCGTTGCTCATCAGGCCGTGTTTGCCGAAATTGACGAAGAGGCTCAACTGTATCGTTCCGAAAACGAGCATTTCATTCTTCAGGCGGATACCGAGCCCAACGGTAGCGAAACAGTCGTTACGGAAAACATGCTTGTTGTAACCGAGAAAACCGACATCGCCGAATCCGTAAAGGGCGATGCGGAAACCGAGCGGCTGCCACGGCGTAAAGATTACGGTTTCGGCACTGAGCACCAACCTGTCACGGCCCAGCGGACTGTTATGCATCGCACGCGGCCCGCTGGCCGGAGTAAACCACACCGCCTCGTAGAAACCGTCGGAACGGTTCCAGCCGTTCAGGTAATTCAGGGATATGAATTGTCTGACCTTGAACTTGCGGCGTCCCAGCATATTGGTGAAATAATTGAACCGTACATTCAGAGCGGACTGAAACGGTCGCCTGCTGCGGAAATCGTAAAACGTACCTACCGACAGGTCGCCCATAAAATATCCCACCGGCGTAAAACCGCCCGACCGGAGGGCTATGCCCCCGTACCATCCCGACTGATAGTCCGAATGGGTATATCCGAAAGTAGCTTCGGCACGGTATCCTGTCGCCACATACTCGTCGTATCCGTATCCGTAAATAAGACTCGTCGTCAGGAAACGTTCGCTGTAAAAGCCCAATGTTCCCAGCACGAGCGTCCGGTCGTAAAAATAGGGATTCATCCCCTCCCCCACGGGCAGTTCGACGGGATTTTGCGGCGGGTCCTCCTGTTCGTAAATCCTCGGCGGGTCCAGATAACGGATATTATTGAACCGTGCCATACCGTACACGCTGCTCTCCACCTCGGGCAGATACCACGATTTACCGCCCCACAAATCCACATTGTTGTAATGGAGCATATAGGAGGCCGCCACCGTGTCCCGCGGCGCCTCGTACCGCACATACAGGGCATTACGCACGTTCTCGAACACGGCACCTATCTCGTAATCGGCGGGCTGTATGAACTTCTTGTTCAGCGTGGCCCCGTAATAACGTTCCGTGAAGGAGCGCCCCCCCTTCAACGTCGCTTCGTAAAAGGTACCGAAAAGGTTGGGAATGTAGTATTGGAACATACTCCCCTCATACTTCTTCTTGCGCCAATCGAGGCTCAGCTGATAGCTCAGTTTATCTCCCGTTCCAAGGAAATTGGCATCGTAAAGCTCGCCCTTTACCTGGCCGGTCAGTCCGCGTATCGAACCGTCGGCGCTGATACTCCAACTGTCGCGGGTGATGACGCGCACGATGACGGCGTCCGGGTCGTCCGGAACGGGCACTACCTCGATAGAGGCATCGGCAATATACTGTCTCGAACGAAGCAACTGCTTGTAGCGCACCACCGCCCCCGCATCGA
The DNA here is from genome assembly GCF_900104605.1 of Tidjanibacter massiliensis. NCBI lineage: Bacteria > Pseudomonadati > Bacteroidota > Bacteroidia > Bacteroidales > Rikenellaceae > Tidjanibacter > Tidjanibacter massiliensis. The sequence continues at coordinate 588,526 of NZ_LT629960.1, read as the reverse complement.
AAGCGTCACCCTCCTTAAACAGGAGGTCGCGTTTGATGGCATGGGTTCCAGTCGTTACATGGACGGCATTCGCCCCTTTTTCCAGATAGCTTCTCGCCGGGTCGAAAACGGGTTTGCGCACGAACTCTATCGAATCGATACGTTTACCGTCATAGATGCCGTACACGGCCGTCTCGTCGACAACCTCCGGTTTCAGCTGCGAGCCGTTGCCCGGCGGCACGATTATCAGTCCGTGTACGAATTTCCAGAAACCGTTCCGCTCGGAACGTACACGCAACGTATCGTAAAACCGTTGGGTGCGTTCCTCCTGAGAAAGCGAATCCCGACCGGGCACCACCCATACGCCTATGGCAAGCGAATCGGGATGGCGGGCAGCCAACGAAAAGTCGCAAACGGTCAGAGCCGTATCGCATATCCCGGTAGCTACGAGTACCGAATCGGGCGTCAGCGCATCCAGACGCCGCCACCCCGCCCGTATTCTCGCCCGGTCGGACAACGCCGTACTGTCCTTGACCGCAGCTGATTCCGGAATAATAGCCACCGGCCGGCCCGACGTCGGAACCGGCAGCACAAACGATACGGCAAACCATACCAATCCCACGATATATCCCCGAAAACGCATTCAGTCCAAAAATAACGAATTTTGCGTGATTCCGGGACATGAATTCCCCCTTTTCTTCCACAAGGGCATCTCTTCCGGAATCCCTGCAAACCGCCTTTTCTTCCACGGCATAAACGGTGCCGGCCTCTCCTTCGGAGGTATCGGTCAAGAGATGCGTCCTTTCAAAAGAGGCAACAGCCGGCACAGACAGAAGACGACCGCAGCAACGGCCAGCACACCGCCAGCATACCCGATGTCCGCAACCGACAGATAGGTACAGACAGCGCCGCCGAACAGGGCACCGCATCCGATACCCACGTTGTAGATACCGGAAAAGATGGACATGGCGACCGGAGCGGCATCCTCCGGAGCATAACGGATAGTCTCAGCCTGAAAGGCCACGTTGAAGGCCGTCACGGCAATCCCCCAGACGATGCAGAGCGCCATGACGACGTAACGGTCGAATGCAGCGGACCGCAGCAGGAGCAACAGCAGAGCGATACCGACCACCACAGCCGCGACGAACCGGGCGGGCCGTCGGTCGTAATAACGGGCAAAGAGCATGCTGCCGAAAATCCCTGCCGCACCGAATGCGGTCAGTGTCAAGGTAATCCATTCGGCAGGAAGTCCTGCCACCTGCTGGAGAAACGGTTCGATATAACTGTACACGGTGTAATGGGCAGTGGGTACCAGCAATGCCATCAGATAGATACCCACCAAAACGGGATGTTTCAGCAATACGGGAAGCCGGCGTACGGAGAAAGACTTGCCTCCGGGAACCTTCGGAAAAACGGCAAGCAAATAGCAAAAGACAACGGCAGCGAGCACGGCGACACAGAGAAAAGAGGTACGCCAACCGACATAAAGACCGATAATGCGCCCCAGCGGCATGCCTACCACCATCGCCACGGAGGTGCCGGTCACTATCATGCTCAGCGCCAGCGACCGTCGTTTCTCCGGCACGATACGCACCGCCAGCGGAGAGGCTATCGACCAGAATACCGCATGGGAGCAGGCTACGCCGATACGCGATGCCATCAATACGGCATAATTGCCGGCTACGGCCGACAGAAGGTGGCTTACGATGAAAAGCGCCAAGGTGACGAGCAGCAGGCGGCGATACTCCATCCGGGCGACAAGCAGCATCAGCGGCAGCGAAAGCAGGGCCACCACCCACGCATAGACGGAAATCAGCATGCCGGCCCGCGCCTCGGTGACGTGCAAATCGACCGCAATATCCGTCAGCAGCCCAATAGGCATGAACTCTGACGTATTGAAGATGAATGCGGAGAGCGTCAGCCCCACCAGCGGAAGCCACTGTCCGGCTGACATGCCGTCTCCCGTACTACCCGACATAACGATTGCTGTTGACAGTCCAATTCCTGCCGTCCGGCCTCTCCGGACGGGCCGCATATGCAACGGCCTCGCAAAAGTAGAAAAATCGCGCGGTACGTGTATCGTGCGGTCACAAAAATACCGCCGCCCTGCAACCCGGAAAACTTCACACGACCGGCATAACGCCGCACACCGTATCTCCTGCCACTCGGCGACCGGCCCGAATAAAAAAGGGATTGGTGCGGATTCATGCCCCGTATCACCGATTTTTTAAATACTTTTACGGTCGCAAACCCACTGACGGATGACGGGAAAAAGAGCTGACAAGACGGTCGTGAAACTGCTGTTCACAACGGCAATCCTGCTGGCTGCCGGAACATGCTGTCCCGGTGCCGAAACCGGCTGTTCCGACGGTATGGCCACCCCATCCCGCAGCGCCCTCACACGCCCGGAAGATACCTATCGGAAAACGGGATTCAGCTTCACCCCGATACCGGCACTCAGCTACAGTTCCGACCTCGGTTTCCAACTCGGTGCCATTCTCGATGCCTATTGGTTCGGCGACGGTTCGACCTATCCGAAATACAGGCATAAGCTGACTGCCGAAGCGTGTTACTACACGAAGGGTTCCGGCATCTACTACCTTTTCTATGACTCGGAATACCTTATCCGCGGCCTTCGTTTCACGGCGAGTGCCAGCTACCTGCCCAACACGATGATGGCTTTTTACGGTTTCAACGGCTACCCCGCCCCGTTCCTGCGCGACAAAAACGCCGGATTCTACGCGGTGGACCGCAATCTGCTCCGCATCATGGGGGACCTGCAGGGCCCTATCGCCGGCCATCTCGGCTGGGCGGCAGGCGCGGCCTTTTTCCACTACGCGACCGGACGCACCCGGGTGGAAAAATATGCGGGAGAAACGACGCTCTACGACCTTTACCGCCGCTACGGAATCATATACGACGACGAAAGCGGCGGAGGCAGCCACATCGAACTGCGGGCCGGAGTGGTGTACGATACCCGCGACAACGAACCCGACCCTTCGTGCGGTCTCTATGCCGACCTGCTGCTCTACGGCTCGCCCGACATCATCGACCGGCGCGGCTACCACTACCTGAAGGCCGCCGTTTCGTTCCGCCACTACCTGCCGCTCATTCGGGGCAAGCTGGTTTTCGCCTACCGTCTATGCTGGCAGGGAACGGTAGCCGGTCGGGCCCCCTTCTACGTACAGCAAAACTACGCCACGCTCTTCCTGAAGCAAATCAACTCCGACATCCTCGGCGGAGCCATCTCCCTGCGGGGAATCCTCTACAACCGCGTCGTAGGCGACGGCATGGCCTGGGCCAACGCGGAATTGCGGCTCCGGCTCTTCGATTTCCGACTTTTCGGCCAGGAGTGGTACATCACCACGAATCCCTTTTTCGACCTGGGTATCGTCACCCGTCCGTTCCGGGCGGAGGAGCTGCAGGCCGTCGGGAACGACGCTTCCGTCCCGGACGACATCCGCAAGGCGATATACAGTGGCGAAAGGGAGACGCCCCACATGAGTGCCGGACTCGGTATCAAAATCGTGATGAACCGCAACCTCGTCCTGTCGGTCGAATACGGCATTCCCTTCGACCGGCGCGACGGTACGAACGGCCTCTACCTGAACATGAACTACCTCTTTTGACGAAGACATGGACAAATGTCCGACTAAAATGCGCGACGAAGAGCTCTGGCAACTCTTTCCGATAATACTCGTACCTTACGATACATCGTGGCCGGAGGCCTATCGCAGCGAAAGTTTCCGGCTGCGGGAAGCCGTCGGGAGCGACATCGTCCGCATCAGCCATATAGGGAGTACAGCCGTTCCCGGCCTGACGGCCAAGCCGACGATAGACATCCTGCTGGAGATAGAACCCGATACCTACCTGCCTGCCGGCCCTGCCCGTACGTATGGAAACCTGCGGTTATCTCTACACGTCGCAGCCGCAAAATCCGCCGCCGGGAATGATGTACATGAAAGGCTATACCCTCCGCGGCTTCGAAAGGCAGACCTACCACCTGCACGTCCGATACCCCGGCGACTGGGATGAACTCTATTTCCGCGACTACCTGTGCATCAATGTGAAAGCAGCCGCCCGCTATGCAGCGCTCAAAATGCGCCTCATGCGGCCATACGAACACGACAGGGACGCCTATACCGCTGCGAAAGGCGGTTTCATCCGGAAGTGCACGGCCCGTGCACGCGCCCTTTGGCCGGAAAAACATCTCCTCTGACTCCCGCCCGGCGGAGTTATCGGAAAAGGAGCGGCGGAAGGTGATTTCTCTACCTTCCGCCGCTCCCTCAGGAGAAAATTCCCCCTACAAGCTATACCAGTCCAGCAAACCCCATGAATGCCATGGCCAAAATACCGGCCGTGACGAGCGCCACGGGCACGCCCCGCATCGCCTTGGGTACGTCGTTGAGCTCAAGCCGTTCTCGGATGCCCGAAAAGACGACCAGTGCAAGGGCGAACCCCACCGCAGTGGACACGGCATAGGTAAAAGACTGGAGCAGATTGTAATTCTTCTGCACGAGCAGTATCGCTACGCCGAGCACGGCACAGTTGGTCGTGATGAGCGGCAGGAAGATGCCGAGTGCCTGATAAAGTGCCGGACTTATCTTCTTGAGAATTATCTCGACCATCTGCACAAGAGCCGCAATCACGAGGATGAAAACAATAGTCTGCATGTACTCTATGCGAAGCGGCACGAGTACATAGTATTGCAGCAGATATACCACGATGGAGCTGATGGCCATGACGAACACCACCGCCGCCCCCATGCCGAGCGAGGTATTCACCTTGTTCGACACACCCAGAAACGGACATATGCCGAGAAACTGGGCCAGCACGACATTATTGACGAAAATCGCCCCGATTATGATTGCAAAATATTCCATCTGTTCTTGTTTTTAATCCTTAAACATCGCCGGACGACCGTCTATCGCAGTCGGGCTGTCGCCTTATTGAACAATACCATCAGGTATCCCAGCACGAGGAAAGCTCCCGGAGCGAGCACGAAGGCAATCATACCGTCACCCTCGATGAATTTGTATCCGAAAACCGAACCGCTGCCGAGTATCTCCCTCACCGCACCGATGACCGTCAGCGACAGGGTGAAACCGAGCCCTATGCCCAAACCGTCGAGTGCCGAATCCAACACGTTGTGTTTGGACGCGAACGCTTCGGCGCGGCCGAGAATAATGCAGTTCACGACGATAAGGGGAATGAATACTCCCAGCGTCTCGTAAAGCGACGGTACATAGGCTTCCATCAGAAGCTGGATAACCGTCACGAACGAGGCTATCACAACGATGAATGCCGGAATACGCACCTTGTCGGGTATCAGGTTCTTGATGAGCGAAATGACGATGTTCGACATGATGAGTACGAACATGGTGGCTATGCCCATGCCCGCCCCGTTGATAGCCGAAGTGGTGGTTCCCAGCGTGGGACACATACCCAGTATCAACACGAAGGTAGGATTCTCCCTGATAATTCCCTTCAGCAGTATATTGAATCTTTTCATTGCCGTTTCCCTTTCTGTTCGTTATCACCCGAAACATGATTCGCAGAGGAAGATGTGGCGCCCGACGAGACATCGGTGTTCTCCGTCTGCAGCGTGGCTCCGGAGACCGTATCGCCGACAGCACCCGCAGAAGCAGACTCCGTATCCGTTCCGGCCTCCGTGTCTGCCGACGGAGTCGCTCCCGAGGCGGTATCCGCCTCTTCGTTCCGGCCGGTAGCACCGCTCGCCGAATCCGACGTTGCGGCTTCCTCTTCCCGCACCTGCCGCGACGATGTTGCCCCGCTCGAAGCGTCCCAGCCCGAAGCATCCGCCCCGCTCACCTCGAGGAACGCGGTATAAGCGAGGCTGACTGCCTGTATATAGGCCCTGGAGGATATCGTGGAAGCGGTTATCGCATCGATATCGCCTCCGTCCTTACGCACGGACATCTTCACCTCCGCCGGACTTTTGCCGAGAAGACTTGCCTGGACAGGATTGCCCTCCTCGGCGAGTTTCGCCCCGAGACCCGGAGTCTCCGTCTGTTCCAACACCTGTATGTTCCGTATCCTGCCGTCGGGTCCGAAACCTACCATTATCCGGATTGGGCCGCCGAAACCGGAAGCGAAACTTTCCACCGCATAGCCGGCCACAGTCTGTCCCATCCGGGCCGTATAGACATACACCGAATCATTGCCTGCCGCTACGGCCTGCATCTCGTCGGCGGGAGTATTATCGAACGGCGGGAGTACCTGTGCCAGTGCATCCGCCTTTTTGTGCAGTTTCGCCTGAGCGATGGGCGCCTCCGTCACACGGTACACCAGTCCGACCGCCGAGGAGGTGACCGCAGTGATGCCCAGCAACACCACGACCATATTTACCAGAGAACTTTTCATAACTGTCAGGCCCTCGCTTTTCTGACCGCACCGAAGCGGCGTGGTTTCACATATTTGTCTATCAGGGGGACGAAAGCGTTCATGATGAGGATGGCGAACGACATCCCTTCGGGATACTGTCCCCAGATACGTATCAAGACCGTAATAGCCCCGATACCGATACCGTAGAGCAACATTCCGCGATTGGTCATGGGGGAAGTCACATAATCGGTCGCCATGAAGATGGCTCCGAGCAGCGCACCGCCCGTCAGCAGATGGAATACGGGGCTCATGTACTGGTCGGGATTCACGGCCCAGAGAATACCGGTGAAGAGCGCCATGGTACCGAGCACATAGACCGGAATACGCCACGTTATCACCCTGCGCACGAGCAGCCAGACAAAACCGAGCAGCAGCGCCACGGCGGACACCTCACCGAACGAACCGCTCTTGAAACCGACCAGCAGGTCCTGGTAGCTGAACATCCGCATCGCCTCCGGTACGGTCATCCCGCTGGCCAACGCCCCCTTCATTGCGGAGAGCGGCGTGGCCCCCGTAGCGGCATCGGCCACTTCAGGGAAAGTGGTCATCGCCACCGGGAAAGAGAGCAGCATGAAGACACGCCCCACAAGCGCCGGATTGAAGGGATTTTTACCGAGGCCTCCGAAGGTCATCTTGCCGACACCTATCGACACGAGCGCCCCCACGGCGACCATCCACAGCGGAATGGACGAGGGCAAATTGAAAGCCAGCAGCATCCCCGTCACGACAGCCGACCAGTTATTGACCGTAAGCGGTCCGCGCAGCAGAAAACGCTGTATAAGGTACTCGAACACCACGCAGCAGGCCACCGATGTGCATGTCACCAACAACACGCTGAACCCGAACACCCATGTGGATACCGCAAGCGCCGGAAGCAGCGCAATCACCACATCGAGCATCAGCCGCGACGTAGTCTGCTGTCCGTGGACATGCGGAGAGGGTGAAACAATCAAATTCTTATCCATATCGATTTCGTTTCTCTTCTTTTCAACCGAACCTCGCAGCGTCTTCTTCCCGGTCGGAACGAAACCGTCACCGGAACGGAAAAAGCCGCCGCTTCCGCCGTTACCGTCCCTTCCGGGAACGTATTATCTTCATCACCTCCGTTTTGCCGAGCCGGATATAGTCCAGCAGGGGCAGTGCCGAAGGACATTTCCAGGAACACGAACCACACTCGATGCAGTCGGTCACACGGTGTGCCTCGGCTTCGTCCCAGACCGCTTTCTGTGAAAGTTTGGAGAGCAGATAGGGCTCCAGTCCCATCGGACACACGCTCACGCACTTGCCACAGCGGATACATGACTGCTCCGGCATGCGCCGCGATGCGCTTTCGGGCAACACCAGAACGGCCGACATTCCTTTCACCACCGGAGCACCGAGGTGCGCCATGGCCCTGCCCATCATGGGGCCGCCAGCAATCACTTTGCCCGTATCGGCAGGCAGACCACCACAGTAATCCAGCAATTCCGAAACAGCCGTTCCAATCCGAACCTTCAGATTGGCCTGGCGGACGAGCGAAGGCCCCGTCACCGTCACGACGCGCTCTATCAACGGTTTGTTTTTCTGTACTGCGTCATACACCGCCAGCGCGGTACCCACATTCTGGACAATGGCTCCCACATCGATGGGCAGGCCGCCGCTCCGCACCTCCCTTCCGGTCAGGGCCGCTATCAGATGCTTCTCGCTCCCTTGCGGATATTGTACCTTCAGGGGCACGACCTCCACCTCGGGGGCCGAAACGGCCGCAAGCTGCCGAAGCGACCCGATGGCTTCCGGCTTGTTGTTCTCTATGCCGACCATTACTCGTTCCGCCCCGAGAGCACGGGCCAGAATCCGGATACCCGTCAGCAGCTCCTCGCCGCGTTCGAGCATCACCCGATAGTCATCCGTCAGGTAAGGTTCGCACTCCACTCCATTGATAATGAGGAACTCCGCCTTCCTGCCATCCGGAACGGAAAGCTTCACCTGAGTAGGAAAGGTAGCCCCACCCATGCCTACGACTCCCGCAGCCCCCACTTTGGCGACTATCTCCTGCGGCGAAAGAGTGCATTCGCGTATTATCCTGTCGCTCGTATCGATGCCCTCCATCCATTCGTCCGGCTCCGTCTTTATCGTCACTCCCGGCCGACGCAAGCCCGCCGGGTCGAGATAGCTGTCGACGGCCGTGACCGTTCCCGTGACAGAGGAATGTATGTTGCTCGAAACGAATCCGGTACTCCTGCCTATTAACTGCCCCGTACGTACCCGTTCGCCCTTCGTCACCACCGCTTCGGCGGGGGCTCCGATGTGCTGCGACAAAGGTATCGTCACCGTCTCCGGAAGGGGCATGGTCTCGATGGGGCAGTCCCGACTTATCTTACTGTCCGACGGATGAATACCGCCTATGGGAAATGTTTTCAACATACTCGTAGGATTTCTAATTCTCTGATTTTCCAGGCTGTTCCGGCTCTTTCGCCGCCGAGGCCGGCCGCACGGACGACAGGTCGGCGACAGCCTCCGCTTTCCGTGCGGGAGCCGGGAAATTCACGTCGTGTATGGCTCCCGTCGGACACTCCGGCACGCACTTCCGGCACAGACGGCACTTGTTGAAATCGATATATGCCAGGTTGTTCACCAGCGTTATGGCATCGAAAGGACATGCCTTGACACACTTCCCGCACCCTATACAGGCAGCCGTACAGCTTTTGCGGGCAACTCCGCCCTTATCCCGGTTCATACAGGCTACATAAACCCGTCTGTCATGCGGCCCCTTCTTACGCAGTTCAAAAAGCATCTTCGGGCACTTCTTCACGCATGCTCCGCAGGCCGTACATTTCTCCTGGTCCACGACCGGCAGTCCCGTTTCCGGGTCCATATGCAGCGCATCGAAATTGCAGACGGCCACGCAGTCGCCCTTGCCGAGGCAGCCGAACGCACATCCCGTTTCACCGGCATAGAGCGCCGCCTCCACGGCACACGACGACGCACCGTCATAGACACTGTTCCGAGGCCGGTTGGCTTGCGAACCGTTGCAGCGCAGTACGGCCACCATCGGTTCCCGTTCCGGCGCCGCCTTCCCGAGGAAATCGGCGATACGCTTCATGGTCTCCGCACCGCCCACCGGGCAGAACAATCCGGACATATCGTCCACACCGACCGCGGTGGAGGCGAAAGTACGGCAACCGGCATAACCGCAGCCGCCGCAGTTGGCCCCCGGCAACATCTTTTCGACATCGTCGATACGCGGGTCCTCATACACCTTGAACTTCTGCGCCACGAAATACAATATCAATGCGCAGAGTACACCCAGCACGCATAGCGTGAGGATTGTATATCCCAATATGCCCATTTATATCTTTCTTAATTTAAAAATGATATCCCTTTCAATACGATGGCGGAAACAGGCGAGCACCGCATAATAGACCGCTATCGCTCCGAGCGACGAAAGCCCCGCCGCCGTTTCGGAAAAACCCGCCCCGAACATCACCAGCAACACCGCCACCATGATGAAGAAGGGGAATATGTAGGCATATGTCGCAGCCTTTATCCCCATCTTCCGTTCGATGGAAACCATCACTTCATCACCGACCTCGTACAGGCCGGCCGAGGCGGTAAGCAACGACACCACCTTGTCCCGACTCTCTCCCATACCGCAGGCTTTCGCAGCCTTGCACGTAGCGCAGGCACCCTCGACGGTCATCTCGACATCGATACGGTCACCCTCGACCAGTACCACCCTGCCCTTATGTTCTATCGGCTTTTCCATACTCGTCCGACTGTGCGGTCAAAACCCGTACTTACTGGTTATGGGCATCACCCTGAGTACCCCGAAAGGACAGGTGGAAACCCTCAGCGTCGGGCAGAACTGTTTTCTTTTCTGTTCGTTGCGCAGTATCATGGCATATATCTTATGCACCACTTCGGCATCGAACCCCGCATTGATTATCTCTTCGCGCGACTGGCCCTCCTCTATCATGCGGTATATGACCGAATCGGTGATGTCGTAAGGCGGAAGGTAGTCTGTATCCTTCTGTTCGGGACGCAGTTCAGCGGAAGGCGCCTTGAGCAGAATGTTCTCCGGAATCACCTCCCCGTTACGGTTGATATAGCGGGCGATATCGAACACCTCGCTCTTATACACGTCGCCTATCACGCTGAGCATCCCGGTATGGTCGCCGTAAAGCGTTCCCCACCCCAGAGCCAACTCGCTCTTGTTCGAGGTATTGAGCAAAATATGTCCGAATTTGTTGGAGAGGGCCATAAGCAGCACGCCCCGGATACGGGCCTGGATATTCTCCTCCGTTACCCCGAACTCGGTATCCTCGCCGAACACCGGATTCATGCTATCGACCACACTGCGGTAAATGTCCGTAATGGGAACGATGTCGTACTGCATACCGAGCGTGCGTACCATCTGCATGGCATCTTCCACCGAATGGTCGCTCGAAAACTGCGACGGCATAAGCAGCACCCGGACGTTTTCCGCCCCGAGCACTTCGACCGCAAGCGCCGCGACAACGGCGGAATCGATACCGCCGGAGAGTCCGAGGCAAGCCCTGGAATAACCGTTTTTGCGGAAAAAATCGGCCAGTCCGAGCTTGATGGCCCGATATACGTTCCGCGTCTTATCCTGATAAGGCACTTCCATGGGTTCGTGGACGCCACCGAGCTCCACCACCCGATAATCCTCCTCGAAACCCGCAAGCAGGGCCAGCGGTTTTCCTTCGGCACTGAAAACGGCCGACGAGCCGTCGTATATCACATCGGTATTGGCTCCCACCTGATTGACGAACACCACATCCGTTCCCAGCCGGTAAGCCATTCCGGCGAAAAAATCGTAACGTTTTTCGATGCGCTGACGCGCGTATTTGCTCGAACCGATATTTATCACTGCATCCGCACATCCGGAACATTCGTCCGGGTGCATGATGTCCTCTCCGACCACAACAGCGATTTTCCGCCCGGCAACCTGTATGAATTCGCGCCCCCGGCCCGGATAAAGAAACGTGGCGTCGTCGCGCTGAAGGATATGCTTTCTCGTAATATATCCGACTATCTTGCGGTTCTGGATGAAAGCCGCAGCACTGACCGTCCACCGTCCCTCCTGTACGGGAAGCCCCACCAGAGCCGAAATGCCGTCGCAGCAGGCCGCTATCTCGACAAGCGCCTCCTCGCAAAGGTCAAGAAAATTCACCTTGTTCAGCAAATCGTAGGCAGGCGCCCCGCTTATCGACTGTTCAGCGAACACCACCAGGTCGGCGCCGTCGGCCTTGGCTCTCTGGACGGCATCCATGATTTTGAGTTTGTTGTTTTCGAAAGCTCCGATGGTATAATTTAGCTGAGCAATTGCGATTCTCATTTTTCCGACATTAAAAAAACCAGCAACAAATATACGATTTTTCGGTAACGATGAACCGGAAAGCGCATCTTTTTCTTTAACATTGAAGCTGTTATCCGGACTGAAAAGGCCGACACACGATTCATGCGCCTGAAATGTAATCCGTTAAGGGAGCAACGGGATAGCCCGCGGACTCCCCGCCATACGCCGTCAGGGCCGACGGATAATGGAATAGGACGAAAACAGGACAGGACAAACGGTTGCAGGAAACCGTATTTTACAATATCCTGCGCTCGCCGGCCCGGCGAAAACTGCAACCGAACCCGAAAAACCGGCCGGGACGAAGAATATGACGGATTTTTCGCCAAATTTGCCGGAAACAAACCATACCATGGACAACAGACAGACAGCTCCCGACGAGATACTGAACCGCCACGGTATCCGCCCCACATCTGTCAGGATACTCATATACAAAACGATGAACCGTTTCCACGACACGTTCAGCATGGCCGATTTGGAAGAGGTGCTGGACAGCGTGGACAAATCCACCCTTTTCAGAACACTGGCCCTGTTCGCCGAACACCATCTGGTGCATCTCCTCGAAGACGGCAGCGGCTCCACCAAATACTGCATCTGCCGCAACGACCATATCTGCGGCATCGAGGAACTGCACTGTCACTTTTACTGCGAAGCCTGCCACAAGACCTTCTGTCTGGACCACACGCATATCCCCGCCGTACGCTATCCCGCAGGGTTCGAAGTACGACAAATCGACTACCTGCTCAAAGGGCTCTGCGCATCATGCAGGGCGAAACGGCACGAGTGACATTTGCAACCCGGTTGCACTCCGGCCCTCCTATCTTTGCCGACAGAAACACAATCGGCAATCATATGAACAAAGGACAAAAAAACACCGTAGTGCGCATTGCAGCGAGCGCACTGCTTCTCGGCACCGCCTGGCTGCCGCTGCCGTCGCCGGCCCTGCACATCGCCCTGTGCGCGGCAGCCTATCTCGTCATCGGTGCCGACATCCTTTTCCGGGCAGTCCGCAACATCCTGCACGGCAAAATCTTCGACGAGAACTTTCTGATGTCGGTCGCGACCGTCGGCGCATTTGCCATCGGCGAATACCCGGAAGCGGTCGCGGTCATGCTGTTCTATCAGACCGGAGAGCTGTTTCAGGATATGGCCGTAGTCCGGAGCCGCAAATCCATCGCAGCGCTGATGGATATCCGTCCCGACTACGCCAATCTGGAAGATGCCCGTGGAGAACTGCACCGGGTAGCACCGGATGATGTCCCGGCCGGCAGCATCATCGTCACCAAGCCGGGCGAGAAGATTCCGCTGGACGGCGTCATCGTAGCCGGTTCATCCACACTCGACACCGCAGCCCTTACGGGCGAAAGCCTGCCGAAGGAGGTGACCGAACACGACATCGTCCTCAGCGGCAGCCTCAACATGACCGGCCTGCTCCGGATACGGACGACCGGCGTTTACGGCGAATCGACGGTAGCCCGCATCCTCGACCTGGTAGAGAACGCAGACACGGGCAAGGCCGCCACCGAGAAATTCATCACCCGGTTCGCCCGCTATTACACCCCCGCCGTCGTCATCGCCGCCCTTCTGCTGGCAGTCGTCCCACCCCTGCTCGCTGGAGGGGATTGGCTCGTATGGCTCAACCGGGCTCTCATCTTTCTGGTCATCTCCTGTCCCTGTGCCCTCGTGGTATCCATCCCGCTCACCTTTTTCGCCGGCATAGGAGGTGCATCCCGCAAAGGGATTCTCATAAAAGGGTCCAACCATCTGGAAACACTGGCCCGTGTCCGTACCGTCGTCTTCGACAAGACCGGTACGCTGACCGAAGGCAGCTTCACCGTCACGGCCGTCCACCCGGAAATCATTCCGGAGACGGCATTGCTGGAAACGGCCGCACTGGCCGAAAGCTACTCCGACCATCCCGTGGCAGCCTCGCTGCGACGCGCCTATGCCCGGCCGCTCGATAAATCGCGGGTATCGGATATGGAAAACTTTGCCGGAGAAGGCATCCGAGCAAAGGTAGACGGACACGAAGTATATGCCGGAAACGAGAAACTGATGCACCGTGCCGGCGTGGTTCCGAAACCGTGCGAATGCAAAGGGACCATCATCCATCTGGCAACGGACGGCAGCTACGCCGGACACATCGTCATCTCCGATACGGTCAAACCGCAGTCGGCCGCAGCCATCGCCCGGCTGAAAAGCGAGGGCATAGAGAAGGTGGTCATGCTGACAGGCGACCGCCCCGACGTCGCCGAAGAGGTGGCCCGCCACCTCGGCATGGACGAATTGTATGCCGGCCTGCTGCCTGCGGACAAAGTACGACGCGTGGATACCCTGACGGCGTCGGAAAGCAAATCGGCCCGGCTCGCCTTCGTGGGCGACGGCATCAACGACGCACCGGTACTGAAACGGGCCGACGTGGGAATTGCCATGGGGGCGGCCGGAAGCGACGCAGCGATAGAAGCGGCAGACGTCGTACTGATGGACGACAATCCGCTCCGGATAGCCGAAGCCGTCGCCCTGTCCCGCCGGACGATGCGCATCGTCATGCAGAACATCGTATTCGCCATCGGGATAAAAGCCGCCATGCTGCTGTTAGGCGCCTTCGGTATCGCCAACATGTGGGAAGCCGTCTTCGCCGATGTGGGCGTTACGGTACTGGCAGTCCTGAATTCCCTGCGGGCGATGCGCTCCGAATAATCCCACGGCGGATACCGATAAAACGGTATCCGCCGTATGCTGCCAACGTTCGGGGAGCGAACCTCCGTTCCTGTCCCCTACGGCAGGCGCAGAAGCCGTACCATATCCGGAACATCCGATATCGTAAAATTTCTGCCGCGGCAATTTGGAGAATTGATTTTTCTACTTATCTTTGCACCCGCTTAAGGTTAATAACCGCACGGTGCCATAGCTCAGATGGTAGAGCAAAGGACTGAAAATCCTTGTGTCCCCGGTTCGATTCCTGGTGGCACCACTTGAATAAGGGAGTTGCATTTGTTGCGACTCCCTTTTCTGTTACTGTCTGTACAAATTGATGCCGGCAAGATACGGCAACAGCCCTTCTTATGCACCGTCGGCCGCCCCTCTTTCTGCCGAAGTACGGCAAGCATCGTTTCAAGCACACTACCCGCACACCATCGCAGGAAGCGACCTACCAACAAAAAGGGATAGTCCCCCGCATAGCCGCTCAGGCCGCCGTCCGGGCACGTTCATGTTATAGAAAATTCTCACCCTGTGTATAACGGGGCATCCGCAAGGTATCCGGGCCCTATGCAGCCGGTCCGAACTCTGCGTATCGCAAAGCCTCCGAACCATATTCTGTCCCGAACGAAAGGCACGGAATATGCAATCAATATCATACGGGCATATCGGCCGACCCGAGCATCAGCTCTGTACCCGCATGGCCACGGCTCCAAATACCGGACAACCGAGAAACATTAAAAACACAATCATATGGACACGAAAATAGTAATAGAAAATGCGGAAATATTCAACGGGAAAGACCCCGAAACCGTCAAAGGCAACATCCTGATTGAAAACAATCTCATCGACAAGATTTCGGCACAGCCCCTGCCGCCGGAAACGACCGCCGGAGCCACTGTTATAGACGGTACCGGAAAATTCCTTATGCCGGGCCTTATCGACGCGCACTGGCATGCCTATCTATGCTGCAACACGATGGCCGACCTGCTGGCCGGAGAACCTTCCTACACCTACCTCGTAGCCGGACGGGAAGCGACCGCCACCCTGCTAAGAGGATTCACGACCATACGCGATGCGGGCGGCCCCGTCTTCGGATTGAAACGCGCCATAGACAACGGCGTTCTGGAAGGCCCGCGCATCTATCCGAGCGGTGCCATGATTTCCCAAACCTCGGGACACGGCGATTTCAGTCCGGTCTACGAACAGGCGCACGGCGACTGTTGCTGCGGTCTGGCACACGTCGAAGAACTCGGCGCATCCAGAGTAGTCGACGGCCCCGTCGCGGTAACGGCCGCTGTCCGGGAGAACCTGAAAAAAGGGGCCTCGCAGATAAAACTCATGGCCGGCGGAGGTGCCGCATCGCTGTACGACCCGCTGGACGTGACCGAATTTTTTGACGAAGAGCTGCAGGCGGCCGTTCGGGCCGCCGAAGATTGGGGCACCTATGTCATGGTACATGTATACAATCCGCGCGGAATAGCCCGTGCGCTGAAAGCAGGAGTGAAAAGTATCGAACACGGACACCTCATAGACGAAGCGACCATGGCGCTGCTGGCGGAGAGCGGTGCATGGCTGAGCATGCAGGCATTCGCTCTCGAAGACAACACGTACCCCTCCCCCGTTCAACAGGCCAAACATGTCCAAATCACCGAAGGTACAGACCGTACCTACAACCTGGCGAAACAATACCGTGTCAAGCTCGCCTGGGGTACCGACCTGCTTTTCAATCCTAAAAATACGAAAAACCAGAATCATGGCATCGTCAAACTCCAAAAGTGGTTCAGCAATTTCGAGATTCTAAAAATGGTGACGCACGACAACGCCCAACTGCTGGGAATGTCGGGAGCGCGGAATCCCTATCCGGGTACGCTCGGCGTCATCGAGGAGGGCGCCTTCGCCGATATGCTGGTGATAGACGGCAATCCGCTCGAAGACATCAGCCTGATAGAACATCCCGAGCCCGCGTTCAAGGTAATCGTCAAAGATGGCAGCATCGTGAAAAACACGCTCGGGACACAGGAGAGCGCATGATATGCAGCACGGGCACGCCGGCATACGCCGGCCGTAAATTGCGGGAGGTGAACAATTCACCTCCCGCAGCCGTTTATCCGCACGGCCTCTCCGCCGAAAACGACGGACATCTACATAATGGTATAACTGAAAGATACGCCGATTTTGGTAGGTCCCAGATAACTGTTCCGGCCGTGGCCGAGGAAACGACCGCACTGCTTCCAAACGTATTCGTCGTACTCCAGACTGACATACCCCACTCCTATCGTGGCCTCCACATGCCAACGCTTTCCGATACTCCACATATACCCGTACGAAAGTCCCACTCCGAACAGCGAACCTTCGTAACGCCGCGTCCCCATTCCCAGCCACTCGATACCTCCGGCATTAAAGTCGGAATAGATGAAGTTGGCACCGATAAAGTGCCCGGAAAACCGACGATAGGGCCAGAACCGAACCTCGGGCTGAACCATCCAGAACTTGAACTTCCGATTGTCCGCATAAGTCCAGGGATTATACCCGCCCGTCACCTCCAACGTAATACGCCGGTCCAACCCGACTTCGAGTCCCGCATTGAAGGATGCCGTCGCCCAGTAAAGCGCATTGGTCTTCACCGTGAGACGAGGCATCTCCCGTTCCGCTCCCCGTACCGTCTGGGCACCGAGCTCGCCATGCGGCACGGCCGCAAAGCCGAGGAGGCATAGAATCCCGTATATGACTACTCTTTTCATTTTATTGTCTGAATTTTATAACGTTCCCCCGGTCAGCCGTCCCGGAGAACCGACGCACAGCCGCAGGTCGCATCATCCGTTCTGACACACCTGTTCCACTATCCACGCCCAAAGATTGGCCGTCAGCCGGTCGAAATCCGTCGTCACCGTACCGGTTGCATTCGCCTGGGTGCTGAGACTGCCGTTCTGGTTCAGATTGGCATCGCCGAGGTAAACGATTCGGGATGTCTGATTGACACCGACAGAGAGCGTCTTCTCCTGTCCGGCAGCCGTGCTGACCAGCAGGGGCGTCACGGCCGAAGGATAATCGGAACAGTAGGCGGCATAGTTGTCCGCCCGTGAAACCACCGCGTTCTCGGCCACCTGACCGAACGGCGTCGTAAAGAAGCGTCTGTTGGCATCGGTCTGCGCCGCCCGCTTGAAATTACCGCCGATATTATTCTGATAGTAATATTTCCATGTCCCGTCCGAAGTCAGATACTGCCGCAGTTTCGCATTGGTCGCTTCGGTATCCGTGCCGACGATAAGCACACGGCCGGTATCGGCCCGCAACCATGCGAGTACCGCCTGCGCCAACTCGTCCGATATGGCCGTATTATAGGTCAGATAGATGACATCCTGTGCATTGATGATTCGTTTGACACTGTTGAATATCTCCAACACCCCCGTGCTGACCGCCTGCATCTCCACATTGGAGACCTCCGTAAAGGCGAAGCCTCCCACCACGACCGTACCGGTGGGCGAAAAATTCTTGGTATTGTCCAGTATGCGGCGCAATGCCATACCGCTGGCGGAAGAGGGCGTTCCCGTACCGAGCGAACCTATTTCATGCACCGACAGCACCCGGATGATTCGGTCTTTATACAGGCTCGGATTCTCCTGCGTCACGGTAATATCGAACGTCCACCGTCCTCCGCTGACGCGCAGCCGCGACACGACGTTCCGGTCCGTTCGGTTGTCTTGCGAAGCCGTGAACAAAAGATACGAAACCGCATCGTCCGCGCCGGCATCGCGGCCTATCGACACCGTAAAGTTACTGTTACCGGTCAGTGTAGTTCCGACTCCGGTCACTGCCGTACCCGTCGGAACGCCCGACGCATCAAGCCATTGGATGGTATAGGGTACGGTAGCCTGTACATCCACCCGTCCGCTCTTGCCGGCTACGTAACCGAGCGTCAGGGTCCGGGATGACACACCGAGATAATTGTCTCCGTCAAAATACATTTCGGTCGTGAAATCCTCCCACGCCTCTACCTGGGCCACGATACTCGTAGCACGATTCTCCGCTGCCGAAGCGGCATCACTCCAGCCCGTTCCGGTCACCTTCTTAATCCGAAAAACATATTTATGATTTCTCAATACCTGTCCGAAAGGATGACCTTCCACACCGGGATTGAAGTCGATTCTGTAATATGACAGCTCCGACGCCCCATCGTAATAGCCTCCCACCACGATGCAGGTGGCATCCGACAACTGGGCTGCCGCATCGGTTTCGCCGGCAGCCTCCGGCACGTAAATCCCGCCGACAGCCGACGGGTCGGCCTCAGCTGCCGCCACCCCGACCGGAACCGGCGACTTGCCCGCACCGGGTGGCACGGAAGGTTCCGTCACCTGCGGCGTATCGGCAGATGCGAGCCGATTAGGGGCAATTTGAATCCGGTCATTGGGCCGGTAGACGGCTACGCTCGCTATCCGGAAAGAACGGGAATCAGCATCCAGTTCCTTCTCCACATCCACACGGGCAACAGCCCGCAGCATACGGATATCGAAACGGTTTTCCACACCGGGCACCAAGCCGTTGGGAAGCGTTACCTCCCCGTACATCGGCAGGTTCCCCGTCAGCCCCGCAAAAGAACATCCCAACCCGGAACGCACCGTCGCCTCATCGCTGCCCGCAGCCGGAGCATAATTCGCAAAAGCATCGCCGTAATTGCCGGCAATCAACAATTTGACCGTCTTGTCCGTCCCCGTCAACTTGGCTTCGAACGAAGTCGTACTACCGGTAACCTGCAAACGTTCTCCTTCGGACATATACCGGTACAGATACCGGCCGTCCACTTCCTCAAAAACGAGAACCCGCACCGTCGAGATAAGGTTCTCCGCCTCCTCCGACCGGGTAGCCGCCCTTTCCCTGCCGACCGGCAGCTCTGCCTGCGGCAGACTGATTGTCAGACGTACCACCGCTTCGTCACCGGCTGTTCCGCCGAAACCATCCGCCGACGGCTCGGCACACGCCACGGCGAGCAGGCAGAGCGACAGCAGCAATGTCCGCCAACCGCCCGGACGGAATCTGCCTCTACCGCAACTTCCGGACATATCTCTATTCGTATTCATATCGTTTCCCAATTACCAAATTTCCCATTGATAGACTTCGTTCCAAGGTGTGATTTTCATACGGACGGAAATTCCCGCCTCCTGTCCGACATCTATCAACAGATTGACCGTCTGTCCGGCAGGCAGCGAAATGGGCATCCCGTCATCATCGGTCGTAACCGCCGCGACCAACCGATCTGCCGACCGGACGGTCATCCTTTCATAAAGACTTACTCCGACGCCCGTTTCGGCATCGTCCGGAGTATCGGTATGAATCATATTGAATGTCCCTACGGTCGCAAAATCGCCGTTCGGACCGAATGTTCCGGCCCTTCGGACAGTTGCCGTACCGGCCATCGGCTTCCCGTTGAAATCATACCCGTCGTTGGGCGCCTGAACGGTAAAATAATAACGCTCTTCCGGCACTCCGTCGTCCAGTCCCCTGACCGTAATGTGCATCTGGGCATTCTTGCGCACGACGGTCACCTCTTCCGGCATACCGGTTCCTGCCGACGCAAGCTGCAACTGTCCGAAAAACAGGTTGTCCGGCACGCCGTGATACGTATCGTCCTCCATAAACAGCGAAACTGCCCGATTTTCGAGCCGGCTGCCGTCGTCCGGAATATGGAACTGCTGCCCCGCCCCCACATTCGTCCATGCCGAAATACGACAGCCGGCCAGATTCCGCTCGGGAAGCATAACGGGAATGCGGTGCATGATTTCATCGCTCGTAACGGAAACATGTCCCGTATACTCCCCGGTCGGCGCAAACAGATAGAGTTCGGCACCGCCGGCCTCTCCGTTCTCCGTAATATCGCGACCGGTCACGGTATCCATGACCTTCAGGACGACCGAACGCACCGCCGTCTCCGGAGGACAGTTATCCCGATTCTCACGGATACACCCCGTCAACAGGAGGAGCAGTACACCGCCTCCAAACAACTGTATGATATGTATCGACCTGTTCACGACCGGATACTTCTGCAAAGCATGCCGCAGACCCTCCGGCAGGAGCTGCCTCAGCAGTTCCTGCCGGATTACGGGTGCGGCTTTTCCGCCCTGCTACCATTCTACATTCTGAATCAAATCCGTCGCCCACTCCTGAGGTTCGACGGTAACGGTCAGCGAAGCAGGGTCGGCCGGTACTTCGGGATTGTCGCTGCCGCTGCCCAGCCGCTTGAGTGTCACATTCACCACATACACGCTGTTGCGGCGGATAAAGGTTCCGTCGCTGGTGGCACCGTCGCTACCCACCGTATCGTTAATACGGAACGGAAAATAGACCGGCTGGCCGTCATAGGTTCCCGCCAAAGTTATCAGCGTGGTATTGCCGTCGCCGTTATCGCTCGGCAATACGTAAAAATAACGATTGGCATAATCGCCGGTAGAGATGGTTTCCGCTAGATAAGTTTTCACTGTACTCTTATCGCCCTGCATACCTCCATAAAAGGCATTCGGCGTATAATCCACCGAAGGCAGCCCCATCTTGACGGAACTGCGGGCTTTCATGACCATGACCTTGGTCAACGCGAATTTAGCTGCATCATGGCCTGCTTCGGGCGCTATCGTAAGCGTTCCCAATTTCACTTTGGCTACAACCCTGCTAATCGGAATGGTCGCTTCGGAGACGGTATTGGCCGACAGCACAACCGTATCTTCCCCGCTCATGAACAATCCGTCGGCGGTCGTAGCCTGTGTGTCGAGGTCAATCACATTACCGGCATCTTCAAACCAACCGTAATTGATGCTGTCCGGAAATGTAATCGCTGACGGTACATTCGCCACCACGACCACCTTTTTGGTCCCCGCAACCAGACCGGTGATGGTTTCCGAAATCTGATTCGGAGCAAACGTATGTTTCTTGTCCAACGTACCGTTGGAATTGAAGACGAATACCGTCACGTTATGCAGCTTGTTTTCTGCTTCCTTGACGGCCTCCGCATCGTCGGGCGAGCCGACCGCTTTGCTTACGGGAACCTACCCGCTCAGGGTTACGGTAAGAGAAGCATTCTCCCCTTGTGTGAGTTCCTCCCGACCCATACCGGTACAGGACACCGCCAAAGCGGCCCATCCCAGCAGGCACAAGCCTACCGCCCAGAGACCTGTCCTTCCAATAAAACTGTTCGTTTTCATAATCAGCTATCTTATTTATAAAATAATACAAAACCGAAACTTAATATCGTAAGACTGTTTCGGTCTACCTACAGGTCATGCAAAAACCAAACATTATTCGCCGTTTTTGAAAAATATTTTTACACCGAAAGGGAAAGCCCCCGCCGCCGACAGGCCAACCATCTCATCACCAACTTCCTCCGTCCCGTATCGATTTCTCCCCGCATCACCACCGCATACGGCAGCCACTACCATGCCTCTGTTAAACAATCAAGGGAAAGATGCAGAACCTTTCCCTTGATTGTTTGCTTTCCTCTCGGTTTTATAGGGGCATGCCGTTCTCGAACAGTTTATCCGTTACGACGAACCGATAATGCGCTTCTTCCCAAAACGCATCGTCGTACACGCTTCCCGCATCGCCGGGACGCTGGACGACATATACCTTGCCGTTGGATATGGTCGTATAATTCTCGGTCGCATCCGGCAGCAGGTAGAACGGATTCGCGCCGTCGAACGAGTAAACATTGTGATAGGAGTCATCCTTATAGCCTTTCCCTACGAAAAAACCGTCTTCAGCCCTACCGCCCGGCCCAGAAGAGTAAATCCGGAACAGAACATAGTCGCTGGAACTCTTGTTCTGAAACAGATACATCTGATGATAGTTCGGTAAATATTCGATTCGCTCTACCTGTTTGCGACATGAAAGGCAGCTTGCTGCCAATACGCATAACATACCTATCGCATATATTTTTTTCATAGGTCGAAGTTTTACGTTATCCGATTATAATTCCGTCTCCGAGTTCTTCTACCGGCCGCCCATCTTTGAAGAAATCGTCCGTAATGGTATAGACATGGTAAGTAATATGGTTTTCAGTATAGACCGAATCGTAAAAAGCATCGAAATAGGGACTCGGGTAAGAAGAAAAGTATTCTATATATACCTCATCGTTGTAGATAAACATCGCATCCATATCAGAGAAATAACCTGACCAAAGACAAAAAGGACTATCATAACCACCCACAAACATATAAACAGAGTGAGAAGTTCCCTTCGCTATCATAAAACCATCTTCTCGTACCATACCGTTAGAGTTGGATGTATAAATAACGAATACATCTTTCGAGGAGTCATTGATGAATTTATATTCGTGACGTCCGGACCGTTCATACCGGGTAATCACCTCTTTTTCGCAACTGGTAGTAGCCAATACGGGAAATAGGCACAGCAACAAAATTCGAGTGAAGGTTTTCATAGGCATAGAGTTTAAGTTTTTCAAATGCCCGTGTAAAGGACACGACCAATAAACAGGGGCACTTCCATTGAAACAAATTTAACAATAACCTTCCTAATACCAAAAGGCTGATTACAGTCCGGCCGGTTCCGCTGAGCCTCTCCGCATTTAGGGATTCGAGGCAGCCACAAGACAAGTATTCATGCATACCGCCCTCTGAAGGGGGAGGGCTTAGGGTCGCTCGTGCAAGCTGTATCTTATTAAAAAGAGAAGAGGACAACCATTCGATTGTCCTCTTTGATTCTGAGCGGAAAACGAGACTCGAACTTTCGATTCGTTATCGCTATGTATCAATATGTTGTGGCGATTCTTTCGGTTTTCGGGTCACTGATTCACAGTGATCGAGCGATCCGCCTTTGCTTCTCTATGCGCATACAAAGATAGTGAATATCTCCTAATACTCAAAACTTTCCTTTCAATTTATGTCATGGACGGCTTAAAGTTTCTGTAATTTTTCTCTAATATTTCGTTCAATTTGGTTTCGGGGTATAGCAATATTCCTCCAATAGAGGTATAAGGTATTTCCCCGTTATCGCGGTAATTCTGCAAGGCACGACGGGAGATATGCAAATATCTCATTACCTCTGCCGATGTGAAATATCGTTCCGTAAAAAGAGACGGCTTCACGGTCGTTCGAATGCGGTCGGCTGTATGTTCCGCCTGTTCGAGCATAGCAATACACGACATATAGTCCGGAGTATTCCGGTCGATCGTATCGCCAACTTGTATTTTGATGGTTTCATCGTTCATGTCCTGTTACTTGTTTTTGCCAGTCGATCCTTTTTCGAGGAGCGCTCTGATGTCTTCTGTTTTATAATAACATTTCTTCCCGATGTTCGTATAAGGAATCTTTCCTCTTTCCCGGTAATATTGCAAGGTCCGTTTGGATATGCCGAGTCACTGACATACGTCGCTGCTGTCTATCCATTCGGCCGAGGACGGCAAACACAGTTGCTTCTCCAACCGCATTATTTTATCTGCCATCCGTTCGGTGTGGGCTACCAACTCTGTCCACGCCTTCTCTTCAATCAATAAGTAATGCATACGACAAGATAATTTATTAAAATACTCGATTTTTCGGACAAGATACGTTATAGGCCGCTATTTCGTATCTTCATTCCTGTCCTTGGCCCCCGAAGGCACCCTCGGGCACTTTGAAAGATACAAAGATAGGACGGAATAACGCAGTGTATGGAAGATGGCGTATCGGTGGCTCGTGTTGGCGCAAGCCGGCCGGATAGACTTCTGGAGGAAATGTAAATCCTTAATAAGGCACGCTTCTATATGTGCCGAGGCGCTTCCCTAAATAAATCGGCTCACTCCGAAATAGCTTTGTAGTTTTCTTGACAGGTATTAAGCTTGATATCTGCTTATTTAGCTAATCGTTGAAGTGCAAAAAATTAAAAGACACGGCCAACGCATGGCTTAATCATTCCAGAAGCAACTGCCCGTCCCGGATAAATGATATAGCTGCCATAGCCAGAGTTTTGTATCATTATTTTTTGTTGCTTTACAGCAACAGCAAGGGGTACTTTCGGCCGCCCGAAATAAATCCGGCCGCCCGAAAGCGTTCCCGCAGCGATACTGCGGGAACGGTCGGATTCTCCCGAGTCGAATCCCCGATTCCGAAATTCCCGGTCTGTTGCTTCGGCCCGTTACCCGCTGACTTGTCGTTCGGCTTTGGGTTAGCGGTAGGGCTCCCCTTCCTGCCGTTCGCAAAGGTGCGTTTTATCAGGAGAGCGGGCAAGGCTATACGAGCGCATGGAGGGATGGATGCGGCCTTGCCCGCTCTCCCGATAAAACGGTTGCTGGTCGCTACCGGCAGCAAGGAGAGAATGTGCAGGTATTCTTTATCCGGTCGGCCCCGGCACCGACCGCCCTTTCCATGCGGTTGGGGCTCGGGGACAGATGGGAATTGTAACGCAGCAATACATTTAATTATATATTTATTCATCATTCATTCGGGGCTAATAGAAATATTTTGTATTCCAGATAGTCCGGAACATCGGTATTGTGATAATCACAAAGTTTTAAATTACAGGATATACACATGCTCCAATACAGAAAGGATGCCTTGTATTTTGGTGTCACGTTCCAGCACTTCGAGGTACTTTAAGGCGTTTTATAGATAGCCGAACTTTGGTAAATTCGCCATTTTGCAATACGTTTTTAATGTAAAAATTGCCATTGCCGGAAATAAAGACTATCTTTGTAAAAAAAGAAAGACATTGTATGGAAACTATAAAAAGAATACTGCAAGATAAAATAAGCAACCGTATCGCACCGGGTAAGGCCGTATTGATTTTCGGCGCTCGTCGTGTAGGAAAAACGGTGATGATGCGTCAAATCGTGGACGGTTATCCGGGACGGACAATGATGCTGAATGGCGAAGATTACGACACACTGGCCTTGTTGGAAAATCGTACTGTGGCCAACTATCGGCATGTACTGGAAGGTATCGACTTGCTCGCTATTGACGAGGCGCAGAACATTCCTCAAATCGGCAGTATTTTGAAACTGATCGTAGATGAATTACCGGGTGTAAGCGTATTGGCAAGCGGTTCATCGTCATTCGACCTGTTGAACAAGACGGGCGAGCCGTTGGTCGGCCGCAGTACGCAATTTGTACTTACGCCATTTTCGCAGCGCGAAATCGCGCAAACGGAAACGGCTCTCGAAACCCGTCAGAATCTCGAAGCTCGCTTGATTTACGGCTCCTATCCGGAGGTGGTGATGATGGATAACTATGAGCGTAAGACCGACTATCTGCGCGATATTGTCGGTGCGTATCTTTTGAAAGATATTCTGGCGATTGACGGGCTGAAAAACTCGAGCAAGATGCGCGATTTGTTGCGGCTTATCGCCTTTCAGCTGGGAAGCGAGGTCTCTTACGAGGAGTTGGGCAAACAGCTCGGTATGAGCAAAACAACAGTTGAAAAATACCTCGACTTGTTGGAGAAAGTCTTTGTCGTCTATCGTTTGGGAGCCTACTCGCGGAATCTCCGCAAGGAGGTTACAAAGGCCGGGAAATGGTATTTCTACGACAACGGTATCCGCAATGCGATTATCGGAGCATTTTCGCCTCTGGCTATTCGGCAGGATGTCGGGGCATTGTGGGAAAACTATATCATTGGGGAAAGACGCAAAGCGAATTTTAATGAAGGGCTGCATAAGGAGTTCTATTTTTGGCGTACTTACGATAAGCAAGAGATTGATCTTATCGAAGAGAATACGGATAATCTGACCGCCTTGGAGTTCAAATGGGGCAATAAGATGCCCAATGCCCCGAAAGTGTTTCAAGAAGCATATCCCCATGCTGAGTTTCATGTCGTGAATCGGGATAACTATTTGGAGTTCGTGTAATCAATAAATTACATATATGAAAACTAAATTACAACCCCAACAGATTCAATATCCGCGGTTTATTCAAAATAAACCGTGCGGCATTGATAAATTAGATGGAGGTTCGCAAGAACGGTTAGCAAAAACTATTGCTCGCCACTTTCGTCAAAATGATTCCTTGAATGACGATAACGCTTTACCTCGAATTATAGGAATTGAAGGTATTTGGGGTTCCGGCAAGTCTAATGTTGTCAAGATATTGGAAAAAGAATTATCAGACAATTATTATTTTTTTGAATATGACGCATGGGGACATCAAGAAGACTTGCAACGTCGATCTATATTGGAATTGCTGACAAGCAAACTTATTAATGATGGTATCTTATCCGGAGATACGACTATAAAAGTCAAGGGAGGAGGTGAGAAAACCGTATCATGGGCTGAAAAGTTGAAATATTTATTAGCCCGTAAGACTGAAACTGTAACCGAAAAATATCCTCTCATCAGCAATGGTATGGTCGCAGCATTTTTAGTTGCAGTTCTGACACCGATATTTACATTTATTGCATACGCAATAAAACCTACACCTTCAACATGGTGGTTCTCTTTATTATCTATTATGATAGCTGCACTGCCAGTTATTGTTGCGTCATGTATTTGGTGGCGAAAGCATCGTAAAGACCCACAAAAATATGGATGGAGTTATTTATTAGCTATTTATCAAGATAAAATCGAGAATGATGTATGCTATGAGACTTTGAGTGAGGATGAACCGACTGTTTGTGAATTCAAAGCATGGATGCAGGATATTTCTGATTTTATCAAAAAAGAAGGTCAACAAAAATTAGTTCTGGTTTTCGATAATATGGATCGTCTGCCGGCTGAAAAAGTAAAAGAATTATGGTCTTCTATTCATACGTTCTTTGCCGATAGCGGTTTTGAGAATATTTGGGCTGTTATTCCTTTCGATGAAACACATTTGGCTTGTGCATTCGGGGATGAATCCAATGAACAAACGAAACAACTGACCAGATACTTTATCAATAAAACCTTTCCTATTATCTATCGCGTTGCTCCTCCTGTAATTACAGATTATCGAAACATTGTGGATACATTTTTCGTTGACGCATTTGGAGAAAACAGTGATGCTGCTGAAACTATAAATCGGATATTCAGGTTAACTAATCCTAATGCCAATATCCGTGAAATAATTTCATTTATAAATGAGATGGTTGCACTCAAACAGGAGTGGGGAGACGCCATTTCTATGATAAATATTGCTTTATTTTGTTTGAAGAAAACAAAAATTCTTGAAAATCCGGTAGAGCAAATATTATCTGGCGATTACCTGAACGGTATCAAAGCAATAATATCTAATGATCTGCAAACTCAACGAGAAATCGCAGCTTTGGTGTATGGCGTAGATGTTGAACACGCTCGACAAATTCCATTGAAAAAATATATCGAAGGCTGCATCAATGAAGAAGAATACCATGATATAAATCAATATGCAGAGTCCAATAAGCAATTCGACATTGTGTTAGATGAAGTTACAAAGGGGATGGACAATGCGCTTATCAATAAGATTATACATTGTTTGCATAAATTAACTCGAAAGAGCGATGTTATCCTGCATATATGGCAAAGATTAGCACTATCAAAATTAAAAGAGCCTATTGAAAAACAAGTATTTTCTGTCGAATACCAAGAATTGCTATTGCATTTAGACACGGAAAGTCAAAACCATGTGATTGCTCAACTATATAAGAAAATATTTAGATTTCAGGAGTTTAATGGAGCGGATTATTTCCAAGCGTTAGATGAAATAGAGTGGTTTATTGCGCAAAATGAGTTGTCGTGTGATTTTGTATCATTGATTGATGCAAAAGAAGTTGAACCTAAAATATTTATCGACTATATTCAAGTTGCGAATAAAACAGATGTTTTCCCTCGAAATAATGCGCCTGCAAATGCTTATGAATATTATCAAATTAAAACAAATCCAGAAGCTCTTGATACCTATCTGTCCGAATTATTGCCTAACAATTTCAGACATGCCGATATTGTAAAAGCGTTAAAGGATAATTCTGCATATACATTTACAACGCTTTTACAAACAATCACGAATTGCATTATAACGAAGAATATAAACAAAGATAACGTAGGGGCTATATTTGCATCTTATCGCTTATTGGCATCTGACGAGGAGCGACCCTTGTCTGCAACATTAGATTCGAGTTTTGTAAATCAATTACATTCGGAGGTGGAGGCCGATGGCAGCAACATTCAAGAATCAGGGTATTACGATTTGGTCGCCATGCAATTGGCGCATGGTCGTGATGTTTCTTTAATAAAGGGTTGCGATGTAAAATATGTCGCTGAAATTATGGACTATTATATAGATCATGGCGATTTACTGATAAACAGTGTGGAATGGGACATACCATTATTAAATGAAACACTACAATATGCGGTAAACAATAAACTGGGAGATAAATTGTTGATTTCAGACATATTACCTCAATTTGAAAATATTAAGAACAGAATAGGTGTAACAGATGAAGCATTTATTGAACATCTGGCTGATTGGAATAATGATTTGGATCAGAACATTACTATAAACAATATAGAAGATATCATTCCCGATGCATCTTTCTATGATGTGACCACTCAGATAAGCAATGCACTTACTGAGCATATCAATAACATAGCAATTGAGGCTTTGTCTGAAATAAGCATTGATACGTTGTATGCACAAAGAACAGCCTATACATCATATTATTGGTTTGTAGCAACAAAACATTTATTGGAAAAAATCACATCTCTGCCAGATAACCTGACAGAATTTGGTAAAAAGATTCTAATAGATATTGCTTCTGGGGCTCAGAATCTTAGCTCTTTGCCTGATTGCTTTAAGAATATAATTGCAAGATTGGACAAACGAAAAATTAAATCGACAATAACAAATATAAGAAATGAATTTTGCAATGGAACAAAAACTATTAATGCAGCAAAATTCCAATTTTTCGAGCCTTGGTTTAGGTTACATGGTAATCTATCAAGTCGAGCAGGAGAAGTAGTAGATAAAATTATAAAGCCAGTAATAACTGAACCAGCTTGTAGAACCTTGGTTTTGGAGAATGATAAATTTTATATTACTTTGATAAATCAAGGAGGCGATGATTCTTTTGATCTGAAACAAATTTGTCAACAATGGATTCAGAGAGAAACAGAAGATACAAAACTCATAGAGTTTCTAAAAGGCATAGGGGTAGAATCGATGACTGAAAAATAATATTTACATAGCAAACCCGATTGCTTTTTCTTGCGGTAAGGGCAGTTGGGTTGACATTAAATGCCTTGTCTTCTTGAGACCCAGCACAACAAAATATTCAAAATAATGAAAAGCTCCGATCGTCTATGTAGCTTGCATGCGCCCAAAGAAACTATTATGGATTGCCGTACCAAAAGACGGTGTTGAATATTGGCGAGATAAATTATTTGAAAATAGAGTTGACTAAGATCTTTTATATATAAGTCAATAACACAGATTTTTATAAATTATGTTTCAAATCGTGCTCCTCGCCTTTAATAGTTTTATTCTCTATATAGATATAATTTTGTTGGAATATTTTATCTAAATAGTATAAATTCTTTTCCGGTCCCCAGAGCCTTTTGCGATTTGTAAATACTCTTTTTTCGACAAATAATAAGTATCATATCACCAACCCTTCTATCATTATAGATTTCATTCTGCCGGTGATTACAGTGAGTTCACTCATTCAGTGAATGCACGATTGCAAAGCCTGCGGTCATTCATTTGCAGACAAAGAGACTACTTGAAAATCTTCTCGGATTCCGTTTCGGGAATACGACACTCACAGGCATCCGCAGGCCGTTTCGGGTCATTGTGCCGTTATGGATTCTTTCGTAACATTGCACCGTCGGACGAACCGGTAGTTTCCCGGCATCGAAGGCCGCTCCGCACGCGGAGCGGTTTTCTCGGCAAGAGCCGAGAGCAAGGTATCTTTTCGTATGCGGAAAATGTTTCCCGCATACGAAAAGGCCCGGCGGCCTTCGGCTGTCGGGCTATGGTTCGCTCCCAAGTCGCAAACCCTTTCAACTATCATTATGGTACACAAGAAAAGCGGACGGCCTAAAGCTGCCGACCCCAAAACACACCGTTACAACTTTCTGCTGAACGATAAACAGGAAATCCGTTTCCGCAAGATGCTTGAAGAAGCCGATTGTACCGAGAACGTCTCCCGATTCATCCTTTCACGGCTCTTCGGCTGAGAGCTGAAAGTCTATAAAGTCGATACCTCGAAAGCCCAATTCATCGCCCGGCTGAACGATTTTTACTGACAATTTTCCAAGCTCGGGAACAACTATAACCAGGTCGTCCGGCAGGTAAATACCCGCTATTCCGACCGCGCTATCCTCACACAGATCGGGATTCTTATCGGCTATACGCGCCAACTGAAGGCACTCAGCTTACGTATCGAAGCGCTGGCAAAACAAATGCGTGAAGAATGGTCGCAAGAATAACTTACGGCAAAAATATCGTCGGCGTGCTGGAGTACAACAAGCTGAAAGTCGATAAAGAAACGGCCGGCGTACTGTGCTGTCACAAACTCCCGGTAGTGCCGCTGGACGGGAAGATTGACTTTCGTGCGCTCGCGGAACTGCGGTACCCAATCCTCATGAAGAATACGAAATGATATAAAGGCGCAGAAGATGACAACCGTTCGGCACTCTCGTGTAGGCCGCAAAAATACGGATGCCGGACGCTGGACAGCTACCGCCCCTCGGTCTTGGGAGAACGCTGCCTGACCGGGGAGGAGGTGTGCGGATACCTGCATATCCCCCCCCCGGAACATTGCAGACCCTGCGCGACACGAGGCAGATTCCCTATACCGTCATCAGCGGGCGGGTATTCCTCTATCCCGAAACGGGGATACGCGAAACACTCGGCAAAAATTACCGGCCTGCCGAAAGCCCGTTCTAAAACTACAGACGGGCCAGACACAATCGAACCGGGACGCCGCAGACATTTTGTCCGAGGCGTCCCGGTTTTGTGTGTATTCTGTCCGCCGTCGAATGATAATTATTTTACTTTTGCCTTGTTTTAATGATAAAATCTACATATATTTGAAATAGGATATACAACCGCATCGCGACGATACGGCGGATTATCGGAACGGATATTTTCAGTGTGTGGAATTTTAAGGTTATGACGGGCCCGGTATCATGGTGATCTGATGGATTTGCAGCGTGCAATACCACAAGATTATCAATATCGGAAGCCAACGGCGGAGAGCGCTCCGCCACATCATTAACCTTAAAATTACACTGAGATGAAAAAGTTATTCTTTATGGCAACGGCATGTGCAATGGTATTGGCGGGCTGTTCGGTAGATTCTATCGAAGAGCGGGAGTATGCCTCCCGAAACATCATGCCCAAAGACGGAACTCCCTATGAACTGGAGTTCATGCAGCAAGTCGTCTCCGAGGTGGCGGGCACCCGCGCACCGATGACCGAGCTGCAGCCCACCCACCTGTACGTCGAATTCGCCCCGGCGACCCTCGAAGAGTATGACCGGCTGCTGGCTGCGCCTCAGTTCGAGTGCCTGCCTTTCGATGTATTCGAGGTTCCGGAACTTCCGCAAGGAGCCGCTTATGCGGTACAGCCGCCGTGCGAGGGTGTCGGCAAACTCTATGCGCTGGTTCGCAGCGATATGACGCTGCCCGCCGTCGAATACGAGGTGCTCAAGAGCTATTACACGCCGTATGCGGACAATTCGGGAATCGAGGATGCGGCGCTGGCGCGACAGATAGTCGCACGGGCCGAGGAGCTGAACGAGCCTTACCGCACCCGTACCGAGGCGAATGAAGCCGTCCCCCACGGCAGCGTCCGTGTTTACGACAACATCGCCGGGCGAGAAGTCGGCGTGCAGGGCGTTCCGGTATTCGTCACCGAACAGAGCAACGGAATCTCTTTCCCGAAGACGGAAACCGTTTATACCGACATGTATGGGGGCTTCAGGACCAAAAGAACGATATGGGAAACTCTGGTCACTTTCCGCATCACGTTCGATACGGATACCTGGAGCATCAAGAACTCCAACGGCCAAACGATGGTCATCAACGGCCCGACGCAACATCCCGGTACCGTTTGGAGATGCGTGCCGATGTTCGCTCTGGGGGCCAACGATGCGTACTACGCCGTCAATATCCTGCGCGGCATCAATGCGGCGCAGATGGCCGGCTTGACGTTCGATACAAAATTGACCATAAAATATTTTGATAAAAGTAATTCCGACAACGGAAAAACGAGTGAGATAACCGGTACCGTACCTTATATCAACATCTACTGCGGCGGCAGACCCTGCCAGGAAATTATCGGCATCACCAATTACGGTATCGGACAGGCTGCCTATTACCGGGCGCATCGTACTGATTATAACAATTGCCTCACTGCTGTTAAGGATAGTTTTGCGATGTACACCCGCTGGTTCTTCACGGATTACGAATACGCCCGGCTCGATGTATTGGACAAGCTGCATACTTACGATTCGAACGGTCCCAAACCGGACGGCTGGAACATTCAGGGATGGAGCGTGAATAACGGGCATAAGACCGAAACACCGTTGTTCATCGACCTTCACGACGGATACAACCAACTGGCTCCGGGTATCATCTCGTTCAACAACTACATCCCCAACGACAACATCTACTTGTCGAGTTATGGCGATGTGCAGAATATCGCATTCGAATCGGCGACTATATCGAATGTCCGCACGAACCTGCTGCCGCTCGCAAACGATTTCGGGTTTACCAATGCGGACGTGACGACGCTTTTCCGCACTTACAACCAGTTAAGTAACTAACTTAAATACGCTGCGATTATGAAATGGCTTTATTACACAGTGCTGCTGCTCGCCTGCTGCCGTATGGCGGGATGCGGCAGCGACAAGGATTCGGTATCGGTCCTTCCTTCGGACCCTCCCGCACCGGAGGAGCCGGAGTATGTGGACCCGACAGCCGGATTCAGGGAAGTAGGACCCTGGGGAAGTATGGAGGATATGATTCCTGATGAACACCCGGACTCCGAATTTTCTCAATGTTACTACAACTATTTTTGCCTGTGCAATAAGAGCAGCCATACCCTGACCGTAGCGGTTTCTTCAAAATGGAAAAATATAGGTGAGTTTTTACGACCGGGAACAAAATATACCGATAATTTCGGACAGGAAGTTTTCGGCACTTATCGGGATGGCCCTATCGAGTCGTTCGACGATATTCGGTCAATACGTGTTATCTATGACAAGATTGTGTCTGATCCTATAGAGGCAGACTTCTTTCATACGGTATCCGAACGCTATCTGTTCCCTTCCGAGGATGATTTTGCGGGGACGATTGGCGACGAGAACGAATGGATCTTCGAAAAATTCACCGACCGTCGTCTGCGCTGGGTCTATATCTTCACCGACGAAGATTACGACCGGGCCAAAGCCATGTACGACGAACGTATGGCCAATTACGGAAGCGGTGAAAGGTAACTCCCGGATTCTCTGAACGAATAGAGCCGCAATAGCTATTGCGGCTCTATTTTTATGTCATGGCCGTAACGATTCCCAAAAAATACTGACAGCCGAAAACAAGCCCCGTATATTCATAAAACATATAGCAAACGAAAAATCATGACAGAACAGGTCGGCCCCGATTCCTACATCAAAAGAATCTTAAGAACAATTTACTTTACTGCGAATTATCTAAAAAATTACGATATATTTTGGTTTTTCAATTTTAATTGTTATTTTTATAACGCACGCACATAATTAACCGCAGAAAGGAGGTTTCATTTTTACTTAACTGTAATTATCCAACTTAAAAAATGCGATTATGAAAAAGATTCTATGCCTGTGCGCTTTATTAGCGGCAATGCTCGTCGGTTGTTCCAAAGATATGGATACGGTACCTGAAATCGCCGACGACAATACGCCGAAACCGGAATTGAAACTTATCGGAGGTTCCAATCGCGGCCGCAAAACCATTTTGGGGGAGAAACTGAATAATCCCTATTCCTTATCCAACATGAGCAGCTCTTTAACCAGTCTGTCGAGTACGCGCAGTGAGTTTGCCGGAGCTTCTATTAAGGCCAATGCTTTATATGTCAGATTTCTACCGCAGAATATGGAGGACGTGGCATATTTGGAAAATCAACGCTCCCTGACGCTGTTCGACCATCCGCTGGATTACGAACTGGAGGTTATCGGCGATTATTATCAGGACCCCGAGATTCCGGAAGGTCAAATTACCTGGCTTTATACGACTGTCGGAGTTGATTTCCAGTTTCCTGGCCACATTCGTTATGAAATCTTGGAACCTGTGTATATTCCCAATTTCATCAATGAAAAAGGCCAGCTTGTAAGCCAGCCTTATGATTCGGATTTGGAGTGTCTCGCTTTTCAACGTTGCGGCTACGGAGATATGGTTCCGGCTGCAAATCCGACACCTGCCGGACTTTTCGATACCCCAGTTAATCCGGTCGGTCGCATCAGTATATGGGACGAAAACAAACAGCAGATGGTCGGCTTACGCTATGTTCAAGTCACTACCCGATGGGGACTTAATTTTTCATCGACCTATACGGACCGAGATGGCCGTTACAGAATTCCCCGCCCGTATCAGTGCAATCCACAATATTATCTCTCTTTTGAGAATGGCCAATACAAGTTTAATGTCTATGGTAATTGGGGGCCGGTTCTGCCTGCGCAACATAATATGCGCTATCAAACCCGTTATGGCTATAGCGTTTGTTTGTTTTCGAACTCTCAGGCATGGGATTGGGGTGTGGTCAATAATGCTGCGAGTGCTTATTTTGAAGAATGTGTATCTCGAAGTTATGCAATGCCCCCGCAGCCGTTTTTACGCATCTATTGTTTGGAAAACGAATCTTACGGAAGTGCACCTATGTTGTCGGAAGTCGGGGGCGCTTATAATGTCGATATGTCTAAACTGCTTGATTGGTTGAAAGTCAAACTAAAAATCGACATCAATCTTGTTGCGAAGCTTTTACCGGACATTTTTATCGGAACCGCATCGAATAATTATGAAAGGATATTCACTACCACTGTTCACGAATTGTCCCATGCAAGTCATTTCCGGCAAGCCGGCCCCTCTTACTGGCAGCAATACATTCAGTATATTTTGAATTGCTGGAATGATGGTCTGGCTACTTATGGAGACAGACTTACTGCCAATAACGGCCGATGCGGTGTGGGTGAAATCTGGGGCCACTTTTCCGGACGATGGTTCTTTCAGTATTATCAATATGGAAGTCCGAATGAGAATTATCCAAACAGTGAAGAAATGAAATACTGGTTCAAACCGCAGATATTTTGGGAGCTTGCCTATTATGATATATTAACTCCAAGACAATTATTCAATTGTCTCACTGCCGATGTTACAACAATGGAATTATTGTTGAATAAAATGATGACCACTTATCCGGATAAGGCGAAAGCCATCGAAAAAATTTTTAGAAAGCATTATCCTTTGTCATTGATAGAACTTCCCCCGATAATCATTGACTAATGTGAAGATAAATTCATCATACCCCGACTAAATGTCGGGGTATTTTTTTACTATTTTTTATATTTGTATGCAACGAATCCGTTCGGAAATGCGTCTGTATTATAAACCCATAATCTTATAGCCTATGAAAAGGATTGTTAGTAAAATCGGAAGCATTGTAGTTCTGCTGATTATCAGCAGTATATTGATTTCTTGTGATCCTACAGAAGTTACCACACATTGGATACAAACATGGTATCTGTCAAACGGTACGCGAGAATCAATATACTGTCAATTCGATGATAGGGACAAACACGAAATACTTCCGGGAAAGCGTTATGAAGTTTATAAAACATATCTTCCTTATAATGCTGTAAAAGATTTTTCCATCTTTTTTCGGGAAAATGACTACCAGACGCTAACTATTTATTCCGAGAGCGGCGAGCCTGTTAAAATTTGGGAACGTGAAAATGCAGGAGTTTCCGGCAGGCAGTTCTGGAATGAAAAAGATTGGCAGGAGATAGATCTTAATGAGCCGGCCGATGCACAGGATGCGACATGGGTATTCAAGATAACGGCAAGCGACCTGTCCGAATAGATTGCATTACCTGACGGAGAGTTCTATTACGGATGATTATAAAGCGACAAAGGGGCTAAAAGCCCCTTTGCCCTTTCTGTATTTTCGGCGTTTTGCCGGTTATACGGCGGAATTTCCGACTTCCGCGCCGAAACGCATCATTTCCCGGCTTATTAGCTGTTCCGAAAATTTGGCATAGTGGCGGGTCATATTGACGTTCGTATGGCCCAGAATTTTGGCGATTACATCTATCGGCATGCCGTATTCAATAGCCAGCGAAGCGAATGTATGCCGTGCGCAATGAGTAGTTAGGTTTTTACCGATGTCGCATATAACGGCGATTTCCTTCAAATAGGCATTCATCTTCTGATTGCTCGGTACCGGCAACAGTTTGCCGCCCTCCAAATTCGAATCCGCATATTTGGCCAGTATCTTCAACGGATAAGGCAACAACGGAATGCGGCTCATAACCGAAGTCTTTTCACGAGGTTTGTGAATCCATTGCGTGCCGTTCTCGTCCGTAGAGATATGTTCCGCCCGCAGGTGTTCCGCATCGGTAAATGCAAGTCCCGTCTGGGCGCAGAAACACCAGACGTCGCGCACACGCTCCAGACGCTCGTTAGGCATCCGTTTGGTCATCAACAAATCCAGCTCCGCTTTAGTTAACGGTACCTTGACATTGGTCTTGTCTATCTTCATTTTGTAATACCGGAACGGATTTTTCTCGATCCATTCGTTGCGTATGGCGTACAGGATAAAGTTTTTCAGGCAGCACAGCAAATTCACGGCTCCGTTATTCTTGCAGTCATGTGCCGTTTGCATGAAGGTATTGAGACCGTCGATATACTCGTAAGAAATCATATCGAACGGCAAATCCTCTTTACCGTATTGCTGACCGATGTACTCTTTCATATAGCGCAACAGACGGTGGTATTTGTTGGCTGTAAGTTGCGTGATACGCACTCCGACCTCTTTTTGACGCTTGTCGCAATATTTGGCGAACTCCGCGAGGAACATGCGGGAATTGCCGACCTGACTGCACAGGCGCTCTTTAATGGCAAAACAGTTCGGTTGTTTGTTCTCTTTGACCAACAGATCGTAGGCTGCGAGGATATTGGCGCGGAACGAGCCGATGATTTCGTTGATCTGCAAAGATACGGAATCGCGGGCTAAAGACCTTTCGGCCTTTTGATTCCATTTTTCCGGCTCGATCTGGCACTGGGTATATATTTCTGTCGAAACGCCGCTGGTAGTGATGCGGGCGTAAATGGGGGCTTTCCCTTTTTTGTTCAGTTTGGTTTTCTTACAGAAGAAAACAACGCTGAAAGTCGTTCTGTCGGTCATGGCTGCAAAAATTTAATAAGTTAAACGATTACAGCATAGAGATATTGCAAAGCAAACAACTGCAATACTGCGAATTACGACCGAATCGTGACCTTTTTCAGACCCCAGCGGAACAGGTCACGAATAAGGTCTTGCAAACGTACTTTCAGGTGCTTTCCGATTCACCGACCGAAAAAGAAAAAGCCTTACATATCGTTGATACATAAGGCTTTTTGCTTCCTAAAACACTCCTTTTCAGAGGCTTCAAGAGCGGAAAACGAGACTCGAACTCGCGACCCCAACCTTGGCAAGGTTGTGCTCTACCAACTGAGCTATTTCCGCATTATTTCATGAACTTGGCCGGTCATTTCCGGTTTGCGAGTGCAAATATAGGCAACATTTCTTACTCTGCAAATTTTTTGCAGAAATTTTCCATCATTTTTATTTCATCCCGGCCGAACCACACCATCTCCGCATCCCTGCGAAACCAGGTCATCTGCCTCTTGGCATACCGGCGTGAATTGCGTTTAATCAGTCTGACCGCTTCGTCGTACGTGATTTTCCCGTCGAAATAGTCG
Source organism: Tidjanibacter massiliensis (assembly GCF_900104605.1). Classification (NCBI taxonomy): domain Bacteria; kingdom Pseudomonadati; phylum Bacteroidota; class Bacteroidia; order Bacteroidales; family Rikenellaceae; genus Tidjanibacter; species Tidjanibacter massiliensis. The sequence continues at coordinate 550,226 of NZ_LT629960.1, read as the reverse complement.
AACATTTCCCGGTACCCCACCGTCATCAGCGCATTGAGCCCGCGCAAGGGCCAGAGCCGTCGGGCCTCCTCCTCAAGTCCCGACGCAAGCATTCCGTCCACCCGGCGGTCTATCCGCCCGTACAACTCCTCCCTTCCCACCTTTATCCCTATTTTCAGGATACGGAACGGTCGTTCCCTGAGCTCGCCCGAACGCTGTTCCGAATAGGGCCGGCCGGTCTGAATGCACACCTCCACGGCACGCAGGACACGCGACGGATTGCTGCGGTCTACCGATTCATAATAGACCGGGTCGAACCGGCGAAGCTCTTCGAGCAAAGACCCGAGTCCCTCCTCCCGCAGCCGAGCCTCAAGCTGCGCCCTCAGAGCCGGTTCAGCCGGCGGCAGCGCATCGAATCCGTGGCAAAGCGCATCGATGTAGAGGCCGGAACCACCTACGGCCAACACATAATCGTGCGTCACGAACAGCCTGTCGAGCAGTTCCAGCGCTTCCGCTTCAAACCGTCCCGCATTATAGTCGTCGGACACTTCGCGGTCGGCGATAAAATAGTGCAGAGCGGCAGCCTGCTGCTCTGCAGAGGGCTGCGCCGTTCCGACAGCCATCCCGCGGAATACCTGCCGGGAATCGGTAGAGATTATCGGCGCACCCAAACGACGGGCGAGTTCGACCCCCACCTCCGTCTTCCCGGAGCCTGTCGGCCCCGCCACGACCACGAGCGTTCCCCTCTTGTCAGAAATCATCGCCGAATCCATCGTCTTCCGTACCCTCGAAATCGGCGAATTCCTCCATCATATCGCTGAAAGGGTCGTTCTCTTCGTCCGCCTCGATACCCGCCCCCGTCTGAGCCGGAGGCGTACCGACCGACAGGGCCACCCGAGGATAAAGTACCGCCTCTTCCTCCGGCTTGAAATCGGCCACTTCCAGAAAGAGCTCGCGGGCGGAGAGCATGTCGAAAACGAATATCAGCCGCGACACCCCGGAAGCCAACACGTCGCACAGCCTCGTCCCCTCCATCGGCAGGGCGGCAATACCCGCATCGCAGTCCTGCATATCCTCGAGGGTATATTCCTGCAGCTTGTTCCATCCGGAATCCGCCGCAAAGAAAGAGCTGAAATTGAACGGGTCGTAACCGAGGTCGCCGCAAACCAGGTCGTGCAACTGCAACAAGTCCGTACTCTCCGGAACTTCGTATTCACGGACGAAACCATCCGTCTCGCCGCTGAGCATCCTCAACTTGAAAATCATACAAAAAGGTATTTATTTTTAATCAATTATCGTTACCGGCTACCCGGTTCAGGCAAGGCACGAAGAAAGGCCATGACATCCGTACCGTCCGGATAATCCCACGGCCAGGGCATCTGGGCCGCTCCGAAACCGACAGCCCTCGGATGGACAACATCCCGCCCCACCACGCACTGCACCGCACCGTCGTTCGCCTCCAACCACCCGTACACCTCCTCCGCCCTATCGTAACGAAACGCCACGATATTGCTGAGCGACACCGGAAAACGGTCGCCGACGGTCACGACGAAGGTTCCGCCGTCATAAAAATCCTCCCCTGCGGCCCGGAGCCTGGCCCGCAGACTGCGGTAATTGTTACGGTACTTGGGATTCACCGCCTCCTCGGGGGGAGCCACTGCCCGGACGAAACGGGCCAGGTCGTAATCCAGCGGAATGAATACCAGACTGACATTGCGGCAGCCGAGCCCGCTATAACGGAAGATATCACGACCGAGCGCATGCAACTCTCCGTCGGTCTCCTCCCCCGTCAGCAATGCCACCGAGCTGCGGCTTCCTCTTATGATGGACGGTATGCCGTCGAACAGGGCATGGAAATACCGGCCCGTATTGTCGCTGCCCGTAGCGATTGCCGCATCGTACCGCTCCTCCGGCACATAGCGTTCGACCCGTATCCCCGGCGCTAACCCGCACAACAGGCCGACGACATACTCCATCAGCACCGAATCCTTGGAAGACATCTTAATGTACGGAATACAGTCCGAAGCCACGACACACAACAGGTCGGACAATCCCACCAACGGGATATTCCCCGCCATGATGACCGCCACACGGCTGCGTACCGTACGCTCGTTCGCCCCATAATACGAAAGCCACCGGGCCGATACCGCGGCATCGAGCATGTTCCGCCGCACGGCATCGACGGAGAACACCACATCGGAAAGGGTAAACCACGGATTGGCGGCAACGGCGGCTTCCGCCACCGCCCGTGTCTCCGGCACGGTGCCGAACCCCTCCAACAGCCCGCCCAACCGGGCGAAGAGCTCCGTGTAATATGCCGCCGGTTTTCCCATGACCCCGCAAATTTACAAAAAACCCGCACCGCTGCCTGAAAAAACGTATATTTGTCCTTTGCAAAACAGGAAACCCATGAAATTCATAGCCATCATTCCGGCCCGTTACGCATCGACGCGTTTCCCGGGGAAACCGCTCGCCGACATCCAGGGCAAACCCATGATACAACACGTCTACGAACGCACGTCGCAGGTGTTCGAACACTGCTGCGTCGCCACGGACGATACACGCATCGCCGAGGCCGTGGACAGGTTCGGCGGCTGCGCCGTCATGACGTCACCCGACCACCGGAGCGGAACCGACCGCTGCGCCGAAGCCCTCGATAAATACAGCAAAACGACCGGGACGGCGTTCGACGCGGTCATCAACGTACAAGGCGACGAGCCTTTCATCTCGACAGAACACCTGACGAGCCTGCGCGATGCCCTGGACGTCCCGGGAGCCGAAATCGCCACCCTCGCCTACCCCATGAAACCGGGCGACGACATCTTCAATCCCAACACTCCGAAGATAACCCTCTCACGGGACGGCTATGCCCTCTACTTCAGCCGCAGCGTCATCCCTTATATCCGCGGTGCGGAACAGTCCGAATGGTCGTCGCGCCACACGTATCTCAAACATATCGGCATTTACGGTTACCGGAGCGACATCCTGCACGAGATAACCCGACTGCCTCAAGGTATGCTTGAAAAGGCCGAATCGCTCGAACAACTGCGCTGGCTCGAAAACGGTTACAGGATAAAGGTCGGCCTGGTATCCTCCGAGACGATAGGCATAGACACACCCGAAGACCTCGCACGACTGCTGAAAAAAATGCACGATTGAGACCGCTGCCGATTGCCGATTGAAAAAAGTTCCTATCTTTGCGGTAATCATTCAAAAACCTGTTCGCCGGCATGCCGCCGGCATTTAATCTGAAAATTTACATTTCAATCTTCCACATGCAAGATTTCGATGCATTACAGGGCAAAAGCATTATACAACTGCGCGAAATAGCCAAGTCGCTCGGCATCCGGAGCACGACGCAGATGAAAAAGGACGAGCTCATACAGGCCATCATCGGCCCGCGCAGCGACGAACCGGTCGGCCCGGCCGGCGAATCCCCGGAACCAAAGCCGAAAAGACAGCGTCTCCTAAACAACACTCCTGTCCGGCAATCCTCCGCAGCGACGGATGCCAGGGAGACGGCCGAGGCGACAGCAAACCGCAACGACGGCGAAGAGACGGTACAGGAGACCGAAAAACCACGGCGGGGCAGGCCCCGCAAAACGGTACAGCAACCGCAGGAAACAGCCGGCGAGACGCTTCCCGCAGAACCGGCCGACGCGACAGCTGTTCCGGAAATACCCGTCGCAGTACAACAGCCCCTCCAGCCGCAGCGCACGGAGTACCCGACAAGGCCTCAGGCCGTCAGAACTCCCCGACCCCATCAGCCATCCTCCCCGAACGACCAACAGCGGCAGGCCGACCGTTACACTCCCACTCCGGAAGATGCCAATATCGGTTTCGTGGAGGGCGAAGGCGTTCTGGAAATCATGCCCGACGGCTACGGTTTCCTCCGTTCGCCCGACTACAACTACCTTAACTCCCCGGACGACATCTACGTAGCCTCTTCGCAAATCAAGACATTCGGTCTCAAACCCGGCGATACGGTAAAGGGCATCATCCGACCGCCCAAAGAGGGAGAAAAGTATTTCCCGCTGGTAAAGGCCATCGAAATAAACGGGCTCAGCCCCGAATTCATCCGCGACAGGATGCAGTTCGAGTACATGACCCCCCTCTTCCCGAACGAAAAATTCACCCTCACGGGCAACGGCCACAACAATACTTCCACCCGTATCGTAGACCTTTTCGCCCCGATAGGCAAGGGACAGCGCGGTCTCATCGTGGCACAGCCGAAGACCGGCAAGACGGTACTCCTGCAGAGTATCGCCAACGCCATCGCCGACAACCATCCGGAAGTTTACATGATTGTCCTGCTGATAGACGAACGCCCGGAGGAGGTGACCGAAATGGCCCGCAACGTCAAGGCGGAGGTCGTGGCCTCCACGTTCGACGAACAGGCCTCCCGCCACGTCAAAGTGGCCGAAATGGTGCTCGACAAGGCCAAACGCATGGTGGAGTGCGGACACGACGTTGTCATCTTCCTCGACTCCATCACCCGTCTCGCAAGGGCGTACAACACTGTACAGCCCGCATCGGGAAAGGTGCTCTCCGGCGGTGTGGACGCCAACGCCCTGCACAAGCCCAAACGCTTCTTCGGCGCCGCAAGGAACACCGAAGAGCGCGGTTCGCTGACCATCATCGCCACCGCCCTGATAGACACGGGTTCCAAAATGGACGAAGTCATCTTCGAGGAGTTCAAGGGAACAGGCAACATGGAGCTGCAGCTCGACCGGAAACTGGCCAACAAACGTATCTATCCGGCCGTCGATGTGGTCGCATCGGGAACCCGCCGCGAAGACCTACTGCTGAGCAAGGATGTCCTGCAAAAGACATGGATACTGCGCCGTTACCTCGCCGACATGAATTCGGTGGAGGCCATGGAGGAGATGATAAAGCACATGGAACACACCCGGAACAACGAAGAACTGCTGGTCACGATGAACAAATAACACGGCCATGCAGGTTCGCATATCATACGACAGGGGCGGGATGATGTAATCCCGCCCCTGTCGTATCTTCTCCCAGACATCCGAAGCGTGCCTCCGAATACCATCGTTTCCGTCACCGTTTCCCGTTCGGTTCCGAAGCGAGTCCGTCCCGGAACTTCACGGCCGCATGCGAACCGTCGCAGAACGGTTTGTTCTTCGATGCCCCGCAGCGACAAAGCACCACCCGATTACGAATCTCATATGCCATCCCCTCCTGCGTCTGTACCGGAATACCGCCGCGTACCCACAGTCCGCCGCTCACGCCGAGGGCCGGGTCCTCTATCAGCCCCAACGACGGTGCGTAATCGGGTTCATACGGCTCCCCCGTCCGATTCTCCCATGCACTCAAACGACCGCCGGGACACATGTTCGCCTCCCGTACAGCAAGAGTCTTGGCATCCGCATCGTCCGAGATTCCGACCAGATTCCATACACGGCCGCCGGCATCGCAGAAGCGGGCGAACACACAGAAATTCTCATTGTCGGTCAGTTTGAGTTCCGGTCCTCCGAACGTTTCGGCCCCCTCGAGCAACCCCTCCGAGGAGGCGGTCAGACGCGGGTCCCACTCCGCACGCATATGAGAACCGTCGCAGTAAGGCTTCTTCTTCGATGCCCCACAGCGACACAAGGCCGTCGGCTGGTCGTCGGTAGAGTAATGCTCTCCTTCGGCGAACTCCCAACTCTCTCCCCGGTCGTTCGGCATGATGAACTGCTGCGCCAGCGGCGGCCTGCCGAATATGAGCACGGGGCCCTTGCTGCTGACCGTGATGCGAAAACCGGAATCCGCCCTGCGGCTTCCGCGCTGTACCTTTTCCTTCTCCATAATAACCTGTTTTAGCCATTGCTTCATTCACCAAGGTTGTTCAAACCGCATACCAAACATTTTCCGGACGCATGCGGCCTCGACTTCCATACCCGGTCCAGCAACAACATGAAAAAACAATACGTGTATATCCTATTCAGACCGAAAAATATTATCTTTGAAACAGGGAATATTTCCCGAGACACAAACCCAAAAACACAACCGCAATGAACAAACTTCTCCCGCTCTGTCTTCTGGCGGTGTTTACAACCGTTCCGCTCAAGGCCCAGCTACCGCCGACTACCGCTCAGGAAACTCCACGAAAAGAGTGGTTCGGCGACATCTTCATCGGATACAGTTTCCGCATGGGCCGGCCCGACCCCTCCATCGTCAATCGGTTCGGCTCACGCTCCGGCTTCAAGCTCGGTGCGGATATCAACCGCATAATCAAGAACCGTCCTGTCGCACTGGGCATTCAGGCCGAATGGACTACCTATTCGATGACCTCCCGAATCAACTCCACCGAAACCGCGAAGACCAGAATCCACACCATCTACATAGCGCCCGCACTGACCTTCCTGCAACCTCTACGGAACGGAGGCACACTGTACGAAGAAATCACCATCGGATACGTCAATTACAACGAACTGATGCGAGACATCGATGTGGCGGGCTTCAAAAACCTCCGGGGACACGCAGACACCTGGGGCGTCAAACTTTCGTTCGGCTACCATATCAAAGGCTGGGATTTCAGATACTCGCTCTTCTCAAGCTCGGTATCGAACCTTTCAATACGGTCCGGAGGCCGAAAACTAGGCTACACCCAACTGGACACACCGCTCAGCCTCGCTTCCATGAGCCTCTCTGTCGGTCTGAGATTCTGACACGACAGCACCGACAATAGCAACGGGGCGGAACAATCGCTGTTCCGCCCCGTTTGCCTTGGTCTCAGCCCATGCGGCCGCAAAGCGGATTACTCCCGCCTTTTCAACCCATGCCGGGCCGCCAGTTCCTCCATCATGGCGTAAGCTTGACCGTAATCGTTGGCTATACGGCCGTCGAGAATCGCCTCCTTTATCTCATCCTTGATTTCTCCCACTATACGACAGGGAGGAATCCCGTACGTCTCCATAATCAGTTCCCCCGATACGGGCGGCTGGAAATTCCGCACCCGGTCTTTCTCCTCTATCTCCCTGAGTTTCCGATGCACAACGGCAAAGTTCTTCAGGTAACGCTTCACCTTCCGTTCGTCTCCCGAAGTGATGTCGGCCTCACAGAGCGTCATCAGGTCGTCGATATCGTCTCCCGCCTCGAACAACAGCCGACGGACGGCCGAATCGGTCACCACGTCGTCCGAGAGTATTTGGGGACGCAGATGGAGCAGAACGAGTTTGCGCACATATTTCATCCGGTCGTTCAACGGCAGTTTCATCCGGCGGAATATATCCGGCACCATACGCGCCCCCACCACCTCATGTCCGTGAAACGTCCACCCCGCCGCAGGGTCGTAAGCTTTCGTTGCCGGCTTGCCGATATCGTGAAGAATAGCCGCCCAGCGGAGCCACAGGCTGTCGCTGTTGAGTGCCACGTTGTCCAATACCTTCAGTGTATGAGTGAAGTTATCTTTATGTCCGTGCAATCCCACCTTTTCCACGCCTTTAAGCCGACTCATCTCAGGAAATACAAGAGGCAACAGACCGGTCATATCCATCAGTTCGAAACCGATGGAGGGCACCGGAGAAAGGACTATCTTGTTTATCTCGGTAATAATGCGCTCGCGGGAAACTATCCGGATACGCTCCCTGTTGCGTTCGATGGCCTCGAAGGTCTCCGGCGCTATATCGAAACCCAGCTGAGCGGCGAACCGCACGGCCCGCATCATCCGCAACGGGTCGTCGGAGAAGGTGATGTCGGGATCGCAGGGAGTCCGGATGATGTGCTCACGCATATCTTCCATGCCGCCGAACGGGTCTTCCAACTCTCCGAACGTATCGCCGTTGAGCGACCAGGCCAGCGCATTGATGGTAAAGTCACGCCGCAGTTGGTCGTCGCGCAGGGTACCCGCCTCCACGACCGGTTTGCGGGAATCCCTCGAATAGGACTCCTTTCGGGCACCGACGAACTCCACCTCTATTCCTTCCGTACGGAGCATAGCTGTACCGAACGTCTTGAAAACCGTCACATTGGAGCCTGTCTCCCGAGCCAAGGCTTCAGCTACATCGATGCCGCTTCCCACGACGACCACGTCGATATCCGTGCACGGACGACAAAGATAATAATCGCGCACATATCCCCCTATCACATAGGCCCTCAGACCCATGCCGTCCACTATACGGGAAATCTTCCTGAAAACGGGAAGCGAGAGCGGTTCAGTCATTTACTCACTATTATATCCATCATCCCTTCACCCTGTCGAGATACATCGCCACCGTACGTTCCAGACCGTAGTAGAGCGCATCGGAAATGAGCGCATGGCCTATAGAGACTTCGTCGGTAAAGGGAATGCGCGAAATGAAATAACGCAGATTATCGAGATTCAGGTCATGCCCGGCATTGAGTCCGAGACCGAGCCGGCGGGCTTCCTCCGCTGCCGCCACATAATCGCGTACGGCCGCTTCAGGGTTCGAGGGATACGCTGACGCATACCCTTCCGTATAGAGTTCCACCCGGTCGGCACCGCATTCAGCGGCCCCGCGCACCATCTCCACATCGGGATTGACGAATATTGAGACTCGGATGCCCCTGCTGTGGAACAAATCCGCCCGCGAACGCAGGTAATCCCGGTATTTCACCGTATTCCAGCCGGCATTCGAGGTAATCGCGTCATGCGCGTCGGGCACCAGCGTCACCTGCGTAGGCACCACCTCCATCACCAGCTCCACGAACGGGTCGAACGGATTGCCCTCTATGTTGAACTCCGTCGTCACCACCCGCTTGAGTTCCCTCACGTCGCTATAACGGATATGACGTTCATCGGGGCGCGGATGTACCGTGATGCCCTGCGCTCCGAATCCCTCTATGCGTCGTGCCGCCTCTATCACGTCGGGGAGATTACCTCCGCGCGAATTGCGTATTACGGCAATCTTGTTTATATTTACACTCAGTTTTGTCATAAGACGAACAATGAATTGCGTTTTACAAACGGCGCCGAAACGGCTGCCGCACGGTTGTTTACTCCTTTAACAAGCCGTAAAGTTACTAAAAAATGCACGATGAATAAAATTATTCTGTTTTCGAGGCCGGGACTCGGTCTCAACAGCGACGAGATACAGGGCATCTTCTCCGCAATGGCCGAAAGCGGATTCGACTGGGCCGCGAACGACGAATTCGCCCGCGAGGCGCACGACAAGGCCGGTGTCGAGATTCCGGCCGAAAAGCGGTACGCCTCCATAGACGCCGGTCTGGCCCGGGGGGCGGTCATGCTCAGTTACGGCGGCGACGGCACCTTCCTCGAAGCCGTCAAGCTGGCCTACGGATGCGGGGTTCCCGTACTCGGCATCAACTACGGACACCTCGGATTTCTGGCCAATACGCCGCGGGAGGACATGCGAGAGGTTGTCGGCATCCTGCGCAGGGGCGAATACAGGATACAGCCGCGGACGATGCTGCATGTCGCGGGCTGCGGGGATTTCGGAGGACACCCCTACGCACTGAACGAATTTACCATCCACCGTACCGAAATCAACATGACCTACGTGGACGTCTTCGTGAACGGGGAGAAGCTCACTACCTACCGCGGCGACGGCGTACTCCTCTCCACCCCGACCGGTTCGACCGCCTACTCGCTCAGCGTGGGAGGCCCCATCGTGGCCCCCATGTGCGAATGTTTCATCATCGCGCCGATAGCCCCACACAACCTCACCATGCGCCCCATGGTTATTCCCGACTCCTCGGTGGTCTCCTTCCGGGTAAACAGCCGTGCCCTCCGCTCCTCCGTCAGTCTCGACAACCGTTCGTTCGACATACCGTGCGGCTCGGAGTTCACCGTAAGGAAAGCGGAGAAACCTATTTTTTTGATAAACCTGCAAAATATATCCTTTTACGACACGTTAAGGAATAAAATGATGTGGGGGCTTGACAGTTGGGAAGGCCGCAAATGACTCTCCCCGGCATGTGCCGTATCGCTCCGCTTGCAGGCCGGAGGATGGTTACGCCGCTAAAAGTGTTTGATGATTACCGCTTATCCGCACAATTAATATTATATTTGTGGGTTCATTAGCAAACGAGGAACTCGATGAGTAAGACCGACAAAATACCTTCCCATGTGGCCATCATCATGGACGGCAACGGCCGCTGGGCACGTGCCCGCGGACTCGAACGCCACGAAGGCCATCGGGCAGGTGTGAACAGTCTGCGCAACGTCATTGCCCGGGCCGCCCGCAACCCGGGCGTACGCTATCTGACCCTATACGTCTTCTCCACCGAAAACTGGGGGCGTCCGCAGGAGGAGGTGGACATGCTCATGGAGCTTCTTTGCCGCAGTATCGTCAACGAACTCGACGAACTGCTCCGGGAGCAGGTAAAAGTCGTAGTCATCGGCGAGCGGGCGGGCATGTCGAAGACGGTCGTGGAACACATCGAACTTATCGAACGAGAGACTGCGGCATGTACGGAACTGACCATACTGCTCTGTATCAATTACAGCTCCCGCGGGGAACTCACCCGTGCGGCACGCAGATTGGCCGAAAAGGCGGTCTCAGGCGAACTCTCCCCCGCGGAGATAACTCCCGAAACGATAGCCGGCGAACTCTATACCGGCGGAATCCCCGACCCCGACCTGATAATCCGCACCGGCGGAGAACAGCGTCTGAGCAATTTCCTGCTCTGGCAGGGAGCATACAGCGAACTCTACTTCACCCCGACATACTGGCCCGATTTCAGCGGCGACGATTTCGATGCGGCTGTCGCAGCGTATTCCGGCCGTCATCGGAGATTCGGGAAAGTCGATGAACAGGAATAAGAAAGAAACCAAATAGTTGTACAACCACGAGTAATGAGAAAAGCGATACCACTCCTCGTTTCCTTCCTTTTGCTTTCCGTCTGGAGCGGCTACTCCCAACAGGAGCCCGCCACGTTGCATGATGCCGACGGGGTACCGATGATGGACTACGGCGACTCCAAACCATACACCATTAACGATATAAAAATTTTCGGCGTCAAATACCTCGACCCCGACATACTGACCGCCTCTTCGGGACTGATGCGGGGCGAAACGGTCTACATACCGGGCAACGCCATCTCCCAGGCGGTATCGCGTCTTTGGAACCAGCGTTATTTTTCCGACGTGAAGGTGATAGCGGAACTGCTGCCCGACGACATGGTGAACATCGAGATATACCTCCAGGAGCGACCGAGGGTATACAGATGGGGATTCGAAGGGATTCGCAAGGGCGAAGCGAACACCCTGCTCGAAGACCTGAAACTGAAAAGAGGGTCGGAACTCTCCGACTACGTGATAGACAAGAACATCAAACTCATTCAGAAACACTTCTCTGGCAAGGGTTTCCGCAATACGGAGGTAACGGCCCGGATAGAGAACGACTCCGTGGTACAGAATGCGGTCAATGTCACCTTCGTCGTGAACAAGAACAAGCGGGTGAAGATAGGGGCCATCAATTTCGAGGGAAACGAAGTCTTCTCGGACAAAAGGCTGCGGCGCACACTGAAAAAGACGCATCAGGTCAACCCCAACATCTTCCAGAGTTTCAAGCTCAACGAGACCGATTACGAAGAGGACAAGGAGAATCTGCTCGACTTCTACAATTCGCAGGGATACCGTAATGCCGTCATCGTGCGGGACTCGATGTACGTTATCAACGACAAACGCATCGGCATCGACATACAGATAGAGGAAGGCGACAAATTCTACATCCGCAACGTATCGTGGGTAGGCAACAGCCAATACTCGACCGAACTGCTGCAAGCCATGCTGGGTATCGAAAAGGGCGATACCTACGACAAAAAGACGCTCCACAAACGGCTTGGCATCGGCCGTGAAACCGACATCGAGGACATGTCGCAGATTTCGTCGCTTTATCAGAACAACGGATACCTGATGTCGGTCATCGAGCCTTCCGAAATAGTGGTCGGGAAAGACTCGATTGATTTGGAAATCAAAGTATTTGAAGGGAGACCCTTCACCATCAACAATGTGGAGATAAGCGGTAACCAGCGCGTGGACGACGAAGTGATACGCCGCGAGATATATACCCGTCCGGGCGAGCTCTACAACCGGGCACTGCTCATGCAGACGCTGCGGCAGCTCTCCCAGATGCAGCACTTCGACCCGGCCTCCATCATGCCGCAGATACAGCCCGTTTCCAACGACCTGGTCGACATCGGCTGGCCGCTGGTAGAATCGGCCAGCGACAAATTCGAGATATCGGGCGGCTGGGGAGCCGGCATGTTCGTCGGCTCCGTCGGTGTACAGCTCAACAACCTTTCGGTCAAGAATTTCTTCAAGAAAGGCGCCTGGAGGCCCTACCCCCACGGACAGAATCAACAGCTCGTCGTACGTCTGCAGACCAACGGTTCCTATTATACCTCTTTCATGGGCAGTTTCACCGAACCGTGGCTGGGCGGAAAAAAGCCCAATTCGCTGACCATCGCCGCCTTCTATTCGAACCAAACGAATTCGTACAGTTTCGGCGGTGTATTTTACAAGAGTGACAGCCACTTCCGCACTACGGGCGTTTCTGCGGGACTGGGACGCCGCCTGTCGCTGCCCGACCCCTATTTCACCCTCTATACCGAGCTCGGTTATACGCGTTACAACCTGAGAAACTGGGAGATGTTCTCGAATTTCGACAACGGCAATTCGAACATCTTCACCCTGCGGGCGGTATTCGGGCGCAGCACCGTAAACAACCCCATCTATCCGAGTTCGGGTACGGACTTCTCGCTGACGGTCACGCTCACTCCTCCCTACTCGCTTTTCGACCGGAAAGACTATGCGAACATGCCGGCCAACGACCCCGCCAAATTCAAATGGATAGAGTACCACAAATGGCAGGCGAAGGCACAGTGGTTCCTGCCGCTGACGCCCGACCAGAAACTCGTGCTCATGGCGCGGGCGGAGATGGGATATCTCGGATACTACAACAAATACAAACAGTCCCCGTTCGAACGGTTCGACGTGGGCGGCGACGGCATGACCGGTTACAACATCTACGGTTACGACGTCATCGGCCTGCGCGGGTATTCGGACGGCAGCCTGACGCCCTACGACCCGCAGGACCCCTATGCGTATGCCAACGTTTATAACAAATACACGCTGGAACTCAGGTACCCGTTCCTGCAACAGCCTGCGACCCATATCTATGGTCTGGTATTTGCAGAAGCAGGTAACGGATACAGGAACTGGCAGGAATTCGACCCGTTCAAACTGCACCGTTCGCTCGGTGTCGGCATTAGGGTATATATCCCGTTCATCGGGATGATAGGCCTCGACTGGGGTTACGGATTCGACGGTACGGCCCGCTCCTCGAAACCGCACGGAGGAAAACTGCACTTCTCGATGGGTATGGATTTCTAAAAGCGCAGTCGGTCGAATAGATACTAAAACCATAACGTTATGAAAAAGTTATTGATAATCGCAGCCCTGGCGGTATTTGCAGCCGCAGGCACGGCATCTGCACAGAATTACATGGTAGTGAATACCGAGACCATCTTCAAATCGATGACCGCATACAATCAGGCGGTAGAAGAGATGGATGCTGCCGCACAGCAGTACCAGCAGAACATCGACAACGCCTACGCCGAACTCGAAGATATGTACGAAACCTACATGTCGCAGAAGGCGTCGCTCTCCCAAAGTGCCCGCCAGCAGCGCGAAGAGACCATTCTGAACAATGAAAAAAAGATAGCGGAATATCAGGCGAGCATCTTCGGTGAGGACGGCAAGATGACGCGTATGCAGGCGGAAAAACTGGAACCCTACCAGAAAAAGGTGATGGAAACCATCTCCAAGTACGCCTCCGACCACGGATATTCGCTCGTACTGGATATCTCCACGAATCCGCTGGTGGTCTATTACAATCCTGCCGTAGACAAGACACAGGACATCATATCATTATTAAAATAACAACCTGAACAATGAAAAAAATCATTCTGACTCTTGCGGGATTCCTGTTCCTGTTCTCCGCATCGGCAAACGCGCAGCAGCCGAAATTCGGTTATATCAACCTTCAGGAGGTAGTAAGCCTCATGCCGGAAAGGACCGAAGCCCAAACACAGTTGCAGAAGATAAACGACGACTATGCCTCCATGCTTGAACTGATGCAGGTGGAATTCAACAACAAGGTACAGGAGTACCAGAAGAACATGTCCACCTACTCCGATGCCGTAAAACAGGTAAAGGAACGCGAACTTCAGGACCTTGATACCCGCATGCAGGAGTTGTACACTACGGCCAACAAAGAGCTCGAGACCAAGAGCAACGAACTGATGGCCCCCATCATCGAAAAGGCCGAGAACGCCATCAAGAAGGTAGGCAGGGACAACGGCTTCCTCATCATCTTCGACGAATCGATGCGTCCTATGGCATATTACGATGAAAGCGCACTCGTCAATGCCCTTCCTCTCGTAAAGAAGGAGCTGGGTATCGCGGAATAACATAACAGGATAGTCCCAACTGCAAGGCGTCACCGAAGTGACGCCTTTTTCGTATCCGTCCGTTCCGCCCGGCACCTGCCCTTTTCCTCCCATGCTACCGGCCGACAGGAAAACGCAACACCGCTCTTTCCGAGCATCATGAATTGTTCGCATACTTCCATCTCACCGACCGGCACGGTATGGCATCACGAATGGAATGCAGAACCGCCATATCGGCCGGAAAACCGATACCGGCACAAACGGGGAGAAAACACCCCCTGTCCTCTTCCCGACCTCTCTCCCGCCATCCGCCTGCTCCGGCGGTTCAGGTCCGGACGTCACAAGAGAGCTGTCCCGGTCTACATACAAAAATTTCCGCACGCTTTAAAGCGTGCGGAAATTCGGCCCGAAACTATCCATTTCCGTTAGTCCCCCTACTGTCCCTGCATCCGGAGACGCTTGACGTATTCACGGGCATCGTAGGTGATATCGTCATCGCGGTCGCGCCACAAACCGTCCTCGATGATACGCAGCCTGTATTCATCGATACTCTCCGTAAGCGGGAAGCGGGGCTGCGGTATTGCCTCGTACTCCACTCGCCGGGAAGCCTTTATCCGACGGTCGAACACCTCCCGCTTCGTAGGTCGGCGGTCGCCCTCCCACACGAAGTTAGGAAGTCGCTGCGGCTGCGCTTCCGGTATCAGGTTCATGGGATAGATGGCATAGACCGGGTCTCCGCGAAATATTATCTCCTCTATCTCCTGACCGGAGATGATGAACGTAATGTCGGCACACTCCATCACCAGAAAGCCCTGATAGGCCCCCGTCTCCTCGTCCTGCATGTAATAATAGGTCTGGGCATTCCCTACCACATTGGTACGGTAAATCTCGTTGTCGCGGAACAAGGCCTCGATAGTCTTGCCCGTAATCTGGTTGTAATGGTCGGCGTCGAGTTCAGCGCTCATGACGGGATTGCCGTGCTCTTCGCCACCGGTAAAGACGGCATGGTCTATCACCTCATCCTTGATGTAAACGACCGTCCGGTCGGACTTAATCTGGTTATCGCCGTTCCACATGACGGGGTCTTTATGCAGATGAATCGTCGTATCGCGCGAAAACGAGACCAGCGAATCGCAGACGGCCTGCAAATCCGAACGGAAAATCTTCACATGATGGTATCCGACTATTACGCGCTCTTTCTCCTCTTCGGCAGTTACCTCCCCCTCGGTATCTCCTTCCGGAACTGCTTCGCCGTCAAGCGTATCGTCTGTTTCCTCTCCGTCCTCCACGGTTGCGACGTCTTCATCCGCCGTTTCTGCGTCCAACTCCTCCGTACCGGTTTCGGCGGCAGTTTCCCCGTCGGTTGTCTCCGCCGGTCGTTCGTCCGCCGCTGCAGCCTCACGCCGGGCCGCCCGGCGCTCCTCCCTGGCTTTCCGACGGGCCTCACGACGTTCCCGTCGAAGCTGTTGCCTGGTCGGCACCTGCTCTTCCGAAACAGTCTCCTCTGCCGACGCTGCAACGACCGTTTCCGTTACCATCGCACCTCCGTCCGTTTCCGAAATCCCCGCTTCGACCGTTCCCGTCAGAGCATCCTGTTCCGCAGACCGTGCCGTACCGTCCGTACCTGCCTCCGTCGCCGAAACCTCTTCCGATACACCGGTTTCCTGAACCTCCCCATCCCGGGCAATCTCCTCGTCCGGCAGCACGTCTCCACCGGCAAGGCCATCCCTGCCTTCGGTCGCTTCTTCTTCCGACGACGCCATATCCTCCGCCTCGTCCGAAACGGAAAGAGGCTGCTCCGTCGAGGCTCCCGTAATCAACTCTTCACCGGTATCGACCGGTTTTTCCTCCACCTTGTTGCCGATATAATCCGCACTGTATATGCTGGTACTGTCGATTACATACATGAAAATGGAGTCGGAACGCATGTAGAGGGAATCCCCCTGCTCATAAAAACTGATGACCGAAGGGTCTTCCGTGAGCATGGCATCGCCGCGCATTCCCCAATACCGGCCGTAATCTCCAAAAGCCAGCACTTTCTGCCCCTCGTCCAATATCTGGATGTTGCGCCGCAGCACCACATCGTCGCTGTCGGCCCGGTAATCCATATCGTCGGCCCATATCTCCTGGTCTTCGGAGAGCACATAGGCATCGGACATGAAGTGATAATGGTCGGTACGGGTATCGTACCACCCGCTGTTGGCACTCAGTATCTCCTCCTTCTCGTTCCAGATATAGGTCTTGCGGTAAAAAGTCGCTATCTCGGTATCCATATTGAACCCGAGCGAATCGGAGACTATCAGATAGGTGGAGTCCCTCAGCTCGACATTGCCCACGCAAACGGCATCGCGCGTAGAACCGTAATAGTAACCACGGTCCGATTCGAGCAGCATCCGTCCCTGGCTCATCGTTCCGCCGCCGTAATACTCACCCACATTGTCGAGGGTATTGTACTTGAAGTGATAGGTATAAAGCACCGCCTGCCCGTCTATCATCTTGATGAGCGGCGAGAAGACCTGCGCCGTATTGGTCAGACGGTCGTACAGTACCCGGTCGCCATAGACATACGTACTGTCCTTGTTTATCAACACGTTTTCGAAACACTCTATCCGGTTCTCATCGTAACGCACGGCACTGTCGCAAAGCATGACGGCCCCGTTGTGGTAGGCCACCACATTGCCTACGAAGGCGTGCACAGTGGAGTCGCCGCCTATCTGTATGGGGAACATCCGCTTGGACTTGATGTTCACGATGGTGCGTTCTCCCCGAGGTTTCGCGACGGTATCGCCCTGCACCGTATCCTGCCGCGGGCGGGCGGGAGCCGGCCGCAGCGGCGAAGGCTCCTGGGCGAATGCACTGAAAAACAGCAATGCCACGCCCACCGAAATGATGGTATTCCGCAATCTCATCCGAACGCTACTTTACCCAATGTTTATTCACGAAGTCGCCGTCGCGGAATTCGGGTTCGATACGGATGTACAACCCGTCTATCTTCCCGTCGAGCCACTTCTCAAACTCCTCCTCCTGTTTGGTTTGCAGTGCCAGGGCCTCTATCTGAAGGTAATCCTCATTCAGGCTGGCGGGATGGGCCGGAATGACCTGAATAAGTTTGACGATTTTGTTAAGCTCGTTGTTGCGCAGGTCGCGGGATTGAAATGCCGGTGAAATCTCCCCCTCTTTCAAGGCGCTTATCGCAGGATAGTCCGTCCGCAAGTCTTCTCGGAGGAATTTCGTGGTAGAGTATCTCGTATCGCTGACATGCATCAGTTCCAGCAACTCGTGATTGGTCACGATACCGCCGTTCTGGCGCGAATACTTATCGTCGGAATACTTCATCGCGGCATCTTCGAATGTAATGGCTCCGCCGCGTATTTCATTGGCCAGGCTGTCGAGGAAGCGCCCCCCCTCCGCCAGTTCGTCGGGCGTATAGACCGGCCGCAGCAGAATGTGCCGGCACCGGTACCGGTCGCCGTTCTTCTCGACGAGCTGGATGATATGGAATCCGTACTCGGTCTCCACCACCTCCGATATCTGACCGGGCTGCAGCTTTTCGAGCGCATCCGCAAAGGGTTGTACGAACTGATTCAGCGACATCTCCATTTCACCGCCCTGCATGGCCGTACCGGGGTCCACGGAGTACATCCTCGCCAACAGGTCGAAACGTGTTCCGTTGATGACACGCTCCCTCATGTCGAGCAGCTCTTCGCGCACGCGCTGCTTCGCCTCCTTGCTGGAGGTGGGATAACGCACTATCTGGGCATATACGTACTGTTCCGGTACAATGGGCAGGCTGTCCCGGTCGAGCTCCCTGTAAAACATCTCCACCTCGCCCGGTGTTATCTTCACCTTGGAGATGACGTCGCTGCGCATCGCCTGCGCATAGTACATCTCCTCATATTTGCCCTTGAAATCCTGCCGTATTTCATAATAAGGCATACCCATTTCGGCTTCGAGTGCCGCCGTCGAACCGGCCTCCTCGGTCATCATCGCCAGACGTGCCTCCACCTCGGAACTGACCGCATCGAGGTTTATCTGCACCGAATCTATCAGAGCCTGGTTATACAGCAGTTTCTGCACCAACAGTCCTTCGAGCGCCTCGTTCATCGGGTCGCGGTCCGACGTGTACCCCTGTTTGCGCCGCTCTTCGACAAGTACGTTGCGGGCCTCCACCAATTCAGAATATTTGATGGCCGAATTGCCTACGACAGCCACCACCTTATCGACGGTATATCTTTCCTGGGCTGAAACGGTGCCTGCACACACCATGAAACAGATGCAGGCCGCGGTCATTTTCTTTAGCATGCCTATTCTCGGTTAGTTTTCAAATAAATCTTCAACGTATGGTTTTCAAGGGCCGCATGATAGAGGCTGTCCTCCATCCGCCTGACGGCATCGCTCCCCCTCTTGTTGTAAATGATGTTCCTCACCACGTTCTCCACCCATTCGAGCGGCGCCTGCTGTCCCTTGGCGGCATGGTCGGTTATCTGTACATAATACTTGTAGTCACCGTCGGTAAGTTCCTCTATCCGGCTACCCATCAGGAGATAGTCGTAACTCTTTCCCCTTACGGTCGGCAGGCGGTTCAGAAATTCGTCGAACCCTACCCACTCATCGAAAACGGTCAGCGTCAGACCGTTTTTCACCGCAAGGTCGAGAAAATCCTGCTGCCGCTCGGCATTCGGCGACCCCATCAGCTCCTTCAGCTTGGTCCTCAGCCGGAACGATGCAGGCAAACGCACGATGCGTCCCTTCACGATATCGCGGTCGAGTCGGAATTCCGGCTGGTGCATGGCATAATAATCGGCCACGAGCGAATCGCTGACGACCGTATCCACCCTATCCATATAATAACGGTCGAGCCGGTACGTCAGCAGGGAGTTACGGTAATCCTCCACCATTGCATCGATATTGACGCCCGTTTCGGCCAGCACACGCTCCGCCTCCTGCAGCTTGACCTGCCGGCGGACCCAGGTCTCTACATAATTCTCCACCATCGCCAGACTGTCCTCTCCGGACATACCCGCCGGAACGGCCGCCGTCACATCCTCTTCGGTCAGCACGGTCTTCCCGACCTGTGCCACGACATCGGACGACAGCAATCCGCGGCCCCGGCATCCTGCCAGAAGCATGCCAGCCGCCATCACCAACGGTAATATCCCTTTTCCAACCATCTTC
Organism: Tidjanibacter massiliensis; assembly: GCF_900104605.1. Lineage (NCBI taxonomy): Bacteria > Pseudomonadati > Bacteroidota > Bacteroidia > Bacteroidales > Rikenellaceae > Tidjanibacter > Tidjanibacter massiliensis. Next base: position 530,690 of record NZ_LT629960.1, on the reverse strand, counting down.
CGCGACTTAAAAACACCAACGGCCGCAACCGTTTTCTATTCAACGTAACCGCAGGCCGAATATTATTCCGGCTCCGTCCTATTACCGGCAGTTTCCGGCTCCGTTCCGGCCTCTTCCCGCACCTGCAACCGGCGCACAATGGCGACGGCCCCCACGACAAGCAGCACGACACACGCCCCATAAACTGCATAGTAGAGCGCACCGCCTCCGAGCATGTCCCGCACGGCCATATCGGCACGCTCGGGACCCAACACTTCGAGCATGAGGTACGATATGCCGTTGTTCAGGGCATGCAGGATAATGACCGTAAGCAGCGACTTCGTTCGGAAATAGATATATCCCAATATGATACCGACAAGAAAGGCATTGATGGCCTGCTGGGGAATCATGTGGAACACGCCGAAGAGCAGTGCCGAAAGCAGGATGGCTTTCGCAGCGCCGTCGCGTTCATTGATGGAACCCTGTATGAGGCCCCGGAAAAGCGTCTCCTCCATGACCGGTGCCAGGACGACCGTCATCAGAATGGACCAGCCGCCCGTACCTATATATTGGTTGAGCTGTTCGAGATATTTGTCCGGAAAAAGTTCGAGCAGCGGTTCAATAACCACACCGGTAACGAAAATGAGAACGATTCCCCACAGAATGAGGGGAGCGCTTATCCTTCCCGCATGCATGTTCAGCACATTGGTCGGTGCCTGACGCGTCCGCCGCTGTACAAGAATGAAAGTTATCGCAAGCCCCATCTGCAGGAAGTAGGTCAAAGCATTCACCAGCCCCGTATTCCACTCGGTCAGCCACGTCAGCGCCCCGCCTACGAGACCCGCCGCGAGCGACGACACCAGAATGATGCCTATCATGGCCAGAATGTCGATGCCGTTGGGATAGATACGACGCTTCATCTCCTTCGCCTGCGCCCGGTACGCGGCCCGGCAACGGCGTTCGTCGCTGCACCCGGCCCCGTCTGTTCCGGCACCATCGGAGGACATACCGGCACCGTGCTCCCTTCTCTCCTTTCCTTCGTCCGTCTCGTTCATCTGCTGCATATTTTCCGCCCTGCGGGCATTCTCCATAACGACGATTACGAAAGCCCCATTCTGCAGAGGCTTTCGTAATCAGTCTGTCAAAACCGGCCGGAGGACGCTATTTGTATTCCCCGGCAAGGGTAGCCACCATCACGGCCTTGATGGTGTGCATGCGGTTCTCGGCCTCGTCGAACACGATGGAAGCCGGACTCTCGAAGACTTCGTCCGTCACTTCCATGGCCGTCAGACCGTACTTTTCGTTGATTTCGCGCCCTATCCTCGTATTGAGGTCGTGGAACGACGGCAGGCAGTGCAGGAATTTCACGTTCGGGTTGCCCGTAGCCTTCATCACCTCCGAGGTCACCTGATAGGGCTTGAGCAGCTTGATGCGCTCGGCCCATACATCGTCCGGCTCGCCCATGGACACCCATACGTCCGTATAGAGGAAGTCGCAATCCTTCACGGCCTCTTTCACATCTTCGGTAATGGTAATCTTGGCACCAGTCTGGGCGGCTACCTCACGGCACTTGGCGACGAGTTCATCCGACGGAGCGCAGCTCTTGGGGCATGCGGCACGGAAATCGATACCCATCTTGGCGCAGCCGACCATCAGCGAGTTGCCCATGTTGTTGCGCGCATCGCCCAGGTAGCAGAACTTCATCTCCTTGAAAGGCTTGTCGGAGTGCTCCTTCATGGTGAGCAAGTCGGCAAGTATCTGCGTGGGGTGGAACTCGGTCGTCAGCCCGTTCCAAACCACGACGCCGGCGTATTTAGCGAGGTCTTCCACGATATCCTGACCGTATCCGCGGTATTCGATACCGTCGTACATGCGGCCGAGCACACGGGCCGTATCTGCGATGCTCTCCTTCTTGCCCATCTGGGAACCCGTCGGGCCGAGGTAGGTCACCTGCGCCCCCTGGTCGTATGCTCCCACCTCGAAGGCGCAGCGCGTACGCGTGGAATCCTTTTCAAAAAGGAGGACGATGTTCTTGCCTTTGAGCATCTGTTTCTCCCGGCCCGCCTTCTTGTCCGCTTTCAGGCGTGCGGCAAGCTCTACGAGCCCGTTTATCTCTTCGGGAGTGAAATCAAGCAATTTCAGAAAATTTCTTCCTTTGATATCCATTGCAGTATCTTTTTTTGAGTGTTTTTAAAACGCCCTCAAAGATACGCATTTTATGATAAGAAGCAGAATTTCTCCGGGAAATTGCTTATTTTTGTCTGGCCTAATATCAATATCGAAATGGGAAAAATCGTCGCTCTGGCCAACCAGAAAGGAGGGGTGGGCAAAACCACCACCGCTATCAATCTGGCGGCCAACCTCGCCGTAATGGGCAAGAAAGTGCTGCTGGTGGATGCCGACCCGCAGGCCAACGCGACCTCGGGCCTCGGATTCGACATCAACAACCGCGGCATCTACGAATGTATCACGGGAGAGTGCGGCGCGGCCGACGTCATTATCGGAAGTCCGGACGTGAAGCATCTCTCCGTCCTTCCCTCCAGCATCGACCTCGTGGGAGCGGACGCCGAACTGCCCGGCCTCGAAGACGGTCACCTGCGAATGAAAAAGAGCCTCGACGCGGTCAAGGCGGAGTATGACTTCATCTTCATCGACTGTTCCCCGTCGTTGGGCTACACCACGGTGAACGCCCTCGTGGCGGCCGACAGCGTGCTGATTCCGGTGCAGTGCGAATACTTTGCGCTCGAAGGGCTGGGCAAACTACTGAGCACCATCAAGATGACCAAATCGCGGCTCAATCCGGGGCTGGAGATAGAGGGATTCGTCATGACGATGTACTCGCGCTCACGGCTCGCCAATCAGGTGACGCTGGAAGTCAGGGAGCATTTCAAACACCTCGCCTACGATACAATAATACAGCGCAACATCCGTCTTAGTGAAGCGCCCAGCCACGGCAAGCCGGTCATCCTGCACGATGCGGCCTCGACGGGAAGCGCAGCCTACATGAATCTGGCCAAGGAGTTCATGCAGCGCAACAGGAAACAATAATTTCAGAATAAACGGGACGGGGCGGAATGTTCCGCCCGGAAAAGGATTTAATATGAAGAACAAAGGATTGGGACGCGGTCTGGACGCCATTTTCGAAAGCGAAGGGGCCAAGTTCGGCGACAGCGCCGGAAAGATGGAGGAGATATCCGTATCGCTGATAATGCCCAACCCGAAACAGCCGCGTACCGCCTTCGACGAAGACGCTCTGGAGGAGCTGGCCGACTCGATAAAGACGCTCGGTCTGATACAGCCCATCACGGTCAGGAAAGAAAGCGACACCCGCTATATAATAATCAGCGGTGAACGCCGCTGGCGAGCCTCCAAGCTGGCCGGCCTCGAAACGGTACCGGTATTTATCCGCGAAGCGGACGACCGCACGCTCCATGAAATGGCCCTCGTGGAGAACATACAGCGGCAAGACCTGAACGCCATGGAGATAGCCATCAGCCTCAACCGTCTCATGGAGGAGTGCGGCGTGACGCAGGACACCGTGGCCGCCCGTGTCGGGAAAAAACGCTCGACGGTGGCCAACTACCTCCGTCTGCTGTCGCTGCCGCCCGAGGTACAGGCCGCACTGAAAAACGACCTGATAAGCATGGGCCACGCCAAGGCTATCGCCGCCATGCCCGAACAGGCACGTATTCCGGCCCTGAAAAAGGTAGTGCGCAAAGGGCTCTCGGTACGCCAGACCGAAGAGCTCGCCAAAAAGCTCGCCGAAGGCAAACCGGAACGCGAGGTGTTGGCGGACGATGAACTGCCGGACAACTATACCCGGCTGGTGGAGTGCTGCGCCCGCATCTTCGGCGACGACATCAAGATAAAGAAAAACCGCAGCGGAGGCGGCAAGATAACAATAGGGTTCTCCTCGGACGAGGACATCGCCTATTTCCTCGATAAGCTGGAAGGGAGATAAAGGAATGACCGCATTTCCGCACAAGTACAGAACAATCCTGCTGTCGGCGCTTCTCTGTTTGCTGCCGGCAGCGGTATTCGGCGCCGGACAGCAGCCCGGTGAAGACGGTCCGCCGTTGCAGGACGAGTCGGCCCTGCCCGACTCGGAAGTGCCGGCACTCAAGCACGACATCACCGAACCGTTCATCAAGCCGGGCGAGGAGGCGGTCCTGGACAACCGGCTGCCTGCCCAGGACCAGATGGACGTCATCGACGGCGAAGACCTGAGGCCCGGACAGGAACCCACGTTCAACGAACAGATGCCGGGATATGAGTCCGAAGCGGCCCGTATGCTCGACGACCCCACGCCCCCCTCCTACAACAGCAAAGCCCCGGAGGACAGCCAACAGAGTGAGGAGCCCCTTTCGCGGCGGGAACGGCGCAAACTGAGGAAAGAGGCTAAAAACACGCCGCTCGCCCTGCCGGAACTGAGTAAGAACGCATACCGGATTTCGGGCGGCAAAAAAAGCGCGACCTACGCGGATACCGAAATCGTCATATCCGCCGATTCGCTGCTGACGGTGGTCCGGGAATCCGCCGACTCGCTGGCTACAGGCATACTGCCGCCGGGCAGTGCCGATTCGCTTACGGTGTCGGTCACCGACACCCTGACAATGACCGACAGCCTGGCTTCGCTCACGGCACGTCAGCGCCGTGAGATGGAACGCCTGCAAAGAAGGGCCGATACCACGCTCTACCGCCACAGTCCTCTTTTCCGGGATACCCTCAAGATAGCCCCCCTGACGGCCATTTCGCTGGTAGCGCCGGGGTTCGGACAGCTTTACAACGGCGATTACTGGAAAATACCGGTACTGTACGCCACGACGGGGACGGCGCTCTTCTTCGGCATCAAGCAACACCAGCAATACAAACGATACAAGAACGAGTACGACTACCTGATGAGCCGCAGCGACTTCAGCGACAACCGCCTGCTCCTCGACCCCGTACAGACGAAAATGATACAGCACAACACCTGGCGACAGGTACTCATCGGTACGGCGGTAGCCTCCTATATCTACTTCCTCGGCGACGCCATCGTCAACTATCCCGCGGCACAGCAGAACCCCGTCAAAACCGCCACTACCCTCTCCATGATATGTCCGGGAGCGGGACAGGTCTACAACGGCAGTTTCTGGAAGGTTCCGCTCGTGGTGGGCGGTTTCGCCTCCTTCATTTATGTAATAGACTGGAACAACCGAGGATACCAACGGTACGATACAGCCATCCGGCTCGAAACCGACGACGACCCCGACTCCCACAGCAGCGAATTCTGGAATCCGAGTTCTAATTCGTTGAGCATGACGGTGGAACAGATGCGCAGCTACAAGAAACTCTATCGGAGAAACAGAGACCTGGCCATCATCCTAACCGCCGCATTCTACCTGTTGAACGTCATGGATGCCCATGTGGATGCCCACATGAAGGACTTCGACGTGAGCGGCGACCTCGCCTGGCGCCTGCAGCCCACCGTAGAACCGCTCTATGCCATGGGCGGTTACAATTATGCCGTAGGACTGGGGCTGAGCCTGACATTTTAACCCTACGGCGACAGAAAGGAGACGGCTCCGGCTATGTGGGCGCTGCCCTCCCGATTTTAAGACAACCAACAGAAACAGAAGACAATGAACACCCTTACGGTCATCGCATTGCTTGCAGCCTCCATTCATCCTTTCGGGAAACAGCCTTCCGAACCGCTGCGTGCCGACAGCATCTCCATCTACTATTCCGATGAAACGCAACCGGAAAAGTGCGACGAGGGAATGACAATCGAGGAGTTCCTCAGCGAAAGCACGGCACCCCGTTTTCCCGATGCCTATTCACAACCCTACGACTCGCTGGTGGTCGCCTTGAAAGAGCGGAGGGCGCGTGCGGCGTTCGACGACTTCTTCGACGAATTCATCAACATCGAATCCGTACCGTGCGATGACAGCCGGCAGCTTCCCGACTCGGTTTACGAAGCCCGGCTGCGGATGATTCTCTCACCGATACACATGCCCTATAACGAAGTCGTGAAGCGGTACATCATCACATACACCACCCGCAAAACTTTGATGGAAAATGTCCTCGGACGTTCCCAATACTACTTCCCCATGATAGAGGAGGAGCTCGACCGAGCCGGACTGCCGATAGAACTGCGCATGCTGCCCGTCGTCGAATCGGCCCTCTCCCCTACCGCCATTTCGCGGGCCGGAGCTACCGGCCTATGGCAGTTCATGTACACCACGGGAAAAGTGTACGGACTGGAGGTCAATTCATTCATAGACCAACGGCGCGACCCGGTACTCTCGACCAAAGCGGCCTGCCGCTATCTGAAAGACTTGTACGGAATCTACGAAGACTGGACGCTCGCACTTGCAGCCTACAACTGCGGACCAGGCAATGTGAACAAGGCGATTAAACGTGCCGGAGACCAAGCCGAAGATTTTTGGGACATCTACCCCTATCTGCCTGCCGAAACACGCGGATACGTTCCCTCGTTCATCGCAGCGACCTATGCCTACACCTTCTCCTACCAGCACGACATCGCTCCCGCCCCGACCGCCATGCCGCTGGCGACCGATACCGTCATGATAAGCCGCCCGATGCACTTCGACCAGATAACCTCTACCATCGACCTTCCGAAAGAGGTGCTGCGCTCGCTCAATCCGCAGTATAAGATGGATATCATTCCGGCCGTCGGAAAAAGTTATTCCCTGACACTTCCGCTGGGCGAAGTGGCGCGGTTCCTCGAAAACGAGGAGAGCATCAACGCAAAAGATACCGTCTACATGGCCCAGTATCTCAAACCGTCGCGCACAGACCCGTCTCAAAAGGTATTCTCGCTCGAATCCTTTACCTACCGGGTAAAATCGGGCGATACGCTGAGCAGTATTGCCAAAAGGCACAACGTCAGCGTCGCACAACTGATGAAATGGAACAATCTGAAAAACGCCCACAAACTTCGAATCGGCCAAAAACTGGAGATATACCGATAACCATGTTCCGACACGGCGATACGATAGCGGCTCCGGCTACCGCCCCCGGAGGGGCACTGGCTCTCATACGCATAAGCGGTCCGGACGCACTCGAACTATGCGACAGATGTTTTACGTCGCCCTCCGGAAAACTGCTCCGGCACCAACGAGGAGGAACGGTACATTACGGCAATCTTGCGGACAATGAAGGGAATTTCATCGACGAAGTCCTCGTCACGGTCTTTCGCGCCCCCGCCTCCTACACGGGGGAAAACATGGCGGAGATATCCTGCCACGGCTCCCGCTGGATAATCGCCGAAATCCTGCGCACGTTGAACAGATACGGCGCCCGCACGGCGGAGGCAGGAGAGTTCACCGTACGGGCTTTCCTCGCAGGCAAACTCGACCTCGCCCAGGCCGAAGCCGTCGCCGACATGATAGCCGCCGGAAACCGGGCCTCCCACGCGCTCGCCTCCACCCAACTGCGCGGCCACTACTCCGCCGCCCTCTCCGCCCTGCGCGGCGAACTACTGCAACTGGCCTCACTGCTCGAACTGGAACTCGATTTCTCGGAAGAAGATGTCACATTCGCCGACCGTACCGCCCTGCGGGAACTGCTCGACCGGGCCACGAATGACATAACGGAACTGGCCGACTCCTTCCTGCTCGGCAATGCCATTCGGGAAGGTATCCCCGTCGCGATAACAGGCAGTCCCAACGTAGGCAAATCGACGTTGCTCAACCGTTTGCTCGGCGAAGAACGCGCCCTGGTATCGGACATAGCCGGTACCACCCGGGACATCATAACCGAAAACATCTCGCTGGATGGAATCGGTTTCCGCTTCATCGATACGGCCGGTATCCGTGAAAGCAACGATGTGCTGGAACGAATGGGTATCGAACGTACCTACAAAGTCCTGTCCGAAGCTCGTATCATCCTGTACATAACGGAACCGAAGGAATTCGGCTCGACAAGCATGAGAGCCGCAATCGACGCCATCGGACTTCACGACGGCCAACGGCTTGCAATCGTCGTAAACAAATGCGACTCCGAAAAGCCGTCCGCCTTTGCCGACCCGCAGATTCAATCCCTTTATCCGTGGCCCGTATTCGGCATATCCGCCAAATACGGCTACCATATCGACACTGTCAAAAGGTTTCTCACCGGCTGCATCGACACGGAAGGTCTGTACAACGGCGCCTCCATCGTATCCAACACCCGCCATTACGAGGCACTCCGCACGGCGGCAGAAGCACTTGACGACACCCGCCGCGGACTCGACTCCGACCTCCCGACCGACCTGATAGCCGCCGACCTCCGCCGCAGCCTCGACGCTCTCGGCACCATCACCGGCGAAATCACCACCTCCGACCTCCTCGGCGAAATTTTCTCAAAATTTTGCGTCGGAAAGTGAGTGCGCATAACTGACTGCAACGAATTAGAACCAACTATAACGAAGCCGCTGTAAATCAGTGGCTTTTTTATTTGTTCAAAATCTGGCTGATAGCAGTCGGAGGCAGTTGTCCATCCTATTTTTCTACCGTATTTCTACCACGAAACAAATCGAGGTTTGACCCCGATGTCACACTGACGCAGTAGTTGACGTGTGTTGACAATGGTTTACGTGTATTGACAGATTTGTGGAGAAATAAAGAGATAGAACCTCAAAATAAATTAGAAAAATATGGAAGTAAGAAAGATTTGCCAATGGTGTGGAAAACCATTCATCGCCAAGAAAACAACGACTTGCTATTGCAGTCATCAGTGCTCCAATCTCGGTTACAAAGAACGCATCCGGGAACGCAAGCGTGAATTGAAGAAAATGCAGGAACTGCTACAACCCAAACAGGCATCCGAAGGGCAAGACTTCTTTTCGTTTGCACAAGCGGCCAAACTTATGGGTGTTACTCGTCAGTACATTTATAAGTTGGTCAAAGAAAATAAACTTCGGGCTTCCCGCATCAGCGGCAAGAAATCACTCATCCGCCGTGCTGATATAGAACTAATGCTGAAAACCAAACCATACAAAAGCATCAAGCCCAAAGATGATATTGGCATTACCGAATATTATACTGCCGAGCAGATAGCAGAAAAGTACAAGGTAAACACCAAATGGGTATGGACATACACCAGAGAGCATGATGTCCCAAAGGTCAAGATTCGTCAGTTCAACTATTACAGCAAGAAACACATTGATGCGGTATTTGCCAAGTATAGGACAGATGATGCCCTGACGGAATGGTACACTCCCGAGGAAATTGAGAAGAAATACGGCATGACACGTGTCGCCATCCGCTCACAAGTCTATCGCAACAACATACCTTCGAAGAAAGAGCATGGACAGATATTCTACTCTAAACTTCATTTTGACCTGTCCAAACAGACCGCCGAAGAGGATTCATCGGAATACTACACCGTGCAGGAAGCCATGAAGAAATATAACCTTACACGGGATTCAGTTTACGGCATCCTGTAATTCCACGAAATCAAACGGGAGAAGAAAGGACGGTTCGTGCGCTTCCTAAAAGTGGAATTCGACCACATCATGGGTGCCCGTTAGCGGCTAAATGCAACCGACTGTAATTATCTGGAAATTATTTCCTGCTGATTACGGTCTGCACAACATCATTAAAGATTTTCGCAGCAAAAGTCAGTTATAACCATTTAATATTCATCATTATATCAGAATGCAAAACAGTTACACTAAGGACACGTCCTTTAAAGAAAGGTATGCTGTCTTTCTACCTTGATTATTATCCGGGCTACCGTGACCAAGAAACGATGAAGACCATCCGTCATGAGGGGTTGAACATTTATATCTATGCCAATCCGAAGAACCAACGGGAACGAGACTTCAACGCCGCCATGTCGGAAAAGGCGGAAGCCATCCGGTGCCGCCGCTTCGAGGCCATTGTCAATGAACGATATGATTTCTTTGACAAGCGCAGGTTCAAAGCCGATTTTCTGGAATATTACCGCAAGCAACTTCCCAAACACGACCAGAAATGGGCATTTGTATATCAGCACTTCTACAACTTCGTTCATGGCAAATGCACTTTCGAGGAAATTGATGTCGACCTCTGCAACAAGTTCCGTGAATACCTGCTTAACGCAAGGCAGCTAAAGCGAAACAGACCGGTCTCAAGAAACTCCGCTGCGGGTTATTGGTCCACATTCAGAGGATACCTGAATATCCTTTACCGCAAGCGCATGATAAAGACAAATGTCAATGACTTTCTGGACAAGATAGAAACGGAAGATGTGGTAAAGGACTATCTGTCTGTCGAAGAATTATACAGGCTGGCCGAGACACCATGCAAGATACCTGTTCTTAAAACTGCTTCCCTCTTTTCGTGCCTGACCAGTCTGCGGCTCAGCGATGTACTTTCCCTTTGCTGGGAGGAAATCGTTGACTTTGCAGCTGGAGGGAAATGCGTCCACACCATCACGCAAAAGACCAAGACAGAGGACATCATCATCCCAATCAGCGATGAAGCATTGAGACTGATAGGCTACAGCCCTGAAAAGACAGGTCTTGTGTTCAAAGGCCTGAAACGGAGCTGGACGCAGCATCCCATGAAAGAATGGATCCGTTCTGCTGGAATCACGAAAGACATCACTTTCCATTCATATCGCAGAACATTCGCCACCCTGCAAGCTGCTGCAGGGACAGATATCCGTACCATTCAGAGTATGATGGCGCATAAGTGCATTACTACCACGCAACGCTATATGAAAGTCGTGGACAGCAACAAACGTGAAGCCACTACCAGAATCACATTGACAAGGAAGGGCTGATACGGCGGATTCGTGCCAGTTTTATCGGTTAGAATATGATTTTTCGCTGAAAATCATATTCTAACCATATTTTTTCTTAATTCCATACTGATTTTTTGTCATTATTTGCGACTGTCTGCAACCGTGCATCTATTTTTGCCACACTGAAATATCAAATAACAACAGTCTATGGCAGATAATCACAAACCCACCATCAAGAAAGCAAGCCTTGTCCTCGCATTAGCGTGCATCATTTTCGCGACAGTTGCCACAATATTGTATAAGAATCATCAGATTGGTCCGATTGGCTACTCCGCTCCTGTTGTAATCGGGATCGTTGTTGCAATCCTCTCCTGCGCCGTTCTCCAACGCCTGTTCTACCCATTACTTGCAAAAAGCGGTATTGATTTTTCTTTTGGCTGTAGAGTTTCTCCCAAGACAGATACCGTTGCCTCCGGCATAAATGCCGATACTCCGAATGCACTTCCGCAAACAGACAATACAACCAGTGCAGTGGTGCAGAAACTCTCATATCTTGAAAAATATGAAACACGCATGGAAGAACTGGAGTGTGCGAAAAAGGAAAGACGGACTGCAATAGTCAGCGCCATACACGACTACACCACATACATAATGGCTGAGTTCCTTACCAAAGAGGCCCTTGAAACGCTTCATGAGAACATCGAAGCTCTGGCTTACGGACAACCGGAACTATACAAACCAATCCGTTCCAGAGAAGACAATCACATCAAGTCTCCGGCACTAAGGCATTTTGCATGGAATATCGGAGAGCGGCTTGATATTCCGCTAATCGACAGGGCAAAGTTCATAAAGGAGATATTCCCGCATGAACTGGAAGGTGCGACAATCGAATATCTTTCCAAGAATCTCAGGGACTCTGTTACGAGCAAAATCAAGATCGATGTTCCTGAAAACGGGGACTACCGGTTTGACTGCATAAGAAATTCTGCTGACGGGAAAATTAGTTCCTGCTGATTACAATCTGCATAACATCATTATATTGGTTTGCGGCATGTCAAACAATTAAATCGTTTAGTCATGCTGAAAGAAAACCTTACATTCAATGACCTGCCCGAAATGGTAGGCAGGCTGTGTGAAAAGATTGAGAGCCTTGAGAATGTTTTGAAAGACAATCTTGCAAAACAGGCTCCGGTCAAAGAAAACCTGCATGTCCCCATGACCGTGGAGGAAGTGTGCAGCTATCTCGGAATATCCAAATCATCCTTCTACTACAAAGCCAAGCACGGAGGCATTCCCACCATCAAGCAAGGCAAACATCTGTTTGTCTATCGTGACGAACTGGACAAATGGCTGGAGAGTGGAAGGAAAGGCCAGGTGCCTTTGAGCATCGAGGAAGAACACGAGCAGATGCTTGCTGCGACAAGGCACAAGGCAAAACCAAGAGAGCTGTAGGAATATGGAAAAGACGAACAGCAATATTCCTACCCCGGAGGAACTGAAAGCCTACATAGATGAATCGGTCATCAGTGTTACCGGGACATACGAGCAGTCCGCTTCCGTGCTGATGGTGGATGATTCCATCATCGGGACTCTGGAAAATTTTAGTATCTTTATAGCTGTCGTTTGTTTATTAACCGAATTTCTCCATTTAATGCATCTTTGAGAATCGCATCTACAAAGCCAGATACATCCAAACGAATAGTGCTAGTTTGGGTTTTATGCTCATATGAATATTGAACTTCTTTTATTTTTGTTAGTCCCCATTTTGCATTAACATAAGCGTCTTCGAATGTAAATGTGATGTCGTCGATACCATTATGATCTGATGGGATTTTCTTCTCTAATGCATCTAAAGATGAGATTGGTTTATCTGAAGCGTCACAAATATTTTTATTATTCAGTTCAATTGGTATATGCGAGCTGTTTGACCACCGACCCGTACAATGAAACATGTCAAGTCTTCGTCGATATGCCTGAAAATCATAACCATTATTTGTTGCCCATTCCTCATCTACGAGAAACAATGTATGTCTGATATTTGCCGAAGTTGTGGTTATTAACTCTCCAATGATACATTCTTCTCTTGTAGGATTCCTAAGTTCCTTTAAACTGATACCGTATTGTTTTGCAAATTTTTTCGCACCTTCTTGAAATCCGGCTTTAGTAACCATAATTCCGGCTACATTATTAAGCTCGGAAAGTACCCCATAAAAATCTCTTACTTTACTGATTGCAATAGGTTTACTGTAATTTTTACATTCAATCGCAACCTTATGTGTAATTCCAGCAATCTCGTATTCCCAATATACATCTATTTGATGTTTCTGTCCAGATTTACCCTCCAGCTTCACATTATGCTGTACTTTTGTGGCTTTAATAGTATCTGCATCAACAAGTTGTTGATAAATTTCCCGAGTAAAAAGCTCGTATTCTATGGAGTTATTCATATTCTTGACTTATTAAGACCTTAGGTATTGTCTCAGGTTCAATTTTGTTCAGTTGTTATTAGTGGCTGCGGCTGACCACCAGTAACAACTGCGAATTTATCAATCCAAAGAAAGAACTCCAAATATAAACGGTCAATTCAGTATCTCTGAAACCATTTCACTTTACACAGGGCTTTATTTGCCCAATGATTTGAACATTTTGGTAATGCAACGCTTCTTTTGTTCCATATTGGGATGGACATAAAGGTTGAGTGTGGTTGAAATATTGGAGTGGCCCAACAATACGCTGACAGTTTTATAGTCGCACCCTGCTTCAATGCAACGAGTAGCGAAGCTGTGACGCAAACCGTGATATTTTAATTTGGGTATACCCAGTTTCACCATTAAGCTGTTGTAGTAATTGCGATATGTACGGGGTTCTGTCGGACACTCGTCATTGGTAAGCACATAGAAATCGTCATTGACCACCTTTTTTAATGGCTTTATCATAGCAAGCAACTCCTTGCTCATGGGTATTTCACGGCAGGAGTTTTTTGTTTTGGGGGTGTTGATGACGAGTTCCGTATGCTTTTTCTCACCCTCAATGATATAGATGCGTTCAATCGTGCGGCTGACTGTTATCCTGCCGTCCGTAACATTGATGCCGCTCCACTTCAAAGCACATATTTCCCCGATGCGTAGCCCGGTACTAAGGCTGATATAGATACCAAGCCCAGTAAAAGTGAAATGACTTTGGATGTAATTCAGAATCTTTCTGTGATTGGCGACAGACAGCACTTCCAGTTCTTTGTTGGTGGAGGTCGTTGGATACTTTATATCCCATTCGTAATAGGTCATCCATTCATTTTTGACTCCGAACTTCATCACCATTTTAAGGACTATCAGAATGTCCTTGACGGTTTTGACGCTCAATCCGTTTTCCAACTTTTGTAAGACGAAAGCCTGTACCGCCTATTCGTGGAGTGAATCACTATCCCCGAAATAAGGAAGAACGTGGTTCTCCAAGATTAACACATAAGCCGCCATCGTGGACTGCTTCACATAAGGCCGCTTGTACTCTTTCCAAGCCGCCGCAATTTCTCTAACTGTTTTATGAATCATAATTTCAAATAATTGGTTCTTATAATTAGAGAAATATAGTGTGGTTAGTTCCGGTTTTGAGATTTCCGGAGTTCAGTAGAGAGTGGAAAAGGCACAAACTATCAGAGATTTGTTCATTCTATTCAGGAGGTACTCCTTCTTCTTCAAAAAAGGAATTCTACAATGGGAATATTCCATTTATACGTTCTGGAGAATTACATAAGGACAAAACAGAATTGTTCATAACAGAAGATGGCTTAAATAATTCCGCTGCAAAATTGGTGGAAACAGGCGACTTGTTATTAGCTTTATATGGAGCTACAAGTGGGGATATTGCTATAAGTAAAATCAAAGGAGCTATAAATCAAGCAATACTTTGTATTAGGACTAAACAAAACAAGAAATTTATAGAATCTGTTTGGAATAAGCATGTTGAAAGATTACTCCAAACATATTTGCAAGGAGGTTAAGGTAACTTATCCGCTGACATCGTAAAGAACATTCCATTCTATTTTGCGGACTTGGAAGAACAGGATAAATTAGCAAACTTCATTTCTTTGCTGGACGAGCGCATTTCTACTCAGAACAAAATCATTGAGAAACTTGAAACCTTAATTAAGGGGATTGTGGTTACTCACCATAGAAAGTGCCCTAATAAACAATTTGTTAAAATATCAAAACTTGGGGAATCATTTAGTGTTGGCGTATTATCAAAAGAAGATTTAGCCGAAGAGGAACTCCATGTATCTTATATGGAGAATTATTTACCACATATAATTGCGTTGCTAATGTAATAGAAAGTAGAACAAATAGGTCAGATAATCAAGTGTATAGCAAGGGAGATGAGTTACTATTTCCTGCTTCTACAACAGTAGATGCGGTTTCACTAATTACTCCAACAGCATTGATTGTCGCCAATGTTGTGTTAGGTGGTGATATGTTCGGTATTCATATAAACAAAGAATACAATGCTATTTATATCAGCTATATTCTAAACTATGTTTATAGACATCGTATAGCTAAATATGCACAAGGAAGCACTATAATTCATCTACATTATAAAGACATAAAAAATTTCAAACTATTGTTGCCGCCAATAGAAAAACAAGAAAAAGTGTGAATACACTCAATCATATGCAAGAAAAAATTGATTGCGAAAAACAAAACCTAAGATTGTTGAATGGTTTACGCTCTTTTTTGTTGTCAAAGCTATTTATATGATTGTTTATTCGTAATTTCGCACTAAAAAACAATAGTTTATGCCCAAGAAACAAGATTATTTGAAAAGAATTTGTCTCGGATTATATAATTCAGGAAATCATAATAAGCCAAGTGATAAAGTATTTATAGAGGCAAACTTCTATAGTGTTATAGCTGATATGTATAGAGCTTTAGGAGGGAAACTGGACGAAGCCCCCTTGAATATAGGTAAATATGATATAGACTGTAAAGATTTTATCATTGAGTTTGATGAAGAAAATCACTTCAATAGGTATCGCTTAAAAACATTAAGTTCTCCAATATATAAAAATTGGTGTAATTTCATAGTGGCTGATTATCAACAATATTGTACAAAGCATGAGGATAAATGCCGTAGTTATGGCAATTTTTGGCATACAAATTCCTCAGATAAGCAATATGGCATAAGTTCACCGTGCGGAGTTTTGGACGATATTGGTTCTTCACGTTGGACACAACGAGCTTTTTATGATTTTGTAAAAGATATATATTCAATTGTAATAAATACCCCTATAATACGAATATCCATATATGACATATATCATGCACAAACTATTCTTTCCTTAATTCAACAAGAACGAGAAGCTGAACTTATGCAATATATAAAAAACAGAGTGAATTGTTTATAAAAACATTTGTAAGAGTAAATACAATTTTTGTTTATGCAAACAAAGTAATATTTGCTTTTCAACTTCTATTTTGTCATTGATATTAGAAAGTTCTTTTGCAATTTCAAATTGTAGTTTAAGATTAGGACAAAATATTTTAGCTTTACCATAATCCTTAAAATAGATATGCGGTATAGCCATTCCCGTTTTATATGGCTCAAAACTAAATTCTTGCAAGGCGAAATATATGTACTTTAAGCAATAACCATCTTTTGCTGTTAAGCGGTTGAGAGTTCCGATGTAGCTGTATTCTCCAGTCACATACTTAACCGTACCAACCCCCGAACCATCTTTAATTATCAAAATGGATTCACCATTTACATCTGCTGCTTCTGTATAGCCTGTTATGCCTGTTGCTCCATAAACAGGGAAAGCACCATATTCTGTAACTTGGATTTCTTGCAATATGGATGAATTGCATTCAAGGCAGCTTGTTATAACTGTATTAGGTTTTTGCGATGAAATAAGAGTTTTTATAATCCCCTTAATTAAGGTTTCAAGTTTCTCAATGATTTTGTTCTGAGTAGAAATGCGCTCGTCCAGCAAAGAAATGAAGTTTGCTAATTTATCCTGTTCTTCCAAGTCCGCAAAATAGAATGGAATGTTCTTTACGATGTCAGCGGATAAGTTACCTTAACCTCCTTGCAAATATGTTTGGAGTAATCTTTCAACATGCTTATTCCAAACAGATTCTATAAATTTCTTGTTTTGTTTAGTCCTAATACAAAGTATTGCTTGATTTATAGCTCCTTTGATTTTACTTATAGCAATATCCCCACTTGTAGCTCCATATAAAGCTAATAACAAGTCGCCTGTTTCCACCAATTTTGCAGCGGAATTATTTAAGCCATCTTCTGTTATGAACAATTCTGTTTTGTCCTTATGTAATTCTCCAGAACGTATAAATGGAATATTCCCATTGTAGAATTCCTTTTTTGAAGAAGAAGGAGTACCTCCTGAATAGAATGAACAAATCTCTGATAGTTTGTGCCTTTTCCACTCTCTACTGAACTCCGGAAATCTCAAAACCGGAACATTAAGGTTCTTTGAACCTTTTATCTCCTCACACTCGGCAGAGCAAATAGATTCATTCTGCTCTCGTTCAATCGAAGATTTAAGGGCTTTCTTATCTTTATTATCTGCCATAATCACTATTCATTATCAGGATCAATTTCAATCGGCAACAAGTTGTCACCATCATTAAAGCGGTCGAAATCCGAGCTAAACAAGCGGTCTTGAATGACACGGTATTTCTCAAATTCAGTTTCTGCATATTTTTTAGCAAACTCAGCCGTAACCTTGCCTGCGTCTGGAAGAACCGCATCGCCACCTGCTTCAAGAATGATGTCTATACGTTTTGCCCAGTCTTCCATCGTCATAGGAATATGACGCTTTGCCATTCGTTCAGCCATATCCAACACGGCATTGACTAAGCGTCCCATATCTTCCAGTTCTACACCTTTCAGATAGTTTTTTGCAATGCTTACATCAGTCTTTACAATTTTCCCGTCAGGGGCATTCTCCCATGTAGTCAGCCCCATATGTTCTTTTTCAGCATTGGCTCTATTCACTATCAACTCTGCGGCAGTCTGACCATGTACGGCATAGTGCATTTTGTTCTGGACTTTCTTAAAGAACAATTTTGTGGTCGGAGCATTACGGTTATAGTCAATTGCAGTGGCATAAATATCGGTAAGTTTCTGATAAAAACGGCGTTCACTCAGTCTTATCTCCCTGATTTCGGCAAGCAAATGTTCAAAATAGTCCTCGCCAATGAATGATCCGTTTTCCATTCGCTTTTTGTCTATCACATAGCCCCGGATAGCAAACTGACGAAGCACATATGTTGCCCATTGGCGGAATTGCGTCGCCCGGACGGAGTTGACCCTATAACCGACAGATATAATGGCATCAAGGTTATAGAACATAGTCTGATAGTTTTTTCCGTCAGAAGCAGTTGCCGAGTTTTTCTCGGTAACTGAATCTTTGACAAGTTCTCCTGATGCGAATATATTTTTCAAATGAAGGCCAATATTATCACTAGAACAATCGAATAATTGAGCCATTGCTTTTTGCGTAGCCCAAATCGTTTCGTCCTTATACATCACTTGAATCCCATCCTCTTTGCCTTCAAGTATAAATATCAGGAACTCTACCGTACTGTTTCTTATTTCAAACCGCTTTGCCATTGTACCCAATTTTATTCAACCAGTCCCAACTCTTTCAAATACACATCTATCTCCTCGTCAAGCTCGGCACGTTTGGCCTCCAATTCTTTGATTTCCGCCATTACTGCCTTGATATCAATCGGTTCTTCCTCCTCAAAGGTGTCAACGTAACGAGGAATATTCAGGTTAAAGTCGTTGTCTGCCACCTCTTGCAGCGTGGCAAGATGGCTGTACTTCTCTATTTCCTTGCGGTCACGATAAGTTTCCACAATCTTTTGGATATGTTGCGGACGGAGCTTGTTTTGCGTCTTGACTTTCTCAAACTCCTTGCTTGCGTCAATGAATAGAATGTTATCATCCTCCTTGCGGCACTTCTTCAACACAAGGATGCAAGTCGGTATGCTTGTACCGTAGAAGATGTTGGCTGGCAAGCCGATGATGGCATCAATGTAATTCTTCTTCTCTATGAGAAAACGGCGGATTACACCCTCTGCATTTCCACGGAACAGCACCCCATGCGGAGCTACGCAAGCCATCGTACCACCCTCGTTCAAGTGGTAAATCATGTGGAGAATAAAGGCATAATCGGCTGTTTTCTTTGGTGCAAGCCGTCCGGCCTTGCTGAAACGGTCATCGTTGTTGAACTTGTCGGCAGCACTCCATTCGGCGGAGAACGGAGGATTTGCCACCACCGCATCAAACTGCGTATCGCCCAAAGCATCCCATTCCAATGTGTCGCCGTTCTCAATCTTGAAGTTGCTGAACTTGATACCGTGCAGCAGCATGTTCATTCGGGCAAGGTTATATGTGGTCGGATTCTTTTCCTGTCCGTAAATATCAACGGCATGACCTACTTTTGCTGCACGAAGAAGCAACGAACCGCTACCGCAAGTCGGGTCATATACATTGCGAAGCCTTGTGTGCCCAATAAAAACAATCTCGGCCAATATCTGACTGACTTCCTGCGGAGTGTAGAACTCCCCAGCTTTCTTTCCGGCCCCAGCAGCAAACTGCCCTATCATATACTCGTAGGCATCGCCAAGAATATCTATTTCATTCGAGGCTTCGACACCAAACTTTATGTCGTCCAATGCCAATAGCACATTGCTGACGAGCGTATTCTTGTCATCTGCCGTCTTACCCAATTTCGGTGATGCAAGGTCAATATCAGAGAACAGGCCTCCAAAATCTTCCTCACTGTCATGCCCCAATGTGCTATCCTCGATGCGCTTCAACGAGCGTTCAAGGATGGGCAATATGTTCTCTTTCTTCTTTATCCGGTCTATCACCGATGAGAAAAGGTAGGTCGGTTCAATGAAGTAGCCGACACCCTCCAAGCATTGCTTTTTCAGTTCCTCTTGTAGTTCGACGGCATCTTCATCTTCCATGTTCCACAAATCCTTAAATGACACTTCATCATCCACCAAGGCATTGTTGGCGTATGCCTCTATCTTTTCCGAAAGGTATTTGTAGAAGATGAAACCCAAAGTGAAATACATGAAATCACTGGCCGACATATTGCCGCGCAACTTATTGGCTACTTCCCAAAGCTGATCACGGAGTTTCTGTTGCAATTCTTCGCTCATATAATTTTCTATTCTATGTTATCAATATCGATTTCTGCTGACGCCGTTTCTTCATTCTCTATTGCGCTACGCAAATCATCCAACACTTTCCCTTTATACGAAAAGTATTTTGCACCTTGATAAGCTCCGGATGTATTTCTCTTGTCTTCAGGCATGAAAGTGCCGACAAAAGGAGAAAGCTTGTAAATACGGCCTTCGTATTCAATGGAATCGTCACTGGCAACTTTTACCTCTGTATTTGTAGGCATAAAAGTTATGCATTCCCCTATTTTGATGCCCACCATGCTGAACTTAAAGCGGCCTCGCCTGACTATGCGCTTATGATCATCAACATGCTCGTCCGGCTTTTCATTATTTGTAACAGGCTTGTTGTCTTTATAAACAGTGACAACGGCATCCTCGATCATCTTGGCAATGTCATAAAATATATCCAGCGCAATTTGCGGCGCGACATTGAAAAATTCCCTGTTTTGCCTGATGCGTAAATCGGTCAGACGGTCTATGGTTTTATGGACATGTTTCTCAACCTCATTGTACTTTACAGTCTTAATGGTTGCATATATCTCAAATGGCAAAGGCACGGCGGTATTGTCGAGTTCCTTTGATCGCACATCAACTGGACGTGAACTTTTACCAATCTTTACCCAATCCTCACGAAAACTTGGATTGGTCAAGATATATACATATCCCGGTTCTTTTATCTTATCCATATTCTTAGTCCCAACTAAATGTTCTTATTATGTTCCCCAACCTATCCATAATTCTCGTAAGAGCCTTTCGGGTCTTAATCAGTCCGAGGTGTTTCTCCTTGAGTGCCTGTTGTATGATTTCCGGCTGCTCTTTCTGAAGGTAGTCATACTCTTTCAGATAATGGTCGAGCACTTCCGAAGAAAGTCCTTCGTCTTGTGCCAAAGAGTTCACAGCCTTTTCACGTTCGGTCGATATATAGCGGTTAAGGCGTTCTTCCAGTTCACTTGTGCCGTCTGCCTTTTGCCGCTGTATCATGAAATTCTCTTTGTCTTCGTCCACATTCTTTTGGATGAAGCCGTCAATGAGCTTTGCCTTGCTACGCATTTCGGCATCCTTAATCATCGTATCAATAATGTTCTTACGATGCTCAGGATAATCGTTGCTGTAAGGATCAAGGTTGGCAATCAATTCAAGGATGTAAGCAACATTGATGATGTCGCTGTGCAGAAGTTCAAGGCAGAAATCAATATCGTCTAATCCCTGGTTATTCCCGTATGGAACAGGATCTTCCGCAACGACTGAAGGTGTGACTGGAGGCTCAATAAATCCGACAGTAATGTCGAGGTACTTGCTCTTATAATCGTTGAATTGCTGTTCGGTCATGCCGAGGTCATCTGCTTCATCGCTGTAGTCTTCGTATATCTGAATCTCTGCGTGCTTACGGATGATTTCACGGAAAGCCAGCACAAAGTCTTTCTTGTCCTTTTCGCTCTGTAACAGGTCAATGCTGCCTGGTTCCGGGTATTTCTGCAAGAAGTCCGTTGCCAACTGCCGGTATTGCCGTTTCACTTCCTCAAACGGAGGACGGACAATATCCTCCGGGTTATCGGAGTTGCTGAACAATTTTATGGCCGTATCGACATTATTTTTCAAATTACGGAAGCATATAATCTTGCCGAAACGCTTTTTTTCATTCAAGACACGGTTGGTTCGGCTGAACGCTTGCAACAGTCCATGATACTCAAGGTTCTTGTCAACATAGAGTGTATTGAGTTTCTTGCTGTCAAAGCCTGTAAGGAACATACCCACGACAAGGCAGAGGTCAAGCGGTTTCATGTCTGCCCGTTTCTTTTTCATGCGCAGGTTGATGTCATCGTAATAGGCACGGAAATTCTCGGTTGTGAACGCTGTGCCGAACATTTCATTATAATCATCCATGATGGCTTGCAGCTCGTCCGCCTCACCAGTGCTTTGATTTGCAAATTGCCCCGTATTCATCCCGGTCTGTTCATCGTCCTGACTGCTGTTGGCGGCATAAGTAAATACAGCTCCGATACGGATATCCGGCTTGAGAGACTTGAAAATCTTATAGTAACTGATAAGCATCGGTACGGACTGCACGGCAAACAGTGCATCAAACTCACCGTCAAAGGTTGACTTATTGAAATTATTGAGGATGAATTTGGCTATTTCCTCCATGCGGAGAGTATCGTCATTTCTCACTTCTCCGTTTCCATGATAATACTCCACGAGGAAACCCAGCACATTTTCATCGACAATGGCATCCTTGATAAGATACTGGTGCAGGCAGTTGCCGAATATCTCTTTGGTAGTATGCCCGTCAACGGCATTCTCTGTAAAGATAGGTGTACCCGTGAAGCCGCATACCTGGGCGTTGTCGAAAAATTTCATTATCTTCTTGTGACTTTCCCCGCAATGGCTTCTGTGGCACTCGTCAAAAATCATAACGATACGGGAGTGTCGTATGTTCTCTATCCGATTACTATACCATGTCTTGCTGACTGCTGCATTGAGTTTCTGGATAGTGGTGATGATTATTTTGGAGTTGCTCTGCAACCTTTTTACCAGTTCGTCCGTATTGTCCGTACCGTCCACAGCTCCCGGCTCAAATGCTTCATACTCAAATTGGGTCTGCGTGTCGAGGTCGTGTCGGTCTACAACAAACATCACCTTGTCCACATCATCCAGTTCGGAAACGAGTTGTGCGGCCTTGAATGAAGTCAATGTCTTTCCTGCTCCGGTGGTATGCCATATATAACCGTTGTCATTGGAGTTCTTTACCTTGTCCAATATCTTCTCCACGGCATAGAACTGATACGGACGAAGCACCATCAGACATTTGTCGCCCTCGTGAAGCACAATGTATTTGCCGATGATTTTTCCGAGAGTGCATTTCTCCAGAAAGAACGAGGCAAACATATTCAGTTCATTGAACGGATGATTGGCGGCATCCGTCCAGTTGAATGTAAACTTGTAACCGCTGTTCGGATTGTTGGCAAAGTAGCGGGTTTTACACCGTTGGAGATAACGAACAGTTGAATATAGTCAAACAGACCATGAAAAGATGTCTTGTGGTAACGCTGTATCTGATTGTATGCCTGTTTGAGTTCCACGCCACGGCGTTTCAACTCAATCTGCACCAATGGCAGACCATTTATAAGAATGGTCACATCGTAGCGGCATTTCTTTCGTCCTTCCACTGTGATTTGGTTGGACACCTGAAATTCATTTTGGCACCATTGCTGACAATCAAGAAACTCCACCCAGATGCGTTTGCCATCAGCTGTATCAAGCGGATAAAATTCTCGGAGTTTCTTTGCCTTCTCAAAACGTGTGCCTCCTTCAAGGTAGATGAGTATCTTGTCAAATTCCTCTTCCGTAAACTCGGTGCGACCGTGCTCTGCCAGCCGCTTACGGTTATGTATCTCCAACTGCTGTTTGAAATTGGCTTGAAGATTTTTCTCCTCCGCAATCTGGACATATTCATAGTCCATTTGCTGAAGTGTTGCAATTAGCCCAGCTTCTAATGCCGCTTCACTTTGTATTGCCATATTCTTGAAGATTATCTGGATTAGTTCGCTTTTCTATATGAAGAACTCCCTCACATCCAACATTCAAGACTTCAGCGATGCGAAACAATGTTTCAAGATCCGGCTGGGATGTGTTTGTACACCAACGGGACACAGAACAGGTATTCTTACCAATCTGTTCAGACAGCCATTTTGCCGTCCTGCTTTGCTCAACAAGTACTACCTTTATTCTATTTAGTTGCTTCATACAGAAAAAACTTATAGTTTGATGCAAAAGTACAAAATTTGATTGTAATAAGGCACATAAATAGAGGACTTTTCCCAAATGTATCTTAATTATATCATAGCAGTTGAACTTTTAATTCTAAAGTACATAGAACATTATTTTACACTAAAAATAGAACTATGTGTACAACTATGAATATAATACTATGAACATTACACTTCACTATTTATTCTTTTTCAATGGATTTTACCCTTGTCCTTATTTTCGATATACCATACCCTTCAATATGCCCCGACATCATTACTAATACATGAAACCGGACGTTGATTTTGTAAGTGACATGCTCGACTATGTCGATGTGCGATAAGGGTCATGAAACAAGCATACTAATTCCTCTTATCTCCCTTTTATTATGTAAGGTCGCAATGATTCGACTCTATAAAAATTTTTACTTCACAAGTATGCGTCATCCAGCGTCATCTTGTGTCAATACTCTATATGTAATAATCCCTAATCAGATATGCGACAGCAGAACCGTTGGATATCAAACCATTTAGAACTTCCACATAAGCTGCTCTTAAAGCATAATCTCTACGAATGGCATCCCTTGTCTTAGCATCATCATATAAATCCTCCACGGCATTTTGCCATCGTATCATCGAATGCCGATCGCTTGATGACTGACGAAGAATTGCTTTATCTATATGTCTTAAGCAATCAGGCATAAGCCACCTAAAACCAATCTTGCAAACAAGCCATGGTAGGAAAGAAACGCCCTCTTGAGGTAGTATATCCAAAAGCTTATAAATATGTTCATTCGCGCCATTAACGATTTCCCAATCTTCAAGCAAACTGGGCCTCATAACATCAAAATTAAGCATAAGCGAAGGAAGGATTTCCTTAGCATTATTTTTCTTATACCACTCAAACATAATCTCCCACAACTGCCAGAAATGAGTTTTATTCGCTGAAATGGCAATATAGCAATAGTGATTGAACACTGATCCTATCGGACTCTCACGCCTGTCATAATGATATCTATTCCGTTGAAGACTTGATGATAACCATATTTCTTCTATAAACTTACGTCTCTTTTGGGGCATCGCAACCATATATGTGGCACAAAATTCCTCTAATCGCGTATTTGGCATTCTCATGACGTATCGATCAGGTTTATTATCCGTCAAAGCATCCATGAATTGTTTACAATAGATAAACACCATCTCATCTATAATAGTATCCTCTATATCTGTAGGAATCAGTTTGCAAACATGCGCAAATTTATCAATATCGTCTCGTTTATTTTCAGTATTGTGAATGTACTGCAAAATAATCTTCTCTGCTAATTTTTTATGGTTAGGCCATAACAACGACTTGAAGGAGTTCTCAAAACGAGTAAACAAAGAATCATTATCATCTATAGCATCAATCAATCCCCATACTATTTGCAACAATTGCTCATCATCAGGCAGACGGTCAAGCAAATATACAAGCCCATCAGAGCTATACTCCGTGTACGACTGAAACATTCCAGATTCCGAGAATCGAGATGTCTCTTGAATAATGACTTCATAGCACCATGCCCGTTCTTCTTCGTTCAGATTTTCCCAATGTTTCTTTACACCCAACGCTGCAATCAGTCCCTTTGCTTCAAACACACCACCTTGGTCTTTATGTAAGCAATATGCTTCACGCCACTCATCAATAACTTGTTCAGAATCCTCATCGTAGCGTGTTCTTGATAGGTTACCCGTCAATAGTATCTTATTGAATTGGTTACTAAACACCTCGTTTTGAGCTGCCTCCTCTTTTATATCCTCGGAAGGACTCCCTTGTAAAATGAGCCCCTTGTCCGTCTTGCCTATAATTTCATACTGAGCTATATCCATACGATTGGCAGATACTTTCTCCAAATAAGTAGTGGCCGTTTCCTTTAGATGCTTGACAAGTTTTCTAAACTCGTCAGCAAATCCCTCAGTTATGGACATTCTCAGGATTATGCCTTCCAGATCCTGTTTTCTATGCGGTAACCGATAACTATCAGACACATCTTTCTGAACATTCTTGGATGCAAGGGGACTTATCATGGGCTGCATCAGTTCAGTGCTTAATCTGGTTTTATCCCATAATATGAAATCTCTACAACTATAGATAGGCATGGCTTTCATGCCGACAAATATCGGAAATCTTGTAGCGACACTGGCCAATACTCCCCAAGCACATACATTGTAACACTTTCTGTAAACAATATCAAATACAGTCAAAAGAGTCTCCGTAGAAAGAGCATATTTAGCACCATCATTATTGTTTTTGATGGAGTCCATCATCCACTTCTCAAATGTCATCAAAAGGCTTTCTCTCACATGTGACTGGTAATTGCGTCCTCTGTACTCACGCCAAAGAGAGTCATTGCCAAAGAGAGTAATTTCTTTACCATTTACTACAACTTTTATTTTCTCTAATTCCTGTGCATGCCCGCGTTTGGACTTCTCTATATCATAGTTAAGAATTTCACAGAGGAATTCGATTGCATCTACATGGTGAGAATAGAAGAAACATTTGTAAGAAGTTGTCAATCCGCTGGATTGATGAATCATAGGATAGTAACCATGTACGATTCCTTCATTATCAAGCCATTCCTGCCTGATTAAATCTTTATATATATCGGGATATGTATATATAAAGTCCAGTGCTTCTGCACCTTCACTGAGCAGGAGAATCTCTTTAATAACATCGTACTTATAAGAATCAGGCTCTAGCGTCTTTTCGGCCCATATCTTAATCAGTTCTGGATTCTCATTCATCCACTTGAAAAGAAGGCGTATTACTTCCTTATCAGGTTTCTCATGTATTCTATCATCAGCAAGAGTCTGATTTACATCATCTGCTAATATAGAAAAGACATATCTTTTTAGGTTGGGCGCATCCTTTTCAGAAAAACTGACAAGTTCGCATTGCAGTAACAATGGTATCAAATTGCTTCTATATGCGTTGAAGGCATCTCTGTTCTTATATAGGAATGTAACAAAGGTGTACCATCCCTTCCCTGAAGGGAGCATAAAAACAGAATTTCTTAATTTTGATTCTTCTTCAATCATTCTATGACTCTCAAAAAACTCTTTAGCACTCCAGTCCACTTTTCGGAACATATACGATAATGCGACCGACAATCTCCCTAAAAGCAAATTATTGTCTTTTAAAAGGAGGTCTTTTATTGAAGCAAGGAATGATGCTCCCTTATCAGAAATAAGGATAGCATAGAACAAGGCATCATAGAACACATCATCCAAGCGGAGCGAAAGACTCTCTCTAATAAAAGCATCAAGATTTCGATCTTCCTCAGAGATATGTGTCTCAATATACTGGCGAAACATGTTTCTTGAAGCAATGTTCGAATCTATGTTCTGATAGAACTGTGCAAGACTTATTTCACCTGTTTCAACCTCACGATAATTATTATCAATATAGCAATACAAGCCCCAATCAGTTAATATATCATGTCCGGGGCGCAATAGGCCTTGCGCTGGCTGTCCAACAAGAATATCATCATCAACAAGTGACTTTACAGCATCCGTCATCTCACATTTCACTAAATTCATACCTATATGGGACGTTCTTCTTGCCACATCAATAAGAACTTTTATGCGCTGACTGGCCTCTTCAGGCTTCTTTCCTGATACAATTTGTCGGCAAAGTCTATCTTTGAATTCACTTTCTTTCAAAGTGCCTGCATTTGCTATAGTTGCAATGGAACAAGCAGTATTCAGATAGAATGGGTTTCTTAGGATATGTCGGGTCTTATCTGTTGAACAGTATGGTTGAATTTGAGGAATATCCCTTTCCACTTCCATCAATTCGTCATCACTAAGAAGACCTATATCTATAACATAGTTATCTGTGACAATAATCCCATTACATGCCAGGCACAACCTAAATTGGTCAAGAGAATTTTTTCGAATTGTGAAGACTATTTTTACTTCATGGCTCTCGTTCAGAAGATTCTCTATGAATAATACTGCTGTATCAGTATTACCATTCAGCATTCGTTCAGCACTTTCCACGAGTAACACTTTACCTCCATCTCCCCATATGGGGGATTTGAAAAGCTCAGGAAGCCTGCTTGTTATATTCCAATTTGCCAGTATGTCTGATTCTTTTGATTCATCAAGGTCATCACCCAACACTGCCACAGAGTGATATTTATTATTTGCTAACACTTCTTTGGCAAGTGCTGATTTACCTATGCCAGCTTCACCGGTAATGATAACGATATTGCCTGTTTCTAAAGAAGAATTTATCTTATCTTTATATTCTTGACGGGGCAGCTGTATTGTTCCAACAATCTTATTTTTGATGCGTTTAAGAACAGACTCAGTGTTATCAATCAGTTTATTGTATTGATTGATAATCTGTTGACACAGTTCAATCGGGATTACAGGTATCTCAGACCAACCTTTACCTTTAATGACCTCATTAATTTTCTGCAATTTCCAACCAATAAATAGGTTCCTCTCTTCTTCAACCTTATGAATAATGCCAACGAGGTATTTTTCACCATTGGAATCAACAAATACGCCAGAGCCGGAGAAGCCGCTTTCCATATACTGCATCTCCATTCCATCTTTTCGCTCCTCGTTAAGCTTAACATAGAGTCCATTTCCCACCTCGCTCTCTTTTGAAATATAACATTTGTTTTCTATCCTAAGTTTATAATCGATTGCATTTGACGGAAAACCATCTATTTCACACGGATAACCAGAACCTTCAAACGTAGCACACTTCACATTGGCAGCTATCGTCATGGCAATATCCTCAGGAAGCTTCATTACACAAATGTCAAATTCCTCGGTTGGCGAAATTGCCATTTCTGTAGGGATGACTTCATTTTCTTTGCCATCAATATCTGTAATAACAACGGCTTTTTTCTCTGGATATTTATCGCACACGTGAGCCGCTGTAAGCAGATAATAACACTCATTATGTTTGATCAACACAGCACTACCTGTGTCGTTAGCTTTAAGCTTAACTGTAAAATCGTAGTTCTTATTCATGTTACTCAAAAGTGAAGTTGGCATCATAAACAACGTTTAGATTCCCACAATCATCGTTTGCAAAAATCTCCTTTAGTTTTAAGTTCATCTGGGTGAAATGCAATTCACACCCCATCGGGTTTGCGGCATTCAATCTAGCTATAGTTTCTTTGTCAGGTAGATGATATCTATTAGCACCATTGCCAGAGATAACATATTTGGGACAGATTATATCTTTCAAGAACATGAATGAGCTATTCCTACAGCTACCATGATGGGGAATATGCATAAGGTCAAACTTAAAGTTCCCATCCTTCAACATATTTGTATTCTTCAAGCCATCAGACAAAAGAGAAGAACATGAATCAGCAGAAAACAGAAGGTTATAACCATGATAGCTTAATACAAAAGCAATACTACTATTATTTTTTACTTCATTGTCTTCCTCGTACTGCATCAGATCGAAGTCCTTGAATTTCTTGTTATAGTCCCATTCTACACCTTTAATATGTCCATCTGCTGTTTGTATGGTATCTCTAAATTCTCTGTTATTCCACCATTCTTTATAGCGTTTCATCGCGTTCTCGTCTGGTGCAACCACGGTTATTGTGGCTTCAGATAAAATTGAAGTATGTCCTGCAAATATATCCTGCCTAACGTTTACATGCTTTTCTTTAAGTAAATCACGTAATTCTTTTCCGCCATGATAGCCTATTATTCCTGTGCGTTGTACTTCATAGTCTCCTTTACCACCATAGTTCATCCAAATCTCTTTTAACCGTTCATGGTGAGTTTCAAAGAATTCTGTGTCGTTGATAAAATTATAAAGCCCTCCTATATGGTCATTGTCAATATGTGTTATTATCCACAAGTCTATCGACTCCCCCTCTCCGAATAAGTGTTCAAGTTCCTTCTTAAGACTATCGGTATAGCAGAACTTTCGTGAAATAATATTACCACCATCCACAAATATATTATGCACACTGCCATCTTCACCCGTAAAACGGATGATAATGGTATCATAATATTGCATAGGAATATATTTTACAGATAACATAACAAAAAGTTTTCGTATTCAAATCCTTGTAGTTCCTTAATTCATATACTTTTCGTTTGATTTTTTTCTTCAAAAGAAAGATAGTTTATGTATTATTTATCAAAGTCACTTTGGAGTAGGCCGTCTTGTATAATACGATACATCTCAAATTCCGTTTCGCATGTTCTTTTGCTTGTTTGGCACTAACTTGTTCAGCCGTATATAAAACATCGTTGCCACTTATGATCAAAATGGAGCCAATCTGTTTCGTCCAATCTTCCATAATTTCTTGTCTCTAAAACCCCTGCCTCCTTAACCACTCGCCCATAAAGCGGTCATATATCATGTAACCGTCAGAAGTCTGATAAACCAGTTCGTTTTCCAGCAATTTCTTCAATGCAGCACTCACGCTGCTTGCTGCCCGAAGCCTGTAGGTGCTGATAAAATCCCCTGCCAGAACCTCCTTGACACAACCCTCCTTGGCGATTGCTTTCAACAGTCGCACCTGACCGGAGGAATATGCTTTCAGCATGTCTGCATAAATATAACTGTACTCGGATAAAATCTGCTCTATGGCACATGCAACTAGTTCCATATCCACATCACGGTCGTATCCATAGAGGCGATTAAGAAGACACTGCACATACCAGGTATGTCCTTCGTACTTTTCATAAATCGAATTGAAAATATCCTGAGACAGTTCCAGATTATGTAAAGAAAAATGCCCTGTAGCAAAATTTGCGTATTCATCCTGTTGTATCGGTCCGATTGTGAGAGGTTGCGTACTTTGATAAAACGGCCTTTTCGATGAAGTGAACATCTCTTGCATCATATGCTGCTTGCTGCCGGCAAAGATGAAGTTCACATTGGACAGGAACTGAATATAGGAACGCAACAAAGCCTCGACTCCTTTCTCCGGATATTCTGCAATCTGCTGGAACTCATCAATGGCGACATAGCACCGTTTCTCCGATGAACCCAAATACTCGAATATCTCTTTCAAAGTATTTTCTTCCTCAGCCGGAGCCACATCTATCGTCACCTTAGGAACACTTGTCAATTCATCAAAAGTAAAGACAGGACGGCAACTTCGGACAAATTGACGTATCCGACTCAAAGCCTTTTGCGGAACGAAATCTAACTGCCCCAACACCGTACTGGCAAACAATCTTACAAAATCTCCTAATGACTGGGTTGAGTATATATCCAAATAGAAAGTGACAATATCAGGCTGTTCCTCTTTCAAACGATAAAAAGCATGACGGACCAGTCCTGTCTTTCCCATACGGCGGGGCGCTATCAATGTCACATTGCGACCATTATGGAGCGCATCAAGAATAGTTACAGTCTCCAGCTCTCTGTCGCAAAAGAATTCAGGGCTATAATATCCCGATATAAGGAATGGATTATTGGGCCTCATATTATTTCTATTACTTTGTTACAAATTTATCGTAATGCAAACTACGCAATAAAATACAAGATAACAAAACAACTCACCTTAAAAAACAAAAATGAAATCGTTATCTTATTCATCTTCCTCAAATCCTTCCGAAGCATTTGCCACTAACGCTTTACCTATTTCCAGTTGCAGAAACTTAGGCAATCGAAGCAACTTTGCCATTAGTTGGCTGTATGTGAAATCAACTTTGGTATCCAGTATCGGTTCTTCTTCAATGTCCGTGTCAATTCTTTCTACATACTCAGAGCCTTCGATAAAATCGGAATAGTCCGGATTCTCAGGCCAGTTTTCTATCGTACCGTCACTATTGATCCTTAAACGGATATAGTCACCGCAATCATCTGACTCCGGAATCAGACCGTTTGGTACATAATCGACAATCTTGCATATCGCCTTTTTATCTTTATCGAGCAGGAAATACGTGCCGCTGTCGCATATCTTGGCCTGCAGGTACAGATCTCCATATTCAGGCTTCCAATTCAGCAGTTTATGTGTTTTCATGTCGACTATTCCCGACCACGCACCTTTAGCAACCAACGGGTATTTGTTCTCATACAGTTCACCCATCCATGCATCTGTATAGCTGCACATTTCCTCGTTATATGGGAAATATATCATGAGATAATGCGCAATCTCACTCAATTTCTTTTTCTCAATGCCAATCAAAATCTGTTTTGCCATAATCAGTAAATATTAGCTGTTACTATTCAAACTTCATCATATCCGCCAACTGGACAAAATAATCATTTGACCAGATGCCGAGTTCCTTGGGATTTCTGACAAACGGAAGGACATCACTCTTTATCTGATTGATGTCCGCTGAAGCCAATCTGTCTTTTAATTGAGCCATGAACTCCTCCTTGCTGATTGCTTCATTGTTGAACTGACGGATACGCTCTGCAAGATGAGCAAAATCAAGAGGCACATTGTGACGGACATACCATTCAAAATCATACCAGTCACGACCTTTCACCCTGTTTTTCCAGCCTCTGTATACCAGTGCGTGCATCTTCCCGGCAAACAGATCCGGCAAAGTGAAACAGCGTGTCATGAAAGAGTGAGGTTGTAAAAGTAGCTTTTGTTCAGTCCTGAAATTCAACGGTGGCTGGGTATCAACTTCAATTTTGATTTTTATGGATTTATCGGTCCGGAAAGACACATCATATACATCTGTATTGTCTTTCAGAAAAGCGGATTCGACCTTTCCGAATCCCTTTTTGTCCTTCTTTTTAATCTCCACCTCACGACCGACAATAGCAAATTCATCAATTATAGGCTGGAAGTATTTCGTGAAATCAAACTTGTCATCGGGAGCCAGTAGGGAAAAATCCATATCCTCGCTGAACCGTTGGAGACCATGAAAGATTCTAAGGCAAGTACCGCCGTAGAAAGCAGCCACATCGAAGAAGCCGCCATTGTAGAGCCCGGCAAGTATTACCTGCTGGTTTACTTCAAATATGGCATTTCGCCGCTGCTGCTCCGTAGCCATATCGTACGCCGAGAGCATATCGTCATAAATCTCATTCTTCATTTCTTCAGCAATTTAAGTAAAGTGCGTATCGAATCGGCCTTCTTGCCGACCTTGATGTATTTCTCGAATATCCCGGCATCCATCTGTATAAAATCCTCCCGTTCCATCCGGATATCTTCCTCCAAATAAATCTCGGCATCTTTCAGATAGCGCAAATTTACTTTTGGAGAATTGGCAATCAGATCGCACAGAGCCTTCTCCGGTGTAGCCATCACGAATGCATAGCCATCTTTCTTGATACTTGTCAGTCCTACAGAAAATGCGGCCTTAGATATATGCGTATATTCAAACCTTCCGAACGGCGTATCGAAGTTCTTGGCATACTTCAAAGTCATAGACTGTTTGATGTATACCTCTTCAGGTATCAGCCCATAGTAACGCAGAGCCGATGACATGGAAACATACGATGGGGCATACAGATGATTGGCTATCAATTCGGTCGAAAGGGTCTTACCCGTTATTTCAGGACTGCACACATAAAGTCCTTTCTTGAGGCGAATTATCTGTTTGTCACGCTCAAGCAACCTGAGTTTCTGGTTTCCGCCACTGATATGAGGAAACAGGGACTCCAAAACGGAAGCCGTAACAGGGATATTTCCTAACTGTCGCAATGGATTGTTCATGGCACAAAGATAGCTATTATTTTAATATAAAAGCATATTCAATATATTTTTCCACACAAAATATTGCTTTTATATAATCCTGATCTTTAGTGAAAGCACGTAGGAAAACAAAGTGAATTACACTTCCCACCAAATATTTTTCGGCATTTTGTCAATATCCACCAAATTTTTCTCAATCCGGTATTGTCCTATCCAACTATACACATCCGCCAAACACACAAGCACTTTACTTTATCCCCGTTCTCATATATACGCCTAATAAAGTAAAGTCAAAACAGAGGGAAGAAAAGAAATGGCTTCGCCAAACGAGCCAACCCCGATTTATAAAAATCCAGAAATAACACCACCTGTTTTTTTCTTTTGGCTGCAAAAATATTCGTGAGTGCATCTTGTTTTTAGTTGACATCAGTTGGTGAAAATCCCGCATATTTTCGTAACTTCGCATCGGAGAAAACAGGTGGACTTCGGACGGGGAAAGGAAGTTTTCCCGTTGGTTCTGATTCAAGTGAAAAGTGCGGCAAAACGGACGATTTTTGGTCTGAAAAACAAGCGAAAAAGAGCTTTTCTACCGTTTAAACAGCAACTTATTCATTTTCAAGCAGTTTATTAGAATGTATTGACAAGCAAAGCATGGTGTACTCACATAGTAACACACTACATTCTCAAAAACAGCAATGGCAGACCATCAGATTTCCGAATTTCAGGTCGTGGATTATGAACTACAAACTTTTTCCACAAGTCCTGAAAGGCTATACATCACATTTACAGGATTCAGATATTCTGACGGTGCCAACGTGGTCGGCACAATCACTGAAAAACGATAAAATCACAATCGACAATGTTGCGGACAACGGCGAACAGATAATCAACTTTATACCGTCGAATTAAAATACAAAAAATCAGATAATCCCCTTGTTGTAACTTATTTACAACAAGGGGATTTTTCTATCTCTGAACTATCGGTGCAAACTTGTATGCAAATGCCTATCTGAAATTTCTGAAGACCGTTTTTCCCAAACACACATGTTGAAAACAGCATTCGTTTACACATTGGTCTCTGACGAGGAAATCATATTCTCCAATATCAGTCTAATATATGAGTCCCTTTGGTCTCCTTGAAAATAGACATGATGTTCATTGAACTTCTTCTGTTTGCTGCTCAAATCCAAT
The DNA here is from genome assembly GCF_900104605.1 of Tidjanibacter massiliensis. Lineage (NCBI taxonomy): Bacteria > Pseudomonadati > Bacteroidota > Bacteroidia > Bacteroidales > Rikenellaceae > Tidjanibacter > Tidjanibacter massiliensis. Next base: position 496,214 of record NZ_LT629960.1, on the reverse strand, counting down.
TCCGGGAAATCAACCCAATGCTTCACATCTTTCATCTCCGTGTTTGAGATAATATAGCTATTCAAGGTAATACTTGTATCGTGCAATCCCGGCTCTATATCATCACGGATAACTTTATACAACTGAATTTTGCTGCTGGCGAAGCCATTCAAATATGTAATACCCTTAGGATCAATAAACGACACATACTGATGCTCGCCTACGACAAGCCATACGATAAAATCAGGATAGAATCCACTATCATCAAAGAATCCAATACCTTTACGACTTTTGTTGCGAAGTAAATACAATGATTTACCTTCAAAAAAAGCAGGATTATTATCAAAGAACCGTTGTATATCGCATACGAAATCACGTTCACCTTTGTTCAACGCTACAGGCCTCACTTCAATGAGATTGCCGATTTCCTTGTGTTTGAAGCTCGATTCATTCAGATACAGTAACGGCTGATACAGGTGTCCGGCTATACACAACGCTTCAAAATCGTTCGAATTTGCAATCCTGATTGATTTCGAAAAGGTACCTGCCGTCAATTCCTGTTTCAGCTTATTGATTGCCTTGCAGAAACCAGCTTCATCCTCGTTCTTGAACAATTCCTTGTGTATAAGGACACGATATTCCTCTTCAAAATTAGGATGGCTGCTGTCAAGGTATGCAGTCTCCACATTTCGGCTCATCCAACGGCTTTTCGCATTGTTATACACCTTTTCTACATAGCCTTTTAACAGAGCGACAAGAATATCATGCCACATAGCCGTCTGGCTGCCAAAATCCGTAAACGACATCTGAGGTTCGGGAATAAACAGCGTGTACCAGCTGCTATCCAAGGCTATTTCCTTGATATCTTCGGAAGACACACACAGATTATACCAGCTACGTTCATTTTTGTAGTCTATTATGGCAAAGTATATCCTGTTCCAATCAACGAATGCAAGATGCTCCGGTGTCAATATTGCTTTATGCAAAGTGGTATTTGTCTCGTCAAGAATACTCTTGCGGCCCGCACTGCGCATCGCTTGTATTTTCGGATAATAATCAAGCGTAATAGGAGTATTACTCAGCATACCTGCTTTAATTATTACCTTCTCATCCTTCTTGAAATCACAGCCTGCTTTTATCTTCAGGTATTTCAACCGCTTTCCTCTGAGATTGGCAACGGGCAAAACAGGCAAATCAAACTTCTCCCAATCAGAGTCATTTGTCGGCAGGCCTTCATCTTCGAGGAACTGCTTGAACTGTTCCATATAATCGGCCTTAATACCAAAAATATTGAGCGTTTCAAGGTTATACATAAAACGCGGTTTACTTTCTGGCTGAAGAGAAGCGTCCAGGGCAGAGGAACGTTTCAGCGAGAACTTATAGCCTTTCAAACGTACACCTCGGCCAAATAACTGGATAATCTGACTCCCCTCCGACTTACCCACGTTGAGCAAGCCCATGGTAGAAACGCGCCACGACGACCATCCTTCCGTGAATTTCTTGCTACCTATGAGAATATTCAGACTACTGTCGGGCTTATTGATATTGGCAAAAAGCGACTTTTCGGTATACTCCTTACTCATTACGTTAAGTCCGACTTCCTCGCATTTCTTTGCCAACGTACCACTGTCTCCAACGTTGATGATGCCGAAGTATTCGCCATTGCCGATGCGCATACCTATCTCGCCGTCCTTACCTTTCAAGTTGTCAAGGTGCAAATGTGCTCCTGCAACCGAGCAATGGAACACCAGCCCCAGCATATCATTGTATATGTCTTCCGCCCCATGTTCCGGCAGGTTGCGCAAATAGGCAAACTGACGTGCAAAGACAGGATGCCCATACTTGTCAGTAAGCCCATCACTTCCATGCAAGAGATGATCTATATTGCCGATTGAAGCCTGTTTATCGGCAATGAACTGCTGAAAGAATTTCAGAATAAAGACAATGTCGCTGACTTCCTGTGACCCGATACTTTTATCAGCCGTCACCGAGCCACCTACAAACACGGCAAGAGGATTCTCCAAAAGGAATGGACGTAAATCAGCCCGATTGTCACGATACAAACGCTGTTGCTCGTAGAAGTTGAGCATACAAGCCGTCAGGTACATGATGAGCTGGTTGTCGCTAAGCGAACTGCCCCAATTGCTGTTCATGTTCAGAATCTGGTAGTCCTTACCATAGCCATCATTATAAAAATAGCGATAGCTGTAGTCGAAAAGCGTAGCCTTGCCATACTCGTGCAGCATCTCCAGACGTTTTGCAGCATTGCTGATCGCGGATATCGACTGACCGAAAGTGGCACTATACTCAAAAGAGAATCCGGTTTCACACAATTTGTCGCGTCTTTGTTTCCATGCATCACCGCCGGAGCCTCGATGCCCTTCATCTACCAACACCAGGTTGTTGCCCTCAAAAAAGCCCACTGCCACCGTCTTGTCGCCATCAGTGTCTCCAAGTTTGGTAATCTCAAGAACATCAATGTCATGACCCGCAAACATCCCGCTGGCGGTGTTCTTGTTGAACACATCTGCTCCGATATTGCTCTTCCGGAACTCTTCAAGGTGCTGGTTTGTCAAGCCCTCATTAGGCGTAATCAGAATGATGCGATTAGGCTTCTGACGATATTTCCCGGCATAATGGCGATACTGCAACACATTTACATGCATGAGCAGTGTCTTACCCGAACCCGTAGCCGACCAGAAAGCCACCTTGTTAAGATCGGCTTCCGTGAAATCCGTCATGCCATGATAAGTTTTCGGATCGGCATTGAAACCAGATTGAAGATATGTGTTAATATCGGCAAGCAACTTCTTCTTGTCGCTGAAATATTTGTCGAGATATATCTCCGTGAATAACAGACTAAGATACTGGAAATATTTCCACCTGATCCGAGCTTCGCGTTTCTCGCTGATTGCCTTGGTGTGACGGAAAATATGCTCGTCATAAGCCAACAACATCTCCTCGGTCAGCTCGCTGGTTGCAAACAACCGCTGCACAAGCTCTTTGTGAAAGTACGACACATTGTTTTCGTCCCAACCTTCAAGAACGGGGTCTTTCAAATGTTCGCTAAGCGCTTCCAAACTGGAAGCACCAAACAGCGAGAGTAGATACCGATTGAGGACAAGCGAATTGCTCAGCTTGCCTTCAACCTGTGGTTGTCTTGTTTGTCTTTGTTTTCTTGGCATGGTGCTTCTCCGGTTTTAGCAATCCTCAAACATGCGTTTTGCAAACTCCTGCTCAGTGAGAACCACTTTCCATTGCTCTTCATCGGTGCGCAGATTCTCCAGGTTGTTGTCGCCATTCACATAGATGCGGTCGAACTCCGTGTCGCGCGTAGAATAGCTCATACGACGGAAGAAATCGTTAAGCGCATCATTGTCCACCGTGTCGCAGTCACGCCAGATAACCAGTGTGCGTTCCCCGCGGCGGGTCACACCCTCGACCGTGCAAACCCCTTTCTTGGGATGGAGAATGCTCGTTACATTCAGACCGATAAGGTAGTTGAACGTTTCGATTACATCGATATTCTCTTCACGTGTTTCATTCTGCCGGATGATGCGCAGCTTCATATTCCACGGATTTCTAAACCACTGCATATTGAAAAGCGAATCGCGAGTCTCGATGTCGAGCATATAGCCAAGCATGTATCCGCCATAAAAGTCGACATTATCTTTGCTGATATTTGCCGGCTCTATGGTAAGGTTATTGAGCGTATCCTCGTACTGCTCCAAACGCATATATTTGAAACAATGGCTGCTGCCCTCACGTGACACAGGTTTGCCTCCGTCCCAATCCTTGCTGTAAATTACCTTTTGAATACGAGGTTTGGTTACCGTATCAAAATATTCGCCCATTTCACAGAGAATATACTTGCGCTTGCCTTGATCCTTTCTGTTAAGGTTGATAACTGCATGACCTGTAGTACCAGAACCTGCGAAATAATCAATTATATAACTATTTTTCTCTGTTACGGCATAAACACAATCTCTAGTCGTAAAAATTGATTTTGGGAATTGAAATAGGTCTTTCGATATTCCCATCGATGTTAAAATTTTAGTCCCATAATCACCCGCATTATATTTAGGACCATACCATAAGGTTTTGAATTGCTCAGAATACTTAGGCATTTCAATATCTATTCTATCTCCTATTTTCACAACCTTTAAAACATTGATAATTTCAGGCATCGTCTGAAAAGCATACCTCCACTTCCTTTCTATATTTTGAACATCAATAGGATATATTGCCACAACATCAGTATTCACGTCTTTAAGATTTCCGAAGGCGTCAAAGCATTTAGACAAATTCTTTATCTCAACATTAGATTTCGGGTGAAAATTATCATCACACACGCTTCCGTATCCTATAATTTGCAAATCTTTCACATAAATAGGGAAAAAGCAATTTCTAGCATCGGTTCTTTCTGATTCACTTCCCCAATTCCTAAACTTAGACCATTCCCAATCATTTTTATTTCTTATCTGAACATTTAACTTCTTCCTCGTATACGGCACTGTAAAAATTGCATATTCATTATTGTAAGAAAAATGATCTCCCATTGTCCCTTTTTTATTATGCTCAATTGCAACAGACACAATATCATAACCCTCAAAAATTTCCAATAATTGAAGATATAAACGTCCATGTTCATATTTATCAATAGCTACAACCTGGCTTCCTTCATATGATAGAAGCTTTTTCCCTAGATTCAGTCTATCATTAATCAAGGTTAGCCACGATGAATGTTTGTAACTATTTTTATAAGCAATTTCTGAAGAAGGAGAATTATATGGAGGATCAATATATACACAATCAACTGTTCCTTTATACTTCTCCTGCAACAGTTCCAATGCCTGAAAGTTCTCGGAGTTGATGAGCAGGCCATCGCACTGCTCATCAATATTGTCGATAGAAGCAAGCAGAGTATTCCTGAACTCTGCCGTAAAGAATTTGGTATCGAGCACGAGGAAAGGATTTTCCTTGAGGAATTCCACCGACAGCGGCACGGTATAGGCCGCCGTGTGTCGCTGGTCGCGTTCAATCCCGTCAATCGCAAACAGACGCACCCACTCCTCGCGCTGTGCATCGTTGACAGCAATCTCGGCGTAGAGGCTTTCCGGTACACGGTCGAGCGTCATGCAATAGTTGGACTCTATGACAAATTTCTTTTTCAGCCACAGCCGTTTCTGATAGTTCTCCAATGAAGCCAGGAAGGTAATGAGCTTCATGCCCACCATCTTTATGGCTTTGATTACGGTGAGATGCTTCAGGAATTCGCCGGGAGTGCGCGCATTGATATCGTCGATAACCAGTATTTCATTCTTGATGTAGAAATCGAGCTCGCGGGAAAGGAAGCCCCCAAGGTCTTTATGAATGAAATAATCGAACGTGTTGCGGGCTACATAGTCATTCAAATGTTTCTGCAACAGGGTACGGGTGCGGTCGCTTTCGGTCGGACGCGGAGCCAGAACGGAAATAAACTCAGCAGGGATAGCGTTTTTGATTGCATCAAAAGCCGCCTCTACAAGCGCCTTTTGCTTGGTCGCCTTCGGGTACAGTTCGTAGGTGAAGTATATGTGCAGCGTATCACCGATAACCTCGATCGGCGTTTCCTTACAAAGAGCAAAACGACGCTCCATATTATTCTGAGCCACATTGTTGTTTTGCTCAGTGGTAGCCTCACGCAGGGTAAACTCGCAGAATTTATCGCCATCGACAGCAAAACGGTAGTTGCGGAAATACTCGGCCGTCTTGATATAATACTGGTCGGCATTGGCCCAATACAGTTTCACCTCCTCGCCCTCGTAAGGTATGGCATATACGTCCTTCTTGTAACGGCGCTGAGAGACAAAGTCTCCACCATCATAATAGCGGCCAAAGAATATAGAAAGGTGTGAATACACCTCATTTTCAAGCTCTTCACTATTGCCGCAACGGGCAATACGTTCCTTGAGCTCCTGGACTTTGGGGGCATTGTCGGGATTCATGCCCGCCTCCGTCAGCGTAGAAACCAACTTCGCCAGCTCCTTTTGCAGGGCTTCCGCATCATTGGAGGCATTCTCGCTGATAGCTTCGGCCACCTGCCGGCGCAAGTCATTGTTGAGATAGGATTCTATTTGGTCACGTTTCCTGTTCATGATGCGATAGATACCGAAATCCAGGTCTGCCTGGTCAAGCATCAGCACCTTCTTCATCGTAGCTATGAACTTATCAAATTGTGTTGCCATATTGTTTTTATTCCATTTTATTACTTTGTCGTTTATACTACCTGCCAAGCTATGGTAAACAGATGTTCCTCTTCGGCTGCTTTATCCAACGAACTGTCGATGGCAGCGATGAGAGCATCTCGACGTACTATTATCTCGTCCTCAAGAGAAAACAGTTCTTGACGTTTTTGTCGCTGGTTACGCTGAAGATTAATGATTTCCGTTTGCAACTGCCGACGGCGATGGTCGTCAGTCTCTTTTCGGAATTCCCGCTCACGTTCCTTTATTCGTTTCTTCACGTCACGCAGCTCCTCTTCGAGCGAGAAGGTCTGATCTTCAGCCCATTGTTCAATCTTGGCACTTTCTTCATCGATAAATTGCTTGTCGCGCAAAGCGATGCTTTCATTCAGTGCCTTTCGCTTCAAGGCCATCTCCGTCTGTAAATGAGTGTCATCCATAACGGGCAAAAAGTCCTTTGAGACATGGCCGCTAATTGACATCAATTTCTCAACGAAATCATCCGGCATGACACGGCCTTCGCTATCAACGGCTGTGGCAATGATACAGTCTTCATCATCCTTTGGCGAATGGTAGTGCACGATTTTAACAGAAAGAATTCCATATTTGCCAACCTCGTTTTCAATTACAGACATCTTTTCCGGAGAATCGGTATAGTCGAATACGATACCGACAGTGTCCGATGTATCCTGCCGTTTGGCCTTTGCAAGAAGATATTGCGCCAACGGATGCCCTACACGGTAGGTATAGGCATCTGAAATATCTTTACCCATACGGTATGGCCCTGTGGAGAATGGCTGCCCAGCGTCGGCAGGAGTCTGACGCAAGGTGAAGCTATATCGCTTGCTGTCAATTTTGTCTATGCTGCTGCCAAGCATACTTATAGTGAGCTGCCACAACAGTTGATAAAATTGACTCAAAGCTTGTTCATCGGCAGACTTGCGCACTTTGAGTTTATTGACCACGTCGCGATCAAAATTCTCGATGAGTCGAGTACGTGTTTTGTCAAGTACCTCCTCTATCTGCTGGCGCATTTCTTCCTGCAATCGGTCAAAGGCAGCGTCTATTTCCTCCGTGGTGCGACAAGTCTGGTAGATGTCAAGTACACGATGCTCGAAGTCGATGCCATCCATTGTACTCCCCAGTACTTCGTCGCTGCTACCGAATACGCCTTTGAACAAGTTATATTTCTGGTCAAGCAACTCATATACGCGCTGGTCGGCTCGATTGGCTTTATTGATGAAATTGACCACAACCACATCATTCTTCTGCCCATAACGATGACAGCGGCCTATGCGCTGTTCTACTCGTTGTGGATTCCATGGCAAGTCGAAATTTACCAGCAGCGAACAGAATTGTAAATTGATACCTTCGCTTGCCGCTTCGGTTGCTATCATTATCTGCGCCTCTTCCCGAAAATAATCCACAAGAGCCTGTCGTTTATCCGCTGTCAACGAACCAGTTATACGAGACGTACCCGCATAGCGCTCTTTCCATGCTGCATATATCTCTTTTGATTTAGGGTCAGTATTACTCCCATTGAACAGCACTATACGCCCAGCATATCCATTTGCTTCAAGTAGTTGTTTCAGATATTGCTGGGTGCGATTGCTTTCTGTAAAGATAAGCGCTTTCTCAGGCTGCCCATTCTTCCGTTTATCCTCAAAGGCAATCTGCAAGGCTTGAAGCAAACATTCCCCCTTTGTATTCTCGGCAATACCAAGAGCAAGAGAGTGAATCTCTTTCAGATATTTTATCTCTGACCGAATTTCTTCAATCTCATCAGCCGAGTATGTACGCTTTCTCTCTTCTTTGTCCAATTCTTCATCGTTCTCATCGAGCCACTCGTCTTCATATTCCTCAAAATCCTCCATATCGCTGGAAAGCTCGTTCACAAGCACTGCATCGCGAGCTTCGTCAGAGGTATTATCCCCGACTATATTTTCCAAGCGTTCAATAATGGTTTGCAAGGTACCTGCAATGGCAAAAGTTGACGATGATAAAAGCTTGTGCAGAACAAGCGTGATAAGCGACCGCTGGCTGCGAGGCATACCAAAACATTCGTCCCGTTGCAAATATTCACTGACCATTTTACCCAAGGTCTGTTCGTCCTTACTTGGATAATATTCCTGCACCAAAGCCTTCCGCTCGGTATATTTCACGTATTCCTGGACGTCGCTTCGCAATGTGCGATGGATAATAGGCTGAATGCGCTCACGCAAATCTTTATATGTTGATTCCTTGCGAAGTTCGGTCTTACCATATCGAGTATTAAAGCTCTTAAGCCCCCCAAAATAGCCATCATCTATAATAGAAATAAGACCATACAGCTCTTGGACATTGTTCTGCAATGGTGTAGCCGTAAGTAACAATTTCTTGTAGTTTTTCAGCCCCTCCTTCAAGACAATGGCAGTCTTATTGCTTGATTTGTAAACATTACGGAGTTTATGCGCTTCGTCAAGGACTACCAAATCCCAGTTTACACGTTCAATGTGACGTATCTGTTTCTTTGCGAACTGGTAAGAGCAAATTACAATATGTTCTTTATCATCAAAAGGATTACTATATGTATCGGCAAGGATACGATTAAAATTCTTGGATTCCAGAATGACCGACGGGAGAAAAAACTTTTCCTCCAATTCCATACTCCACTGTTTTCGCAGTGTTGCCGGAGCAATGACAAGTATATGACGATGTCGCTCTGCCCACTGTTGTGAGATAACAAGCGCTGCTTCGATGGTTTTTCCAAGCCCTACTTCGTCAGCTAAAACAGCTCCCATACTCAACGGAGACTTGAAAGCAAAAAGCGCTGCATCCACCTGATGCGGATTCAAATCAACCTGAGCTTCAGCAAGTACACTCGTAAACTTATCTTCATCACTTGATGAGCGACGACGATCAAGTTGCCATGCAAGAAACTTTTGCTGATAGGCAGTAAGGGTTGGGATATTGTTAATTTTTGCCACAGTTTAAAATAACTAGTCCTCCTTGACGAGAGTTCGCATTGGTACATTAAGCACTTGGGCTATCCGGTCTAAAGTCTCAAGATTGGGTTGCAATCTATTGGCACAGTAAGCATTGACCGTACTGAAACTCTTACCAATTTGGGCCGCAAGCTCTTTCTGCGAGACATTCTTCTCAACAAGCACAACTTTAATCCTATTCAGTTTAGCTCCCATTCCTTTCCTGTATTTTGAATTCAAAGATACCATTTATTTTGCACAAACATAGCATCCAATTGCATATAATGCTAATTTATCGCTCAATACAAATAATCTTATATGCCTTTTATGTTTATTTAAAGGACCTCTCCATCATTGCAAACAAACGATTGGGGTAAATATTTGACATCTTTCTTTGGATGCAAAAGGTGCGAATAAGCCAAGCTAAAGGCCAGGGAAAATGCAGCCTCACTCGACCCGCAAAATGGCAACTCGCAAGCCTGAAAATATCCATGAGTCTGACCGCGATTTTGCAGGCCCGCTTGGGGAAATAAACCCCGATATACCCTATCCTTGTGAACAGGGCATATCGGGTCCCGAAAGGGCGGTTTTGCTCTTTCTCTCTCTGTTTTTGAGGGAGGCGATGAAAAATCGCCAAGTATTCAGTTCCACACGATAGTGTCCAGACCGGTGGGACCGTGCATGTCTTTGACATGCACGGTCCCACCGGTCTGGATATTCGTAAGACGGGATTCCCGGAGCCATATGGCTCCGGGAATCCCGTCTTGTCGTCCAGCCGGTCATTTCAGTTTCCGGCCTTCCGAGAAAGCATCGGCCACTTTGGGGCCCACCGCCAGATAATCATTGTTGAACGGGTCGAAAATGATAGGAGCCACTTTCGCCGCGTCCACCTTACCGTCCGCACCGCATACCCGTTCATCCACGCTGACATTCACGATTGCTCCGCGCAGGATGCAGCTTTCGGGGTCGTAATCTTTCAGCCGGCACTCGACCGCGACCGCCAGCTCCTCAATCAACGGTGCATCCACAAACTCCGACTTCAAGGCATGAAAACCGGCACGGGCAAACTTATCGGGAACCTGATGGCCCGACACGAGTCCCACATAATCGCATGCAGTCACATGCGCCGCATCCGCCATGCTCACGGTAAAAGCACCCCGCCGCAGGATATTCTCGACGGTCTTGTGCCCTCCGCTCAGGCACATACTGATTTCGTTATGCTCGCTGATGCCACCCCATGCGGCATTCATCGCATCGGGCGTACCGTCTTCACCGTATGTGGCGATGATGAACACCGGCTGCGGATAAGTCCAAGGCTTTACACCGAAATTTCTTCTCATACGTCTGTTCGTTTAAATTAAGTCCATTATCATCCATACCGTTCCGGTCACAATGGAAGCGTCTCCGGGTCTCGGAACTAAAAACCGTCTCTTCACTCCACCGGGGCCGGAAACCCGTAACGCATCCATACGGTTCCCTCGCCGACCTGTTTTACCGACCGGAGCTGCAGTTTGGTGGCCGGCCGCGCCGCATCGTCTATGCCGTCGAACACGGCCGTCATACCGGTGCGTCCGTCGATACCCGGTGCAACCATCAGGCTCACCTCATCGAGCAACCCGGCCGCAAGAAATGCCCCGTTGATGTTACCGCCACCGACAACGGCCAGCCGCTCGACCCCGAATGTCTCCCGAAGCATCTCCATCGCTTCCGGCAAATCGATACGCTCCTCTCCGACCGCAATCCACGAAATTCCCGCTCCGGCCAGCGTATCGAGGTACTCCGCCGCACACTTTTCGGAAGTTATCACCAACAGGGGCTGTCCGTCGAATTCGCCTGCGGGCCAACACAGGGAGCCGTGCGTATCGACGGCGACGAGATATCCCCCGGCCCGTCGTGCCACATGTACGGCCTGCCGGCCTATCGGTGCAGGTTCTTTTGCGACAAAAGGTTCCGCAGCCGCATAATGCAGCTGCATCGTCACCCGCCCCATCAACAACGAGGGACACCCGAGTTCGGCCAGCGCCTCGTAATACTCATCGCCCGATTCAATCTGCTCGGTCATGGCGCAGTCGATGCGCCCGTCCACGGATGCCATCATATGGCAAACGATGTAAGGTCTCATGCTTTCCCTGATTTTTTATCATTCCGCTTCCGCACAGCCGGAGCGCTCCTTTCGGACCGACGGCTGCATCCGTCAATCCATCTGCACCAATTCATACTGCTGGCTTCCCAGCCCTATCCGCTCGCCGTACTCCAGCGTATGCATGCCGTGACGGGAATCGATACGCTCGATGAGATGTATCTTCCCGTGGTCTTCGGAGGCACGTACCAGGTCGGTGCAGGCCTTGTCGAGCGCTATCGGGTCGAGCGAGGCGAGAATACCGATATCCCCCATCTGCGGGTCGGCAGGAGCAGCACTGCAGTCGCAGTCCACCGAAAGATTATTCGCTACGCTGATGTAGAGTATCCGTTCGCCGCAATGGTCGGCCACTGCCTTGGCCGCCTCGGCCATCGACTCCAGAAAGTCATCCTGCTCAGGCAGGTTGTTCCACACTTCGGCCACATCCCTGGTCCGGCCGGCAGAGTGTATCCACGCCTTGCCGGCCGACGAGGCGATACCGATGGACATGTTCTTGACGGCACCGCCAAAGCCGCCCATCGCATGCCCTTTGAAATGAGAGAGGATAATGACGAAATCGTAATCGGCAAAATGGGAGCCGACGAAATCCTCCTTCAGGTGTCTGCCGCCCTCCACGGGCAGAGCCATTTCACCGTCGGCATCCATGATATCCACCGGAGCGATTGCCGTGAAGCCATGTTCCTCAGCGGCCCTGCGATGCGCTTCCGTATCGGCACGACCTCCGCCGTAAGCCGTATTGCACTCTACTATCGTTCCGTTCACCCGCCGTACCAAATCCTCTATCAACGCAGGCTGCAAATAGTTGTGGCCGCCCGGTTCGCCCGTGGAGAGCTTCACGGCCACCTTGCCGGAGGCCTCCCGGCCGAGAACCTCATAAATCTTTACAAGATTCTCCGAGTTTATCTCTTCGAACATGTACACTTTCGGTACTCCGGCCGCTGCGGCCCCTCCTCCGGTACCCTGTGCACCGGCACATCCCGCTCCAGCCGCCAAGAATGCCAGGGCGGCCATTGCCATACAAACGCTCTTTTTCATATCCGTCTCTTTTAAATGGTTGCTTGTCAGAAATTCATATTCACACCGGCCATGACCGTAGCACGGGGCATCGGGAAACCGGCCAATATCTCGTACCGCTGTGCCAGCAGGTTCTCGCCGCGTACCCAAACCGAAAGCCACTTCGCCGCACGGAACGAAGCTCGCAGGTTCCACAACACGAAATTCTCCGTCCGGTACTCCCCCTGTCCGGCGACTTTCACCTCGGTATAGAGTCCCGCCACATACTGGATTCCCGTCGATACGTCCCAGCGGCCATGCGTGAAGAGAGCCCCGGCATACAGTTTGTGTTCGGGGGCCGCCAGCACCGGCTGCTCCATGTGCAGGTAACTGTAATTGGCATCTACCGTCCATGCCGCTCCGATTCTGTACGCCGCCTGCACCTCCGCTCCGGCATTCCGGATGCGCCCCGTATTGACATTCATGGGACGTCCGTCCACCGGGACACGCATTATCAGATTGCCGCCGTCGATATAGAACACATTTACCCCGTACGACAGGCGTCCGTCCTGCATCTGCTGCGAGAATGCGAGTTCATAGCTCCACAGCCGTTCCGGTTTCAGGTCAGGGTTGGCCGGCCGGAACATATAGAGTTCGCGTATCGTCGGATAACGGAACCCTTTGGCCGCCGAAACCTTGAGCACCATGTGTCGGGGCAAGCTGAACGAGAACCCCGCCTGCGGCACCCACTCCGTTCCCACATGCGAGTGGCGGTCGAGACGCACTCCCGCATCGAACGTCAGCCACCGGACAATCTGCTGGCGGAAATCGACATAACCGGCCATCTCGTGCTCCGTCTTGTCCACGAGCGGTTCCCGCGGACCGCCGTCCGTCGGCTGGTTCCACGATTCGCCTCCGAACCGGAAGTAGTCCACCCCGACCGTCAGACGGTTTCCCCGGAACAGGCTCACGCTCTGGTACCACGAGACGCCCGCCATGTCGTCCCGCGAATTGAAGCGGTAGTCGAGCGGACTCTCCCCTTCGGCCGGATGGTATCCATCGTTCAGCCAGTGCCAGCCCCAATTATAAAAGAGACTCAAGGCACCGGAAGTGCGGCCGTAATCGTTCGCCAGCGCAACGGAAGCCATGCCACGCGTCACCCGCTGGTCGGCATCGAGCAGCGGGTCGGAGACGGTACCCGGATTCGACGCATTGAAATGCGTGACATTCACATCGGCCCACACGTTCCAGTTTCCCGAAATCTCGTATCCGAATTTGGCATAACCGCCGTACTGCTCGAACCCCATGTCGGGACGGTGGCCGTCCGTCCGGTTATACGAACCGCTCACGATACTCGTAAACCGTCCACGGCGGACACGGTTGGTCACCTCCGTCTGGAGGGTATTATAGGAGCCGTAACCCGCCCCGACATGCGTCCTGACACCGTCCTCCTCCATCTTGCGCGTCACGATATTGACAACGCCCCCCATCGCATTGGAACCGTACAGCACGGAGGCCGGTCCGCGCAGCACCTCCACGCGCTCGGCCAGAAAGGACTGGCAGGCATCCGACACGGGGTGACCGAACAGCCCCATGTACTGCGGATGACCGTCTATCAGCACGAGCATACCCGTCGTAGGGACACCCTCCTGTGCAGGTCCTCCGATACCGCGTACCGACAACTGGCCGGCAGCGCCGCCCGACACGCCGTATCCCATCACGCCGCGGCCGGCAGCGAACAGCCCCGGTACCTGCTCCGTCAATACGGGCAGCAACGAAGGTTCGTTAGCCCGCTCGACGGTCTGCCGTCCGACGACCGAAACGGTCATCGGCAGATGCCTTATGTCCGTCCGGTTGCGCGTTCCGGTCACCACCACCCGTTCGATTGCATGGGTCTCCCCCGCTGCGAGGGAATCCCGTACAGACAAGGGCTCCTGCCCCGCAGCCATCGGCGACAGCAGACACAAGGTACCTATCAAAGGAATCAATCTTTTCATGCCAATCATTCTGAAATGCGTCTTTCCCCACGCCGGACACTCCGCAGTCTCTTTACCCGATACAAAATTACCCGCCTTTCCGGAAAAGAAATTACCCTGATTACCGTTTGTCATACCAAAATTACGGGAGGACGGTAAAATTAATATTGTCCTCCCGGCAGCCGGACCCCGTTTTTGCCTATATTTACATACAAAGAACGACAGCATATGCAACAGAAAGAGACGGAACGTGCGGACGACCGCATCGACGAAGAGTTCTATGAAGAACTTTCGGAGGAGGAAATTCAAGACGAAATCGCCTCCCTGTACCGGCGACGGGGTTACATGGATGCCGAGACATTATGCAGAATCGACCGCGAGATACGGATAGCGGAACAGGTCCTGCGCCGGAGGCTCGGAGGAGAAAACGACCGGCAGGAGGAATAAAAAACGGATGAAAAGCTTGTTTATCAAAAATTTTTACATTCCTTTGCAGGGTATTATTTTTTTATTTTAAACATTTTCAAATGAAAGGTACAGTCAAATGGTTCGATACTGCCAAAGGTTATGGCTTTATCACCACTGAAGCCGGCGGTGACATCTTCGTTCACTACACCGGAATCAACAAACAAGGTTTTCGCGGCCTCGAAGAGGGACAGAACGTCGAATTCGAAGTAGGCGAAGGCAAAAGGGGCGAACAGGCCGTCAACGTAAATGTAATTGGATAATGTTAGTTATATAGCATATATATAAGTAATTTACCGTTTTACACGAAGTTCCGCACGGCTCCGCAGAAATCTGCGGAGCCGTCGTTTTTCAAAAAAAGCAGATATCGCCGCTCCTTCCGTCCCCTGCCGGGCCGTCACGCCGTCCGCTCCTTGAAGACCATGAAACGATTATTCTTTTTCCGAAAACCTCTTTTTCTTATTTTTGTGTTCTCAAAACGGGACAGTTTCCATACACACATGAAATCTTCTCAGTCGAACGTGTACGAGCCCGAACCGGCTACCGCTCTCTTCCGAAGCCGAACGACGGCAAAAGAGACCGAATCCACTTCGACGATGCACAATACCCGCAGGAATCTTTCCTGCCGAATGCCAACGATTCCCGCAAGCCACCTGCTCCGTCCACTTCGGAACCGGACACCGTACCCGAGCCGATTCATCAAATCCGAAACGGCAACCTCCCCATACCATCCGTCCCGGTAGTAATGCGACAACTATTCCGAATAGGAACAAAAACGATAAGACCATGAAAAAAACGTTACTCTTCCTTTCGCTCGCTTTCCTGATATGCGGCAAGGCGTCTGCCCAAAAAGACGATGCTCCCTATGCCGCTTTCAGTTTCGGCCTGTTCCCCCCACTGTGCACGAACGGTACACAGGCCGCCGAATACACGAACGGCGCATCTGTCAACCTGCTGATAGGCAATTCGAGAAACGAAGAGAATCTGGTCGTTTCCGGATTGTGCAGCCTCATCTCCGAACGGGCTACCGGTGTACAGATAGCAGGTATCTCCAATTACATCGGCCATGAAGGCAAGGGCCTGGTCCTCGCAGGACTGACGAACATCACACGGGAGAGTTACACGGGCATGCAACTCTCCGGCATGGTAAACCGTTCCGGAGAACACAGCCGGGGTGTCATGGTCGGCGGACTGTTCAACAGTACCAAAGGGCATTTTAAAGGACTCCAGTTCACGGGAATGTGCAACATCGCCGACGGCTTCAAGGGAATGCAATTCTCCGGACTTGTCAATTATTCGGGCGACAACAGCAAGGGCGTCATGTTCGGCGGGCTGAGCAACAGTACGAAAGGCCGTTTTAAAGGAGTACAATTCGCAGGACTGCTGAATACGGCCGGGAACGTAAAAGGAGTCCAGTTTGCCGGACTGCTCAACACCGCAAAAGATGTGAAAGGAGTGCAATTCGCCGGGTTGGTCAATGTAGCAGAAGAAGTGACGGGCGTCCAGTTCGCTGCACTGGTCAACGTGGCCGAAGAGAGCGATTTTCCCATCGGTATCATCAATATCATCAAAAAGGGAGAAAAGGGCATCGCCCTGACTTACGACATGCTGGGAAATGCGGTCGTATCGTTCCGTTCCGGCGGTAAATATACTTACGGTATACTGGGCGTCGGCTACAACCACAAAGCCGACGGCAACGGAATAACGACGGAAGCGGGATACGGTATCCACATCCCGGTCTGCAAATGGTTCGAGCTGAACAACGAATTCAAAGCGACGACCATCGGGGCCTCGTCGTCCCTGCCCGTCCTCAATTTCGGTTACCTTTTCGCTCCCTCTTTCCGCATCGGAAAACACTATAACCTGTTCGGCGGCGTCAGCTTCAACTACATGATGTCTCAGGGAACGGACAATATCGGCCTGTTCCCCGAAACCCACCTCTGGACCGGTCACACAAAGAAGCTACTGCAACAGACCTATATCGGTTATCAGGCAGGTTTCCAATTCATCTTCTGACACGCAGGAGGCCGTTCCGCGGAACGGCCTCCTGCTCTTTCCGACCGGACCGTATGAACGGCCTCGACCGGATATCCCGGGTCTGCCACCCGGAGTCCGACGACCGTGCCCGAGACCTGCCCAAAACGAAACGACGGCCATGGGCCGCAAACGCCGCCCGTTTCGGACCTTACCTGCCCGCAGCAACGAAACCGACACACTGCCGCCACCGACGGACCAACGCAAGAGAAGCGATTCGCCGACCTCAACCGCCCCGATATATTATCCTACGGTACGAGCCGCCGATAAAACGGCTGAGACCGGTTCGGTAAATTTTCGTACCTTTACCCATACCGAAACGACATACCATGGATATTCTCGAACTCCGCACCTACTGCCTCTCCTTTCCGGAAAGCGAAGAGACCACTCCTTTCGACGAAACCACGCTCGTCTACAAGGTTGCCGGCAAGATGTTCGCCATGACGGACATGATTCATGCCGACCACGTGGCGCTCAAATGCGACCCGTCGCTCGCACTCGACCTGCGGGAAAAGTACCCCGACATCGACGCGGCCTACCACATGAACAAGAGACACTGGAACTCCGTCCGGCTCGACGGCGACCTGCCCGCGGCCTTCATCCGGAAGATGGTACGCGACTCCTACCTGCTGGTCATCGGCGGCATGCCCCGCCAGCCAAGAGAACGGCTGACAAAGCAATTCATCGAAGCGGAAAACGAACTGAACCGATAACTACGGCAACCGTCATTCCTCCTCCCCTACATCGACGGAATTTCCCGGCCCTGTCTGCGGACCTCCATTCCCGAATCGAACCGGAGACGGCACATCCCCCCGCCCGCAATACCGACCGGCCATCCCCACCGGCAGGGATTATCTTGCCGCAGGACGCCGAGGCGGCAACACCGCAGTCAACGGACGGTTCCGTGTACTTCCACCCAGCGGGTAAGTTCCACGAATTCCGCGACGGAAAGCGTTTCGGCACGGCGTGTAAACCACGGATGTTCCGCTCCCCCAAAATCGCCGAATACGGCTTTCAGGGGATTTTTCAGCATCTTGCGCCGCTGCGAGAAGGCCGCCTTCACTACCCGGACGAACAGCGCCTCATCGCATCCGAGCGCCCGGGTTCCGTTGCGGCGCAGGCGGATGACCGCACTCTTGACCTTGGGAGGAGGATTGAAAACATGCTCGTGCACCGTGAAAAGGTACTCAATATCATACCACGCCTGCAGCAACACGCTCAGGATGCCGTAATCGCGGCTGCCGGGCGGCTCCGCCAGTCGAACGGCCACCTCTTTCTGTACCATGCCCACGCTTTCGGGCACCAGGTCACGGTTTTCGAGTATCTTGAAGAATATTTGCGACGAAATATTATAGGGAAAATTGCCGATGACCTTCACCCCGCCGGGAAACATCTCCCGCAGGGGCATCCGCAGAAAATCCCCGTCATAAAGCCGGGGAGCGAAATCAGGAAACCGGCTGTGCAGAAAGCCGATGCTTTCACCGTCCACTTCGGCGCCGTAGAGCGTAATATCGGTACGCTCCAGCAGAAACTGCGTCAGCATTCCCGTTCCGCACCCCACCTCCAGTACATCGCCTCCTCCGGAGAGCGCTCCGGCTATCCTGCGCGCTATGTTTTCGTCCGTCAGGAAATGCTGCCCCAACGCCTTCTTCGCCCTTACTTCCTGCATAATCTCTCTGCAACTTCCGAGGGGCAAAGCTACTCATTCCGCCGGTCATACGCAACCCGTACCCTGCCGGGACGAGACGAAAAAGGGAGAGGCGCACCGATACGCCTCTCCCCATGACGAAGGATTGTTCGCAACGAACTACTCTATCGGTTTGAGTTTTACGGTGAAGTGACGCATCAGCGGAGCCTCCCATACGATTTCGACACCGTGGGTAATCTCGTCGCGGCGGTCGTACACGTTCTTCAGCGCAGCGGCAATCACCTTCATGTGGTTGTCCGTATAGACGCGGCGTGCCACGCAGATGCGGACGAAGTCGTTGCCGCCGAAACGGTTCTCGCGCGTGATGGGGTCGCGGTCGGCCAGAATATAGCCTATCTCGCAGCCACGGATACCGGCTTCCTTGTAAAGCTCGATGGTCAGTGTCTGTGCGGGGAACTCCTCCTTCGGAATCTTCGTGAGCACCTTGGAGGCATCGACGAAGATAGCGTGACCGCCTACGGGACGCTGATAAGGAATACCGTACTCATCGAGCAGCGACGCGAGATACTGTACCTGACGGATACGGGTATCGAGGTTGTCGAACTCGGTATTCTCGTCGAGACCTACTGCAAGCGCGGCCATGTCGCGGCCGTTCATACCGCCGTAGGTAAGATAACCTTCAAAGGGAATGCAGAATTTCTTCGCAGCCTCATACCAGTCTTCCCAGCGCGTAGCGATGAAACCGCCCATGTTCACGAGGCCGTCTTTTTTGGCCGACATGGTCATTCCGTCGGCGAGGGCAAACATTTCGCGGCAAATTTCCTTGATGGTCTTGTCGGCATAACCCTCCTCGCGGGTCTTGATGAAGTATGCGTTCTCGGCGAAACGGGCGGAGTCGAAGAGGACACGCTTGTTGTATTTGTCGGCGATAGCGCGGACTTCGCGAAGGTTCTGCATCGAAACGGGCTGACCTCCTGCGGTGTTGTTGGTTATCGTAACGATGATGAAAGGCACCTTGTCATGATACTCTTCCAGCGCCTTTTCCAGCTTCTTCGGGTCTACGTTGCCCTTGAAGGGAACCTCGAGCTGCGTATTCTTGGCCTCGTCCACCGTGCAGTCCAAAGCCATGGCACGGCGGCTTTCGATATGACCTTTGGTCGTGTCGAAGTGGGAGTTGCCGGGTACTACATCGCCCTCTTTCACGAGTGCGGAGAAGAGCACGTTCTCGGCTGCACGGCCCTGGTGTGTCGGAATGACATACTCGAAGCCCGTAATGCGGGTAATGGTATCCTTCAGTTCATAGAAAGAACGTGCACCGGCATAGGATTCGTCGCCCATCATCAGCGCAGCCCACTGGCGGTCGCTCATGGCGCCCGTACCGGAGTCGGTCAGACCGTCGATATAAACCTGGTCGGCCTTGAGCTGGAACACGTTGTAGTTCGCCTCTTTAATCCACTGCTCGCGCTCTGCGCGGGTACTTTTGCGGATGGGTTCAACCATCTTGATTTTCCACGATTCTGCAAATGGTAATTCCATAGCTGTACTTTTTAAGTTTATGTAAGTTTGCGTATCTTTTGCGTGATAAAATTTTAATGCGCCAGCACAAATTTGAAAAATTTTTCTTATTCGTGCAAGTGTCCCCGAAAAAATAATTTCCACGTAACACTTTGGCCTATCATACTTTATACTGTGTGTTCAAAAACGGAATGCAACCATTTCGATGCGTTGAAAAACGGAATTGTTTGTGTTATTAAGGAAACAGCTCCGAACATATAACAACACGAGGCCCCCTGACGGAGGGCCTCGATACCGCAAAGACCGTTGGCTGAAACACCCACCATTCGCCCACTAAAATATTCCCATCACCTCTTCCGGCAATATAAACGGCCCCGCCCACATGCACGTAAGCAAATCCAAACGACCGTTGCCAGGAACAACATAATATATCCATGGTTGTTCTCAAATTACACTTATGGCCCACAGGAAATACACAACATCCTCTTCCGATATCACATACTGTAACCGTCGGGGTTGCCGCTAAGCGGCAACCCCGACAGTTACATATCCAATTAACAATAAAGAGAAGACACGACCGGAAACGAACCGGCTCAGTTCCCCTGTTCGCAGATGAATTTGATGCGCACGAGGCGAACTTCCTCTTCCGTAAAATCCGACCCGAGTTCCCGGATGGCCTCGTCCACACTGTCGCTCTCGGCATCCTCCTTAAAATACAGGTATATCTCTTCAGCTTTGTCTTCGTCTATCGTCTGCTCGATGTAGTAGTTGATATTGAGCTTCGTACCGGAATTGACAATAGCCTCTATCTCCGTCAGCAACTCGTCGAAATCGAGGTCGCGGGCCCGGGCGATATCCTCGAAATCCATCTTGCGGTCGATGCTCTGGATGACGAAGACCTTGTTCCCGCTCTTGTTGACCACGCTCTTGACCACCATGTCCTGCGGCCGGACAATATCCTTCTCCTCGACATACCGTTTAATCAGTTTCACGAACTCGGCCCCGAACTTCCGTGCCTTGCCGGCTCCGACCCCCGTGATGTTCTGCATCTCCTCGATGGTCACCGGATACTGTATCGACATATCCTCCAACGAAGGGTCTTGGAATACGACGAAAGGCGGCAGTCCGTGCTGCTTGGCCACCTTCTTGCGCAAATCCTTGAGCATGGCGAAAAGTTCGGCGTCGGCCACCCCTTCGCCGCGCCCGCCGGCGGGTGCAGCTGCATCCTCGCCCTCTTCCCCGTCGTAATCGTGGTCGAGGGTGATATAGATATCGTAAGGCTTTTCGAGGTACTTCTCACCCGCATCGTTCACCGACAGCAGACCGTAATTCTCGATATTCTTGTCCACCAGACCGAGGATGAGCGCCTGCCGTATCACAGCCCCCCAGAAGCGGTCGTCGTGATTGGACCCGGCCCCGAACCATTCGCTCTCGTTGTGTCCGTACGACTTTATCATGGCGGTCGTCCGGCCTACGAGGACGTTCACGAGATAGTCCATCTTGAACTTGGGGCCTATCGCCTTGAGCGCCTCCAGCATCACCAGCGTCTCTTCGCGTGCCTTCACCTTGGGCCGCGGATTCACGCAATTGTCGCAGCTTCCGCAGTTATCCTCTCCGTACTCCTCGCCGAAGTAGTGCAGCAGCGTCTTGCGGCGGCACATGGAACTTTCGGCATACGACACGGTCTCCATCAGCAGCAGCTTGCCTATCTCCTGCTCGGCTATCGGCTTGCCCTGCATGAACTTTTCGAGCTTCTGAATATCCTTGTAGCTGTAAAAGGTGATGCAGCGGCCCTCGCCTCCGTCGCGGCCCGCACGCCCCGTCTCCTGGTAATACCCCTCCAGGCTCTTGGGAATATCGTAATGGATGACGAAACGGACGTCGGGTTTGTCGATACCCATACCGAAAGCTATCGTCGCCACGATGACATCGGCCTCCTCCATCAGGAAGGCATCCTGATTCCGCGCCCGTGTGGCGGCATCCATTCCCGCATGGTACGGCAGGGCCTTGATGCCGTTGGCGACGAGCAGTTCGGCCAGCTCCTCGACCTTCTTGCGGCTGAGACAGTAGATGATGCCCGACTTCCCTTCGTTCTGTTTGATATACTTGATAATTTCGCGGGCGACGTCGATTTTCGGACGTATCTCGTAAAACAGATTGGGACGGTTGAATGACGATTTGAACACCGCCGCATCGAGCATTCCGAGGTTCTTCTGAATATCGAGCTGCACCTTCGGCGTGGCCGTCGCGGTAAGGGCAATCAGCGGTGCACGGCCGATGTCGTTCATGATAGGACGGATGCGTCGGTACTCCGGACGGAAATCATGCCCCCACTCCGAAATGCAGTGCGCCTCGTCGATGGCGTAGAACGAAATCTTTATCTTCCTCAGAAAAGAGATATTCTCCTCCTTCGTCAGCGATTCGGGAGCGAAATAGAGCAGTTTGGTCTTGCCGGCCAACACATCCTCCCGCACCTGATTGATGGCCGATTTATTGAGGGAGGAGTTGAGGAAATGGGCGATACCCTCGTGCTGGCTGAAAGTGCGCATGGCATCCACCTGATTCTTCATAAGGGCGATAAGCGGGGAAATCACTATCGCCACCCCCTCCATGAGGAGGGCAGGCAGCTGATAGCAAAGGCTTTTGCCTCCGCCCGTAGGCATCAGCACGAAAGTATCCCGGCCCGCAAGTACGTTGCGTATGACCGCTTCCTGATTTCCCTTAAACGCAGCAAAACCGAAATACTCCTTCAGTTTTTGGTGCAGCATGTCATGCAAATTGTCCATCTTCCTCTCTTCTTTCTTCTTCCCTATATTCCCGGCGCAGGGTAACCGTCCCCGCACGACGAGCCGAAACGGCTTCCATGCAAGCTAAAATGCCGAAATCATGCGTCCCCCAGGAATAAAACACCCCGAAAGACGTTACGATATAAAACGCACGAAATGACCTGACGATTATCCCCAACATTCTTTCGCAACATAAAGATAGAACTTTTTCTAATATTTGACTAACTTTGTAGAAAAGTTTTTTAAAAAAATGAGGCTTTACACCACCGGACTCGTCAAAAAATATAAGACGCGCACCGTCGTCAATCAGGTGTCCATCGACGTCAATCAGGGGGAGATAGTCGGTCTGCTGGGCCCGAACGGTGCCGGAAAGACCACTACCTTCTACATGATAGTAGGGCTCATCAAGCCCAACGACGGACAAATATTCCTCGAAGGCGAAGAGCGGACGGAAGAGATAACCAAACTGCCGGTGTACAAGCGCGCACAAATGGGTGTAGGCTACCTCGCACAGGAGGCATCGGTCTTCCGCCACCTCAGCGTCGAGGACAACATCCGGTCGGTACTCGAAATGACCGACTACTCCAAGGAGTATCAGCGCGAACGGGTGGAAAACCTCATCGAGGAGTTCAGCCTGCAGAAAGTACGCAAAAGCAAGGGTATCCAACTGTCGGGCGGTGAACGGCGCCGTACCGAAATAGCACGGGCAGTGGCCATCAATCCCAAGTTCATCCTGCTCGACGAACCTTTCGCGGGCGTGGACCCCATCGCCGTGGAAGATATCCAAAGCATCGTGCGGACGCTCAAGGACAAGAACATCGGCGTCATCATCACCGACCACAACGTACACGAAACGCTCTCCATTACCGACCGCACCTACCTGCTTTTCGAAGGGCGCGTCCTGAAGACCGGTACGGCCGAAGACCTGGCGAACGATGAACAGGTGCGCAAGGTCTATCTCGGGCAGGACTTCAAACTCAGATAAACATCTCTGCGGATATCCACCAGCCGACGGTTCTCCGGACCGTCGCTTTTCTGAAATACTTTTATGGAGAAGACTATTCATCCGTCGCAGGTTTCGGGAGAGGTCAGACCGCCGTGCTCCAAAAGCTACGCCCAGCGCGCGCTGGCCGCGGCACTCCTCTCCGACGGAGAGACGACGCTCAGCAACATCGAGCTCTGCGACGATACGCGCTACGCCATGAACGTCATCACGGGACTGGGCGCTTCCGTCCGGCAGACCGGCCCTACGGAATATGTCATCAGAGGGGGGCTCGCTCCCATAACCGACACCATCAATACGGGCGAATCGGGGCTCGCCACGCGGCTCTTCACCCCCATCGCAGCCCTCTGCGACAGGCGCATGACCATCACCGGCACAGGCACCATGCTCCGCAGGCCGATAGGCATGATGATAGACCCGCTACGGAACCTCGGCGTACAGGTCAGGTCCAACGGTTACCTTCCCATTACGGTGCAGGGACCGCTCAGGGGCGGTGAAACCGATGTCGAGGCCTACGTCAGTTCGCAGTTCCTCACCGGGCTACTCATGTCGCTGCCCCTTGCGGAGGGCGATACCATCCTCCATGTGGAACAGCCCAACAGCCTGCCCTACCTTGCCGTCACCGTAGACCTCGCCTCGAAATTCAGGATACGGATGGAACACAACGGCTTCCGGGAGTTCTTCATTCCCGGAGGCCAGCATTACCACCCTGCAAAACTCCACATCGAAGGCGACTGGAGCAGCGCTGCCTTCATGCTCGTAGCGGGGGCGATAGCAGGCGAAGTCACGGCCAAACGGATGAACACGCTCTCGCTCCAGGCCGACCTGGCCATCATCCAGGCGCTTACCAAAGCGGGAGCGGTCATCATCACCACACCGGACGAGATAACAGTACGCAAACGGGAACTGACCGGTTTCGACTTCGACGCCACGCAACGGCCCGACCTCTTCCCTATTCTGGCAGTCCTCGGCGCCAACTGCGAAGGAACAACGCATATCCGGGGCGTGAACCGGCTGGTCTACAAGGAGAGCAACCGGGCCGAGGCAATCGTCTCCGAATACACGAAACTCGGCATGGACGTCGCACTGGAAGACGATGTCATGACGGTACGGGGCGGCAGCCTGTCGGGTGGAACCATAGACAGCTGCAACGACCACCGGATAGCCATGGCAGCGGCCATAGCCGCCCTCGCCGCATCGGGTCCCGTCACAATCACCAACGCACAGGCAGTCACCAAATCTTACCCGCGGTTCTGGGACGACCTCGATTCCATCATACGAACAAAAGCATGAACAGTTTCGGGCACAGTTTCAGAATAACCCTTTTCGGAGAGTCGCACGGCCCCGCGATAGGCGTCACGATAGACGGAATGCCTGCCGGCATTCCCTTCTCGGAGCAGGACCTCGCTCCCGACCTCGCACGCCGCCGCAGTACGGGGACGGCAGGCACTACGCCCCGGCGCGAACCCGACCTGCCGGAAATCGTATCGGGCATCTACAACGGACACACGGACGGCACCCCGCTGACCATCCTGTTCCGGAATGCAAACACGAGACCGCACGATTATGCCGCCTTCGTCCGTCATCCCCGTCCGTCACATGCCGACCTCGTCGCTTTCCGCAAATACGGCGGCTTCAATCATCCCGGAGGCGGAGGCATGTTCTCCGGCCGGATGACCGTCGCATTGGTCGCAGCCGGAGCCGCAGCCAAAAAGCTGCTCCCCGGTGTCCGGTTCTCCACACGGCTCACCGAAATCGACGGCATGACCGACAGCAGCAGTTTCGAACGAATCCTGAACGACCTGCGCCTGGCCGGCGATACGGCCGGCGGAGTCGTCGAAATCCGGGCACAGGGCATCGCCGCCGGAACGGGTGAACCTTTCTTCGATTCGATAGAAAGTACCGCTGCTCACCTGATTTTTTCCATACCGGGTGTCAAGGGAATAGAGTTCGGAGCCGGATTCGCCGCTGCCCGCAGCCGGGGGAGCCACAACAACGACCTTATCGCGGACCGTCATGGCACGACCGCAACCAACAACGACGGAGGGATAAACGGAGGCCTCGCCAACGGAAATGAAATCGTCCTGAGAGTCGGGTTCAAGCCGGCCCCGAGCATCGCACAGCCGCAGGAGACCTTCGATTTCACGGCAGGACACCCCACCCCGCTGGTCATTCCGGGCCGGCACGACGTCTGCATCGCACTGCGCGGAGCCGTAGCTGCGGAAGCCGCCCTCGCCATTGCGCTCGCCGACCTCGCCCTGAGGGCGGGAAATGCAGCCGTCTGACAGGAGCCGCGAGGAGACACACCGGGTAACGCCGGATATTCCTCCGGTTGGATACCGTATCTATCCGAGCTTCGCACCAACAGACCCTATTTCACAAATATAGCAATACCAACCAAATACATCTACCATACTGCAACACACAATCCGTATTCCACTCATTGGCCGCAGGAGCTGACAAACGAAAACCCTCTTCCAAAGAATCGGAGAATACTTTGCATTTCAATTATATTTGTATAAATTTGCGGGCTGATAATGGAAATGAAGCTGCTCGACGCATACGATATCCCATGGAAAGGGCTTTCGAACGGATGCCATGATTTCGATTTCGAAATCGACGACCGTTTTTTCGGCGAGTTCGGAGACTCGGGCATTCAGGGCGGCCGAATGAAGGCGGAAGTCCGCATGGAGAAATCCGCCGCGATGCTCTTGTTGCACGTCACCATCGAAGGCGAGGTCACCGTGGAGTGTGACAGATGCCTGGGCGACCTCCGACTGCCGGTGAATTATACAGGCGACTTGACGGTCAAGTTCTCCGACGAGACGGAGGATTACGACGGGGAGGTCATGTGGCTGAATCCGGCGGAGGAGAAGGTACCGCTGGCACAATATATATATGAAAGCATCGTATTGAGCCTGCCCTACCGGAAAGTGCACGGCACCGGTCCCGACGGAGAGCCGCTTTGCGACAAGGAGATGCTTGCCCGTTTCAGGATAATCAGTCAGGCGGAGTTCGACGCTTTGGAGACGGAACAGCACAGCCTGGCCGATACCGACGAAGGCGGCAAACTGCAGCAGCTCATGCAGGAACTTGAAAAAGGAGAAGACAAAGAATAAAACATTAAGCAACCAAATATAAATTACATAAAATGGCACATCCTAAACACAAAGTATCCTCGACGAGGCGCGATAAGAGAAGAACCCACTATACGGCAGCAACCCCGACGGTTGCGGTATGCTCCAACTGCGGTGCAGCGGTACAGTACCACAGGGTTTGTCCCGAATGCGGTTTCTATCGCGGCAAACTCGCCATCGAGAAAAAGGCGGAATAACACGCCTGCGGCATCTGTTCAACGGTCATTCCCATGTTGAAAATCGGTATTGATGCAATGGGGGGCGATTATGCGCCCCACGTTGTCGTGGAAGGAGCGCTTATGGCCCTCCGGCATATCGACAGCGACAGCAGGCTGGTTCTTTTCGGCGATGAAGGAGAAATAAGGAGAGTGATGGAAGAGCACGGCGCTCCGTCCGACACTTTCGATATCGTCCACACCACCGAAGTTATCACCATGGACGACCATCCGGCCAAAGCCTACAACCAGAAGACCGATTCCAGCATCCGGGTTGGCTACAAATACCTGAAAGAGGGAAAAATAGACGGTTTCGCAAGTGCGGGTGCCACGGGGGCGATGCTCGTGGGGGCGATGTATTCCGCCGAAACGATACGCGGCGTCATCCGTCCGGCCATCTCGGCGCTCATATCCACACTCGACGGCGGGAGTTTCCTGCTGCTGGATGTGGGATTGAACGTGGACTGCAAACCCGACGTACTCGACCAGTACGGACTGATAGGCAGTGCATATGCCGAAGCCGTCCTGGCGAAAGCCAATCCGAGAGTGGCTCTGCTCAATATCGGCGAAGAGAGCGAAAAGGGGAACCTCACTACCAAGGCGGCCTACGAACTGATGGCCGACAACGGCTGTTACAACTTCGTGGGCAACATCGAAGCCAACGAAATCTTCACCGGCCGCAAGGCGGACGTGGTGGTATGCGACGGTTTCGTAGGCAACACGATACTGAAACAGACCGAAGGCTTCTATGAACTGGCCCGCATGCGCGGCATCAACGACGACTATATCGACAAGCTCAACTATGAATTCGTCGGAGGTACTGCCGTACTGGGTATCAATGCGGTTGTTCTGATAGGTCACGGCCGTTCGTCGGCTTTGGCCATACAGAACATGGTCCGCCAGACCGAGAAAACGGTTAAAAGCGGACTCGTTAATAAGTTACAGGACACATTTCGTAATTTCTGATGAAGAAAATTACTGCTGCAATCACAGGAGTCGGAGCCTACCTTCCCGAATATATACTCGACAACTTCGAGCTCAGCAAGATGGTAGACACCTCCGACGAATGGATAATGACAAGGGTCGGCATCAAGACCCGGCGAATCCTGAAGGGAGAAGGGCTCGGAACGTCGTACATGACCGAGAAGGCGGTGAACGACCTGTTGGAAAAGACCAACACCGACCCGCTCGATATCGACATGATAATATGCGCTACGGTCACGCCGGACATGTTCTTCCCCTCGACAGCCAACCTGACGGCTGCCAAATGCGGGCTCAAGAACGCCTTCGGTTTCGATATTCTCGCAGCCTGCAGCGGATTTATCTTTGCCCTCGTCACGGCAGCCCAATATATCGAAACGGGCCGAAACAAGAAAGTCATCGTGGTGGGCGGAGACAAGATGTCCTCGATAATCGACCCGACCGACCGGGCTACCCTGCCCCTTTTCGGCGACGGTGCAGCGGCAGTACTCCTTGAACCCAACACAGAAGGATACGGCCTCATCGACTCCATCACCCGAAGCGACGGCAACGGGGGCAAGCATCTCTACATGAAAGCGGGCGGCTCGGCCTATCCTGCCACAGAAGAGACCGTGCGCAACCGCTGGCACTATGCCCATCAGGACGGGCAGAGCGTATTCAAGGCGGCAGTCACCAACATGTCCGATGTCACGGTAGAGATAATGAGACGAAACAATCTCATGGCAAAGGACATACGGTATCTCGTGCCGCACCAGGCCAACCTCCGTATCATTGATGCCGTAGCCAAACGGATAGGATTGCCGCGGGAGAAATGCATGCTCATCATCGAAAAGTACGGCAACACGACCGCTGCGACCATACCGCTCTGCCTGTGGGACTACGAAAGCAGACTCGCAAAGGGAGACAACCTGATTCTTGCCTCGTTCGGAGGCGGATTCACGTGGGGGTCGATATACCTGAAATGGGCCTACGACGGCGGGGATTTCTCCAAATAAACGTGTTGGCGGATAACTAAAAAACACTATCTTTGCAGTGCCCTTTCCCGCCGGACGGCAGGGAAGGCCCGGAGAGATACAACGGTTCCATAGTTCAACGGATAGAACGACAGTTTCCTAAACTGTAAATCCAGGTTCGATTCCTGGTGGGACTACGAAATTGCATTCGCAATACTTGTACGCAAGCTACGGTTAAATGTATAGCCATCTATCAGAGGGGTAAGTAATAATATTTATCCCTCTGGTCTTTCAGTAACCGCTTCCAGATGCCGGTACCGTATTCCATCCGATGCGGGACAGCCCTCTTCACGACCGACAATGCGGCCATGCCCGGTTCGGATGCCACTCTGTCATAATGGAATGTACCGCTTCTCCGGGGTGCGTCAACGCCCCCCTCTCTGCGCGTCGAAAAGGCAACTTCACGCATATCGGCCCGTCTCTTCCCCGCTGACCGCACGGCAGCCTGCCGCCTCATAAGTTCTCCGCCCCTGCAAGGCAACGGGCACGCGGACGGTTCCGGCAATCGAAGAGAAGCGGCGGCTATCGGCACAGACTGCAAATCCATCCTGCTGCCCGGACTTCGTGCAGTAACAGAGCGCTCCACGCCCGACACGGCACATGGCTTCGTTCCCCGTCCTGCAGCACAGGCGGCCGAATTTCCTACCCTACTCTTCCGGTCCGGTCGACCGACAGGAACACTGCGAAAACTTTCCTTCTCCGGAAGGCAACGCCCCGTCGGGGAACCGGTGCTAAAACCGCACCACCGTAATAATTTCTTAGCAGAAAGCGTTTATCTTTGCATCCTAAAATCTTATCCTATGGAATCCATACGCGAGTTATTCAGAATATGCAACGGTCCGTCGAGCAGCCATACCGTCGGGCCCAAAAAAGCTGCGGAACAATTCCTTGCACGCCACCGCGATGCAGAGAGTTTCCGCGTCACGCTGTACGGTTCGCTGGCGGCTACCGGCAAGGGGCACCTCACGGATGCCGCCATCCTTTCGGTACTCGAACCGGTCGCGCCGACCGAAATGATATGGAAACCGGAAACGGTCCTGCCGTTCCATCCCAACGGTATGCTTTACGAGGCTCTGAAAGGAGGAAAGGTCGAAGAGGCATGGACCATTTTCAGCGTAGGGGGCGGAGCATTGGCCAACGAGCATACGAAACAGCGGAAGCCGGTCGATATCTATCCGCTCACCACCATCGAGGAGATACTGAAATGGTGCCAGGCCGAAGGCAAAACGTTCTGGGAATACGTGGAAGATTACGAAGGACACGACATCTGGGAGTTTCTCTCCACGATATGGACGACGATGTGCGAAACCATCGAACGCGGACTGAACAACGAAGGCGTCCTGCCCGGCGGACTGAAGGTACGGCGCAAAGCCAGCACCTATATGGTCAAAGCCAAAAGTTTCAACGACTCGCTCAGCAGCCGGTCGAAACTCTACGCCTATGCGCTCGCCACCTCCGAGGAGAATGCGGCGGGAGGTATCGTGGTGACGGCTCCGACATGCGGTTCGAGCGGCGTCGTACCTGCGGTGCTCTACAACATCGCCCAAAGCCGCGAAATACCGACGGTACGGATACTGCGCGCACTCGCAACGGCAGGCCTCTTCGGAAATATCGCCAAAACCAACGCATCCATCTCCGGCGCGGAGGTAGGGTGCCAGGGAGAGGTGGGGGTAGCGTGCGCCATGGCTGCCGCTGCGGCCTGCCAACTGTTCGGCGGTACCCCCACACAGATAGAATATGCAGCGGAGATGGCCCTGGAACACTTCCTCGGTCTGACATGCGACCCGGTCTGCGGGCTTGTGCAGATTCCCTGCATCGAACGCAATGCGGTAGCCGCCGCACGGGCTCTCGATGCCAACCTCTATGCCACCCTCTCCGACGGCAATCACATGGTGAATTACGACAAAGTGGTGAAGGTGATGAACGAGACCGGTCTCGACATGCCGAGCCTCTATCGCGAAACCGCGGAAGGCGGCCTGGCCAAGAACTATACGCGCCACAAATAATCTCCGGGCTCCGGCGAGCCGCTTAACAATAGATTGCAGAGACTTTCACCGATATCCAACCGGGGCCCCGGCGCCGGACAACTCCGGCAGGCAGGAAAGGAGAGTCATCCGCACGTCTGGCATCACAGGCCGATACACGACCGGGGCGGCGCTAATAGGCGCCGCCCCGGTTTTTCGATGTTCGAGCCACCGGTTATTCGAACCGTACCGCCACGTCGTCGTAAGCGAAGTAGGCAGGCGTATTCAATCCGTAGTCTCCGCAAAGGTCGGAACTGCCCATGATATTGAACTCTATCTTCGTGACAGAGCCCAATACCGACAAATCGAATTTGGTCCACTCTTCGACGATATTGGCTGAACCATTACACAGGAAGCATTCGGTGGAACCGGTCGTCCGGCCATCCGCATCGTAGCCGTAAGCGACGATTTTAAACCACGAATCCGCGGTTGCCGGCTTAGCGAAAGAGTCGCCGTAATAGAGCGAATTGAGTGTATAGCAGGTATTCACGACGTACATGTGGTCGACAACCCGGGCCTTGCCGTCGGCAAAGTAGAACGACGGAAGGACGGTTTTATACGACGTTTCATCTACATATCCGTTCTGTACACAGAAGTTAGCCGAACCGCCATGACCTGCCGCCCCGGTCGTTCCGGTCGAAACGGTCAGTTGTTCCGTATAGGTCAACCCTTTGAAATCGGCCGCAAAATAATTCGAGAGCACGTGTCCTCCGTTCCAGAAAGGCCCTCCGTCAATAATCTCCGACGCCAGCTCCGTATTGCCCGCATCGTGCCATTTATACCCCGTAATTGCAAAATCGTTGTAGGTCAGTGGACCGCCATATTGCGGTGAATCAATCAATTCACTCCAAGTCGCAACGGTTTTTCCGCAACCGGAAATGGTATAGGCTTCGAAACGAGCGTCTTCATCCTCGAAAGTAAGTACACGCATCGTCCCCTTCACCTCGAAGGCGGGCATCGACAGGATACCCGAACGAACCAACCGCTGCAACGAGGCGGTACTCTGCTCCATCATCATTCCGTCGGAAGTATGGATTTCGAGCGAGAACCCCTTCGCAAATTCCTGCACGGGCACGACCAGATAACATACCAGCGGTTCGGAAGTAAGCGCCGCTCCTTCGTCGAAATCGAGACGTATCCACCGCACGGCTTCCATCGAAGTCTGGTCGGGTACCATGCCCGCCGTATCGTTCCTCTCGCCCGGTCCGGCCAGATATTCGCCGTTATTGCCGGTCAGCACGATACGCTCCACCGTCGCTGCCCCCGTGAGGGAGAGTTTCAGCAGGGCACACTGATTCCTGAACTGCAACCCTTCGCCGACCGACTGCGCCGAAGCGGTCATCAGATGCGCCGCCGCATCGAACGAACCGGCCGTATAGTGCTGGACGGCAGGAAGCATCAACAAACCGTCCGACCGCACCGCCGAGGCCGGATAAACGGCTTCGTAAGAGGCAGCCTCCGCCACATCGACATACCAACCTTCCGATTCGCTCCCCTGCAGGGTATAGGTCGTCCCGTTCACACTGATTTTATCCCCGGCTTCCCACGATACGGAGACTCCATCGAGCGATGCGCGTGTCTCGGCATGATCTACCGCCAGCCGCACGGTAGGAACTTCAGGCTGCAATACCGCTTCCGACATGAAATCTTCGGAACAGCCCGCAAGTACCGCGCCTGCGAGCGCAACTATCATGATTCTCTTTTTCATCATTTTCTGACTTTTCAATTACCAAACTCCTTCCGTTTCAACATAATCCTCCGTCCGGATACTCGCGGCGATGCCACACTCCAGCCGCACCTCCGATACCTCGATTGCAGGTGCCTCATACTCGACAATGTTCTTCATGCTTTTAATTTTAAAAGGTTAAACAATCCATCTGTCCCGAACCGACCCGGCCGACAGGGATACGCAGTCACGACGAACAATCAAAAACACTCCGAAATCCGGATAAACTGAACGGAAAAATCGAGAATCGTCTTTTTGATTTTCGCCCGCAATCCCCCGGGCAGCCAATCGGTATCTATGCACAAAGCAGGTCTTCTGACTCGTTCCGGTTCCGCGCCTTCCCGACTTCGGCAAGCCAGTGGCAATTGATTGCGAAACCCCTTTTACTCCTTCCGGAGCAGGAACTCACAGCAATGGGTATTGTTGCAGATTCTCACTGCATTCCCTTTTCATCCGTCGCACGCTTCCCGCAGGAAGGCGTTCGGGACACTTTTGCATGCACAAAAATAGAAAATAATTGACAATTACATATCGCAGCACCGCTTTTATCGCCGTCCCGGCGACAAAGCAGGAACCGACAGCCCGGGGAAGAATACCCGCAGCCCACCCGCCGGCCGTTCCATGACTTTTCGTCAGACCAACCGGCACACTGTCCGCAACTTCTGCCAATAAGTCCGCCGACACTCTCTTTTGCACGGTTTTTGAAAAAACAGTATCTGTAAAAAGAACAGTCCCTTTATTCCGACGATGAAAGCCGGGAGCGATATTATGTAACGCACGCGATACGACCCGGACAACAAAGAGATACGGAGACCGCTTTCCAAACAAGATAATTCCCGAAGAGCCGAATCCAACCAAACGAAAATATATTACTTTTGCAAACCGATTATTAATTTTCAAATCAAAAACCGACGAATTGAAATGAAAAAGCTTACAACCCTCCTCGCAATCTTCGCAATCGCAGGACTCGGATTGACCTCGTGCGACCAGAGCGGTACCGACGAAATCGTCTATCCCTCTTTTGAAAAAGTAACCCTCGAAGAGCGTACCGACGGCACCTTCTTCGGCCGTTTCGACGTAACGTGCGCCCAGACCTCCTCGCTGAAAGAGGTGACCGCAAGCTACACTTACGGCTCGACCACCATCAGCATCCCCGACCAGGACCTCGACATCACAAAAGGCAAGAATTACGAATGGACCGTGAAGCTGACCGTTCCGGTGGAAGCAGAGGGAACGCGCGTAAGCAAGATAACACTTTCGGCTACGGTAAAGGGTTCCAACGGCGGAACCAAAAGCCAGTCGTTCGACACGCCCGCCAAGGACGACCCCACTCCCGAGGAACCGGGGGAGACGGACCTCTCAGCCGCAGCAGCCTTCTCCTTCAAGCGTGTGGGCGGACAGGCAGCCACGGGCGACCTCTCCAAATTCGGACTGAAATGGCCTGAAAACGTATTGGCAGCCACCAACGTATCGCTTCAGAAAGACGGCGCATCGAAATTCGTGGAACTCGCCGCTGCCGACTGGAGCAATATCACGACCCAGGAGGCCCTGAAAGAAGCCATCGACAAGGCTTCCGACATGAAAGCCTACACCGGTATCAGTGCCGACAAGGGACAGGACTACGACGTGGTACTCGGCGTTATCAACGAAGATGTATATTACATGCTCCACATCACCAAGGCTACGGTAGCGACCGATGCCACCGTAGGTACGACGATAGAGATTACCGGCCAGTACAAGCACTAAACGGCAGTACCGTATCAAACAAAGGAGGGAACAGCTCGCTGTTCCCTCCTTTTCCGTATACCGCCTTCACTGCTCCCCACCGACCGACGGACCGGCAGCTTCCGACGCTATTCCGAATAGCCGAAGCGACGGAGCTGGCTGTCGGAATCCCGCCAGTTGTCGCTCACCTTCACGTAAAGCTGCAGGAACACCTTCTTGCCGAGAAACTTTTCGAGTTCGATGCGTGCGGCCGTCCCCACCCGTTTCAACATCTCGCCCTTATGTCCGATGAGGATGCCTTTCTGCGACTCGCGAGCCACATAAACGGTAGCCGAAATGCGGTCAAGACCGGGCTCCTCCCGATACTCGTCTATCGCTATCTCCACACTGTACGGAATCTCCTTCTGGTAGTTGAGGAATATCTTCTCGCGGATTATCTCCGAAGCGAAGAAACGCATCGTCCGGTCGGTCAGCGTATCCTTCGGATAATAAGGTTCCCCTTCGGGAAGCCTGGCGAGAATCAGGTCGAACAGCCCTCCTATGTTGAACCCGTTCAACGCCGATACGGGAACCACCTCGGCCTCCGGCAGCCGCGCCCGCCACCGTGCCGCGAGTTCCTCCAGCGCCTCCTGGGAGGTAAGGTCAATCTTGTTGATGACCACGATGACGGGAATGCCGCTCGCGGCGATACCGTCCACTATCCGCTGCGAAGTTTCGTCGCCCCGCTCCACCGTATCGGTCACGTAAAGAATGACGTCGGCATCCTTCAGCGCCCCGGCGACGAACTTCATCATGGACTCCTGAAGCCGGTAACTGGGCTTCAGGATACCGGGCGTATCGGAATAGACAATCTGGAAATCGTCGCCGTTCACGATACCCATTATCCGGTGGCGCGTAGTCTGTGCCTTGGAGGTGATGATGGAAAGACGCTCTCCCACGAGCGCATTCATAAGCGTCGATTTCCCCACATTGGGGTTGCCTATGATATTGACGAAACCTGACCTGTGCATAGTCGGAACATTTTGCGTTACGGCCCTTCGGGGCCTTTGCAAAGATAACGCAAATACGGTTCCAATTCCCTCCGCCGCGACGGAACGGCCCCGTATTTGTGCATGCACGGATAGTTTGCTACCTTTGCAGACGGAAAAAAGAAGCGTATGGCATCATCGAACTTCGTAGATTACGTCAAGATATTCGCCCGTTCGGGGGCGGGAGGGGCCGGTTCGGCTCATTTCAGGCGCGAAAAATTCGTCGCTTTCGGCGGGCCCGACGGCGGCGACGGCGGACGGGGCGGCAGCGTCGTCCTGCGCGGCAACAGCCAGTACTGGACGTTGATACACCTGAAATACCAGCGGCACGTATTCGCCAAGGACGGTGAAGCGGGTTCCGGCGCCCGCTCTTCGGGAAAGAGCGGCGAAGATGCCGTGATACCCGTACCGCTCGGCACCGTGGCCCGCAACGCCGACACCGGCGAAATCGTAGGCGAAGTGACGGAAGACGGTCAGGAACTCGTCCTGCTCCCCGGCGGACGGGGCGGTCTGGGCAACTGGCACTTCAAGACATCGACCAACCAGGCGCCGCGCTACGCTCAACCGGGCGAACCCCGACAGGAAGGGGCGTTCATTCTGGAACTGAAGGTACTCGCCGACGTGGGGCTGGTCGGATTCCCGAATGCCGGCAAATCCACGCTGCTCTCCGTAGTATCGGCCGCGAAACCCAAGATAGCCGACTACGCCTTCACCACACTGGAACCCAATCTCGGCATCGTGGAGGTACGTGACGGCCGTTCGTTCGTGATGGCCGACATTCCCGGCATCATCGAAGGGGCCCACGAGGGGCGCGGACTGGGCACACGCTTCCTCCGCCACATCGAACGCAATTCCATCCTGCTCTTCATGATTCCGGCCACGAGCGAGAACCTGCGCAACGAATACGGCATCCTGCTCAACGAACTGACGCAGTACAATCCCGAACTGCTCGACAAGGAGCGCCTGCTGGCCGTCACCAAATGCGACACGGCAGGAGAAGAAGAGTTGGCAGCGCTTCGGGAACAACTGCCGGAAGGGATACGCACCGTTTTCATCTCCTCAGTCAGCGGCTATAACATCCCCCAGCTCAAAGATGCACTGTGGGAAACCCTGCGGCACACCAACGACCGCAAGCCCTGATACGCTCCCGCTGCTTCAAACCCGTCCCCCCGCCATATCGGAATAGAGCAGGTCGGGACGGATAACGCGCAACCGGTAGTGTCCGTCAAAGACAGAGAGCATCCCCTCTATCCTACCGCTTCCGGCCGGAAGCGGCCACGAAGCGAAACCGGCACGGCGCGATGTACGGACAGCGAGCAGATTCCCCGACCGGTCCACCACATACCGGTCGGTATCGGCAAACCCCGACGCATCGTCCGCATCCCGGTCGCACCACGCCGCACGGCCTCCCGCCACGAACTGTACCCCGTCAAACGAAACGAACCGGCCGACATCCTCCGGCCGCAAGGCGGCAATCTCCCGCGCCTGCGGCTCTACCGCCTCCTCGGCCATTCCTACGATACGCACCACCGCCGGAATATCCGCCTCGTCCACATATCCCGTTTCATACCCCTGCGACGGAGCCGTCCCCAACTGAAGGCAGCCGCCATACGCGCCCAACGTCAGTCCGTTACACGACACATCCACCAGACACCCCATGGCATAGGTTTCGAACAGCCGCTCGCTGTCGAGCTTCAGCTCTATGGCTCCGCTCCCGTCCAGCACGGCGAGTGTCTTGTAATAATTGCCCGACCGGTCGCTGCTCACCACACAGCCCCGGATACGGTAACTCTCCGTAAACGTATAGGGGTATCCCCGATAATGCGATTTCAGGTACTCCACCGTCACGACCGAAGAGGCCGCACCGCCCTCTTCCTCCTCCGGTACCCGGCCTCTTTCCGGATAGCTGCATCCGCTCAGGAGCAGCACGGCGGCCACCGCCGGCCAGCTACATCTCCACATCATTCCCGTCCCTCAACTTCAGGGCGAAGACCTCGCGCGTCCCGCCGAATTTTCCATACATCAATATTCCCGTCAGGGTCACCCGCCCGGCCGGAACGGTATCCCCTGCAAACGAAGCGTAACCGCTCGTCACGACCGCCACCGAATCCCCGGCAGCATCCCGGAACCAGACCGTTCCCGTGGCCGGCATCCCCGACTCGGCCCCCGCATCCGCCCACGTCACCGGTCCGCCCGAGCGGCAGACCTCCGCTATCCGGACAAGACGACCGCAATACCGCTCCTCCAGCCCGCCGATACCGGGCTCCAGCGGAGGTACTTCCCGGAAAAGCGTATCGCGCTCCATGCAGCGGTCGAGCAGCACACGTGAACCGAACTCCTCCACCCGATAGGCCGACCAGTCGTTCACGCCCGCCCCGAGCTGCACCACGCCGTTGTACATCCCCACCGCCAGCCCACGGGCATGGATAACTATCCGGCGGCCGCGCTGACAATAGGCATGCAGGTCGTAAAATCCGGCCCGTATCTCGACGGCACCGCTTCCGTCGTCGATAATGAAACTACGGAAGAAATTCCCGGCCCGGTCGTCGGACACCACATAACCGCCAACCGTCAAATCCTCCTGCACCACAAAGGGGTCGCCGTAAAAATGTTCACGAAGCAGGGCGAGGTCGGCATCGGGAAGCGTACCGCTCCCCTCCAGGTCGCCGGGGCCGAGCGTACCGAAACGGTCGTAGCCACAAGCAACGGTCAGCACTCCAGACAGAATACATACGAAAATCTTTTTCATAACGCTAAAAACTGACTGTCAGCGAGGCGAGGAATGTCCGGGGATAGGCATAGCTGTAACGCGCCGGGAACGGACGGTAAGCGTTCCTCCCGTCCGCCGCCGTATATTCGTCGAACCTCATCTGTTCATAGCCTCCGTAAACGATGTCGCGCCGGTCGAGCAGATTGTCTACCGACAGGCTGGCGAACACCCGCACTCCGAAGAGGGTGAACCCCTTCGTCACTCCGACGTTCAGTACCCACGCATCGGGCAGCCGCTCCTGCCGGAAACACGCCTGCCGCTCCTCCGGCGAAGAGGCCAGATAGAGAAAGCGGTCGGTACGCCGCAGCGGATTCACCGTCACGTAGCGTCTTCCGGCATACATCCCTTCGAGCGTGAAGCCCCACTGCGAGGCCGTACTGTAATTCAGTGCAGCGGCCGCCGTCGTCTGCGGAGTGGCCGAATGTACGAAACCGTCCAACCGTGCCCGGTCGCCCCCGAGCAGCAGCCGGCCGGAAGCATCCTCGTAAACCGCGACCTCAGGCTCGCCGCGATAGATGTTGTTTCCCACCGACAAGACCGTCAGCAGCACGAGCCGCTCGGCCAGTTCGATGCGTACTCCCGCCTCCACACCCCAGTCGAGCCGCGTGATGCCGGACATCACCATATCGCAATAAGCACTGTACAGGTCGTCGTAATAGCGGTCCACCTGCATGGCGCCGTGCGTATGTACGAGGTACCCGGCCAACTCGGCCACGGCGAACCACGCCAGCGGTACCCTGTACTCTGCCTGCACGCCGGCCACCCGTTCCGACCGGATGCCCCCGGCCAGCGCATTGCTGTAATCGGGCGAGAGAAAAATATCCTCATAACAGGGCATGTATTCACCGGCGAACACCTCCGCACGGAGACGATGGCGTGCCGTGAAACCATAGCGGGCGGAAACATACACGTTGTACGGTGTGAAACCACACACGGCGGAGGAGCCGTACGACCGGCTGCCGGGCAGCGTCGCCTTCTCGTAATGTCCCACCCTGCACAGGTCGGCGAACGAAAGTTCGGCCCCGAACGAGAGCCCGAAACGTCCGTACCGATAGTGGCCCGCCCCGAAGAGTACGGCCTCACGGCGGAGGATGTCGTAATCGTAGTCGTACCGGTCGCCGGGGCCCACCCTTCGTCCCGGTTTCCGCACGTCGCTTTCCACCCCGGTAAAGGGGTCGCGGTTATAGGCGAAAACCGCACCGAGCAGGTCGGCCGCCTCCCGGTAGAAGTTGCTCCGGTCCCGACGCAGACGGAAGCCGTAATCGCACCGGAAACCGTCCCGTTCCGGAGCCGTCGCGGAGAAAGCGGCCTGCCACCCCTCCACGCGCTCCATCCGCCGGTCGGCAAGGTAAAGCGCAGCCCCTCCCGATGAAAAGAGATTGGCATCGTACAGGCCCGTCCAGTCCACCTGTGTCACCCGTTCATCGCCCGAACGCCACGCCTCCTCCAGCGCGGCAATCACATGCGGTTCGGTCCGATGACCCGGCAGGTTGCCATGGTAATCAGGGGCAGGAGAGGATGCATCCGACCACGACAGCCCGCTGCGCCCCCTGTATCCGTAACGGCAGCCGACGGAAACCGAATAATACACACCGTTCCGGTCGGAAATGCCGAAATTCACCGCCGCCAGCGGAGCGAAATCGCGCCGCACACGCGAATTGCGCACCTTTCCCTGAAAAGGGCCCCAATAGGGATTGTAGAGATTATTCCCCGTCAGCACATACGCCTCACGCTCCGTCCACCCCTTCATGCCACGCTCCTGAGGAGCCGCCATCAGAAACAGCGACAGGGATGCGCCCGACCGAAAACGCTTTTCGACGGACGCCGAAGCCATGAAGGAGTCGGTGAACACCCCCTTTACGAACGCGTCTTCCCCCCAGCGGCCGCGGGCCGAGACCGCATAGTACCATCCCCGCCCCGCTTCTCCGGCCGCACGCAGGCGCATCCCGTTACGGTAGCGCCGTTGCGAAAAGGTGTAGGTAGCCGATACGCCCTGCATGGCCAGTGAAGCCCGTATGTCGTAAAAATCGGTATAGAGCGGCGAGTAGGTTCCGGCAACGGAAGCACCGTAGATACGCGACTCCTGCGGAGCAAGAGCGCCCAGCGCCGTATAGAGATGGTAATCGGGATAGCGTCCGAGGCCGGAGGATAGCTCCAGTCCTGCGAGCGAAGCGCGGGCGAAACGTTCGTCCAGCCCGCGGGAACGGTAGGAAGTGAATCCGAAACCGTAACGCGACATCTGCGCGAAGAACGTACTCCCGTCACCGAGGGGCGAATAGAAAAGGGCCGTATCGACCGTTATCTCCCGGAAATCGTCTTCAAAAGGGTCGTAGTAAGGTTCATCGTCCGCAGGTTCCTGTGCAGACAATGCCATGCAGCAAAGGGACGTCCATGCCGCCGCAACGATTTTGACCAACCAGCCTCGCACCCGAAAACAATATATTTCAACCCAAATATACTATTTTCTACGCAATAACACCTCATCCGAGAACGTTTTACCGGCCGACTTTTCCTCTTTCTTTCCCCACCGCGACATGCGAAGGGGCGCTTCCCGACAGGAAACGCCCCTTCGCACGGCAACGGCGGACGGGTCACAACTCGTCGCTGAAGACCGCCTGCGGCAGGTCGTGCAGATTGTAGCGCGAGGCCATTGCGGCACCGTAAGCTCCGGCCGTCTTTATCGAAAGCAGGTCGCCGCGCCTGAGTTCGGGCAGGGAGAGGTCGCGGGCGAAGATATCCGATGACTCGCACACCGTTCCCCCTATCGTATAGGCACGCTCCGGCCCCGTACCGGTCAGGTTCTCTATCGCATGGCGGGAGTGGTAGAGGGCCGGCCGGAGGAGTTCGGTCATGCTCGCATCTATCAGGGCGATGTCGTCCCCCAGACCGCTCACCTTCGTAAAGAGTACCGTGGAGATGAGTTCGCCGCATTGTGCCACGAGCGAGCGTCCGAGCTCGAAGTGTACCCCGACCGACGCGGGCAGGTCGAGGCCCTGCGCGAAAACGGCGAAATAGGCCGCAAAATCCGGAACGGGATGCATCTCGGGAACATCGTAATCCACACCGAGTCCGCCGCCCACATTCACGTCGGTGATGCGGAACCCCTCCTCGGTAAACCACCGGTAGGAAGCATTGACCTTCCGACAAAGCTCCGCGAAGACCCCCAGGTCGGTTATCTGGGAACCGATATGGAAATGCAGTCCCATGATGTCGATGTTGCGCAGGTCGCCCAGCATTCCCACCACATCCGTTATCTCCCGGGGCGAGATTCCGAACTTGTTCTCCGAAAGGCCCGTAGTAATATAACTGTGGGTGTGGGGGTCGATGTCGGGATTTATCCGCAGCGCCACGTCGGCGACCACGCCGAGTTCCCGTGCAAGCGCATCTATCACGACGAGTTCGTTTTTCGATTCGCAGTTAAAGGCGAATATACCCTGCCGCAGCGCATAGATTATCTCGCTGTCCTTTTTCCCCACACCGGCATAGACGATGTCCTTCGGGGCGAAGCCCGTCTCTATGGCCCGGCGCACCTCGTTGCCGCTCACGCAGTCGGCCCCCATGCCGCACGAAGCGATGAACTCCATGATACGGCGGTCGTTGTTGGCCTTCATGGCATAGTGCAGCCGATATCCGTAACGGTCGGCCTCACGCAACGCACACTCCACCGTCCGACGCAGCAGCTCCATGTCGTACAGATAAAAGGGAGTCTCATACTCCCTGAGCCGCTCCTTTACCTCCCTACTCAGCATCCTTTCCGAACAGTTTGTCGTTAAGATTCCGCAACAGACGCGTCCTGTTGCGCGTATCGGTCAGCAGAGCGATGCTCCGGTGGCTCGCACCGTAGGAAATCATCTTGAGCGGTACGTCGCCCGCAGCCTCCATGATTTCCCGTGCACGCCCATGTTCCGCATGGTCCAGACGACCCACGATGCAGACGATGGAGTTGCCCGTATCCACCTCCACCGTCCCCAGTTCGGAAAGCTCGGCGATTATCTCCGGCAGCCGGCAGTCGCTGTCCACCGTCAGCGATACGGCCACCTCCGAAGTCGTTATCATGTCTATCGGCGTCCGATACTTCTCGAATACCTCGAATACCCTGCGCAGAAAACCGTAGGCCATCAGCATCCGGGCAGAGTAAATCCGTACCGCCGTGATGCCGTCCTTCGCCGCCACGGCACGGTAAACATGACCGCCAACCTCCGCGTCGGATATAACCGTACCGGGCGCATCGGGCGCCATGCTGTTCTTCAGCAATACGGGAATGCCCCGGTCCTTGCAGGGCTGGATGGTGGAGGGATGCAGTATCTTCGCTCCGAAATAGGCGAGTTCGGCCGCTTCATCGAAATTCATCCGGCGGATGGGGAATGTCCCCTCCACGTACCGCGGGTCGTTGTTGTGCATACCGTCGATATCGGTCCATATCTGTACCTCGCCGGCACCGAGCGCCGCTCCTATCAGGGCGGCACTGTAATCGCTGCCGCCGCGACCGAGGTTATCGAGCCGACCGTCCGGCCCGGTACAGATGAAACCCTGCGTAATATAATACACACCTCGGGCAGCATCGGCCACCGACTGCCGCAACACTCCGCCGTCCACGCGCACTTCGCCGCCGTACATGAAAGCCGGGGCATGGAGCAGTTCGGCCCGACAGCCGCGCTCTTTCATATAAAGGGTAAAGAGGGCGGTAGTCAGCAGTTCGCCCTGTGCGATGATGGTACGCTGCGACACTTCGCCCGCATAGGCCGCAGCCTCCGCCGCCACCCGCTCCATCGTACGCTCTACCGCCGCCGACGCATCGGCATATCCGTCGGAAAGCAGCTCCCCGGCACACCGTACATATTTACGTTTCAGACCGGCCAGAAGCAGTGCAATCTCCTCTTCGCAGCCGCCTGCCGCCGCGAACGACGCTATTCTTTGCAGGGTGTCCGTCGTACCGGACATCGCCGACAGCACCGTCACCGACGCCCCCTCGCGCACGATGATGTCGGCCACTCTCCTCATATTGGCAGCACTGCCGACCGAGGTACCGCCGAACTTCAAAACCTTTATCATTCTTTCCCGTTTTATCCACTAAAGATGATTTACAGCACAAAGATAATGGTTTTTATTTTTTAAAAATCATTTTTATAACATTTTTTATTTTTAAGTCAATTTAAGTTTATTTTACAATACCAAATTCACCTAAAAACACACAAGATACCTACTCATTACATTCTGGTCGGACAATCCGGCATTCCCCTACAAATGCAGCAACGCAGATGCTGCGCAACGAAACGGGCCGTCCATCCGCAATGACGGAAAC
The DNA here is from genome assembly GCF_900104605.1 of Tidjanibacter massiliensis. Lineage (NCBI taxonomy): Bacteria > Pseudomonadati > Bacteroidota > Bacteroidia > Bacteroidales > Rikenellaceae > Tidjanibacter > Tidjanibacter massiliensis. The sequence continues at coordinate 452,567 of NZ_LT629960.1, read as the reverse complement.
CAAAAGGCTGCCGGGAAGTGTTCCCGGCAGCCTTGAAGCATACAAACACACGGCAGCGTATCAGTATCCGAGTATCCTCATCATCGAACGGTAGCTCTGCTCCTTGGCAAAGAGGCGGGTATAATATTCATTATCACCCTTGTCGCGGTCGATGATGATATGCTTGGGTGCAGGTATCAGACAGTGTTGGATGCCGCCGAAGCCGCCGAGCGACTCCTGATAAGCCCCCGTATGGAAGAAACCGATATACTGCGTCTCACCGGGTGTGAGCTTCGGAAGGAAGACGGCATTGGAGTGGGCTTCGCCGCTGTAATAGTCCTCGCTGTCGCACGAAAGCCCGCCAAGGAATACCCGCTGGTATTCCTTGTCCCAATTATTGATGGCGAGCAGCGGATAACGCTGGTTGATGCCCCAGATGTCCGGCAGCGTCGTCATGAAAGAGCTGTCAATCATGTACCAGCTCTCCCGGTCGTTCTGCTGCTTCTGATTGATGATGGAGAAGAGAGCGGCACCGCTCTCGCCTACCGTGAACGAACCGAACTCGGTAAAGATATTCGGCTCCTCCACCCCGTTGGCATTGCAGACATTCTTAATCTGCGCCACAATCTCCTCGGTCATATACTCGTAATCGTAGTCGAAGGCGAGCGAATTCTTTATCGGGAAACCGCCGCCTATGTTCAGCGAATCGAGTTCCGGCGCAAGTTTCTTCAGTTCGCAGTAGACCTGGATGCACTTGTGCAGCTCGTTCCAATAGTAGGCCGTATCCTTGATACCGGTATTGATGAAGAAGTGGAGCATCTTGAGCTTCACCTTCTTGTTGTTCTTTATCCGTTCCTTATAATAAGGTATGATATCGTTGTAGCGGATACCGAGGCGCGAGGTGTAGAAATCGAACTTCGGTTCCTCCTCCGCCGCGATGCGGATTCCTATCTGACACGGCTTCTCGATGATGTCCAACAGGTCGAGCTCCTGCTTGTTGTCTATCACCGGAATGGTATTGGTGAAACCGCTGTTTATCAGGTTGGCGATGTTCTCCACATACTGCGGACGCTTGAACCCGTTGCACACGATGTAAATGTCCTTGTTAATCAATCCGCTCTCATAAAGCGCATTGATGATATGGATGTCGTAGGCCGACGATGTCTCGAGATTTATCTCATTCTTCAGGGCCTCTTCCAGCACGAAAGAGAAATGCGAACTTTTCGTACAGTAACAGTAATTGTAGGAACCCTTGTAATCGACCTTGGCCATCGCCACGTTGAACATGCGCTTGGCACGGTTTATCTGCTGCGATATCTTCGGCAGATAGGAGATTTTCAGCGGCGTCCCATACTGCTTGATAATATCCATCAGAGGGACTTCGTGGAAGTAGAGTTCGTTATCCTCCACCGTAAATTCATCCTGTGGGAACTCGAACGTCTGTTCGATAAGGTCGATGTACTTGTTTTTCATCTCATCGCAGATTATTACCGGTAAAATCGACAATCCGGCTCGCCTACTTCGGTCTTTTCCGGCCGAAGTAGCCCGGACGGATTGCACGCAATCGCGGATACAAAGCAAGCGATTCTTTTTCTATTTATCAACTATTTCGGCAGGCAATATCGTTTTTACCGCAATGCATACCGCATTTCAGTGAAAAAATCCCTAATTTTGGGCAAATCATTTCGAGAGGAATATGGTCGGAGAGGCAATAAGAGGCATACTGGACGGAGGCGCCCGCAAGGTCATCATACCAGGCTGCGGGACTTTCATCAGGCGCGAATCCGGAGAGCTCGTATTCACGGAACTGCTCCGGACGGATGACGGCAGGCTGACCGCAGCGCTCGCAGCATCGCAGGGCATCGCGCCCGAGGCCGCACGCAAACTCGTCGAAGCCTATGCGGCAGCCATGAACCGGAAACTCGCCGGAACAGGACGGATGACCGTCGAAGGGGTCGGCACCATCGTCCGAACCGCTGCAGGCAATTATACGGTCGAACCGCAGAACGGGACGGTATCGCAGCAAACGGAATCCGAGCCGGTTCGGCAGACGGAGCCCCCCGCGGCGGCGGACGTTCTCACGGAAGAGGGCGTTGCACAGACGGCAGACACCCCCCGGCCAACCGACCCGAATGCGGAAGAACGGCCGCAGGAGACCCCGGCCTGTATCGGACAGGAAGAGGTCGTCCCGCACGAAGGAGTCCGGCAGGAGGCAGTCCACACCCCCGCACCGACCTACGGACGCTACGGCAAGAGCCGGCTGCGCAGTGCGCTCTACGGTGACCGGGAACCGGACGACGAAGAGACCGCGGAACATCAACAACCGCTTTCCGAAAGTCTGCCGGACAAGACGCGCTCCGTATCACCGGCAGCAATACCTGCCGCGACAGCGACGGCGCCCTCCTCTTCCGGGAATGACGGAACAACGGAATATACGCCTCAAATCCATATCCGGCGGCCCGGCAAGCCCAAAAAACGGCCGGATGCGGTGCTCGTCATCGCAATCATCGCATTCGCCATCGCGATAGGCGTACTCGTTTACGGTTTCCTCGCCAACCGCGACATCAATGCCGTCAAGGAGGGCATCCTCATCGAAATGGACGCCAGCGGACAGGCAGCGGAACAGGCCGCAGAGGCGGAATGACATCCGGCCGGTCGCGCGAAACCAGACAGTGAAAGGACAAAGCCGCTACGGGCAAAGGTCCCAATATTCGGCATGCTTCCTTTTCTGTCCGACAGCACGACAGGGCGATACACACGATTTGAAGATTTCATACATAAGGAGATAAAAGCATGGACCTTATTGCTGTAAAACAGCGTTTCGGCATCATAGGCAGCAGCGAAGCCATGGACAGGGCTCTGGAAATAGCCTTGCGCGTGGCACCGACCGACCTTTCGGTACTCGTAACGGGAGAGAGCGGCGTGGGAAAGGAGTTCTTCCCGCAGGTCATACACGCCTACAGCGCCAGGAAACACAACAAATACATCGCCGTGAACTGCGGTGCCATACCGGAAGGCACAATAGATTCGGAACTGTTCGGCCATGAAAAAGGTTCCTTCACGGGTGCGACGGAGTCCCGCAAGGGATACTTCGAAGAGGCCGACGGAGGTACGATATTTCTCGACGAGGTAGCCGAACTTCCCCACTCCACCCAGGTGCGCCTGCTGCGCGTACTCCAAACGGGAGAGTTCATCCGTGTCGGTTCGTCGAAGACGCAGAAGACGAACGTACGCGTCGTGGCGGCGACCAACATCAACCTGCAGACGGCCATCAAGGAGGGACGCTTCCGGGAAGACCTCTATTACCGGCTCAACACGGTACCGATATATGTTCCCGCCCTGCGCGAACGCAAGGAGGATATCTACACCCTGTTCCGTAAATTCGCCTCCGATGTCGCCATCCAGTACCGCATGCCCCCGATAACGCTGGACGCACAGGCGCGGACGATGCTCGAAAACTACTACTGGAGGGGCAACATACGCCAGCTGAAGAATGTGGCCGAACAGATATCCGCCATCGAAGAGTCGCGCGTGATTACCGCCGAGGTGCTGAAGAAATACCTGCCGGACGACGGCAGTCAGACGACTGTCCCGGTCTACGTAGGCGGACAGCATGCCCAGTCGGGCGATTTTGAACGGGAACTGCTCTACAAAATGCTGTTCGACATGCGGACCGAGATGTCCGACATCAAGGGAATGCTGCACGAACTCCTCTCCGGCCGAAGCACCCCCGAGCAGGCCGAGCGTATCGCGGGCTTCCTTCAGGCGGCCAACATCATTCCAGCCTCGCAGGAACAGACGCAGGCCCCGAACTATGCCGAAAGCGAGGAGGTGACCGAACCGGAAAAAGAACTCACCAAGGAGGAGGTACTCCGCAACGCCATCGTCAAGGCTTTGCGCAAACACAACGGACGCCGCAAAGAGGCCGCGAAAGACCTCTTCATATCCGAACGGACACTGTACAGGAAAATCAAAGAATTAGGCATCAATGAATATTAGAAGATTCGTAACGGCGGCTATCTGCATCGCCGCATGTGCACTGACCGGCTGCAAGGTCACCTACTCCCTTTCGGGAGCCTCCATCCCGGCCAATGCCAAAACGGTCAGCATTCCCTATTTCCCAAACAACGCCACGCTCGTATCGCCTACGCTGAGCTCCACGCTCACGGACGAGCTGCAGACGCGGTTCACCAACCAGACGAAACTCGAACTCGTTCCGGAAAACGGTGACCTTGCCTTCGAGGGGGAAATCACGAGCTATACGGTACAGCCGGTCGCCGTAACCAGCAACGACATGGCCGCCATGAACCGTCTGACGATAACGGTCAAGGTAAAGTTCACGAACCGTATCGACCCGACTTTCGATTTCAACCGTTCATTCTCCGCCTTTCAGGAATATCCCTCTTCAAACGACCTCTCGTCAGTGGAAGGGACGCTCATTCCGGAATTGGTGACGCAGCTCGTGGACGACATCTTCAATGCGGCAGTATCGAACTGGTAGCGCCATGACCGAGCGAACGGACATTCCTGCGCCTTGCGCAGACGACCTGCTGAGCAGGTTCCCGTGGTTCGACCTCCCGTTGCTGGAACGCTGCTCTGACGGGCGAGAGCTACAAGCCCGACTGGCGATACTGTCACGTTACAGACCGGCGATTGTCCGTCCTGCCGAATGCTGTCCGAAAACGGCCGACGAACGGCAAGAGGCTGCACCGCTCCCTGCGGACGATACATTGTCAATCATCGACGAGTTCATGCGTTCGGGCGAACACCGGATAACGGCCGACGAACATACCCCGGAGGAGATTTCCGGACTGGAGGCAGGCGGACTTCCCTCCGACGACCTGCTGACGGAGGAGTTGGCCGCCATCTATCTGGCACAGGGACTGACAGGCCCTGCCGTTGAAATATATAGGAGATTAAGTTTGTTAAATCCGGAAAAAAGTGTTTATTTTGCCGAGATTATTGACAAGGCCCTGGCGGCGGAATCCGCTGGCAGGAAATGAGAAAAGATTAAAAAAGAATAACTAAAAACAATAACTCTACAATGTACATCTTTCTAATCGTACTTATCATAATCGCGAGCATACTGTTGGTTCTCGCCGTACTTGCACAGAATCCGAAGGGCGGTATGGCCGCCAACTTCGGCGCATCCAACCAGGTGATGGGCGTCCGTCAGACGGCCGATTTTCTCGAACGTTCGACATGGGCACTCGCCATTGCCATCGTGGTGCTCAGCCTCCTCGCTTCCATTGCCATGTCTTCCCACCGAAGGAATACCTTGGGTGCCGGCGACAAAGTGCTCGAGCAGATAACTACCGAAAGGGAAATCGCCCTTCCCAACACGGTTGCTCCCGTAGCGCCCGCAACGGAACTGCCCGCCGCTGAAAGCGCTCCCGCCGCAGAGGGTACCGCAGCGACAGAGGCCGCAGAGTAAGGGAAACGCAATATGAAAACATATGCCCGGAACCGATGGTTCCGGGCTTTTCCATTTTCTCCGCTCTCCGACAAAGCACGTTTTCTTTTTTGTACCGTCGCCGCTATTTCCGCACTCACCCGTACATCCGTCGCACTGCTTCGGCCGGCTCACACCGCCAAGCCCTGTCCGTTGCAGTCCGACCCGTGCAACACTTTCCCGTCCGCCGAGACCGCAGCCACCATCAACCGGCATGGAAATACGACCGCACACATCGCCCGACCGCAAAGTACCACCCGAGAACGGGCATGAGCGCATTTCACGAATGAGATGCGCCCATGCCCGTTCCATACTGTCCCTTCCTACTCCTCGGACGGTTTCCGGAAGTTCCTGAACATTCGGTCGGAAAGATATATCTGCAGCTCCAGTTTCTGCTGCCAGCCCCAACCGTCGCCGTCGTAATGCTGCACGGCCGATACGGTCAAGGCGATATCGGACAAAAACTTATGCGTCCAATAGATTTCGAGCCGGTCATAAATGCCCTTGTCCGTCCGGTAAAAAGGTTCGCCGGTATAGAGCCCCTGCCCATAAGCAGGCTGCCCCGCTACCGTACTCTCGTAATAGGGCATCAGATTGCCGCCGAGATAGAGGCTGTTGTATATGCCGAACCCCCAACGCTCCACACGGGCCTCCAACTGAATACCGCCCGGAGTGACATACCGTCCGACATAGGCACGGTCGTTTTGGAAAGTCTGCAACCAACCGACCTGGAAATAGAGCGCCGAGAACTGCGGCAAATAGTGCGTGAAATCGGCTCCGGCAAAGGGATAAATGAGAATGTTGTCCACTACGCCCCGGACCGTTTCACTGCCGGCATGGTGGTACATCCGCGCATTGTAGCCGCCGTAAAAGGCCCCGTAATTGAGCCGGCCTGCCGAAAAGATGCTGAATTTCTCGCGCTGGTCGCCCACGAGCATGCTGTTCCAGTCCAACACCAGTTCCACGTAGCCGTGGCTGCCGGTGTACTGCCCCATCAAACCGTCGAGATTGCTGTCGTAATAGGAGATATAGTCGCTGAAGAATGCATTGGAATAAGTCCCTATGAGATTCCTCCGGGGGAAACGCCCGAAATAGACACCGAACCGGTCATCCTGATATTTGTAATAGACTATCATCTCGCGCGCCACATAGGTATTCCGCCCCATGTCGTTCAGGAAATCCACACCCACCATGAGGGCATTCCCCCGCCCCCAGCCGAGCCCTATCTGGGGCGTAAGTCTCGCCGTGAAGTTCGTTACGGAAGCATCGTGTTCCACGTCGGCATACTCCTTGTTATCGAACTTAAAATCGAAATCGACATTCCACAGAAACCGTTGGGCGGAAGCCGTCGCCGAACATAAAAGAAATGCGGCACAAACCGCAGCAATTCGCAAATATCCCATCACCACATTGATATTCTTTATTTCACATGCAAATATATTATAAAGGAAGACAACAAAAAAGTTCCATTTTTTATGCCAAACCGGACGGCAGACACGGCAATTCGTATCGCCGGAATCTTTTCATTGTGGCCGGCCGCAACGAAAACGGGCGGATACGCCCGTACCCGCCCGCCCTGCCGGTCTCTCTTTCCGGTCAGAATATGCTGTAAGCAATCGTCAGACCGGCCATGACGATTGCGACCATGCTCATCAGCTTGATAAGAATATTGAGCGACGGGCCCGAAGTATCCTTGAAGGGGTCGCCCACGGTATCGCCCACTACCGTAGCCTTATGGGAATCGGAACCCTTGCCGCCCATGTTCCCCTCTTCCACATACTTCTTGGCATTGTCCCACGCTCCGCCCGAATTGGCCATGAAGATGGCCAGCACGAAGCCCGAACCGAGCGCACCGACCAACAGCCCGATAACGCCGGCCACACCAAATACGAGTCCCATGGCCACCGGCACGAGAATGGCGAGCAGCGAGGGGAAGAGCATTTCACGCTGCGCCCCCTTGGTCGAAATAGCCACACAACGGGCATAATCCGGCGTAGCGTCGCCCGTCAGGATACCCTTTATTTCACGGAACTGGCGGCGCACCTCATTCACCATGCTCTGTGCGGCACGGCCTACGGCATTCATGGTAAGACCGCAGAAAAGAAATGCCATCATCGCCCCGACGAATACCCCGACAAGTACCTTCGGATTCATCAGGTTCACCTGGAAATAGTCCATGAAATCCAGCATGGAGGCGTCAGCTATCGTCACCACGGCGCCGTCCGACAGCGTGAACGTCTGCTGGCCGAGATGTTCGAAACCTATCCTTATCTCCTCGATATAGGAGGCGAGCAGTGCCAGAGCGGTCAGCGCAGCGGAACCTATCGCAAAGCCTTTGCCGGTGGCCGCCGTCGTATTTCCGAGCGCATCAAGCGCATCGGTTCTGCGGCGCACCTCCTCGCCGAGTCCGGCCATCTGGGCGTTGCCGCCGGCATTGTCGGCTATCGGGCCGTAAGCGTCGGTCGCCAGCGTGATGCCGAGCGTGGAGAGCATCCCCACGGCGGCGATGGCAATGCCGTAAAGCCCCGTTTGCAGGTTACCTGCCGTCAGCATCCCCGCAATATCGAACCGAATGGCGCACAGGAAAGAAAGCACGATGGCGAAACATATCGTTATTACCGGTACGGCGGTCGATATCATCCCCATCCCGATACCGGATATGATGACGGTAGCCGGTCCCGTTTCGGCACTCTTTGCAATCTTCCTGGTCGGCCGGTAGGAGTGAGAGGTATAATACTCGGTGGCCTGCCCGATGATGACACCGGCGATGAGTCCTATCACCACCGACCCGGCTATCCATCCCCAGTTGGGCATATCGAGGAGATAGAGAATGGCGAATGAAGCGACTGCGATGAGCACGGCGCTCAGATTCACACCGAAACCGAGCGAACGGAGAAGCTGTTTCATAGACGCCCCCTCCCTGGTGCGGACGGTAAAGATGCCTATTACGGAGAGGATAATCCCCACGGCCGCTATCAGCATGGGAGCGAGTACGGCCTTCATCTGTACTTCGGGATTGAACATGAAGGCAGCCGAACCGAGCGCGGCGGTAGCGAGGATGGAACCGCAGTAGCTTTCATAGAGGTCTGCCCCCATACCTGCCACATCCCCCACGTTGTCGCCCACATTGTCGGCTATCGTCGCAGGATTACGCGGGTCGTCCTCCGGGATTCCCGCCTCGACCTTTCCCACGAGGTCGGCGCCCACATCGGCCGCCTTGGTATAGATACCGCCGCCCACACGCGCGAAAAGGGCCTGTGTGGAGGCACCCATACCGAAAGTCAGCATCGTCGTGGTCATCACCACGAGTTTCTGCGGCCCCTCCATATCGACGAAATGGTTCAGCACGATATACCACAGTGAAATGTCGAGCAGTCCCAGCCCCACGACCACGAGCCCCATCACGGCACCGCTTCGGAAAGCCACCTGCAACCCCCGGTTCAGCGACCGGTCGGCGGCACACGCCGTTCTAGACGACGCATAGGTAGCTGTCTTCATACCGATGAAACCGGCGAGCCCCGAAAAGAAACCGCCCGTCAGGAAAGCGAACGGCACCCATTTGTTCTGTACACCCAATCCGAAGGCGAGCCAGGCGAAGAAGAGTGCCAAGACGATAAATACGATAACGACCACCTTATACTGCTGCCGAAGATAGGCCATCGCCCCTTCACGCACGTACCGGGCTATCTCTTTCATGCGCTCCGTCCCTTCGTCCTGCCGTTTCATCTGCCTGAAAAAATACCAGGCGAACAGCAGGGCTATGAGTGCGGCAGCCGGTATCAACCAAAAAATCGTCGGTGTATTTCCCATAATCCGTTCTGTTTAAATGTTTATACTTGAATGTTTAAATAGCTCCCCTTTCCTTGCCGGACAGGCGCCCGACCGAAAGGAGGTTTGTCTTCGCACCGGGCGCGTGCCGCAAAACGGCCCCGACCATCGGGCAGCATTCCATCGACGGACAGTCGCCGCAGGTCTCGTACCCCTTCTCCGAAACACACCTGCGAATGCTGCACATGCCGTTGCAATAGGCGAATTTCACCCCTTCGGTACGACATCCCATGCAATCGATGGTCGCGGACGTAATCTCCGGAGTCCCGTTCATCACGCTCCATCTCCGGGCTGTCTCCTCCCGCAGCCCGTCGTCATTCAACAGCGTGGCCCTGCGGGCATCGCACTCCCCGCAATCCAGGCCGCAACATGCAATCAGCTCGTTATTCATGCTCTCTCCGTACTCATCTTCCTTCGTCAATACGGGCACCGGACCGTCCCCCACCCCGGCTGCCGACTCATTCAGAGAACCACTCCGGAATAAAATGTTCCGGCAGACCGTCAGAATTTTTCTTCTCTTTCGACAGGATTTCCAACAGGTCGTATTCCGTCCATGCCGGAGTAGCCATCGTATAGTCCAGATAATCCGTCTCGGAAATCCGGATTCGATATTCATAACCAGACTCATATTCGAATCCGCCGATACTATGGCCGAAAGCCTCCCATTCACGAGTATCTTCCGTTTTGACGGCGTAAACATCCGCCCGAATATTCATTCCGCACGACCATACAAGTCCCGGGACTTGTTCCGAAGCGACCAGCAGTTCGTACTCCCGATAACCGATTACCCCGTTTTCGTTCTGTTCCAAGGTCGTGCTGCGGCAGCCTGCGACACAGCACCCGCACAGGAACACCAAAAATACCCTGAATAGCCTCTTCCCGTTCATCATATCCGTCTTAAAAGGTTCTCCGAAAATACCTCCGGCTTTACATCCATGATTTTGCAACCATGCTTTGCCATCCTGCGGCACCCCCGGTCGACCGGTCGTACCCATTCTTTCCTCGGAGACAGCCGGCGGACACTGCTCCTGCGAATACAATATTTTCGTAATTTTGGGCGCGGCAGGAATGACGGTACCGAAATCAATGCAACAAATTTAATCTTTTTTCAAAAACGGCCAAACGAAGCGCCGTTTTTTCGGAAAAACAACAACCGGTTCGAAAGGAGATGAAAAAGACCACCAACGAAGAACTGCACCGTCCGAGTGCAGAAGAGTATGCCCGCATGCGCAAAATGCCCGTGACGGTCGTACTCGACAATATACGGAGCCTGAACAATGTCGGTTCCTTCTTCCGAACATGCGACGCTTTCGCCGTAGAACGGCTGCTGCTGTGCGGCATAACGGGGACTCCCCCCTCCCGCGAAATTCACAAGACGGCCCTCGGCGCCGAAAATACCGTCGCATGGCAATACTTCGAGAGTACGGCCGAAGCCGTCGAATCGCTCAGGAGGGAGGGATACGTCGCGCTCGCCGTAGAACAGGCCGAAGGAGCCGTCATGCTGGAAGATTTCCGGCCGGGAGCCGGCCAACGCTATGCCCTCGTCTTCGGCAATGAGGTGGAGGGGGTGGCACAGGAGGTGGCCGACATGTGCGACGGTGCCGTCGAGATACCCCAGGCGGGAACGAAACACTCCCTGAACGTAGCGGTAGCCGGCGGGGCGGTACTCTGGCACCTGTTCGCAGGATATATATCCGAAAAAAAGGCTGCGGATGAAACCGTGTGAAAAAGTCTCCTATCTTTGCCGACGTAATCCATTCATTCAAGAAACGATGTCCACCGAAAGAAACCTCAGGCCGGTCACCACGCTGCGGCTCGCCGAAATGAAAAGCCGCGGCGAAAAAATCGCCATGCTGACGGCATACGACTACTCCATGGCCCGTATCCTCGACAGGGCCGGAATAGACGTCATTCTGGTCGGCGATTCCGCTGCCAACGTCATGGCCGGCTACGAAACGACCGTCCCCATGACGCTCGACAACATGATATACCATGCACAATCGGTCACCCGTGCAGTGGAACGTGCCCTCGTGGTAGTGGACATGCCCTTCGGCACCTATCAGGGCAACTCGAAAGAGGCGCTCTGTTCGGCGGTACGCATCATGAAGGAGACCGAAGCAGGCGCCGTCAAGCTCGAGGGAGGCAAGGAAATCCTCGAATCGGTAGACAGAATCCTGAGCGCAGGCATTCCCGTCATGGGGCATCTCGGACTCACCCCGCAGTCGATTCACAAATACGGCACCTATGCCGTCCGGGCCAAGGAGGAAGCCGAAGCAGAAAAGCTGCTCGAAGATGCCCACCTGTTGGAAAAGGCCGGCTGTTTCGGCATCGTCCTCGAAAAGATACCGGCACATCTGGCCGGACAGGTCGCCCGCGAACTCGCCATCCCGATAATCGGCATCGGTGCCGGCCGGTACGTGGACGGACAGGTACTCGTGACACACGACATGCTCGGCATCAACAGCGAATTCTCTCCGCGGTTTCTGCGACGCTATGCGAACCTGACCGAAACGATGTCCGGTGCATTCGGCAGCTACATCCGCGACGTCAAGGAGGGCGACTTCCCCAGCGAAGAGGAGCAGTACTGACGGTCGCATAAAAAAATCCCGCGGAGCAGTAGCTCTCCGCGGGACTATTCCGGGCAGCGGCTCTGCCGCATGCGTCACTTTCCTATAAGCTCCACGCTCCTTTTGATAAAGTTGGTGAGCTGCTCACCTTTCAGCATCCCGTTGGAAAGCAGGGCAAGGTCGATAAGCTGTTTGACAAGGCTGTTGCCGGCACCTATTTCCTTCAGCCGGGCCGTGCGCTGCCCGCGCAGGTCATCCACCTTCTTGGCCAGGTCGTCGCGCTGCTGCTTCTCCTCTTCCGTCAGGTCGGCCTCCTTCTTATCCTTTATCAGTTCGTTGAGGTTCGCCTGCTGCTTCTGGGCCGTCTCTATCTTCTTGTTTATCGTCTTGAGTTTCTCACCGTACTCGTTCTCCACCTCGCCGAGAATGTCGATTACGAGCGGATGGTTGGCATTGACGGCTATCGTATAGTTGTCGGGCATCTGGCTGTAGAACTGGCTCATGCCGCCGCCGCTCATCGCCGCCATCTCCTTCATGCGGCGCATGTATTCATCCTGCGTGATGGTCACCGGAGCGTCGGTGGGCGCCATCGCTTCGAACGCTATGTTATAGAATATCTTCTGGTCGGTCGGGAGCTGGCTCTCGAACACCGGGCGCATGATATCCTGCTGCTCGGAACTGAGCGACATGCTCATGTTCGTCTCCTTGTCGATAAGCCGCTCGGCCACATCGGAATCGACACGCACGAAACGGCACCCTTTCTCCTTGTTCTCGTACCAGCTCACGAAGTGGTTGTCGAGCTGTCCGTCCATGAGCAGGACATCGTACCCCTTCTCCTCGGCTCCCCTGACGAAGCTGTGCTTGCCGACCGCATCGTCCGTATAAATATATATCACCGTACCGTTCCGGTCGGTCTGGTTCTCCTTCACCTTGTCGCGGTACTCGGCCAGGGTGAAGTAACTGCCCGCCGTATTCTTGAGCAGCATGAATCCCTCGGCCTTCTCGGCGAACTTCTCGTCGGTCACGATGCCGTATTCGATGAAGATTTTCAGGTCGTCCCACTTGCCCTCGAAATCCGCCCGCGCGGTATTGAAGAGCTCCTGCAGCTTGTCGGCCACCTTACGGGTGATGTAGCCCGATATCTTGCGCACGTTGCCGTCGCTCTGAAGGTAGCTGCGCGACACGTTCAGCGGAATGTCCGGCGAATCGATAACCCCGTGCAGCAGCGTCAGGAACTCGGGAACGATGCCCTCCACCGAATCGGTCACGTACACCTGGTTGCTGTAAAGCTGTATCCTGTTCTTCTGAATCTCGAAATTGTTGTGGATTTTCGGGAAATAGAGAATCCCCGTCAGGTGGAACGGATAGTCGATATTGAGATGTATCCAGAACAGCGGGTCGTCGCTGCCCGGATAGAGCTTCCGGTAGAATTCCCGGTACTGTTCGTCGGTCACATCGGCCGGATTATGCGTCCAGAGCGGGTCGGTATCGTTCACAATGTCGTCCCGTTCGGTATCCACATACTTGCCGTCCTTCCACTCCTGTACCTTTCCACAGGCTATCGGTATGGGAAGGAAGCGACAGTATTTACGCAGCATTCCGCGAATACGGGACTGGTCGGCGAACTCGGCGCTCTCTTCGCTCAGATAGAGGATAATATCGGTTCCCCGCGACCTTTTTTCCGCCCGTTCCGTCATGGTGAATTCGGGCGTTCCGCCACAACTCCACACGACCGTCGGCGCCTCCTCCCTGTAAGACTGGGTAACGATTTCCACCCTGTCGGCTACCATGAAGGCCGAATAGAACCCCAGGCCGAAGTGTCCGATGATATTCTGGTTCTTGTATTTCGACATGAACTCCTCGGCACCTGAGAAAGCTATCTGGTTGATATATCGGTCCACCTCTTCGGCTGTCATGCCGATACCCGCATCGGAAATCGTCAGCGTCCGCGCCGCGGCATCCGCCGTGACGTGCACCGTCAGGTCGCCCAACTCGCCGGCGTAATCGCCCGTCGAAGCCAACGTTTTCAGCTTCTGCGTGGCATCCACCGCATTGGACACGAGTTCCCGCAGGAATATTTCATGGTCGGAATAGAGGAATTTTTTAATGATGGGGAAGATATTCTCGGTAGTAACCCCGATTTTTCCGTTCTGCATATGCTTGTGTTTTTGTTGTTTCGAAGTGACAAGCAAAAACACAAACAATATGCCACCCCGTCCTGTCTGCCACTGTGACAGACAGACTGACACGTTTGCAGCAGCAAAATCCGTAACAAAGAGATTCAGCGGAACAACGGCCGCCGGATGAAACGGGCAAGATAACTCCCCGCGAGCAGGGCCTGTGCGGCCCAGTAGCACGACAGCACGGCGACACTGCTCCAGGTGAAAGGACGGACGAAACGGTTCCAGGCCAGGAACACATCGGAGATGAGAAAAAGCAGAGCCCCGGCGATATACCATCCGCGCCCCTTTCCTTTCCAGAAAAACGAAGAGGCGCACATCAGGGTTATCAGTACGGCATACACGACAACTGCTCCATGTTCCGTCGGGTTTCCGACTGCCGGGATTATCCGGGATGCCGCGACGGCAACGGCGGCACACAACAACAGAGCGGCGGCGAGCGACGAGGGACGGAACCATGCACCGCGCAGGAAATAGACCGCATAAAAGATATGGGCGACTGCGAAAAACGAAGCCTGCAACAGAAACATGCCGCTTTCTCCGCAATAGTCGCCGGCGGCGGACATCAACAAGCCGAGCGACATGAACGAACCGTGCCATTTTGTCGGGACGAGCGAAACGACGGCAAGATAAAACACGGGAAGGGCGAAGACCAGCGGCAGCAGCGGCAAGCCGAAATGCTGCCACATGCCGTACACTGCGACCGTAACGACATATCCCGCCAACAACGATATGTATGTACCCTTCTTCATTGCGTCCCCTCCATCCGACCTGTCCAAACCTTTGGCAGCACCACCGCTTCCGGATTCCGTGCCGTCCGGAAAATCCCGCTTCCGACAACAGCGGCCTGCCGAAAACGGTTCAGAAACCGAACAGTTCCAAAAACCACTGCGGCGCCCGCAACGGCCGGCGAGTAACCGCATCGACGAATACAAGCACGACCGTTCCCGTATTTATCAGGTCGCCCGCCTCGTTGTATATCTCGTGCTCGAACCTCAGTTTCACGCCCGGCCTCTCCGCAATCCGTATACGAACCGTCAGCAGGTCGTCATAATAGGCAGGCGCCAGGTAGTTCAACTGTACCTCGCGCACGGGCAGCATCACTCCGCGGGCCTCCATCTCCTTGTAGGAGAGCCCACGCCCGCGCATCATCTCGGTACGCGCCACCTCGTAATAGTTCACGTAATTGGAGTGGTGCACCACCCCCATGTTGTCCGTCTCCTTGTATCTGACACGTATCCGAACCTCGGATTCCGGCATCTTTTCCATCCTTTTCTCGTCTATATGAACGTTATCAACACTCCGCCGCAATCCCCGCCGTTCCATTCGGCGAGCCGCAGCGTTTCCTCTCCGACAAGAAGCTCATCCCGCCAAAGTTTCCCTCCGGCTTCGACCGTAACGGGATATGCGCCCGGAGGCGGCAGCAGCTTATCCCTATCGCCGGGCAGTACGCTCCGGCCCCGGATATCCGCAATGAGGATATATCCCCTCGTCAGGAACTCCGCTGCATGCGCCATCTCTCCGGAGGCAATCATATTGCGGACGACGGTCGAACTCACCTTCTCTTCGTGCACGTCGCGCCGGCCGACACGGACGGCAACGAACCCGAGCTCCCCCTGCATACGCTGCAACGAAGCGAAATCACCCTGCTGACCGCTCCCGAAACGGTGGTTGTACCCCACCACGAACCGCTTCATCCCTATCTTTCCCACGAGTATCTCCCGCACGAAATCGTCCGAAGACAGTCGGGCGAATTCGGCAGTGAAAGGCAGCACGACCACATCGTCGATGCCGGCCTCCCGCAATAACCAAAGCTTCTCGTCGAGCGTATTGAGCAACTTCACCCCGCCTCCGTCGGGCAGCACCCTTCTCGGATGGGGCCAGAAAGTGACTACAACGCTCTCTCCGCCCGCCTCGTCCGCCATCGTCTTCACCTGCTCGAGCAAGGCGCGGTGGCCGAAATGCACCCCGTCGTACGAACCGACCGTAACGACCGGGAATTTGATTGGCGGCAATCCCTCCGCCGAACGGAACACCCTCATGACGACAGGCTACATTTCATTGTTCTCTTCATTCTCCTTCACGAAATAGGCGACCTTTTCGAGGAGAGTGGTGATATCGTAGTTCTCCACCACGATGCCGAGCGGAAAGTTCAGCGGTTTGGAGGTAAAGTTAAGCACCCCCTTGATGCCGGCATTGACTATCGGTACGACCAGGTCGGAGGCTATCCGCGACGGGCACGAAAGCACCGCTATGTTGATATCGAGGCTCGACACGTCGGCCTCGAAGTCGTCCATACTGTAACAAGGTATCTCCTCGATGGTTTGACCGACCTTTTCCGGGTCCACGTCGAACGCGGCTACTATTTTCAGATTCAGCCCCTTGCCGTTAAAATAACGGGTGATGGCCTGACCGAGGTGTCCCATCCCTATCACGGCGATGTTCATCGGCGTAGGACTGTCGAGGATGCCGTTGATGAAATCTATCAGTACCTCGACGTCATACCCTTTTTTCGTATCGCTCGAAAAGCCTATCAGCATCAGGTCGCGGCGCACCTGTACGGCCGTGATGCCCTGCATGCCGGCGAGCACATGCGAAAATATGTGCGTAATACCCTGACGGTGCAGATTCATCAGCGTGCGGCGGTACTCGCTCAGTCGCTCAATGGTCTTCTCGGGAATATTATTATTGGACATAATCGAATCGTTTTTGTATTTCTCTCCGTCGGAGGATTACCGGACGCTGATGGTATAGTCGTTGCCGTAGGTCACGAGGGCCCACTCGGTATTGCCCGTATTGCCGCCCGCACCCGTTTCAAAACGGTAGGGCGTCTGCAGCGGTACCATAACACTGCCTGACAGGGCCGGTACGGCATTGCCCGCAGCGACCGCGCCGCCGAACATCTTCACCGCGTCGTAACCGCGGTAGGAGTAGAGCGAGGGCACGCGCCCGAAAGCCTCTATGTACCGCCTGTCGAAATCCAGCACCGCCTCATTACCGCGGTCGGCATGATAGGAGGTGACGAACGAAACGTTCAGTTTGAAAAAAAGACTCCGGTCGAGGTTACGATAGCGCACCCACCTGGAGTTGCCCACCACCATGATGTGTCCCGTCCGTTTGGAACGCGCCAGCCGGCTGTTCTGCACCGAGCTGAGCGCAGCCAGAATGAGGTCCACGCCGGTCTCGTCTCCGGCCAGCACCACGAAAACGTTATCCGTCCCGCTGCCTGCCAACATCTCGTCGATTTGCTGCGAAGGCGTCCCTTTGCGATATACCACCCGTTGGTAGGGATTGCCTCCTACGACGGCTTTCATCTCCCGTTCGAAAGCGGCATCGTTCACGTCCGACGTGATGAAGACGATGTTCTTGTCACCTTCGAAAAGAGGACCCATCTTCTCATAACGGCGGGAAGGCTCCGGTGACATGCTGAACACCGTAGCGCCGTATCCCTCCCCGAGGTCGGCGAGCGGCGAGACCACCGGTACGCCGGTCAGCCTCGAATATTCGGCCACCGGGGCCAATTCGTCCTCATACACCGGCCCGATGATGACATCGGAGTGCCGGAAAGCCTCCGCGGCGGTTATCGTCCGCACCGTTTCAGGCGAACGTTCCGTATTGAAAAGATTCAGCACCACCGAATGGCCGGCATTTCTCAGTTCATCGGCCGCAATCAGCGCCCCTTCGTAAAACTCCATGAAACTCGCCCGTACCGTATTGTCGTCCGACAGCGGCAGCAGCAGTGCAAGTTCCATCTCCCCCGCATAAGGGCGGCTTTCCCGAAACGGCACCTCCGTTCCGGGTAGAAGAGGATGCTCCCCCCCTCCGACCGCACCGGCCGCCTCCCCTGCAGCGGTATCCTTCGCCGCAAGCTCCCGTCCCGGGACGGGTATCCGCAGCAGCACCCCCGCCTTCAGCCCGCCGCGGACATCATTGCCGGCCTCTATGTCGGCTACGGTCACACCGTATTCGCGGCTGATGGCATAGAGCGTCTCGCCCATCTCGACGAGGTGGTAAACATATTCATCGGACACCTCCGTCAGCGTCGAGGCAAAATCGTCCATCTGCGACAGGATTTGCTGCGGCGAGGTCTTGTCCATCTCGGACTTGCGGATGAGCAGTTCCTGCCCTGCCTTCAGATGCGACGGGTCGAGCCCCGGATTGTCCTGTATGAGTGTATTGATTGCCAGTGAGTAACGCTTGGCGATAGAGTAGGTGGTCTCGCCCGGCTGCACGGTATGGGTTACGAACGTCCGCTGCATCTTGCGGCGGGACAGCTCTATCTCCGGCACATCGGTACAGAGCACCCGGACCGTTTCACCCGCTTTCAGTCCGGCCTCCTTCACCGCCGGATTGTCTTCGTAAAAACGCTCCTCGGCGACACCGTACAGCCTCGACAGGGAATAGACCGTTTCGCCCGGGGCAACCCGATGCAGATAGTAGTCCGTACCTGCCATGCTCACCACTTCGGACGACCGTGTACCGGGGGCCTGGGCAGCGGCCTCTCCGAACAGGAGGACAGACGCCGCCAAAACTATCAGCCAACTCTTCATCATCGCTCTCCTTTGACATTCATCACGCTATTCCGGCGGAATCTTCGTCTCCTCCGCCGCACGACGGGCTCCGGTACCGCCGGAACCCGTTCGACCATGCGCTATTTCTTGTTCAGCGCCGCATCGCGCAGACGTATCTCCGTAATCACCTTTTTCGTGTACATCGGAAAATCGCCGTTCATCATCCACGAATAGTACCCCGGCTCCTCCCGGAAGACCTCCGCCACCGGACGCCCCCTGTACTTTCCGAAACCGAAGACCTCCACCCCGTCCTTATCATAAAGGATACGGCCGGCATAGTCCGCACAGCGGTTCTGCTCGGTAAATTTGGCCAGGAACTCCACGTCGTTTTCCAGTTCGGGATACCGGTCGAGCTGTGCCTTCAGCACCTCGTAGGTAGCCAGCGTATCGGCTTCGGCCGAATGGGCTCCCTCCAGCTCCCGGTCGCAGTAAAAACGGTAGGCGGCGACGAGCGTACGCTGTTCCATCTTGTGGAAGATGTTCTGCACGTCGATGAATCTCCGCTTTTTCAAATCCACATCCACTCCGGCACGCAGGAACTCTTCCGCCAACACCGGAATATCGAAACGGTTGGAGTTGTATCCCGCCAGGTCGCACCCCTCCATGTAGGCGGCGAGCGACTTGGCTATCTGCTCGAAACGGGGTTCGTCCTTCACGTCGTCATCGGCAATGCCGTGTATTGCGGTCGATTCCGGCGGTATGGGCATCCCCGGATTGATGCGCCGTGTCTTCACCTCCTTGCTACCGTCGGGCTGCACTTTCACCAGCGAAATCTCCACGATTCGGTCTTTGGCCGGGTCTACCCCCGTGGTCTCCAAATCGAGGAAAACTATCGGTCTCTTCAGTTTCAGTTCCATCGCCGCGCACCCTATGCGTTAATGAGCATGGGCATGAGTATCATCAGCGTATCGCTCGCCTGCACATCGTCGTAAATAGGCTTGAAAACACCCGAACGGGTCGAATCGGCCAGCTCGATAACAACGCTGGGAGTCTCGAGGTTAGAAAGTATCTCCACCAGAAAAGTCGATTTGAACCCTATCGTCACGGGCGTCCCCTCGTAGCTGCACGACAGACTCTCGTTGGCTGAATAGGAGAAATCGAGGTCCTGGGCCGTAAGGTTTATCCGGTTATCCCCGATATCGAACTTTATCAGGTTGGTCGCCTGGTTGGAGCAGACCGCCACGCGTTTGATGGCATTCAGCAGCTCCACCCTGTCCACGATGAGCCTGTTCGGATTGTTGGCCGGTATCACGCCGTTGTAATTCGGGTAATTGCCTTCGATGAGGCGGCACATAAGGGTACTGTTTTTCAGCGTGAACTTCACGTTTTTGGAATCGAACGCCACCTTTACCGCGTCGTCCTCCTTGAGCAGAATGGTACGCAGCAGGTTGGCCGGTTTCTTGGGCAGGATGAACGAAGCCTTCGGGCCGCCCTCGGTATCGACCGTATATTTCACCAGTTTGTGCGCATCGGTGGCGACGAAGATGTATTGCGACGGAGTGAGGTCGATGAAGATACCGTTCATCACGGGCCGAAGTTCGTCGTCGGCCGTGGCGAAGATGGTCCTGTTGATACCGCCCAAAAGCACGTCCACATCGAAAGTGAGCTCCTGCGCATCGTCGGCGAGAGGCTGGGCGGCCGGATAGCTCATGCCGGAGGTACCCGGCAACGCAATGGAGCCGGTCTTCCAGCTAATCTTTATCTCCCACTTCTCCTCGTCGGCCTCGAAGGTCAGCGGCTGTTCGGAGAACTCCTTGAGCGAGTCGATGAGGAGTTTCACCGGTGCGGCTATCACGCCCTCCGATTCGACGCTCTCGGGGATTATCGTGGAGGTAATGGTCGTTTCGAGGTCGGACGCGGTCACTTTCAGGCTGCCGTCCTTTACCTCGAACAGAAAATAATCGAGTATGGGAAGCGTATTCTTGCTGCTGATAACCTTCGATGCCGTCGAAAGGAACGACAGCAATGCGGAACTTGATATGACGAATTTCATGCTCTGTATATTTTATTGAACTGTTGTTTTCCCGATTAATTTTCAAAAATAGGCATTTTCATCGATTCCGCCAAACCGCCCCTCCGTACCGGCATAAAGAATGTAACAAAACATGATTCCGCTATACAAAACCAATGTAATTATACCTATCTTTAAGGCGCGGACGGGTCCATTCCGAATTTCCGTCCTGTCGAAATATGTACCATCACCATCTCAAACATATCGCCATGGCCGCTGCCGCCGTATCGCTGTCGGTCTCCTGCGTCAGGGACGACGGAGGAAACCACCCCGCAAGAGAGTATGTCCGGGTAGGCATGACCGTTCCCGCCTTCAGCGTTTCGGGAGAAGGGGGGCGGACTTTCGACTCTCCCGAAGGATTCGCCGGCCGGACGACGCTGCTGCTTTTCTTCGCCACCTGGTGTCCCGACTGCCAGGCGGAGCTGCCCGTAATCGACGCCGTATGGCAGACGGTAGCCGGCGAACCCGGCTATGACGTCGTAGCCATATCGCGCGGCGGCGCGGAAGGACGGTACGAACAGAGTCCCGATATCCTCTCCCGGTACTGGAAAGACCATGACCTTCGGATGCCGTGGTATCTCGACGGCGACCGTTCGGTCTTCGACCGCTTCGCCAGTGCCGGTATCCCCCGCGTCTATATCGTCAACGCGGAAGGCGTCGTGGTATGGCAATCGGCCGCTCCCGAGCTCGATGCGGCAGGTTACCTCGCTCTGCTCCGGCAATACCGGTAACACACGGCAGCGACAACCATGACCTATCCGGGGACGGACAAATGTGTCCGTCCCCGGATGCCGTATACCCCATCCCCTTTCCCACCCCACCGCCCCTTCTTCCGTTACCGGCTCCGGTCGGAAGGGCTTCCGGCAAAGATGCGCTCCGGTGAACCGGCCCCGTCCGTACCGCCTTCCCGCATCGTTCTTCCCTGCCTGCCAACCCGGCACGCAACATCTGCAAAAAACACATTTTCTTATTTTACCGACCTTCCTTTATGTTGAAAGTGCATTTTTTCTCAAATACATATATTATTGTTTTATCAATTTAATTTTACTTAATTGCAACCGCAATTTTAAAAACAATAGTATATATACAACAAATACATTTTTTTTCGCTGCACGGCAGGCCGACCGGTAGGCTTGCCCGCAGCAACACTTAAACAAACACCAACTATCTCTACGATGAAAAAACTATCCTTTTTCGCTGCAGCCGTGATTCTGCTGGCCGGCTGTACACAAGACCCAAAGAACGAGTATGTAAAGCTCAGCGACGCGGCATGCACTTTCCGGGCTGCCGACAACCTTCCGCAGACGGTCCGCGTCAATGCTTCGGGCTCCTGGACGGCGGAATCCGGCGCCTCGTGGCTGACCGTGGAACAGCAGGCGGACGCCCTCGTCCTCACGGTTGCCGACAACGACACCGACTACGACCGGAGTACCGAAATCCTCATCGCCTCCGGCCGCGCCGAGGCATCGATTAGCGTCAGTCAGCTGGCTGCCGACAGCAACATCGCCCGGCTCCGTGTCCTGAAAACCTTCTCCGGCGGTACGGTCATGTCCAAAAGCGGACGGTACGTCGGCGGCATCATATCGGAACTCCAGCCCGATGAGAGCTACTGTTACTACCCGGTCATCATCGACCTCCAAACCGACGAATGGACCAAGACCGGCCCCTTCCCGTCCGCTCTGTACATGCTTCTGAGACCCTATGCCATCTCCGACCAGGGGCTGTTTTTCTGCTTCAACGCCCAGGACGGCTCGAGCCCCGGCATCGACCTGCAGGGCAACGTCATCATGCCGAAACAGGTCGAGGGTTTCAAACTGAATCCCCACGTACAGGGCATCTCGGAAGACGGCCGCATCTGGGTCGGCTATAACCAGACGGGCGATTACGACAACAATAACCTCTTCCATCCGGTCAAATGGGTGGACGGCGTTCCGGAACTGCTGCCCATGCCGGAAGCCAGCCTGCGCGGAGTTCCTTTCATAAACGGCTGCATGGCCCGCGGCTGCTCCGCCGACGGTTCGGTCATCTACGGCTCCTCATGGGACAATCTGGATTTCGGCATGCTCTACTGGAAAGACGGCAAGGTCGACTGGGCAGGCAGCGATGTGCGCCGCATACATACGGAAATAAACCGCTACGGCGAGGAGGAGATATGCGTGGATGCCATGCGCTGCATGGCCGACCTGACGCAGATAAGCCCCAACGGCAAATGGATAGCGGGGGCATACCGCTATGAAATTATGGAAGACGGCAATTATCACATCGAAACCTATCCGGCCGTCTTCAATACGGAAACAGGCAAGACCGTCATCATCAAGGATTACGGCGAAAGGGTGGTTTCGCACATCACCAACGACGGCATCGTCTGCATCGCCAACAGCTCCTACCTGCCCAACAACGGTTTCATGTACGACGTAAACACCCAGACCAACCTCGGCAGCGTTCAGGAGTGGATACTCTCCACTTACGGCATCATCGCCCCGATGGGCTACATCCGCCACGTATCGCCTGACGGACAATACCTGATGGCACATACGATGGAAGACAGCGCTCTTCAACCGCGCGTAGTAGGATGGTATCTCGCACCGGCCCTGGAGAAATAACATATTCACCTTAAAACCCGAATCAGTATGAAAAAGTATCTTTGGCTGGCGCCGGTGATGCTGCTCGCCGCCGCCTGCAAACCCGAAACAGACAACACGGCATCGCTCTCCGCGACCCCGACCGAAATCGAGTTCGCCGCCACCGGAGGCGCAGCACAAACCATTGCGGTAACGGCCAAAAACGTTGCCTGGGACTACTCCGTACCCGAAAGCACCGGGGCATGGATAACCGCCGAGAAACGCGACGGCGGCCTGTCGGTCATGGCTGCGGACAATATGAGCAAGGACGGCCGTACCGGCCAGATAAGGATATTCGCCGAGAACAACGACAAAGTCCCGGCCATCAGCATCACGCTCCGTCAGGCGGGCAATGCGGATGCCCCCGACCTTTATCTGACCGTCGAACCCGCTTCCCTGACCTTCGAGGGCGAAGGTGCTGCCCCGCAGGAGGTGAAGGTCACACCGTCCGTCGAGACACTCGCGTGGAGCGCCGCCGCAGAGGACGACGCCGCAGCCTGGATTACCGTCGAGGAGGGGAACGGAACGTTCACCGTATCGGTACAGGACAACCCCGAAGAGAGCAGGCGTACCGGAAGGATTATCGTGACACCCTCCGAACCGTCCGCCGAAGCCAAAGCGGTCATCGTGGTGCAGGAGGGCAAAATCGTCCCGCCGTCGCTGACCGTCACCCCGACCGACCCGCTCGCATGGGAATACGACGACCTCAACCAGGCCTACCTCACCGTTACCGCCGTAAACTGCACGTGGACGGCCAAAGCCGTGGACGAAGAGGGAAAAGCCACCGACTGGATATCTCTCACGCCCGACAAAAACGACACGCAGCTCAACGTCCGCCCCGCTACGCGCAATACGACCGCCTCGTCCCGTTCCGGATACATCATCATCTCGGTCGATGCAGAAAGCGTGGATGAGGTGCGCATCGCGGCTTCCCAAACCGCCGCTCCGGACCATTTCTCGACCTTCAACAACGATATCGACCTCAATACGCTGGGTTTCTCCTGGGCCCGCTCGAACCTGAACCCGAGATACCCGGACGACCTGTTCCTCTATCCCTGGTCTTCCTGGGAAATCAACATCCTTTCGGACGGAGTCAATTTCAATCCCAATACCGGCAAATTCGACGGTACCGGTCATAAACTGTCGTTCAACATCATTACCGACCGCAAAGAACTGAACGACGAGATGAACTACGTCATTCCCGACGGTGACTACATCGTCGGACCGGCCAAACCTGCTCCCGAGGACCCCGACGACCTCGCTACAAGCGACCCGTTCACCATTCTTCAAGGTCGGAAGACCTCCAGTTTCTGGGCGCCTTACCAAGGCTTCTGGTACATGGCCCTGACAGACGGAGCGACGGACGGCGACATGGCCCCCATCATCACGGGTACGGTCACGATTACCAAACAGGCCGACGGCAATACCCTCTACCGTTTCGATTTCGACCTGACCGACGACATGAACAACCGGATAACGGGCACCTACGAGGGCTCGATAGGACTCTATGTAAACGGCGTGCAGATACCCGAATAACGGGACGGCGGGCCGCAAACATAGCGACAGGTTCTTGCAGGGGGAGCCGCAGCGCAATGCTGCGGTTCCCCCCACTTTCATTCTGCGACACCGTCCGTCCGCGCACCCCGCATTCGTAACGGAAGAAGCGTTCCGACCGCCGGACAACACGGGCTGGGCGGCCATGAATCATGGCCGCCCAGCTCATACACAAATGTCAAAATATTACTTCGCCCGGCTCATTTCGGCGAAATACCGATAGAAGAGCGCAATGGTCTCGATGCCGCGGTAGAAGTTGTCCAGCCCGTAACTCTCGTTGGGCGAATGAATCGCATCGCGGTCGAGACCGAAACCCATCAGGATGGACTTGGTGCCGAGTATGGATTCAAAACCGCTGATTATCGGGATGCTGCCACCCGAATAGAACGGCAGGGGTGTCTTTCCGAAAGTCTCCTCCATGGCCTTCTCGGCGGCATGGTAGGCCGGCAGGTCGGTAGGCGACACATAGGGCTGGCCGCCGTGCAG
Organism: Tidjanibacter massiliensis; assembly: GCF_900104605.1. Lineage (NCBI taxonomy): Bacteria > Pseudomonadati > Bacteroidota > Bacteroidia > Bacteroidales > Rikenellaceae > Tidjanibacter > Tidjanibacter massiliensis. Next base: position 427,318 of record NZ_LT629960.1, on the reverse strand, counting down.
CGCCTTTACCTCCACGCGCACGCTCTCCGGAGCGATGCTGCGGAAATAGTTCTCGAAAAGCACCGCGATTTTCCGATAATCCTGATGCGGTACGAGCCTCATGGATATTTTCGCCGAAGCCTTCGAAGGGATGATGGTCTTCGTTCCCTCGTCGATGTAACCGCCCCAGATACCGTTCACGTCAAGCGAGGGACGCACCCCGGTACGCTCGGCAGTCGTATAGCCCTTCTCGCCCTGTACGGCCGGGATATCGATGGATTCCTTGTAGCGCTCCACGTCGAACGGGGCACTGTTGAGCGCACGCCGCTCCGCGTCGGACAGTTCGCGCACGTCATCGTAAAAACCGGGAATGGCGATGTGTCCGTCGGCATCGACGAGTTTCGCAATCATGTCGGCCAGCACGTTCGCCGGATTGGCCACCGCACCGCCGTAAAGTCCGGAGTGCAAGTCCTTGTCGGGGCCAGTCACCTCCACCTGCATGTAGCAGAGTCCGCGCAGGCCGCAGGTGATGGAGGGGGTATCCCATGCGATGAGACTCGTATCGGAAACGAGGATGATGTCGGCTTTCACCAGCTCCCTGTGTTCCTCGCACCATTTGTAAAGGCTTCCGGAGCCTATCTCCTCTTCCCCTTCGAGCATGAACTTCACATTGCACGGCAACTGCCCCGTAGCCACGAGCGCCTCGAACGCCTTGGCGTGCATGTAGAGCTGCCCCTTGTCGTCGTCGGCACCGCGGCCCCAGATGCGCCCTTCCTTCACGACAGGCTCGAAAGGCTCCGTCCGCCACTCGTCCACCGGGTCTTCGGGCATCACGTCATAGTGGCCGTACACGAGCACCGTCGGCAGCGACCGGTCGATGATTTTTTCCGCGAAGACCACCGGATTGCCCTCGGTAGGCATCACCTCGGCCCGGTCGGCGCCCGACTTGAGCAGCGCATCCCGCAGCCACTCCGCCGCACGCACCATATCCCCCTTATGAACGCTCTGGGCGCTGACCGAGGGTATCCGGAGCAGCTCGAACAGCTCCTCCAGGAACCGTTCCCTGTTCTCTTCGATATACTGTTTTACCATATTGTTATTTATTAATTAGTATTGATGAAACGTTCCTTACCGCACACTCCGCCGGCCCCCTCACCGGGCCCCGGCAAGCCGCTCTATCTCTCCGGCGAACCGAGCGGCGAGCCGCCGGGCCTCCTCCGGGTCGCGGCTCTCGCTGTAAATGCGGATGATGGGTTCGGTATTAGAACTCCGCATATGCACCCATCCCTCCGGGAAGTCGATTTTCACGCCGTCCGTATCGGTGATTCTCTCCCCGCTGTACGCATCTTTCATGCCGGAGAGTATCTTCGCCACATCCATCCCGGGCCGGAGCGTTATCTTGTCTTTCGCCATGTAATACTGCGGATAACCGCTGCGCAGCTCCGTCATACGTTTGCCGCTGCGGGCCAGCGAAGTCAACAGGAGCGCCACGCCCACAAGGGCATCGCGCCCGTAATGGAGCGCCGGATAGATGACGCCGCCGTTCCCTTCGCCTCCTATCACGGCACCGGTCTCCTTCATCTTGGCGACCACGTTCACCTCACCCACCGCCGAGGCGGCATAGTGTCCGCCATGGCGTTCGGTTACGTCCCGCAGCGCCCGCGTGGAGCTGAGGTTAGAAACCGTATCGCCCGGCGTCGCCGACAGTACGTAATCGGCCACGGCCACGAGCGTGTACTCCTCGCCGAACAGCTCGCCGTCCTCGCAGACGAAAGCCAACCGGTCCACATCGGGGTCCACCACGATACCCATATCCGAACCGTTGCGGCGCACCGCCTCCATAACCTGCGAAAGGTTTGCGGCAATGGGCTCGGGATTGTGGGCGAAATCTCCCGTAGGTTCGCAGTTGAGACGCTCCACCTCCACGCCCATACGTTCCAGCAGCCGGGGTATCACAATACCCCCCACGGAGTTCACGGCATCGACCGTCACCCGAAAGCCCCGTTTCCGGACAGCCTCCGCATCCACCAGCGGCAAAGCCAATACCCGGTCAATATGCTCGTCGCCGAACGAGGAGCGCTCTATCACGCAGCCGAGCGCATCGACATCCGGATAGGCGAAATCCGGCGCATCCGCGAGCCGCAGCACCTCGCGCCCGTCGGCATCGCTGAGGAACTCGCCCCGCGCGTTGAGCAGCTTGAGAGCGTTCCACTGCCGGGGATTGTGGCTCGCGGTGATGATGATGCCGCCGTCGGCCGCCTTGGCCGTTACGGCCATCTCCACTCCCGGCGTCGTGCAGAGTCCGAGGTCTATCACATCCACCCCGCACCCCATAAGGGTACCCTCCACAAGGCTGTAAACCATCTCGCCCGAAAGACGGGCATCGCGTCCCACAGCGACCACCGGCCGCCTGCCGGAGACCTGCCGCAACAGCCACCGTGAGTATCCGACAGTAAACCGGACGATATCCGAAGGCGTCAGGTTGTCGCCCGCCTCTCCGCCGACCGTTCCCCTTATACCTGAAATCGATTTTATAAGAGTCATGATTCGTTTCTTCCTATTTGATTTTCATAATTCCACGAAAATAACTATTTTTAGCTCAACTAAAAAATAAACCCTGTCTTTTATGAGAACAATTCCCCCTTCCGAACTGCTGGTAAACGACGACGGCTCCGTGTACCATCTCCATTTACGGCCTGAAGACCTGGCCGATACGGTCATCCTCGTAGGCGACCCCGGCCGGGTGGCCATGGTGGCCGCCCATTTCGACACACGCGACAAAGAGGTCTCCAACCGCGAATTCCACACCATAACGGGAACCTGCAAAGGCAAACGACTGACCGTGATATCCACCGGCATCGGGACCGACAACATCGATATCGTCATGACCGAACTCGACGCGTTGGCCAACATAGACTTCAAAACGCGGCACATCCACAACACGCTGAAAAGGCTCACCCTCCTCCGCCTGGGAACATCCGGCGGACTGCAGCCCGACCTGCCCATCGGGACGCTCGTCTTTTCACGCACCTCCATCGGTCTGGACGGCCTGCTGAACTTCTACAAGGGACGCAGCGAGGTATGCAACCACGACATGGAACGGCGTTTCGTGCAGGAAACGGGCTGGGACGACCGGCTGGCAGCGCCCTATGCGGTCGATGCCGACCGGGAACTTTTCGACCTGTTCAGAAACGACACGACGGAGGGAATCACCCTATCCGCCCCCGGCTTCTACGCTCCGCAGGGACGCTGGATACGGCTCGAACCGGCCGACACCGACCTGTTCAACCGGATAATCTCCTTCACTTACGAAGGCCGCCGCGTAACCAACTGCGAAATGGAGAGTTCCGGCATTGCCGGCATGGCTGCAATGATGGGCCATCGGGCTGGCACCATCTGCACCATCATCGCACAGCGTACCTCCTATCAGTCCGATACCGACTATGCGCCTTACATCGAACACATGATACGGCTCGCGCTCGACCGGCTCGTTTCGCTTTAAAACGTCTGCCGGCGTCGTATCGCAAACCGAAAGAGGAGAAGATGCAGCCGAAACGGTCTGCGGGAAAGCGGCCGCCGTGCCCTTCCGACGACAGACCGAGACAACGACATGACAGACCGCACGGGCGCACGAACTTGTTTCGTGCGCCCGTGCGGTCTGTCGTTCGCCTTCGCCGGTCAGAACTCCGACGTAAAATAGAACCGAATGTCGGGAAACTTCTCCTGCGCGAGCTGGAGCGCATAGCTCGTATCAGCCAGATAGACATTGCGGCCGTGCTTGTCCACCGCCATGTTGGTATGTTTCCGTTTCATGAAATCGGCCAACTGCTCCGCATTGTCGGACTCTATCCAGCATGCCTTGTATATCTGAATAGGTTCGTAACGGCACAGCGCGTTGTACTCGTGCTCCAGCCGATACTGAATGACCTCGAACTGCAAAGCACCCACCGTTCCAATAATCTTGCGCCCGTTCAGCCGGCTCGTGAAGAGCTGCGCCACCCCTTCGTCCATAAGCTGGTCGATACCCTTGGCAAGCTGCTTGAACTTCTGCGGGTCGGCATTCTCAATGTAACGGAACAGCTCCGGCGAAAAGGAAGGAATGCCGGTGAACTTCAGATTCTCCCCTTCCGTGAAGGTATCTCCTATCTTGAAATTACCCGTATCGTGCAATCCCACGATATCGCCCGGATAGGCGAAATCGACGATGGATTTCTTTTCGGCCATGAAAGCATTGGGCGAAGAGAATTTCATCTGCTTGCCGCTGCGTACATGGAAGTAATTCCTGTTGCGCTCGAACGTCCCGGAACATATCTTCAGGAAAGCGATACGGTCGCGGTGGTTCGGGTCCATGTTGGCGTGTATCTTGAACACGAAACCGGTCATCTTGGGCTCGGTCGGCTCCACCGTTCGCGTCTCGGTAGGCGAAGGACGCGGCGAAGGAGCTATCTCGATGAAGGTTTCGAGCAACTCCTTCACCCCGAAGTTGTTGATGGCACTCCCGAAAAAGACCGGTGCGAGTTCGCCGGCCAGATAGAGTTCCCGTTCGAAAGGTTCATACACCCCCTCCACCAGCGACAGGTCGTCGCGCAGTTTCCGGGTATAGGGCCGGATATACTCGTCGAGCTGCGGACTGTCGAGCGAAAGCTTGACAGCCTCAGACACAGTCTGCCGGTCATTGGAGGTGAATGCCGAGAAGCTGCCATCGTATATGTTGTAAACCCCCTTGAAAGCGGGGCCGCTGCTCACGGGAAAGGAGAGCGGACGGACGGCGATTTTGAGTTCCGTCTCTATCTCGTCCAGCAGGTCGAACGGGTCGCGGCACGGCCTGTCGAGCTTGTTCACGAAGACCATCACCGGCGTCTTGCGCATGCGGCATACGTTCATCAGTTTGCGCGTCTGCGTCTCCACGCCCTTCGCACCGTCGATGACGATGATGACACTGTCTACGGCCGTCAGGGTTCGGTAGGTATCCTCCGCGAAGTCTTCGTGCCCCGGCGTATCGAGGATGTTCACCTTGATGCCTCCGTACTCGAATCCCATGACCGAGGTAGCCACCGAGATGCCCCTCTGGCGTTCGATTTCCATGAAGTCCGAAGTGGCCGTCTTGCGTATCTTGTTGCTCTTGACCGCGCCGGCGACATGTATCGCCCCTCCGAAAAGGAGCAGTTTCTCGGTCAGCGTGGTCTTTCCGGCGTCAGGATGGCTGATGATGGCGAACGTCCTGCGCCTGAGTATCTCTTCCTTCAATCCCATGAATCCTGTCTTGCAGTTCGTATCTTAAAACTCGGAGGAGCTTTTACGCAGGGCCGCCTCGACGGGCTGCTCTATCGGATAGTCCAGCGAATAGTGCAGTCCGATGCTCCGCTTCATGGCCTGCGCCTGCTTGATGATGAGGTAGCCCACGTCTATCATGTTCCTCAGTTCGCACAGCTCCTTGGTAGGCGTCGATTTGAGGTAGAGCTCCTCGTTCTCCTTGAATATGATTTCCAGCCTGCGCAACGCACGCTCCAGCCGGAGGTTGGAACGGACGATGCCCACGTAATTACTCATTATCTGCTGCATCTCCTTCGCGTTCTGGGTAATGAGCACCATCTCCTCGGTCGCCGTCGTTCCGTCGGCATTCCATGCCGGGATACCCTTCTGCAGGCCGTATTCGTGCAGATGGGCGGCACTGTGCCGCGCCGCCTGGTCGGCATAGACCACCGCCTCCGTCAGCGAATTGGAGGCGAGGCGATTGGCGCCGTGAAGCCCCGTACACGAAGTTTCGCCCAACGCATAGAGCCGCCTGATGGAGGTCTCCCCGTTCAGGTCCACCTTCACCCCGCCGCAGCAGTAGTGCGCCGCCGGGGCCACCGGTATCATCTCCTTGGTGATGTCGATACCGATGGAAAGGCATTTCCGGTAAATATTCGGGAAATGGCTGACGGTCTCCTTCGGGTCGCGGTGCGTGATGTCCAGAAAGACATAGTCGTCGCCTCGCACCTTCATCTCGTTGTCGATACTGCGGGCCACCACGTCGCGCGGAGCGAGCGACCCCATCGGATGGTATTTCTGCATGAACTCCTTGCCGTCCTGCGTCTTGAGGATAGCCCCGAAACCCCGCAGCGCCTCGGAGATGAGGAACGAGGGGCGTTCGCCGGGATTGTACAGGGCCGTGGGGTGGAACTGGATGAACTCCATGTTTTCAATCACGGCCTTGGCCCGGTGCGCCATGGCGATGCCGTCGCCCGTCGCCACCCCCGGATTGGTCGTCACGTTATAGACATTCCCCACGCCGCCGGTGGCGATGACCGTCACCCTGGAAAGAATGGTCTTGATACGCCCTCTCTTCAGGTCCATCACGTAGGCACCGTAACACTCGATACCTTCCGTATGCCGCGTCACGAGCTGCCCCAGATGGTGCTGCGTGAGCAAATCTATGGCGAAATGATATTCGAGCACTTCGATGTTGCGGTGGCTCTTGACCTGCGAGATGAGCGTCCGTTCGATTTCGGCCCCCGTCTCGTCCTTGTGATGCAGAATACGGTACTCCGAATGCCCCCCTTCGCGGGCGAGCTCGTATCTCCCCTCCCGGGTTTTGTCGAACCGCGTCCCCCACTGCACGAGGTCCTTCATCAGCTGCGGAGCGCGCGTCACGACCAGCTCCACCGCCTGCATGTCGCAGATACCCCCGCCGCACACCATCGTATCGTCTATGTGCTTCTGGAACGTGTCCGGCTCGTAGGTCACGCAGCAGATGCCCCCTTGCGCATAGTTCGTATTGCATTCGTTCATCTCCCCTTTGGTGACGACAATCACATGGGAGTGCTCCGCCGCCTTCAGGGCGAAGCTCAGGCCGGCAGCACCGCTGCCTATCACCAGATAATCCGTTTCGAGGTTCATCGCATGCCTAAATTTTACGTCGTCAATCCCTACTGTGAAACGATTAACGGCAAACAGCGGGGCAAAATTACAAAATTGCCGACAATAATAGCGCCGCACCCGTCATAACCTTCCCCGAAAAAGCCCCTTCCGACCCCTGTGACGGAACGGTTCCGGCCGGAAAGCTCCCGACAGCGCTCGCCGGATACGCCCCAGCCAGGAGATGCCCGGTCAATCGGCAAAGGCCGCTATGCCTCCCGACGGCAGACCACGACCGCCCACCCTTCGCGAACACGCATCCCCTCGGGACGAAGACCGAGCCCGACGGCACGCTCCCCGATGGCCTCTACGTCGCGTTCGAGAATACCGCTCATGATGAGTTCGCCCCCCTCCCGGAGCGCCTGTGCGTAACGCGGCATGTCGGCGAGCAGGATGTTGCGGTTGATATTGGCCAGGATGAAATCGTAACGTTTTCCCGCGATGGCGGACACATCCCCCAGCAGGGGCGTGACACGCCCTTGCACACCGTTTTCCGCAATGTTCTCCCGGCTGTTCTCATAGGCCCAGTCGTCTATGTCCACCGCATCGACGTGCACGGCCCCGCGCTTTGCGGCCACGATGGCGAGCACGCCCGTACCGCTTCCCATATCGAGACCGGAAAGCCCCGACAGGTCACGCTTCATCAGTTCGGCCGTCATGAGCCACGTCGTGGCATGGTGCCCCGTACCGAAAGACATCTTGGGCATGATGACGATATCCAGTCCCTGTACGGGCGCGGGCGAAAAGGGGGCGCGGATGGTACAGACACCGTCCACCTCCACCGGTTCGAAATTGGACTCCCAGAGAGCGTTCCAGTTCTGCGTCTCTATCTCGATATAGGCCGCACCCGTTATTCCGAGACCGGCCAGCATCCTGTCCGTCTCCTCCTTGCACCCGTAGAGCGCCTCCTTCGGAATATAAGCTTTCAGTACACCGGCCTCTTCGGCGAAACTCTCGAAGGGAAAATCGGCCAGCATGGCCGTAACTATCTCTGCCTGCCCGGCATCCGCCACGGGCACGTTCAACTCGACATAATCCATACCGCATGAAGAATCATAAAGTCCGAAACAGTTCGTAACTTAGCGCCAAAGATAACCATTTTACGCCAATACCGCATCCGCCCGGAGAGCCACTCTCGGCGGAGCGTTCCCGAACGACAAGAATACGCAGGATGACACGGGCAGAGAAGGAGTGGGAAGTCTATTCCGGCAAATACAGAACATACATCAAGACGGAAAGGGGGCTGGCCGCCAATACGGTAGAGGCCTATATGCGCGACCTGCGCCGCTTCCGCCGCTTCGTCACGGAACGTTACCGGCTCTCCCCTCTCGAGGTGGAAACCCCGGTGGTGGAGGAGTTCTTGAACTCGCTCTTCGAGGCGGGAGCCGAAAAGAGTACCCAAAACCGGACACTGAGCGGCGTAAGCAGCTTCTACGACTTCCTGCTGCGCACGGACGTGCTGGAAAAGTCGCCTGCCGAATTCGTCGAACGTCCCAAATCCGGCCACTACCTACCCGACACGCTGAGTATCGAAGAGATAGATGCCATCCTCGATGCGATAGACGTATCGACCGCCCACGGTTACCGCAACCGGACGATGATAGAGATGCTTTACAGTTGCGGACTACGCGTATCGGAACTCACGTCGCTGCACATCTCCGACCTTTTTTTCGACGAAGGTTTCATCCGCGTGCTCGGCAAGGGGAGCAAACAGCGCCTCGTCCCGGTCAGCGACCGCTGCCGCATGCAGGTGGAGACCTACCTGCGCGAATACCGCGGAATACCGGGCGATGAAAAATCCTCCGATACGCTTTTCCTCAACCGCCACGGCCGGAAGCTGTCGCGCATCATGGTGTTCAACGCCATCAAGGCGGCCGCAGCGGCCGCCGGAATCGACAAGGAGGTGAGTCCGCACACCTTCCGCCACAGTTTCGCCACCCACCTGCTCGCGGGCGGGGCCAACATCCGCCAGGTACAGGAACTGCTCGGCCACGAATCCATCACGACCACGGAGATATACACCCACCTCGACACGGGTCGCCTGCACGCCGCACTGAACGAACACCACCCGCTGGGCAAACGCTACCGGGAACGGTAACCTCCGTACCCCGACAAAAAACACCCGACCGCATCGTCTGCGGTCTCCCTCCCGAGTGTCCGCCACCGTCCGTTCGCTGCAAAATTTTCAACACGGGCATGGGCTTATCCGAAAAATATTTCCGATATTCGCATACGAAAACAATGTACGATGCGTTGATTTGTCGTTTTCAAAATTACAGCAGCCGCAAAACACCGAGAGAACATACAGGAGGGCCAGCAGCCGGAACCGGAACCGAACCGGTTTCCGGGTTTTCGTTTACGGATACCACAGAAAACCGAAGTGACCGGTTCCTCTCTCCGCACCGCCGCCAGGCGGATGCACGGTCTGCTTCGCATCCGAATCAACATCCTGCATACCGTACTGAAAGAGTGACGAGGCCTCCGGCCTGCGGCACCGGCCCGTCACACACTCTTCCCCGCCGCACCGAACAGAAACAACGACCGTATCATTCATTTTCAAATCAACTATGGAAATCGTTATCATCCTGCTGCTGATTGTTCTGAACGGCATCCTTTCGATGTCCGAGATAGCATTGGTATCGGCGCGCAGGTCGAGGCTGGAGACGGAAGCCCGCAGCGGCAGCAAGCCCGCCCGCGCAGCTCTCGCACTCTCCGGCGAACCGGACAGGTTCCTGTCCACCGTACAAATCGGCATCACGCTCATCGGCATTCTGACCGGTCTCTATTCGGGCGAAGCTTTCGCCGCCGACTTCGCGGTCGTCATCGCACGCGCGGAGATGTTGGCCCCATACGCTTACGGCATCGCCAAAACGGTTATCGTCATCGCCGTCACCTACCTGACGCTCATCTTCGGGGAGCTCGTCCCGAAACGCATCGGCATGGCCATGGCGGAAAAAGTATCGAAAGCCGTGGCAAGGCCCATGAAGGCGCTGTCGCTTGTGGCCGCGCCGCTGGTATGGTTGCTTTCCAAGAGCACGGCACTGGTGACCAAAGCAATAGGGCTCAAAGAGAGCGAAAACAAAGTGACGGAGGAGGAGATTAAGGCCATCGTCCGCGAAGGCATGGACACGGGCGAGGTCCAGGCCGTCGAGCACGACATCGTGGAGCGCGTCTTCAGCCTCGGCGACCGGGACGTTGACTCCATCATGACACACCGCAGCGAACTGGTGTGGCTCGACACGAACGACTCCGCCGAAGAGATACTGCGCAAGGTATGCGCCGACATGCACGACGTCTATCCCGTCTCCGACGGCCGGCCGGACGAACTGGCCGGCGCGGCACACATGAAAGACCTCTTCGGTAACATTCACCGGCCGGATTTCCGTCTGTCCTCCATTCTGAAACCGGCCAACTGTCTTCCCGAGAACCAGAGCGTCTATGAAGCGCTCGAAGAGTTCAAGCGTACCAATTCGGCCTACGGCTTCATCATCGACGAATTCGGCGACGTGCTGGGCATCGTGACACTCCGCGACATGATGGAGGCCCTCGTGGGCGAGGTACCGGATGAAGACGAGGAGGCGGAGATGGTACGGCGCGAGGACGGAAGCTGGCTGGTAGACGGACAGTGCTCGTTCTACAACTTTCTCGAACAGTTCGACCGCGAAGAGCTCTACCGCGACAACGAATACAACACCCTGAGCGGACTCCTCCTCGACGAGCTGAAACACATCCCCTCCACCGGCGAAACACTCTCCTGGAACGGTTTCCGTTTCGAAATAGTCGACATGGACGGTGCACGCATCGACAAGGTGCTCGTGCACTATGCCGCCCCCGCACCGGACGGTACCCTGTCATAAAACTCCTCCCCGCTCACAGCGGATGCGGTACGGAGGGACAAAAAAATTACGGCGGGAAAATTGCCCGCCGTAACCGTTCCGTCCGATGCGGCATGCGCCGCATCATATCAGACCATACTGTTCCAGCAGTTCGTGGATAATGGTACCCCTGCTCTTCTCGACCGCCTTCTTCTCAAGCTGTCTCACGATAAACGGCACCTTGATGTCGGCGAGTTTCTTGCCGTCCATCAGACGCGAGGCCGAGTTCATCAACATGCGCACGTCGTAACACGAAGCGAAGACTTCCGGTACACCGCGGTCTACGCCCAACAGCGTATAGACCGCCTCCATGGCCGTACGCACGGAATACTCCGTAGTGAAGACCGTATCCCGCGGCGTCTCGGCGAAGTTGCCGATGAACGCAAGGTTCACCGAACCTTCGGGCACAACGGCCGGACGGTCGCCCAGCGCACGCGGCATGAAGTAAGACATCACATAGGGCATCATGCAGGGGACGGTATTGGCCGAATTGACCGCCATATCGTGTATCTCGGCCAACGGCACCCCGATGTGGTAGAGCCACTCCTCGGCTATCTCGATGCCGGTACAATCCTTCATCGGCTTCTTCACGTAATCGCCCGGACGGTCGGAAAAGAGGCCGTATATCCACACGACGAGTTCGTTCCCCGGCTGTTTCTTGAACTGCGGCTGGCGGTTGAGCGTCCAGCTCATCAGCCACGACGAATCCTTGACGGAGACGATGCCGCCCGTCACCACCTTTCCTGCAAACGGGTCCCGCTGGCATATCCGCTCGATATAGGGAGGAATCCGTCCGTCGAGCGTGGTCAGCGTGGCCGACACGAAATTCGATTCCTTGATGTTGCCGCAGAACTTCTCCGGCTTGCCGAACGCCGGGTCCTGTACGGCAATATTCGTCCAGAGGCTCCAACTTCCGCCCAGCGAAGCATCGAGCACCGGAACGGTATTTTGGTCGCCATAGGTAGAGTTCTCCGTAATGCTGCCGTTCGTGACGAACACAAGGTCGTTCTCCGTCAGGTTTATCTCGCCCTCTCTTCCGCCCTTTTCATAGACGATTTTGGTGGCGGTCTTCTTCCCGCCCGCCTTGCTAACGATTACGTTTTTCACCTGCACGCCGTACTCGAAGCGCACCCCTTTCGATTCGAGGTGCTTGACGAGCGGCATCACCAGCGATTCATACTGGTTGTAGCGGGTGAACTTCAGCGCCGACAGGTCGGGCAGTCCGCCGATGTGATGGATGAAACGGGCGATGTAGCGACGCATCTCCATGGCGCTGTGCCACTCCTCGAAGGCGAACATCGTCCGCCAGTAGAGCCAGAAGTTGGACTGGAAAAACTCTTCGGAAAAGACATCCGAAATACGTTTGTCGTTGAGCTCCTCCTCCGAAGTAAGGAACAGCCGGGCAATCTCCTCGGCCGCCTTGTCCGTCAGGGTGAACTTGCCGTCGGTATGGGCCGACTTGCCGCGGTTCATCGTGGCCCTCATCTTGGAAAAGTTGGGGTCTTCCTTGTTCAGCCAATAGAATTCGTCGAGCACCGAAGCGTCCTTCACCTCCAGTGAAGGTACCGACCGGAACAAATCCCACAGACACTCGAAATGATTCTCCATCTCCCGTCCCCCGCGCATGATATAGCCGCGGGTATTATCGAGGATACCGTCGAGACTGCCGCCCGGCAGCTCCAGCTCCTCCAGAATGTGTATCCGCTCGCCCGGCATCTGGGCGTCGCGCACCAGAAACAGTGCCGCCGAAAGGGAAGCCAGACCCGAACCCACCAGGTAAGCCGATTTGTTCTCTACGTCCTGAGGTTTCTTCGGCCTTGCGAATGCCTCGTAATTTCCATTGCTGTAATACATAACTTTGCTTGTTTTAATAATTCAGTGAATAAATTGGTTCCGTTCATCCGGTGCACACTCCCGGAAAACCGAAGTGCGGAGTCCGCACGTCCCGACAGGCGGTACCGACGGCTGCAATCCGATACAGCCTTATCCTTTGCAAAACTCAAGCCATTCCCTGCCGGCGGCTCCGTTATCCGCAACATTCCGGAAAAACGAGGCGACCGACACCGCCCCAATCGCGTCCGGCCCCGCCATGGTCTCCTCTTTCCATCATACGACAAGCCGGGCCGCTTCAGGCGGCCCGGCTTCTACATAATATATAATTAATATAGGAATTGAGAACTATTTCTCTATCCTGATGCGGGCATCCACCGCCACGACCTCGTCGCGGTTGCCAAGCAGCGGATTCAGGTCCATCTCGAATATCTCCGGGGCGGTGCGCACGAGCATCGAAACACGCACGACGGCCTCCACGAACTTCTCTTCATTGACCGGTTCCTGTCCGCGGACACCCTGTATAATCTTATAGGATTTCAGGCCGCGTATCATCGCACGCGCCTCGTCCGGCGAAACGGGAGCGAGTCCCACGTTCACGTCTTTCAGCACCTCGATGAAAATACCACCCAGACCGCACATCACAATGTGGCCGAAACCACCCTCGCGCTTCGCTCCGATGAAGACCTCCGTTCCGCGGAGCTGCTGGGCGAGCATCACGGCATAGGTATCCTTAATCTGCATCATGCGGCGGAATTCGCGTACGACCGTCTCCTCGTCCCGCACATTGAGTACCACACCGCCCACATCGGACTTATGCACCGGACCGACGACCTTCATCACCAACGGGAACCCTATCTCGCGGGCCAGCTCCAGACACTCCGCCTCGCTGTCGGCCGTTCCCTCTTTCGCGCGGGCGATACCCGCCGCATCAAGCAGGTCGTGGATACGGTCGGGAGAAAGGTAACCGTTTCCGGCACCGTTGATGACACTCCGGATACGCTCCACATCCACGCACGGGAACTGGGCATCCTCCGGCTCCACACGCGGCGTATTGTACACCTTGGCGAGCGCATTGCCGAACAGCACCTCGTCCGGGAAATAGACGCCGCCGTTCCGAACGAACTCTTCTATCTCGCCCTTCACCCATCCGTAAGAGGGGAATATCGGAAATATCGGCTTCTTAGAGGTACGTATCTTCTCGGCCAGCAGCGCATAGACATCGTATATAGGGAAGAGTCCCGGACTGCCGAATATCACCGCGATACCGTCGATTTCCTCAAAATCGTTCTCGCACGCATCAAGGATATAACCGAGCTGCTCGGCCGTACCCGTTGCCAGAAAATCTATCGGATTGCCGACCGAAGAACCGGGAAAGAGTTTGCCCAGCAGCTCGGCCGCCTTCGGCCCCTCGATGTGGGGCACCTCCAGTTTTCCGTTGGAAAGCGCATCGGTCAGCATCACGGCCGGTCCGCCCGCATGGGTGACGATGGCGATGTTGCGCCCCTTAAGCTCGGGGTACATGAATATCCCGGCCACCGTAGTCAGCTCCTCGCGGCCGCTACAGCGCACGATGCCCGCCTTGCGGAACAGGGCATCCACCGCGATATCGGGACTGGCGAGCGCACCGGTATGCGACGAAGCGGCCCGGCCGCCGGCCTCGGAACTGCCCGATTTGACGGCGGCTATCCGGCATCCTTTGCGTATCAGCGACGCGGCGTGACGCAGGAACTTCTCCGGATTGTTGATGCTTTCGATATAAAGCAGCTTGATGCGCGAACTGTGCTCCGAATCGAACGACTCGTCGAGGTATTCGAGGGCCTCCTCCACGCCTATCTGCGCCGAGTTGCCCACAGACCAGACACTGTTGAACTTCAGCCCTTTCCTCATGCCGTTGTCCACAATGAAGATGGCCGTCGCCCCCGAGCCCGAGATGAAATCCACCCCTTTGGGGTCGAGCTGCGGGACGGGCGAGGTGAACGAACCGTTGTAATTCGTGGTCAGGATACCCGTGCAGTTGGGCCCTATCAGTGCCCCGCCCACCGAATCGATTACCTCCACGATACGGCGTTCGAGCGCTGCACCCTCCTTGTTCTCCTCCCCGAAACCGGCCGAAAGGATGACGAACGCGCGGGTACCTTTCTCTTTGGCGAGAACCTCCACCGCATGGAGGCAATATTTGGCGGCAATGGCGATGATGGCGCAATCCACCTGCGGAAGCTCCTCCACCGTGTGGCAGGACTTCACGCCCTGCACGCTGTCTGCTTTCGGATTGACCACATAGGTCTGCCCTTTGAAAGGGCTCTGCAACAGGTTGCGCAGCACGGCGCCGCCGGGTTTGTTTACGTCGTCCGAGCCGCCTACCACGACGACACCGGACGGATTGAACAGTTTCTCGTTTATCATATCAACAAATGCTTTTTCTCTCATCTTTCCGGCAGGGAGCGCACCTGCCGAAAAAGGCCCTGCCACCGGACAACAAACATCCTGCCGGATTTCGGCCTCTACTTTCCGTAATTCTCGTTAAACATGCGCAGCCGCTCGTCGAGCATCGCGTAGTGGTGCGGCCTGATGGTAGAGGAGCAGACGCGCAATCCCTGCTGGAGACTTCCGGTCGTCGAAAGCACGATGGCGCTGATACCGTAGTGAAGCAGCAGGCGAAGCAGTTCTCCCCCCTCTACATCCTTGTATCCCACCGTAAAGAAGAAACCATCGCTCAGCGGCTGGTCGAGGTCGCGGTCATAAACGATGTGGAATCCGTTCCGCTCGAATATCTCCTTCATCTTCTCCGTGCGCCGGCCGTACTCTTTCACCTCTTCCACGAAATCGAGTTCGCCGTCGTTGGCTGCCTTGAGCATGGCGGCCAAAGCGTACTGAGGAGTATGCGCCGTACCCGACGAGAGGCAGTAGAGGATGCGCTGTAGCATGACCGGCCCGAACTTGGCCAGACCGTAACGCTCCTTCAGCGCCTCGTAGGGCCGCTTGTAGAGCGCATCGGAGATAGCCATCACGGCGATGCGCTGACCCGCATAGCTGAATATCTTCGAGGCACTCATCAGGATGATGTAGTTGTCGGTATATTTGGAGACACTCGCCTGATAGGGTGGCTGGAAAGGCTTGCTCAGGTCGCGACGGAAATCCATCGCCATGTAGGCAAGGTCTTCGATGACAATCGTATCGTACCTGGCGGCCAGCTCGCCGATGGTCTTCAGTTCCGAATCCGTGAGACACATCCACGTCGGATTGTTGGGGTTGGAGTAGATGATGGCGGCTATGTTGCCTTTGGCGAGGTAGCTCTCCAGTTTCGGTCCCAGCTTCTCGGCCCGGTAGTCATAGAGGTCGAACGCCTCCCGCTTCACCCCTATTACGTCGGCCTGCGTCTTCTGTACCGAAAAACCGGGGTCTATATAAAGAATGGTATCCTTTTTCGGGTCTATTTGCGAACAGAGCGTGAAAGCCGCAAACGCACCCTGCATGGAACCTACGGTGGGCAGGCACCCTTCCGGCGAAATATCCGCATCGACGAATGCCTTCAGAAAACGGGACGACTCGTATTTCAGTTCGGGGATACCCGGCATCTCCGGATAGATGGATGCGACGCCGGCGTCCAGCGCGGCGTGTTCGGCCGCGATACCCACCTTTTCGGGCGGCAGGCCCGGCACGCCCATCTCGAGGTGGACGAACTCTTCGCCCGTACGCTCTTCGATGGTCTTCACTATCCCGCCTATCTGTCTTATGGAGCCGTTGTTAAGGTCTGTAACATCAAACTGTTCCATGGCCGCCCGGACTACGGACGGCTCTATCAGGGTGTTCTTCATGATGATATTAAAGTTTTAGATTTTCCAAAAATAGGAACTATTTATATCAGATACAAACTTTTCGGGCGAACATTATTTCAATTTTCCGCCTGAAACCTTATAAAGATAATAATATCGCATAAAGGAAGCAGTCGTCGGGCCACCGCCCTGCGCCTTTTCCGTTACGGAAAGGGTGCCGCGACGGGCAAAATAAACACAACAGACTAACAAGGAACAAGATACCCGAACAATGAACAGGAAAAAACAAAAACAGGACAAATCCGGCGAACGAAATACAAATAATATTTAATCCGTATTTTACGGCATTAACGCCAAAACAATTATATTTGTAATGAATTTTCCTTTTTTGTACGACACCCCAATTAACAATTTAGTAGTATGGATAGCCTTCGGATTGACAGAAGCGGATACACCCTCGTAGACCAGGTGGAAGAGAAGTTGATTCAATACTTCAAGGAACAGGGATTGCGTCCGGGCAGCAGCATCCCCAACGAAAACGAACTCGCCGCATCGCTCGGCATAGGCCGTACCGTCCTGCGGGAAGCGCTCAGCCGTTTCAAGATGACGGGCATGATTCAGTCGCGCACCAAACGCGGCATGACGCTCGCCGAACCCTCGCTGCTGGCGAGCCTCCGCCGCAGCATGAACCCGCTCCTGATGAGCGAAACGACCCTGCGCGACATTTTCGAGATGAGGATAATTCTCGAACTCGGTTCGGCCGACCTCGTCATCAACCTGCTCTCCCCGCAGGATATCGCCGAACTGGAACAGTTAGTAGAGAACGAAGAGCGTTTCGGCGACCCGTACTTGACCGGTTTTCACCGGAAACTGTATGAAAACATGGGAAACAAGATGATGACGGAATTCCAGACGCTCATCATTCCCGTACTCGAATATGTCGTAGAACAACACAAGCCCATGTTCGAGACGCGCCGGGCCGAACTCGCGGCGAAAGGCAAACTGGTCACGCACCGCGACTTGCTGGAACGCATCAAGGCCGGCGACACGGAAGGCTACAAAGAGGCACTGAAGCACCATTTCGACCTCTACAAGGATTACCTCAAACGGACGAGGACAGACGCTGAAGGGCTTATCAGGGAAATCATCGAAGCTGCTCTCTGACGGGCCGTCTCCGACACCGGCGGCATTCCGGCTTTCCACATGCCGGAATGCCGCCGGGTTTCGGGCATCTCCAAAGCCGCCAAGGGATAAGGTTCCGTGCGGTCACCGGCACTGCCGGTTCCCCTTTGCGCAGGACGGTCATCCAACGGCAGGGATTCCGTACGGCCCTTCCGGAGCTACTTTTTCGTCTGTTTCGTACGGTAGGCTGCCTCGTATTTGCCTTTCGCCATCGCATTCAGCTTATTCCTCACGAGCGTCTTGCGCAGCGGAGCCAAGCGGTCGGTGAAAACAATGCCCTCGATGTGGTCGTATTCGTGCTGCACCGCCCGGGCCGGCCATCCTTCGAGCACCTCCTCGTGCTCCTGAAACCGCTCGTCGAAATAGCGTATCCGAATCTTCTCCGGACGGTAGACATCCTCGTGCAGCCCCGGCAGCGAAAGGCACCCCTCGTTCATAAGCACCTCCTCGTCCGATTCCTCCGTTATCTCCGGATTGACGAACACCCTTTTGTAACCGGCCGCCGACGGGTCATACTGACCGAACGGCGAAGTATCCACGACGAACAGCCGCAGCGACTTGCCGATTTGAGGAGCGGCAAGCCCCACCCCTTCCGACGCATACATCGTGTCGAACATGTCCGACACCAGCTTTTCCAGTTCGGGATACTCCCGTTCCACCTCCATGCACTCCTCCCGCAATACGGGAGAACCGTATATGTAAATAGGATATATCATAAGACTTCTATCTGTTTTTCATCTCTTCATACATGCGGCTCTCCATGAACCCCTGCAGCAGAATGGTAGCGCTTATCCGGTCTACCGCAGCCTTGTCGCGCCGCTGCATCCGCTTCATGCCGCCGTCCAGCATCGCCCGATGGGCCAGCACGGAGGTGAACCGCTCGTCAAACATCACTACCCGCACGGCGGGAAACCGCTCCGCAAGCCTCCTGGCCAATCCGCCGGCCGCCGCATGCGTATCGCTCGGAGAGCCGTCCGTCCGCACGGGAAGCCCCACCACGATAATATCGACTCCTTCGGAGGCGACATACTCCGCAAGCCACGGCATGAGCTGCGCCGTCGGCAAGGTGTCGAGTCCGCCGGCGATGATGCGCTGCGGGTCGCTCACCGCTATACCGGTGCGTTTCGTACCGTAGTCTATGGCAAGTATCCGTCCCATACCGCCTGCAAAGTTACGTTTTTACGGCGGGATTCGGAAACGCCCGGAGGATTTATCGCATCCGCTCCCCGCACCGGACTGCGGCCGGATTCGGGTGTACTCGGAAGGACCGGAGGGAAATCCCTGCGGAAAATAGTATCTTTGTTCGATAATTTCCCGCCTTTTGCTGGGCAGGTCGCGTGATTTGTAGTACTTTTGGCATATTAAACGCAGAGGCACAAAATAATGACACAAGAAGAACTTTTCAAGAAGCTCGTCGCACACTGTAAGGAATACGGCTTCATATTCCCTTCGAGCGAGATATACGACGGCCTGAGCGCCGTGTACGACTACGGCCAGATGGGCGTCGAACTGAAGAACAACATCAAGCGCTACTGGTGGGATTCGATGACGAAGCTCCACGATAACATCGTGGGCATCGACGCGGCCATCTTCATGCACCCGCGCGTATGGGAAGCGTCGGGACACGTGGGCGCCTTCAACGACCCGCTGATAGACAACAAGGACTCCAAAAAGCGCTACCGTGCCGACGTGCTCATCGAAGACTGGATTGCCAAACAAGACGAAAAGATAGACAAGGAGGTCGAAAAGGGCCGCAAACGCTTCGGGGAACGGTTCGACGAGGAACAGTTCCGCGCCACCAATCCGCGCGTGGCGGAGATTACCGCGAAACGAAACGAAATCAACACCCGCATGGCACAGGCGCTCAACGCCAACGACCTCGACGGCCTGCGCCAAATCATCATCGACACCGAGATAGCCTGCCCCATTTCGGGAACGCGCAACTGGACGGAGGTACGCCAGTTCAACCTGATGTTCGATACGAAGATAGGTTCGGTGGCCGACGGAGCGAACACCATCTATCTGAGACCCGAAACGGCACAGGGCATCTTCGTCAATTTCCTCAACGTGCAGAAGACGGGCCGCATGAAGATTCCTTTCGGCATCGCACAAATCGGCAAGGCTTTCCGCAATGAAATCGTCGCACGGCAGTTCATCTTTCGCATGCGCGAATTCGAACAGATGGAGATGCAGTTCTTCGTACGTCCGGGCGAAGAGCTCGCATGGTTCGCGAAGTGGAAGGAGGCCCGCATGCGGTGGCACCGGGCACTCGGTTTCGGCGACGACAACTATCGTTTCCATGACCACGAGAAGCTGGCCCACTACGCCAACGCAGCCGCCGACATCGAGTTCCGCTTCCCGTTTGGTTTCAAGGAGGTGGAGGGCGTACACTCCCGCACCGACTTCGACCTGGGCCGGCACGAAGAGTTCTCCGGCAAGAAGATACGCTACTACGACGCGGAGACGGGCGAAAGCTATATCCCTTATGTAATAGAGACCTCCATCGGCGTAGACCGCATGGTATTGCAGGTACTTTCGGCGGGATATCAGGAGGAGAAGCTGGAGAACGGCGAAGAACGCACGGTACTCTCCATTCCCGCCCCGCTCGCACCGGTGAAGGCAGCCGTGTTGCCGCTCGTCAAAAAAGACGGCCTGCCGGAAATCGCCCACCGCATCAAGAACACGCTCAGATACGACTACAACATACAGTACGACGAGAAGGACAGCATCGGCAAGCGTTACCGCCGCCAGGATGCCATCGGCACCCCGCTCTGCATCACGGTAGACCACCAGAGTGCCGAAGACGGAACCGTCACGGTACGCGACCGCGACACCATGCGGCAGGAGCGGGTGAACATCGAAGCGATACCGGCCCTCGTGGAGAGCAAGGCCGGCATGCGTGCCCTGCTGGACAAACTCGCATAGCACGGCATGAAAAAAACGGCGCTCTTTCCGGGGTCGTTCGACCCGTTCACACTCGGACACCAGGCCATCGTGGAGGACGGTCTGAAAATATTTGACCGCATCGTGGTCGGCATCGGCTCCAATTCGGAGAAGAACGGGCTGCTGACCGTGGAGAACCGCAAACGGCTCATCGAAGACCTGTACGGCGCCGACGACCGGGTGACAGTGGCGGTCTACTCGGAACTCACGGGCGAATTCTGCCGCCAAATCGGGGCGAATTTCCTGCTGCGCGGCATGCGCAATACGGTAGACTACGAATACGAACGGAACATGATGGTAGTAAACCAGATGCTCTTTCCGGAAATCACCACCGTCCTGCTCTTCACGCCGCCCCGTTATGTGGCCATCTCATCGAGCATCATCCGGGAGCTCATCGCCTTCGGCGGCGACCCGACGGGACTGATGCCGGACAACATAGACATCAAAAATTACCTTTAGCACGATATGGAATTTACCGCAGGCATGATTGCCGCCTACCTCGGCGGCGAGGTCGAAGGGGATGCGGATGCCGTCGTTTCGACATTCGCCAAGATAGAGGAGGGACGCCCGGGAGCGCTGTCGTTCCTCGCCAACCCGAAATACGAACACTACCTGTACGACACGCAGTCGTCCGTGGTAATCGTGGACCGGGAATTCGAAGCCAGGGACACCGTCCGGGCGACGCTCGTACGGGTGACAGACGCCTACGCCTCGTTCGCCAAACTGCTCGAACTCTATGCCGCCCACAAACCGCGCAAGAAAGGAATAAGCGACCGGGCGGAAATCGCCGGCGACGCGACGCTCGGCAGCGACTGCTACGTCGGTGCATTCGCCGTCGTCGAGGCCGGTGCACGCATCGGCGACAACGTCTGCATCTACCCGAACGTCTACATCGGCGACGGGGTGACGGTAGGCGACAATACCACGATATATGCCGGAGTCAAGATATACGAAGGGTGCCGCATCGGCAGCAACGTCATCATCCACGCGGGAGCGGTCATCGGGGCCGACGGTTTCGGCTTCGCTCCAGACGAGAAGGGCGAATACGCCAAGATACCCCAGATAGGAAACGTCGTGGTGGAGGACAACGTGGAGATAGGAGCCAATACCTGCATCGACCGCGCCACGATGGGTTCGACCGTCATCCGTCGCGGCGTGAAGCTCGACAACCTCATACAGGTAGGCCACAATGTGGTCGTGGGCGAACATACCGTATGCGCCTCGCAGGTCGGCATAGCGGGTACGAGCAAAATAGGCCGCCACTGTATGCTGGGCGGACAGGTGGGCATCGCCGGCCACCTGACCATCGGCGACAACGTGCAGCTCGGTTCCAAATCGGGCATCTCGAACAACATCCCGGAAGGGACGGTCTATTTCGGCTACCCTGCCCTGCCCATCTCGCGGTACCACCGCGCCAACGCCGTATTCCGCAACCTGCCCGAACTGAGCAAGACGGTTTACCGCATGGAGAAACAGCTCAACGAACTGACTGGCAAAACCGGAGAATAATCCTCTACGCAGTCATCGACCTTCGCACGACCTAAACGCAACCGTGAACATGACCTCAGACAAGCCTCTGCGCATCATGGGGATAGACCCCGGGACGAACCGTATGGGCTACGGTGTGCTCGAAGTGAAGGGCAGCAGCGTGTCGTGTATCGCCATGGGGGATATCGAACTGGGGCGCCTGCCCGATGCCTATGCAAAGCTGCATCATATTTTCGAACGGGTATCGGGCCTTATCGAAGCGTATGCTCCGGACGAGGTGGCCCTTGAATCGCCCTTCTTCGGAGAGAACGTACAGAGCATGCTGAAACTCGGCCGCGCACAGGGTGTAGCGATGGCCGCCGCGCTTCACCGGGAGGTACCCGTATTCGAATACGCCCCTCGGCGAATCAAACAGTCCGTTACGGGTGTAGGCGGAGCGGCGAAGGAACAGGTGGCTTCCATGCTCAAAAGTATGCTCGGAGTGGAATATAATCCGAAAAGACTGGATGCGACGGACGGTTTGGCAGTAGCTTTGTGTCACTATTTTGTCACCACCTCTCCCCTGCCGGCAGAAGGAACGCATCCAAAGAGCGGACGGCGCGGCAGTTCGGGCAGTTGGGAAGAGTTCGTCGCCCGCAACCCGGAGAGGGAAATAAAAGCAAGAAGAAAGAAATAAACACGTTATAATCCAAAAAAGTATGAAAAAAATCCTATTGATTGCAGCCATGGCGGTTATGCTGTGCAGCTGCGGAAAGAAGAACAGCTACACCATCACGGGTAACGTAACGGGACTCGAAGGAACCGTGACGCTGATGAACGATGCGGGCGACGACATCGCCGAAGCACCCGTCACCGACGGCCAGTTCACCCTTCAGGGTACCGCCGACGAACCGTCGCTCGCCCTGCTCAGCAACAACGACCGGCCTCTGGCAATGATTTTCCTCGAACCGGGCAAAATAACCGTCGCAGGAGAGAAAAACGAAGCGCTGAAAATTACCGGAACCAAGGCAAACGACAGCAACACGGCCCTCAACGACCGCCAGTATGAAATCATGGAACGCTTCTACACGGCCGGTTCGGAAGAGGAACGCCAGGCGATAGCCGACGAGATGAAAGGCACCATCGCAGAAGCCATGGACGCCAACCTCGACAACTATTTCGGACTCTATCTCCTGACAAGCCTGATGAACGAATGGAACGGCGACGCCATCATCGCCAAACTCGACCAGTTCTCACCGGCCGTCCGGGAGACCAAGCTCGCGGGTGAAATCCGGGAACACGCCGAAGCCAAGAAGAACACCGACGTGGGCAGCAAATACGTAGATATCATCCTGCCCGATGCCGAAGGCAACGAAATAGCGCTCTCTTCGGTGGTAGGCGAAGGCAAATACGTCCTGCTCGATTTCTGGGCATCGTGGTGCGGTCCCTGCATGATGGAGCTCCCCTTCCTCGTGAAGTCCTACGAGATGTTCCATGACAAAGGCTTCGAAATATACGGCGTCTCGCTCGACAGCGAAGCGGACGCATGGAAAGAAGCCATGGCCGACAACAAAATGACATGGATAAACGTGGCAGCCATGAATGACGAAGAGCAAAAGGCCACGAAGGCATACGCCATCCAGAGCATCCCCTCCAACTTCCTCATCGGCCCCGACGGAACCATCGTAGCCAAGAACCTGCGCGGCGACGACGTAAAGGCCAAACTCGCCGAGCTCATCAACAAATAGAACACGGAAAAGAGGCCAAACATCGAGCAATCCGGGAACAGACAGTTCCCGGATTGCTTATTCAATATCAATTCCTTCCACTCTTCATCTCTCCCCGCCGACCGACGGAAGACATAAAGTACCGAAAGGAAACCTGTAAAGTACACGAAAAAAATTTGCATTGTTTTCAAAAATCACTATCTTTGCACTCGCAATCAGGAAATATGGCTCCGTAGCTCAACTGAATAGAGTACCTGACTACGGATCAGGCGGTTACAGGTTTGAATCCTGTCGGAGTCACTGAGGGTAAGAGGCTTGCAGCAATGTAAGTCTCTTTTTTGTGTCGTTTGCGATGGATTTTCCGGTTGTGTCGAAGCCGCAAAACGTTCAATACGCTGTCGGTTGAACCAATACCTTTCATAGCGAACTCAAACAGGCGGCAAGACTCCGCCGATACCCCGGCTCCTGCAAGACCGGTTCACTTCTCTCCGCCGGCTTCCCGGATACCACGGCAGCGACCTGTTATCGGAAATACAGGCTTCTGCTACGACCGAATGCAATCCGATCCGTGGATTTCATCCGAAACGGTTCATGCCGTTCATTTACGAACAATCAGCCACTGGACGAAAGCTCCGATAATCATCGGGACGAATCGGTTCAGTATCACAGCCATCCCGATGCCGGGCAGTACGGCGAGCAACACCGTCGCCGCAACGCCGCAGGTGACGGCGAAAACGCTACGCTCCGGATTACCGGTATTCATGCCCAGGCTGACCGCCAGACAAAACCCCACCGGAACGAGCAGTCCGTAGTGTATCCATACCACATAGGGATAGTCGTCCGGCAGCCACCCGCCCCATACATGGTCGAAGACCACGACCGCTCCCATGAGCAGCGTGGCGAAGATATATTTCAAACGCGTAGAAAACTTCATCGTATCCGTCAACTGCCGTTCCTCACTCGGACAGCAGAAAATCCACTGCAAAAATATTCATTCCTGCTCACGGTTCAAAACTTTCCGGTTCCCTTTTCCCCGACCGGCAGTCCCATGCGGTCCGGCCTCGTCCCGTGCACGGAAACGGCAGGCAGGCCGTTGTCTTTCCCGGCGGAAAACCGTATCTTCGCAGAAAAAGAGGGATTTGCCATGAACTGGACGGAAATCGTCGTCGGGGCCATCGTTTCGGGCCTCATCGCAACAGGAATTACATTCGCCGTCAGCCGCATCGCCAAAAAGAGACACGCGTTGCGTGTCCGGTACGAAACCATGATGCGACGGTTCTTTCACAGCGAAAAGACTGTCAGCGAACTCATCTTCTCCTTCGACGATACGAAAATCCGCAACGACGAATTCATCCGTTACCGGGATGTAATTGACGGCAACCTCTATCCCGGCACCGATATCCGCATGACCGTACACCGGAACAGAGAGCAACGGACCTTTACGCTGCCCTACGAAGAGGTGGTCGATTTTACTCTCCGGCCGCATACCGGTATCCGCACCGACGGAGATATCCCGGTACGCTATCCGGACGACGGCATCACGGAATGTACCCGCCCCGGCCTCGACGCCTACCTGAAAAGGAATCCCGCCACCTACAATGACCGTATCCTGTGCATGAGGTATCTGGAGAGGACGGAGGAGGACGGTTACCGCTGCGGGCTCACCCAATCCGACTTTCTGGATGTGGTACGCACGAATCTGACACTCGATTATCCGCTGAAGGGAAGTTTCCGGGAGACGCTGCGCCAGACGGACAGTGCGCAGAGACCGGGAACGCTGCCGTCCCTGGCCGCCTCCCGCATGATGAATTTCATCGGTGTATCGGCCGTCTGGTGCATGGACTGCGGCAGCGGCTCTTTCGAAACCCGCTACCGTTATTACCTGAAATGCCGGCAGACGGGCATGAGCGTCTATTCCGATATGCTCGGCACGACGAGCGGTTACGCCAACCCACCGAAATCCGCCTCCGCCGCAACCGCTCCCACATGCAAAGAAACCGACAGCTCTGCCGGCATCCCGAATGCCGACACGCGTCAGGGACTCGCCTCCGGCGACCTGTTGGCATACCTGTGCGAAGAGATGAAAAGGGAATTTTTCGAAGAGACCGGCTACGACCGATACGCCGCCCACAAGGGCCTCTCCCTCTCCAACGAACGCATTCTGAAGGTTATTCCGCTGGCCTTCACACGGGAACTCGCCCGGGGAGGTACCCCGCAGTTCTTTTTCCTCATTCTCACACCGTACATCACCGACAAGGAGTTCGTCAAATATTTCCGACAGTCCGTGGACGGCCGCAACGAGTTCCGTGACAATACGCTTTCCAACCTCCGGAACCATCCCCTGTCACCGGAGACCCTCGCCAACCTGCTCTACGCTTATAAATACATACGGAAGATGCCATCCGACCGCATCCTTCTCTGACCGCATCCGTACCGACACCGCGGAGCCACCGTCCGTTACGGCAGCAGCTCTTCCGGCTCAAAAACTACCGGACGCGAAAGTGCGTCAAGCATCCCGTCGTACCGTTTCCGCAGCAGAGCGTATGCCGAAGCCGGATAGCGGCTCTCCGAAAGGCTGAATTCGGCCTCGATAACCACCTCATTCTCTCCTGCGACGGCCTCATACGTGAACCGGGAGATTCCGTCTTCGACTTTCATGCCGGACGGCAGGCTTTTCACCCGGTACCCCTGTGGAATTGCGATACGCACCCGATAGACATCCACGGGTCTGAAAACGATATCGACCGGAAAGTGCCGGACGGTCGTCTGTCCGAACGGATTGTCCCCGGGGAAGACCGCCCCGAAGGGGGCAAGGCGCAGTGTCCCGTCCTCTTCCCGCTCCACCTCCTCCGTACAAACATACCGTACCACGAGCGGCTTCCCGGGTTCGTCGCACGCCTCCGTCCGGGCGGCGGATGCCCCCTCCTCCCCTGCCACCATCCGGGCAAGCGCATCGGCAGACCCGCCGCAGCCGCTCCTCAGATTCATCGCGGCCGCCCCGTCGAAAGTGCGCACTACCGAAACATCCGCGATACCGGCGGTATCGACAACGATACCGACCTCACGACCATCGAAGGCGACCTGCTCCTGCGACAGCATTACCCACTCCTCCGTATCGGGTTCAGCGACCAATCCCTCCATGTCAGCACACCGCGCCGGCAGCTCGCCGAAGCCGGCAAAACGTTCCGACGCATCGAGAAAATGTACGCCCTCCTCATCCGTAACACGAATGACAACATCATTGAAGGCATCTTTCGAAGGGGCCTCCCGCTCCACGCTGCCGCTGCCGCGCACCCGCAGCAATACGGGTACGGCATCCGTCCCCGCAGCACGCAGCAGCCCCGCCAGGAACAGGTTGAGGTCGGCACTGCTGCCCTCCCTGCTCCGAACGAGGTCTGCGACACGGCCCGAAGCACACGCCGCCTGCACGCCGTTCCAGGCATAATTGTCCCGCACGTAAGCATACAACTGCCGGGCGACGCTCCCGCCGGCCTCTCCCGAAACGGCTTCCCTCACCTTTCTGTACTCTTTGGCGGCCGCCTGTACGTACCTGCCGAAATCGCGTTCTTTCGACAGTTCCGTATTCACCTGCCGCCAAGTGCGCATATAGGAGGTTCGTGCGCCGGTACGCGGCGACAGCGAAAACTCCGGACGGAATACGAGTCTGACCACGGCATCGACGGCGTTGCCGGCATACTCCTCCTGTGGAAATGCGGGCAGATTCTTCATTCCATACCGGAGAACCAGATAATCCGGTTCATACTCATAAGCAGCCCGCTGCCGTCCCTTCACCACCCTCTTCTCCGTATAATCGTAACGCCGGGCCCCCTTCAGTACGGGCGAATACCCGAGATAGGGACAGGTGGTATAGACGAGTTCGCTGACCAATACGGGAATTCCGCGCTGGAAGCGCCATTCGGGCATCCGCGTATGCCTGGAGCGCTGTACGCACCGCAGTTCCACGACGGAACCGTCACGCACATCGGGAAAAACGATACGCCTCACCCGTTCTCCGGCACCGGCATCCGCATCCGACATATCGGAAAGCTTCAACGGCACGGAGACGATTCGACCGGAGTCGTCCATATTATGCGTAAAACCCTCTATATCGAAGATACCGTCGGGCCAGCTGAACTCCTCGTACGGGAACTCGAACATACCGTAACGCACCCCTTCGGGAGAGAGTATCTTAATACGCGTTTCAAGCCCCGCACTGAAGACCGGAAAAGGCTCCTTCCCCTCCATGAACCAATCATCGTGCAGGAATGCATAATCTCCGAGACTGTACAGCACCACAGCCTCGGCGCCCGTTTCCCGAAGCCGTTCGCTCTCCATGAACTCCCGTACCGTCATGCGGCCGAATTCATGCGTTCGCGGCTCCTGCGCCCAGACACTCCCGCAGACCCACACAAGACATGTTGCGTACAGATACAAAAATCTTCCCATCGTCCCGTAACTTTTATGGACCGGCCAACGTCGGCCGGTGGTGAAAGATAATACCAAAATCGGGAAAACGCACCGTCTCGCAACCGGAAAATGCGCTCCCGGAGGAAAATGCCGTTTACCAGACATTATACTTTTACATTATTGCAGATAAACGTATATTTGTCGAACGTAATACAATGTATTCACCGGGCCGTCCGTCCGGCGGCACCTAACCAAACGAAACGACATGAAAAGAATCCTGCTTGCAGCAATCTGCGCAACGGTCCTGACCTCCTGCTACAATACACGGGTGATAGTGGGCAACGTAGAAAAGAGCGAACCGCTCATCGAGGTCAGCCGGGAGTGGAACCACCAACTGATTTACGGTCTCGTACCGCTCAACAACGCGACCATGAAGGCAACGGAGTATGTGGGTGACCGGGAAAACTACGTGGTCAGAACCTATTCGAGTTTTCTGAACGGTCTGGTAGGCTCGCTGACCTTCGGCATCTATACGCCGACCTCCACGGTCTATTACGTCCCTCTGAAAGACATCGCGCCGACCCACTCCGTCGATGTGCGAAACAACGAGATAATCGACCTGATAGAGGAGTAGGCAGATGCCCTGTCCCTGTTTCCGCCACCGTCCCTCCGTATGATGATACGGAGGGACGGTTCGCATCAGGCAACCGCAAGACAAGGAGAAAACGCACCCGGATGTCGGTCGCCATTGTTACAATTCCGCACTATTCCGGGTTTTATCATGATAATTTTTACGCAAAATCATTGCGAGAGCAAAATATTGATATATCTTTGCCGTTACAGCTCGGCCGCGGATGCGGCCGGGCTGTAATAACGACAGATACAACCATAAAATATCACATCATGGAAATGGACATACGTTCTAACACCATGCAGGCCCTCATCGGAAAACCGGCTGCGGAATTTACGCTCGCCGACATCACCGCGTTCGTCAAGGACAACGGCATCGGCATGGTCAACTTCATGTATCCGGCCGCAGACGGCAGGCTGAAAACGCTGAACTTCGTCATCACGAACGAAGAGTACCTCCACTCCATCCTCACCTCCGGAGAGCGTGTGGACGGCTCCAGTCTCTTCCCCTTCATCGAGGCGGGCAGCAGCGACCTGTACGTCATACCGCGCCTGCGCACGGCCTTCATCGACCCGTTCGCCGAACTGCCCACGCTGTGTTTCCTCTGCTCTTTCTTTGACAAAGACGGCCAGCGCCTCGAAAGTTCGCCGGAATATACGCTGTACAAGGCCAAGAAAGCCTTCACCGAAGCCACCGGCATGACGTACGAGGCGATGGGCGAGCTCGAATACTATGTGTCGGCTCCCGAAAACGAGCAGACGCAAATGTATCCTGCCGTAGACCAGAAAGGCTACCATGAATCGGCACCGTTCGCAAAATTCAACAGTTTCCGCACCCAGTGCATGTACTACATCGCACTCATCGGCGGCAAAATCAAATACGGCCACTCGGAAGTGGGCAATTTCCGCCTCGACGGCCGCATCTACGAGCAGAACGAAATTGAGTTCCTCCCCACCGACGTGGAAGACGCAGCCGACCAGCTGGTGCTGGCCAAATGGGTGATTCGCAACCTCGCCTACGAATACGGCCTCGATACCAGCTTCGCTCCGAAAATCACCGAAGGCAAGGCAGGTTCGGGACTCCATATCCACATGCGCATCATGAAGGACGGCAAGAACATGATGCTCGATGCCGACGGCAAACTGTCGGAAACCGCACGCCGGGCCATCGCCGGCATGATGACGCTCGCACCGTCGATTACCGCGTTCGGCAACGCCAACCCGACCTCTTACTTCCGCCTCGTTCCTCATCAGGAGGCTCCGACGAACATCTGCTGGGGCGACCGCAACCGTTCGGTACTCGTACGCGTACCGCTGGGATGGACTACCAAACGCGACATGTTCTCGCAGGTGAACCCGCAGGACAAGGAGATGCACGTGGATGCCTCCTCGAAACAGACCGTCGAAATACGTTCGGCCGACTGCTCCGCCGACATCTATCAGTTGCTATCGGCCCTCTGTGTCGCCTGCCGCTACGGACTCGAACTTCCCAACGGGCTCGAAATAGCCGACAAGACCTATGTGGATGTCAATATCCACAAGGAGGAGAACAAGGCGCGTGTCGCATCACTCGACCAGCTTCCCGACTCGTGCGCCGCATCCGCCGACAAACTGGCCGAACAGCGTGCCGCATACGAAGCCAAAGGCATCTTCAGCCCGGCAATGATAGACAGCATCATCAAGACGCTGCGGTCGTACAACGACGCCGACATACGTCGTGAAGTAAAACAGCACCCGGAACTGATGTCCGAAATGGTCAGCAAATACTACTACTGCGGTTGATACCGACGGCAACGAAAGAAACGAACGGCGGCCTGTCTTGAGACAGGCCGCCGTTCGTTTCACAGAATAACCGGACATTCACACGGCAACCACCTCGGCACGCTTCTGACTGCGCAGCTTCCCGGGGGTCATTCCGAACCTCTTTTTACAAAAATCATTGAAATGCTGTACGGAACCGAACCGGAATTCTTCGCTTATCTCCCTCAGCGATTCGCTGCCATACACCAGTTTGTGGTATATCTGCTCGCTCTTGCGCGACATCATCCACTGATAAGGCGACGTGCCAAATACCTCCTTGAACTTCACCCCAAAGCGGGAAGTGCTCAATCCCGCTATCGCCGCAAGTTCCGCCTTGCTCCTCACCCGGCTCCAATTGTCCATCACGATACGGGTGAAATCCATGTCCTCGTCCAACAGCGGAGAGAAAAAGGCCGCGAGCTCATCCCGCGCATAATAAAACTGCAACAAATGCATGAACTCGAATGCTTTCATCCGCATGAATCGCGGACTCGAAATACCATCGAAAAGATACTCCGACACCGTCAGGGCATATTCCCAAAGGCGTTCGTTCATCTCCAGCACGGAGAGCCGTCCGACGATTCCCCCTCCGACGGCACCTCCCCCGGAAAGCGGTTCACCTTCCCACATCTCCAACAGCTCTTCGACGGCATATGCCAACAAATGCGCCTCCTCGCGGGCCGTCAATACGTAATAACAGTCGGCCGGCAGCAACACGACCGTCCCTGCCCCGGCCGGTACGCGCTCTGCACCATTGACGGATATATCGACCCGGCCATACAGTACGAGCAATACGACAGGCAGACTATCCGCCCCCATACGTACCTCCCAAGGAGCAAGTCTGACATTCTCTATCACCGTATGTCTGCCGTAACGTTTCTCGGAACCGGAAGTAACTGCGGCAAAAAGAGAACTTCCATCCGTGTAAACACTCTCCATGAACACAATAATTTAAATGACGACATCTATCCGTATCTGCCGGACACGAAACGCACGCCAAACGGATACGGCGCGCATGAAACCACATTTCTACCTACTAATATATACAAAATATATAAAATCAGAAAACGCCGACACATCTTTCAGCACCTGATTCACCGCCCTTCGGCTGGCAGCAGGCACAAATAGCCTATCAAACAATACATTACAAAAACAATCATTTTAAACATTCCGTGTATACACTTTCTTTTCCAAACCGGCCGCGAATTGCACAGAAATTGTTTACGGAAAACAGGTAAAACCATAACAAGACAATCCGGATGAATCACACGATTACCGCCGCATGGACGGCAACCCTTCTCGCCTGCTGCCTCGGCACTCCGCCGGACGCCACGGCACAGCAAACCCCTCCGGTTAGGATAACATGCAATACCGACGGAACGTCGGCACCGAACGGAGTAGAGATAGTCAAGGAACTCTCCTATACGCAACACACCCTCGGCGACACCTACCCCTACAAGGACACCGAAAGGCGCTTCCAATGGGACAAGATAGGTGAATGGCTTTCGGCTCTCGAAGCGGCCCAGCAGGATTCCGTCACATGGGTAACGCTCCAGAACTACAAGGACAGGAACGGCATAGCCCCCGAAGTACAAGACCCGGAGATAAACGAATACCGCAGCGCCACGGACCGTTACGGCGTCAGCCGCTACCAGTCCATCCCCCTGTACGGCAGCCAGACGGGGAAACCGGCCCGTTACAGCCGCGACGGGGCGCTTTTCCTGCTGCTGAAGGACAGCGCCGACTACGTCAAGGTCTGTTCAATGCTTTACGACGGCGCATGGTACGTCCCGAAGGATTATGTACGGACACTCCCCGTACACCGCTTTTCAAAAGTGATTTTCGTCGACCGTACCGACCAGAACATAGCGACGCTGGAGAAGGTGGGCACCGTCTGGTACGTACGGAGCATGAATCCGGCGACCACCGGCCTGCACAATCCGCCCTACCAGCAGGAGACACCGCTAGGCGTCTATGTGATACAGGAACACAAGCCGAAGATGTACTACCTCCGCGACGGGAGCTCCGAAATTGCAGGTTTCGCGCCGTGGGCCAGCCGCTTCACCCGCGGCGGATACATTCACGGCGTTCCGCTCAACAATCCGAAAGCGAATGAAAAGAACTACATCGAATTCAGTCCGACACTGGGAACGACGCCCCGTTCGCACATGTGCGTGCGCAACGCCACCTCCCACGCCAAATACATCTACGACTGGGCGACACCCCTCGAATCACTGGTCATAGTGATTGATTGACAGGGGCGGCCGGCCCGCCGCAGTCAGTCGTGATAGATGATGGCACGTACGACGCGGGCGAGCTGCGGCAGACGGTTCTCCATTACGAGCACAGGAACCTCCCCGTGCTCTTCCCGATGCACCACCAGCACATCGCCCGCCGACACCTTGTGTTCGGTACCGTCGGGCAGAACAAGGAGAATACCGTCCGCCAGCAGATAAAACACCTCGCTGACGCCCCTCCACGCCTCCACTACCGGCATGAGCTCCACCTCCCGACGGGAGGAGGCCCCGAGTTCGAGAAGCTGTACGCGTCCCTCCCCCGCTGTGGTCATCAGATTGAAATCGGTCACCCGTCCGCGGCTCCGCGTCGTCCACGAACCGCTGAAGTTATCCTGTGCGAACTGCACGAGCTCCGTCTCGTAACGGCCTTCGTGTTCGAGATGCAGCGTACCGTCCAGAACCATCAGGCAGCGTGCGACTCCCGGAAGCGACGTGAACTCCGACTCCTGGGTCTCCACCCGGGCGGAACTGACGCGCCACACGAAATTGCGTTCGGCATACACAGCCCCTTCGGGCCAAATGGCAAGCTGCGTGGTCGTCCCCCCGCTCCAGCGGGATACCGGCAGCTCCCCTTTCCGGATTATTCTGTACATATCGTTCTTTATCTTATTCTTTCGTCACTTTCCGGAGAGTATCACAATAGAGCCGGCCGCAATCAGGCAACCGCCGAGCAACACCCTCCAACTGACCGGTTCCCGGAGCACCAGATAGGAGAGCACTATCGTAAATACGACGCTCAACTTGTCTATCGGCGCCACTTTCGAAGCATCGCCCAACTGCAGGGCCTTGAAATAGAAGAGCCACGACAATCCGGTAGCCACTCCCGACAGAATGAGGAATATCCAATTCCGGCCGCCTATGGCACCCATTCCGCCGACCTTACCGCCGAAAAGGACGATGCCCCAGGTAATGCACAGGATGACCACTGTCCGTATGGCGGTAGCCAGGTCGGAATCCATGTCCTTCACCCCTACCTTGGCAAAAATAGCCGTCAACGCCGCGAATACCGCCGACAGGATAGCATAATACTGCCACATTCCACTCTTCGCTTTCACTTTTCCACCTTGTCCTTACCGCGGCCGTTCTGCATCCGGCGGACATCCGTCCGCAACAACCGCACTGCCGCCCAACAGCATCTTCAAAAGTACGAAGAATTGTCGTTCCTTCATCGTAAAACACCCGTATCTTCCCCAAAAGGCAACAATTTTTACACCGGCCCCCGGCAGAGCATTCCGGTGCCGACCACTCCGGTTTTCCGACCGGTCGTCGGAACCATGCACCGTCCCCGACGTACGGCGGCGACACGGAACGGCGGATGAAAAAGAGTTCCGGAAAGTCCGCAAATATCCCGACGAAACACTATCTTTACGCTGCACATCAATACGACGCATCATGAAGATACTCGTCATTACAGGCAGTCCGCACCGCAGGGGTACCTCGATGCTGCTGGCCGATGAATTCTCCGCCGGAGCGGAAGCCGCCGGCCACAAGGTCATCCGTTTCGACGCAGCCTCCAGCAGAATAGAACCGTGCCGTGCCTGCGACTACTGCCGCAGCCATGATACGGAGTGCATTCAGAAGGACGACATGGTCTACCTTCGGGACGACCTCCTCGAAGCGGATGCGATAGCATTCGTCACCCCGCTCTACTATTTCGGTATGTCGGCCCAACTGAAACGGGTTATCGACCGTTTCTATGCGTTGAACGACGCCCTCCGAACACCGAAACGAGCCCTCCTCCTCGCCACCTGCGGCGATACGGAGACATGGGTAGCCGATGCGCTGCAAGCCCATTACGAAGCCCTCTGCCGCTACCTGCGCTGGCAGGACTGCGGCCGTATAATCGCCATAGGCGCCTATACGCGCAGCGACATCGAAACGAGCGACTACCCCGTCCGGGCCCGCCGCCTCGGCGAATCGCTGGCCTGAAAACCGGAGGAATCGCAACGGCTGACATCTGCGGATGCTCTTCCGACGCCATCCGCCCGCTGCCGGGCAGATACGGGTTCCGCCAACCGTCATGCGACGGGAAAAAGGAGACGCATGCATCTTCTTTTCCGCCTGTATTCTGTCTTCTATTGCGATATCGTATGAAAGTTCAGTGTCGTACACTTTTCATTCAAGCCGAATTTACGGATGGAACCGAAAAATGACGGTCTCAAATATACTCCGTACCGTGTATCCTCCTTCAACTCTTCCTGCTGTAAACAAAGGGTGACCCGCATACCGTCCTCTGACCAAGTAACCTTATCGAAGGGCAAACATTCGACAGTCGGGTCATCCGTACCGGTACCGTTGAATCCCCAGGAAGGAAACATCGGCTCGGAAAACGTGATGACGATTTCTTCGAAACCGGAGATGTCCGAACCGACCGCCGGATATACGTTCGTGATATAGGGCCGCCTGTTCTCGTACTCGGCCAATACCAAATCGAAATTATCGGCTATGTAATTGATAAAGGCGACCAATTGCGGCATGAAGTCCCCCACATGCGGATAACGTTCCCTGTCGGCATAGAAGTTCCGCATGAAATCCACGCTGCGCTCCATCCAGAAGAACCCTTTATTCATCTCCAGCGCCGTGTACATAGGGATGTTCTCACTACCTGTCTCCGTCATATACATGATGACGAACAGGTCGTTCATCCATTCGCACAGTGCAGAAGAGGCGTCGCCGTATCCGATTGTTCTCATCATGTCGGCGATGTGGGGATAGATGACGTTCGCTGCCGGTTCTATCCGGGGCCACCACTCCAGAAACAGCGGATTCGTGTAATGGTGACTCAGCTCGTGGATGACAAGGAAAGGAGCGTTAAAACCATCGATATACGGTTGCCCGTTGCCAACACCCGTACCTGAACCTATCAGGATTCCTCCCGGTATCGCATAGTTGCTCGGCCCGTTGGTCAGGCTGACATACACCTCGATATCGCCGGCCAGAGGCTTCCCGAAAAATGACCGGAACCAATCGGGTACCGTACCGTCCAACAATGCATCCATTTGCGCCGTCACTTCGTCGTACAGGGGTCGGTGGGCGGTAAAGAACGCATGGAAGTCGCTCTCCCGATAAAAACGGTTCACCATCTCCAGATAGGTCGTGAAAAGCTCCTCGGTCCAGCGGTTGTCGTATTTCACGACGTCGGCCACATCGTACTGCGGTTGGAGTCGGACTTCGCCATCCACAATCTCCATCATGGCAGCCGTGCCGGATACGGCATTGTATCCGATGAGGTAACGCTGATTGAGTACACGGACATAGTTTATCGGCTCACTCTCCTGATAGGGAGTCAGCTCGTCGATAATGTCCTGCAGGTAGGAGGGAATGCCGATGCTGCAGTACTCCGGAGCTCCGGCAAGGGCAAACATGATACTCGTCAGTTCAAAACGCTCGTCCACCCGGCTGCGCAACTGCGCATGGCCGTTCTCTACCGCGAACAGCAGGCAGATGCAGACAACAAACAGTTTCTTCATATCCTTCCACAGAATGGTTTCGTCATGAAAGGTAAACAGAAAAAAACGAATACGCAATAATATATTGCCGAAACTCTTCCGATGCCCTCCCGACCCGGTCGCACTCCCGTCTCCGGGAACGAACCGCGGCAAAAGAGGTGACGGGGGAAACGGCAATGCCGTTTCCCCCGTCACCTCTGTGGAGCTGGAGGGAGTCGAACCCTCGTCCAAACAGGGAACCCGAAGGCTTTCTACATGCTTATCCGTCATTTCATCCTTCTCTCCGTACCCGGCATACGGCAGCCCAATACGAAGCCCAGTCCGTAAAATCTCGCCGCGAACGCCCGGACATGCGCCGCAGCCAGCTTCTCATTGTCGATACCCCGATGCCAGCAGAACAAGAAGCGGGTCCTGCCGGCGGGGTACTCGTCCCCGCACCTCCTTGGGCACAGGGATTAAGGTAATGTTACTCAGTAAGATTACGCAGCGAGTGCATAGCTATTATTGCCATTTATACGTTTGAGCGTTGAGATTAACGAGCCAGCCACACAATGCTCGGCATGCTTACTTTCCGACTCTGCCTGCTGTCAAAACCGGTCAGCCCCGAAAAGACGTTCCTTCCGTCGCGTATCTCCGACAGCCGGAGCGGACTGCAAACTTACGAAAAATATTCCGATTGTCGAAATAAGAACGCGCAGCCCTTCCCCGATATTATCCGGCCAAGGGCAAATGTCATGCCGGGAAACGTTACGGCCGGGCATGTCCCGGCCGTAACATTCCAGCTATCCACAGTCCGGGCTACCGGTCCGCAGGCATGCAGTACCCGGCCATCCGGCCGTATGCGGAAGCACGTACCGCCTCTGCGGCAGAAGCCCTGCCGCGCAAGACAGCCGATTCGAGGAACCCGGTGTCGCGCTCATCGGAGACCTCCACCGCCCCGCGAAAGGCAGCCGTAATCCGGTTACCGGCCATATCGGCACCGTCCAGCGCAACGGCATACGTTTCGCCGTCCCGCTCGACCGTCACCGTTCCCGACACAACCGCCGCGACATTCCCAATGGCTCCGTTCTCTATCCCCATGTAGAAGCAACCCATGAAAAGATTCCGGTAGACAAATCCCGCCATGGCTACCGATTCCCTGTCCTCGAACGAAACGGGATAGGTGCCCGACGGTATCCCCTCCGTCACCGAAAGAGGCGTCAGAAACTCCAGCATCAGGATATCCCCCGAACCGGTGAAGCCCGCATCGCCAACATCGAGTCCGTCAGCCAACAGCACCATGCTCCAATAGTTCAGCCCCGCCATATACTCCTCTCCCACGAAGGAGAGGCCGCCTACGGCGAGGCCGGCCGCTTCTATATCCTCTGCAAGCGTAGTATTCGTCACGAGGTGATACACGGCAAAATCCCCCTCACACCGTGCGGTGAACACCGTACCGTCGCTGAGCTCGAAATCGAAGACAAACGTACAGCCCATCCCCGCATAGGATACCTTCATGCTGCCTCCGACCACATACTTGATGTCGGTCAGCACTCCTGCGCTGTAATACTGCACCATCGACCCCTGAGCATTGGCTCCGGGGAACAGCGTATTCTCGGCCGTATAATCCATGTAGTCGTTCACCGGATATTCGCCGGGAGCTATGCGTACGTCCGAACCCGTCTTCGCATAGGAGGCGGCCATTCCCACTATCATCTGTATCCCCTCTTCCACAGCGTAACCGTTGGCTGCGTCGATGAATTCGGCATCGCCCATTTTGAACACCAGGGAGTGCAATCCCGTACCGACAGCGGCGAGGTCGCCGAAATAACAGGAATACCCCTCATCGAACTGCATATCGTACTCGGCCTCGGAGGCACCCTGTTCCACGGTTACGGTCTGCGTACTGCCGTCCCCGGCCGTAACGGTTATCAGCGCCTTGCGCACCATGCTCCCGAAATTCTCGCACGGCGTCATATAGATATTAGCCTCGTCGGCGGTCACCGTCAGCCACCCTTCGGACTCCTGGTCAGCCACGGCACTCCATTCGGCCGCACCGGAAACGGATACCGATTCAGTATGCGTTTCGCCGGGATTGAACCAGACATAATTTTCGGAAACCCGCAGGCCCCCTTCTTTGCTGTCGGGGTCGCACCCCCCGAACAGCGCAGCCGACAGCAGCGCCGCCACCAGTCCGACCGTCTTCACGACATGACGTCTCTTCATTGGATTCGATTTTCAGGTTAAATGACAATAGTGAATTAAAGATAGTTATTTCTTTTGATAAAACAATACGTCCGGCAAATATAACTTGCCGGACGTCCGTATGCAACAATATATATCAATCGTGCACGATATGCGCGTTCGTCCTCCGGACGAGCGGCGCATACGCCGGAACGGGCAGCACATCGATGCCCGCCTCGCGCAGCAGGCGCGTCCCCTCACACCGCACGAAACAGGCCGGTTCGGCATAGGCATATACCACCCTGGAGGCCCCCGACCGAATAATCCGTTCGGTGCAGCTCACCGGCTTCGACGCCCGTACCGAACAGGGCTCCATCGAAGTATAGACACAGGCGCCGAGCAAATCGGCACCGTCGGCCGCCGCCTTCGCCAGGGCCTCCTCTTCGGCATGGTTCCGACAATCCGTCTCATGAGTATAGCCCTCGTACTCCCGGCCGTCGCGCACGGCCACCACGCACCCTACCCGATAGGCCGTACCGCACGGTTCGCTGCGTTCGCCCAACTCCACCGCACGCAGCAACCGGCGCCGGTCGGTCAGCGTCAACCCGTCCGAGGCCGGACGGAAAGCGTATTCGTACACCTCCATATCGCCCACCCTCCGCACGACCTTCGCCGCACGACCTTCGAACGGCAGACGGCCGAATTCCGGAAAACGCGGGGCACGCGTATCGCCCACCGTCGCAGGCGACACGGCGAGCCTCAGAGAATCCACGACTCCCGCATCGAGAAACATGCCGATGGTACGGGCTCCGCCCTCCACCATCAGCGAACGCACGCCGAACCCCTCCAGTGCATCCAAGATGCCGCCGGCAGTTATCTCCTCCAGCGCGACGACACGCACGCCGGAGGGCAAACGCTCCTCCAGCCCTCTTCGCACGGCAGGTACCGTAACGACTATCTTTTCGGCACCGGGGCCCTCGGTAAAGAAACGCGCCCCGGCATCGAGGCTGCCGCCGGCCGTCACCGTCACCTTCGTCAGGTCGGGCTTCATGCCCAGCCATTCGCGCCAGGTCCGCAACCCGGCATCGCGTATCACCAGCGACGGATTGTCGCGTCGCACGGTCTCCGCTCCTACAAGAATGGCATCGCACCAGGCTCTGAGCCGGTGTACCTCGGCCCAATCCTCCGCGCAAGACAGTACGAGCCGGCGGGGCGTACAATCGTCCAAATAGCCGTCACTCGATACCGCCGCCGATACAATCACCTCCATCGCTTCTCCTCAATTCAAACAAAGTTATCTCCGGACGGGCGCCTATGCGCATGGGCACCATGGCATACCCTATTCCGTCATTCACATACAGCATCCGCTCTCCGTCGGCATAGGGGCCGCTCCATTCATCGTAAAACCATGCGGCGGGCGACCACTGCCATTTCTGGCCCAGCCGCAGCTTCATCTGCAGGCTGTGTACATGACCCGAGAGCGTCAGGTCGCCCCGGCCCGCAGCCATAATCCGGTGCCATGCCTGCGGAGCATGGGAAAGGGTGATGCCGAACAGCTTCTCCGGCAACCCGGCATAGGCTTCCGAAAGGTCAAGCTCCCTCTCGATTCGCTCATGACTCCGATGTACGAGCTCTTCCGGAAACGACAGCCCCGTCAGGGCGATGGAATCGCCGCCCCGTACAAGTATCGCGGAGCTGTCCCTCAGCACCGTCCAGCCCAACGAACGCTGCGCCTCCACGATGTGCCGGACGTTCTCCTGCGGCGGATACGCCACCGTATCGCGAATGTATATACCCAGGTCGTGATTGCCGAGCACCGCATACACCCCGTCGCGGCTCCGGATTCCGGAGAGAATTTCCAGCACGCGGCCGTCAAGCTCGCGATAGTCGTAATTGACGATATCGCCGCAATTGACCACCACATCGGCATCGAGCGCATTGATGATATCCACCATCCTGCGAAGCACCCGGTCGCGGCCGAGCAGCAGTCCCGTATGTACGTCGGAAAACATCGCCACGCGGAACCCGTCGAATCCGACCGGAAGGCGGGACGAAGCCACCTCCACCCGTTCCACGCGGATACGGCTCCGCCCGACCGTCAATCCGTAGAGCAGTACGGCTCCGAGCAACGTACAGCAGACTGCCGCCGTTATCCCCATCGCCCTGCCACGCCCCGTACGGCGCCCTATATAACCGAACAGGACGAACAACAGCTTCGCCAGCCCGTTGAACAGAAAGAGGACGAGCACGATGCCGAAGGCGCGCATGAACCATCCGGCGGTATCGCCCCCGGCGAACGCATATGCCACACCACCGGCCACGGCAAGCCACAGCAGGACGGTGAGCACGATATACGCCACACCGGCCGGGCTCCGGCGGCCCGTACGCCCCAGATGTCTCAGAAGCGAATATTCGCAGTAGAGCGTCAGCGCCACGAACAGGACAAAACAAGCGAGTATCATAACGAATCACATTTTTCTTCCGCCGCCCGCCCGAAACCGTTCCCGACCGCACCGTACAGCAACCGGACGGACGGCGGGGAGATGCGGCCGGACGACCGCTGCAAAGATACCCTTTTTCGCGGATACGCGACGGTACCGGCCCGCAGAAACGATACCGGAAAGAGAGGCCAAAACGGTTTTTAGCAGGGGACGGATTAGGATTTCTGAGGAAGATTCGCTATCTTTGTTTGATTTTTTCAGTACAGCCAGCATGGAGAAGAATCCTGTGATAGAACTGCGGAACGTGGCCGTATTCCATTCGGCGAAACCTGGTTCGTCCAACCCGAAAAAGCGGGGAGAGATGGTCGTTTCGGGCGTGAATCTCACGGTATGCGAAGGCGAAATGGTCTATTTCATCGGCAAGGTGGGCAGCGGCAAAAGCTCGCTCATCAAGACGCTTTACGCCGAGGTACCGCTCGTCGAGGGCGAGGGGCGCATCGTAGGGTTCGACCTGCGTCGCATGAAGCGGCGCGACATCTCCCGCCTGCGGCGCAGCATCGGCATCGTCTTTCAGGACTACCAGCTCCTCTCGGACAGGGACGTGTTCGGCAACCTGCACTACGTCATGAAGGCCACCGGGTGGAAGAACGAAACCGACATGCGCAAACGCATCGAGGAGGTGCTCTCCGTCGTGGGTCTGGAGAACAAGGCGTTCAAGATGCCTTTCGAACTCTCCGGCGGCCAGCAGCAGCGTCTGGCCGTGGCACGCGCACTGGTCAACAATCCGCGCGTGATACTGGCCGACGAACCGACGGGCAATCTCGACCCGTGGGCGGCGGAAGACATCATGGAGGTGTTCCGGCGTATCGTCGCAGGGGGGTGCTCCATCGTCATGTCCACGCACAACATCGCCAACATCGAGCAATTCCCGGCACGTACGATACGTTTTAACAAAGGGAAGGTCGAAGAGATAGACATCAGCTCCGTATTGGGCGCTTAACCGAAAGGAACGACTTAATTCAGGGAAACGAAATATGAGCGAATTGGAAAACGGCAAACCGGTAAACCACGAAGAGTATTCCGCATCGAGCATACAGGTGCTCGAAGGACTGGAGGCAGTGCGCAAACGTCCGGCCATGTACATCGGCGACATCGGCGTGCGGGGTCTGCACCATCTGGTATACGAAATAGTGGACAACTCGATAGACGAGGCACTGGCCGGTTACTGTACCGACATAGAGGTCACGATAAACGAAAACAACTC
The DNA here is from genome assembly GCF_900104605.1 of Tidjanibacter massiliensis. Lineage (NCBI taxonomy): Bacteria > Pseudomonadati > Bacteroidota > Bacteroidia > Bacteroidales > Rikenellaceae > Tidjanibacter > Tidjanibacter massiliensis. The sequence goes on along the minus strand of NZ_LT629960.1, from coordinate 385,188 downwards.
CATCACCGTGGAGGACAACGGGAGGGGTATCCCGGTCGATTTTCACGAGAAAGAGGGCAAATCGGCTCTGGAGGTGGTGCTCACCGTGCTGCACGCGGGCGGTAAATTCTCGAAGGACAGCTACAAGGTGTCGGGCGGACTGCACGGCGTGGGCATGTCGTGCGTGAACGCCCTCTCCACACAGTTCGAGGTGGAAGTGCGCCGCGACGGCAAGATACACCGCCAGACCTACAGCATCGGCGCCCCGACCTCCGAAATCGAAATCATCGGCACCTGCGGGAACACGGGGACGAAAATCACCTTCCTGCCCGACGCCTCCATCTTCACTACCACCGAATACAGTTACGACGTCCTGTCGGCCAGGCTCCGTGAGCTGGCCTACCTCAACAAGGGCATCCGGCTCAGCATCACCGACCGGCGCGAACGGGACGAAAACGGGAACTTCCGCGGCGAAGTGTTCTACTCGGTCGAAGGGCTCAAGGAGTTCGTCAAGTACCTCGACGAGAACCGGGGCACGCCGCTGACCGAAGACATCATCTACATCGACACCGAAAAGGACGGCATTCCCGTGGAGGTGGCCATGCAGTACAACGACAGCTTTTCGGAAAACGTCCACTCCTACGTGAACAACATCAACACCATCGAGGGCGGCACGCACCTGACCGGTTTCCGCCGGGCGCTGACGCGCACGCTCAAGAAATACGCCGACGACTCCGGACTGCTCTCCAAGCTGAAGTTCGACATCAACGGCGACGACTTCCGCGAGGGACTCACCGCGGTGGTCTCCGTAAAGGTTTCCGAACCGCAGTTCGAGGGTCAGACGAAAACCAAACTGGGCAACAGCGAAGTGGCCGGAGCGGTGGACCAAGCCATCTCCCAGGCGCTCAACAATTACCTCGAAGAGAATCCGAAAGATGCCCGTGCCATCGTGAACAAGGTGATACTGGCCGCCACGGCCCGTAACGCCGCACGCCATGCCCGCGAACTGGTGCAGCGCAAGACAGTGCTTTCCGGCTCCGGTCTGCCGGGCAAGCTGGCCGACTGCTCCTCGCGCGACCGCGAAAAGACGGAGATTTTCTTCGTCGAGGGAGATTCCGCAGGCGGCACGGCCAAACAGGGTCGCGACCGGCTTTTCCAGGCCATCATGCCGCTCCGCGGTAAAATCCTGAACATCGAAAAGGCACAGGAGCACAAGATGTGGGAGAACGAGGAGATCAAGAACATGTTCACTGCCCTCGGCGTGTCGATAGGCACCGAAGAGGACAGTAAGGCGCTGAACCTCGAGAAACTGCGTTACGGCAAAATCATCATCATGACCGATGCCGATGTGGACGGAAGTCACATCGCCACGCTGATGCTCACCTTCTTCTTCCGCAAAATGAAAGACCTCATCGAACTGGGTCATATCTATATCGCCACTCCTCCGCTTTACCAGGTACGCAAGGGGACGCAGAAACGTTATTGCTGGACGGAAGAGGAACGCGAACAGGCCATCGCCGATTTCGGCACCAAGGGCGTACACACCCAGCGCTACAAAGGTCTGGGTGAAATGAACGAAGAACAGCTTTGGGAGACCACCATGAATCCCGAAACGCGCATCCTGCGTCAGGTAACCATCGAGAACGCCGCCGAAGCAGACCGCATCTTCTCGATGCTGATGGGCGACGACGTGCCGCCGCGCCGCGAATTCATCGAAAAGAACGCACGCTACGCCAAGATAGACGCCTGAGGCCGACACGGCCCAATATCTAAAGCGACTGTCCGGATATTCCGGACAGTCGCTTTTATCTTCTGAAAACGTTCCTCGGCCAAAGCTCCTACTCGGCCTCATATCCGCGCTCAACCGCCACCAGCAAACAGGCCGTCAGCATACACGACCGTGACTCCGGAACAGGGGTACATGGCGGACACATTTCCGGCACTCCGTGCTCCTCTCACATCGCCTTTCGCAGCGGCACTCCCGCTTCCCGCCGTGCGACGTATCCCGCACAAACAACGCCTCCGCTCCGCACGCTTCCTTGAAGCAAACCAACCGCAGGCCCGTTCCCGCGAACGGTCCCCCGGCAACTCACCGGCTCCGTCCGGAAAATGCCCGCACGACCGACCTCGGAACCGCTCCCTCCACGATACGCCGCGGGCGGCCGTTCCTCAGGCCTTCTGCGTCTTGCCGATGAAATACTCCATGGCAGTAAGCACCTTCTCCCTGACATCCGGCTGCGACAGCACAAGGTCGTGAAGTCCGCCGGGTATCTCCTCCAGCGTCACATTGTCGCCGAGCTTCGCACCGTACCGCGCAATATGCCCGACATTCAGGATGGTATCGGAAACGAGCGCCTCCTCGTGCCACCGCTTATGATAGGTCGATCTATCGGAAAACATTACCAATACGGGAATGGGTAGCCCCAATCCCCTGTGTACGCTACGCTGGGCCAGACGCACGGCCCGAAGCCATGCCAGATAGAGGGGCGGCGCCTGTTCCGGCTTCCACCGCGTATCAAATTCCCACTCCCCGTAACGGGAAGCATGTACCGACTTGAAATAATTAGGAGAGAGCACATTCCTCACTTTCGCGTAGGGAAACAGGAGACTCAGGGCCCCTGCTACAGGAATGACCGCCCTGCGCACGAACCATCCCGTATTGAATTCGAGAAAAGGCGAATTAAGAATCAACCGGTTGATGAATCCCCGCCGTGCACCTTCCGCACAGTAAAGCGCCGACAGCAGTCCGCCGGTCGAATGGCCTATCAAGGTGATGTCGGTATTGCCGTCGGCCAATATAACGTCTATCGCCGCATCCATCTCCGGGAAATACTCCTCCATGCGGCGGCAGTAGTTGAAGTGTTGGTGCGGCATCCACGAACGCCCGTATTTCCGCAGGTCAAGGGCATAGAAATTCCTACCATGCCCTGCGAAATGCCTTCCCATATGGTACTGGAAGTAATAATCCAGATAACCGTGTACATAGAGCACCGCCGAAGCGGAGGGAGGCTCCGCCCTCAGCGAAACGACCGTCGCCGTAACGGGCCCCTCGTAATCGTCGGGCAGCTTCACCACCCTCGTTTCATGTCCGTAATTCTCCATGACCGCCCCTTTCTACTGTACCCTGAAAAAGACCCTGTCGAGCGAATAACGCATACCGCCGCTGATGACCAGCATCACGTATATTCCCATATAGACGAACGAAAGCTCGTGTGCCGCGAACGGTTCGCCCGGCACGGCCAGGAACGAAGCCACGAACATACCCACGGCGAGTATCAACGCCGCAGGACGTACGAACAGCCCTACGATGAGCAACAGCGAACATATGGTCTCCGCACCGATTATCAATACGAGGGAGGCTTCGCTCCCTATCCCCAGCGGGTCGGGAAAGGTCGTGAAGAGCATCTCGTAATTGTTGATTTTCCCTATGCCGTGAATCAGCATGAGCACCCCTGCGAAGATACGCATGAAGAATATCGCCGAATCGTTCCACCGCTCGGTCGAGAGAAATTTGTAAATCCTTTTTCTGGTATCCATATTCCGTATGACTTTTGGTTTTCTGACAAAACAGCAGTCCGCCGATTTGTTCGTTACCATCACCAATAACTGTACCAATTCTTTACCCGTCGGCAAACACACAATTGTTTCCGCCATTCGTTCTTCCGGCGGAAACCGCTCGAACCCTTGCCACGCACCCTTATCCGATACGGCGAACCGTCCATTACCACCCTATCCCGGCCGGAAGAATACCTCCCGTACGCCGGCACCCCAACCGGGACTGAGACCGGACGGTACCTCTTTTCAGAGAAAAAAACGGACCGTATCGATTACGGTCCGTCCCCACAACATTTGTATAACCCCCATTATACAAATTCTCTTTTTGCCATTTATTCGGGTCGCAGTGGTATGTCTTGTCTTGAAAGAAATCTGTTTCCGTTGCAAAGGAAAGAAAAAATCGAACCGTTTCAAAAAGAAACACACGATTAATAATACTTACAGATACTGAAATACACCGGATAGCATAAAATTTGCATACTTACAAATACCGACTGCTGCACAAACCGATACCTATAACCGGCCATGAACAGGGAAAAGAAAAAAAACGGGGACGACAAAACAAGCATCAATCAACTGCTTACGGCGATATTCATCTATTCATCGATATTCTTCGCAGCCGGACTGACATACGATATCGTACTCTACACGCTCGATGCGAAATGGTTCCTGTTAGCGGCCAATACCGCAGCCCTGCTGATGATGGGGGCGGTTTTCGCAGTCTATGCCGCCGGAAAGACAGATTCAGACATCGCCCTCTTCGCCAATATGCTTATCGTAACGCTCAACCTGGCCGTTTCCATCGTCTACGAGGGAATCGTCAACGGGCCGGACGCCTCGTTCACCGTACTGTTGGGAATGTGTATCTGCGCCCTGCCGATAATCATGGCCTCGCTGACCGGAATAAGGGCGGCACCGGTGATAATCACCCTCATCATCATCTGCTCCTATTCGGTCAGCGCCATCCTCATCGGCGACGAAAAACTCTTTCTCTGCATGCCTATCCTGATGCTCATCTACACAGGAGCTCCGATAGCACTGAAGAGTATCGTCATCCTCTCCCGCAGGCTCGAGCGCGAAAAGATAGAAATCACCCGCGAAAAGAGCGAATTCCTGCGGATAATGAATATCGAAGCGGAGCGCTTCAAGCTGATAGGCGCCCACGGCACCAGAGAGGCCGCCAAACTGATGGACGAACTCGACGCCAAGGTGCGCGATACGCTCGTGTCGCAGGTCAAACATGTCATCCACTCGGAAGAGATGGTCAGGGAAGCGATAAGGAAACGGCATCCGGAGCTTACCGATGCGGAAGCGGAAGTCGCACTGCTGATAGTAAAGGATAAGACCGTGTCGGAAATCTGCGAAATCCGACACGTATCACCTTCGACCGTAACCTCGATACGCAGCAGACTCAGGAAGAAAGCGGGCCTCCGGCCGGAAGAAAGCCTGAAAAGTCACCTGAAATCGGTGGTAAACGCCTATATCACTGCCGGATGACCGAAACGCCCTACCGCAGGAAACAGCCGCTCCCGTTTCACACGGTCAGAGTCACTCCATACTCCCGCAGCATGTCAGCCAGCAAACCGGCCGTGTCGGACGAATCGACCAACCGGGCCAAATGCCCCGTAAAATAGAGGTCGGCACCGGGACGGTCGGGAGGAGAGGGCCATATCTTCACCTGGTCGGGAAGGTCATGCGGCAGGACGGCATACGGAGCCCCCGTCCCGAACTCCGCCCCATACAGGGGCAGCTTCAGAAAATCATTCACGTAAAATACCGTGGGCCGGCGGCTGTTCATGCCGGAAAGGTTTATGGGAAGATAAGGCACCCTGCCGGCAATCGCCGCAAAGTACAGCGCCGTAAACTCCCCGAGTCCGGCACCGTCGTCACCGAACATCTTCCTCAGCATGGCATCGACGGAGGCAGCGACCTCGAAAAGGGTGCTGCCGGCCGGGAAAGGCCCCGCCGTCAGATTACAAACGGCATTGCCGGCGAAACCCGCCGGCAAGCCGGGTATGCGTCCACGCAGGTCGGTCACTGTTATGTGGGAACAGGCCGTTTCCGGAGCGAGTCCTTCTAGGCGGATACACATCTTTGCGACAAGGGCGGACAGAATAACGTGTATCCCGTACCGCACGCCATGCCTGTCGTTGAAAGCCTGCCTCAACTGTTCCAAATCACCGGCACCGATGTGCAGGGGCAGCGACCTGCGCCGGCCGATACCCGTCGCGGCAGCCCAGACGGTCTGGAAGAGCTGCCGCCACCCGACAGGATACCATCCGGCCGCCTTCACACTGCGAAGAAGCTCCTCCGCAGACAGGGTTGCGGGCTGCGGCAACAAGGATTGGTCCGCAACGGGCTGCACCACCGGTTCGCCGCGGTGCAGCCTGCCCCAATTCTCCACCAACGTATAGAACGCATTGCCGTCCATGCAGCCATGCGCACCATGGAGGCTCAGCACGGTACCGTCGGCCAGCCGTGTAAGCCTCACGCTCAACGGCGCCTGCCTTCCCCGTTTGAAACCCGACAGGTCGAAATGTGCCCCGAAACGTTTCGGAGCATCCGGCATGAGCACCGCCTGCTCCAGCCTGCAACGCGGTGCTTCATCCACCGCAAAAGGTACGCCCGAATTGTCGCACGCCACAGCCTCCCCTCTCATTACCCTGCCGCACAGGTGCGGATAATATCCGAGCAGCCGGGCGAACGACTCTTTCATGGCTGCGGCATCGAGCCTTCCGTGAAAAAGCCACATTCCCTTTATCACCATATTCAGGCATGCCCTGTCCAGCACCGAAAACCGCCATTCGCCACCCGGCTGTGCCCCGGCAGCCCTTATCATCTCCGTCTCCATACATCCAATCCTATTTCGCCGCAAGATAAGCAATTACCTGCAACGATGTTATCCGTCCGCATCCTATTCCGTCACCGTCCGGACAGGGCGGGAGCCACCGCATACGGCCAAAATCGCATCAACGCCCCGGCATACCGACCGGTGGTTACGACCAGACGGCCTACGACACCGCCCGCATCCGGAACAGAAAAGAGCGCCCCTACTCCCGCCCGGCACAGCCGACAGAACATGGCATGAAGAACACGGTGCAGGACGCAAAAAACGAAGTGCCGAAAAAGCGGTCACAGACATCCCGCAACCGCATGTCCGGGCGTCCTGCCCGGAGCGTCCCATAAAAAGAATGCGCAGGCTCCGGCCCGCGCACTGCAAATCCGTTACGGAAAGGCTTTTGCCCAGCCCTTTCCACCCCGCTTGTCCTATTCGGCAGCAGCTTCGTCTTTCTCTCCGTCGGTCTCCGTACCGTCTTCCTTTTCGAGGCGGAAATCGGTCATGCCCGCCCCTACGAGCAGATTGAACCACGACACGACCTTCTTCATGTCGGACACATGCACCCGGTCGCGGTCGTAATCGGGCACAACCTCGCCGAAAGTCTTTTTCAACAGCACCGCATCCGATTTGGCATCTATCGTCGGCTTTCCGTCCGTATAGGCGTAGAATTTCTCAAACACCTGCCAAAGGGGCAGCTCTTCGGTTTCGGTGTAGATGGCTATCTCGGCCAATGCGCTTATCTTGGCCGTTCCCGAAGAGTTCATTCGCCTGCCGTCGGCCAGCGATTCCACGATGACACCATTGCTGCTGCGGGCCACGTAACGAAAAAGTCCCGGCTGGCCGGAAATCGCAAGGATATCTTTCAGTTCCATATCGGTCATTGTTTTAATTAAAAATTTTTAGCCTCACAAATATAGAACAATCACATTCACGAACAAAATAAACGTCAGTTCATCTCTTCGATGGAAAGAATGCCGTTGCGCGTCACCACCAGGCGGAAACGCTTGTACTCGGAGCCGGCACCGTAACGAAACTGCATGACGAAATTGATGTAGTATATCCTGTCGGTGTAGATGACCTCCACGCTGCCGTCGTCGCGCAGGCGGCGCAGCGGAGTCTGCGGGTCGTCCATTTTCAGCGTGAAACGGCCGAAATGGAGCCGTAGGATGTCGTTGATGCCCGAAAGCCTGTATTCGTCATACTTGGCGAGCTCCTGCCCGTCGATATAGACCAGCTTGCGGTAGAGGATTATCTTCTCGTCAAATATCCGGTTCTCCGCCTCGAGCAGCGGCGTCCGGCCGCGCATCTCCATCACTTCCGGGGGCACCTTCCCGTCGCTGATGAAATCCATCCCCTCCTTGAGCCACCCTATCGGCTGTTCCTTGATGTTGATGTCGGCCTTGTGGTCGAAATATTTGCGTCCGAGCCGGTGCGCGAAATAGTAGCGGGCGAGCTCCTTGATTCTGTCCTTGAGCATATAGCTCACGACGAGTGCCACGAAAAGGGGACCGGAAAAGTTACCGAACCGGCGCTGGAATGCGAAGGCCACGACCGTAGCGAACACCATGGCGATACCGGCGGCGATGCTGTAATAAATCTGACGGACGGTCTTCCCGTCCTGTTTCTTGTCGAGTTTGATATAGAGGTCGCTGCTGATGTACTTCTTCAGCACGTTGTGGCGATACACGAGCCGACGGTTCCCCTGCGGGTCGTCCGGAGCGACCGCCGCATATCCCCGTGCCCTCTTGTAATCCGCCTCCTCGCGGATAAGCTCCTCCACGGCTGCCGAAGCGGTACCCGCCCCCTCGTCGCCGCGGAACCGTCCGAGAGACTGCAAAAGCCGAAACGAAAAGCTCTCTGTCAGGCGACTCATGTATTCGTCGCCGAAATCGTACAGGTGCTTCAGGTCGACACCGACCTGAGGTACATCGATGATACGCGCGGCCTCCCGGTAAGCGTCCACCGTCCTCCTCGCGTCGGCTACGAATTTCCGGCACAACTCCTCCGCGACGGAGGCCGTCCCGCACTCCTCTACGGCATACACCGCCTCGCGCATGGCACTCTTGACGATGGCGGAGAACATCTTGATATGGTACTCGTAATCCGCCACATGTTCGCGCGAAGGGTCGGCAGCCAGACCGGAAAGCGCCCGGCGGATATGTTCCAGCGGCACCGCGGCCCCCCCGGCTATCTCTCCCAGTGGAAAAATGGGCGTGATGAAGCGCACATTGGATTTCACGTCGCGGTAGAAATCCTCCTTCCCGTACGTGGCCGGATTGATGTCGAGGCTGTTCGGGAGGAATATCCACGTATTGATGGCAAAATCGTTACCGCGCTCCCCATCCGCCACGAAGCCCACCTTGAACTCCACCGAAAACTTATCGTGTATCTTGGCTTTGATATCTATCATAACATCAGCAATCGCAAAACCGCCCGAGCGAACGTACAGGCACGCCGCCCGGATACCGGACACCAGCAGACCGGAGCGGGGCGGACGGCCGGCCCAACAGGCCGTCCCGGATATCTACTGCTCCCGAGCCCCGTCCCGTTCGGTCTCCTGTCGGAGTACGGCTCCGGACGTCGCCGCCGAAGTCAGGTTCACATCCAACTGGTTGAAAGGTATGGTCAGTCCGTGTTCGGAGAAGGTCTTGTAAACCTTCTCATTCATGTCGTAATAGACGTTCCAGTACTCGGAAGTGTCCGTCCATGCCCTCACGACTATCTGTACGGAACTGTCGGCCAGATTGCTCAGTGCAATGAGATACTCGGGCGAACGCTGTATTCTGGAATCGGCCTCTATCAAGCCGGCCAACACCTTGCGCGCTTCGTCGTAACTGTCGCCGTACGAAATGCCGAACGTCCATTCGATGCGGCGCGTACCGGATTCGGTCACGTTGTTCACGATGCTGGAAGACATGCCGCCGTTGGGAATGATGATGGTCTTGTTGTCCGGAGTTATCAGCACCGTATTGAAGAGATTGATGGCCTTCACGGTACCCTCGACACCCTGCGACACGATATAGTCGCCCGTGCGGAAAGGTTTGAGCAGCAGGATAAGCACCCCGCCCGCAAAGTTCTGGAGCGTTCCGCTCAATGCCATGCCGACGGCAAAACCGGCCGAAGCGAGTATCGCCAGGAACGACGTCGTCCTTATGCCGAGCACTCCCACGATTATCATGACGAGGAATACCCAGACCACTATCCGCAGGATACTCCGGATAAAGGAATTGAGCGAGGGGTCCAGCCCGCGTTTCTCGAATATGCGGTTCAGGAGTCCGTCGGCCTTTCGGATGAGCCAGCGCCCCACGATATAGATAAGTACCGCAGCGACCAGCTTTCCTCCGAGCTTGACGGCCTCGTGCAGCAGGTCGTCCCAGCTCATCTGGAGAATGCGGTGAAGCCAGTTCTCGAATTTGCCGAGCACTTCGCTGTCCTCGGGAATATCCACATTCGGTTTGGAGAGTTGTAGAAAAAGATTCATGCGCAAAACGATTTACATACAGTTCGACATTGGGTAAGGGATGCGGAACGGCATGAAACCGTGCATCCAAACTGCGGTAAAGATACGCTTTATCCGCCGGAACACGAAATGCGGAGCATCGGAAAATCACTGCTTTTGCTCTCCCCGAAGGGCTGCTCCGGACCGAAGGGAGCCGTCCCCGGCCGGTCTTTTCTCCGGAATCGCTTCGTTCCGGCCGAACCGCCACACAGGAAGCCCATCGACTTCGACCGCCTCCTTCGGTTTTCATCGAATATTTGCTATATTTGCACGGTTTTACCGGAAAGGCCCGGATGGTGGAATAGGTAGACACGCGGGACTTAAAATCCCGTGGGCAGCGATGTCCGTGCGGGTTCGATTCCCGCTCCGGGTACACGGCCATGATTTGCTTTGATTGTCAATGCGAATCATGGCCGTTTTCTTTCTTGGGAGGCCATTCCACGGCCCTCTCGCCGTAAGCTCCTACCACCCGACAAACAGCCGGATACGCCGTTTCCACCGATACCCGCCCGGCAGCCGGACAAGACAGCTCCCGCCGTCGGGAAGAGCCGCGGGTTCGCACACCGTATGCAGAACCGCGAATTTCCGTGCCTGTCTATATATTCTTCCAAAATATCTATATTTGGAACTCCAAACGATTTCGTACCGCAATGACACGGATAATTCCCCTTTTGTTTGCCCTCCTGACCGTCACCGGCGGAAAGGCGGGTGCCGTCCTGCCCGGCAGCCGGACATTCGCACAGCGCTCCGGCACCGCATGTTCCGTTCCGAACGACAGCCTCTGCATCACGACCGCCGCCCCGTTGCTGCCCGCTGCCGCTGCACAGCCTCTATACGGCCTCGAAGCTCCCGACTATACACCTGCCCTCCGCAACCCGCTGCGGATGCCGGAGAGCGTCCGGCCCCGCCGCGACTTCTGGCACTCCACCGGCGCCCGGTTCATCATTCCGGCCGGTTTCATCACCTACGGCGTCGTAGCGCAATGCAACCCACTCCTGCAAAAAGCCAATGCCGAAGTCAAATCCGCCGCATTCCGGGCCTTTCCAGGCCGGACGCATGTGGACGACTACCTGCAATACGCCCCCGTAGCCGCCTACTTCGGCCTCTCATGGATAAAGACCGAGCACAACTTTTTGGAAAAAACCATCGTGGCTGCCACTTCGTACCTCGTCATGGCCGCCATCGTCAATACCATGAAATTCGCCATCCCCGTCCAGCGCCCCGACGGTTCGGCATGGAACTCCTTCCCCTCAGGACACACTGCAACCGCCTTCACGGGCGCACATCTGCTGTTCCGCGAATACAAAAGCGTATCGCCGTGGATAGGCATCGCAGGCTACGCGGCCGCCACGGCGACAGGTGTCATGCGCATACTCAACAGGCGCCACTGGCTGAGCGACGTCGTCACGGGTGCGGGCATCGGCATCGCCAGCGTCGAAATCGCCTACCTCCTGCTGCCCGTATTCGACCGGTGGATTTACGGTAAAAAGGAGGAAACGACGAGACGGACGAGCATGATGTTCGCCCCGGCCGTCGGATACGGCTACTACGGAGCCGGATTCGCCTGCGTGTTCTAAGAGACGCGCCGGACAGGGCAATTTACCTTTCCCTGTCCGCTTCCGGGACACAGCGCGGAATATTCTCTCTTTTCGGTCTGCCCCGCCCATCACCTCGGACTTCGACCGCTTTTTCCAGTACGCGGAAAAGCCCTGGCTCCGACCGGCGACAGCAACGACGAGAACGTCCTCACCGATACCGCCTGGCAATTGATAACGGAGCAGGGTTACGAACGAAGCGGAGATTATTTGGAGGAATGGAGCGACAAGGCAGACGATTTCGACGCCACCTATCTGTTCCGCGACGACCATACCGGTACTACACCGCCCGGCGAATATTCCAACGGTGAGGAAACTACCTCCGTTTCGGCAGTTCGATGGAAATACCGTCCGAAGAGACGACGCTGACAATCCACTACACCGAGGCCGGAGACGAGCGCACCTATCGGGTGGAAGAGATGTCGGCCGATACGATGATACTCGTCCGGCACACCGCCGAACCATACGGATACGAATACTACCATGTCGCAACCTACGTGAGCTTTTGACGGGCGAACGCACTCTTGATTCCGCCCGCCCACGCTCCCGATACGGGTCACATGCGCCCGTCGGTTCTCCCGGTACAAAAAACAGCCATCCCCGGAACCATTGTTCCGGGGATGGCGCATTCATGCGGCACGAAGTCCGCAGCAAACCTACTTGATACCGAGCTTCTTCCGGATATCCTTCGGTACGGCATCCTTATGTACCACGATGTTGAGCGTCTTGTACGCCACGAAAGGTGCGGAAGCGAAGAAATAACCGTCGTAAATGTTGTCCGTATTCCACGAATTCTTCACCTTGTAGAAAGTGTTGCCGTTCTGGTCCTTGTAAAGACCGGTAATGAGCATGCCGTGGTCGTCGGTCGTCTCGTAGTTATCGTATCCCTGCTGGCGGAGCTCCTGTGTGATTTCCATCTCCTTGATGGGCTCCGTCGCATTGGCAATCATGTTCCTGCGGCTATTGGCCGACATGGTCTCCCACTTCGACCACTCGGTGTTCTGGGCATCTTCGCCTACACCGGCGGGAATCACTGCAAAGCCTTTGGAATACTGGAAACCGGGTTCGCTGACATCCGCAGCCCAATCGACCGTATAGCCGTTCTCCAGCGAATTGTCGATAATCGCCATGAACTCATCGAGAGGCACATTCCACGACAAGCCCCAGGCCCAGTTGTCGGGCACCTCCATCGCGAACTGCGTATAGAAAGGATGGTGGGTGAACGAAGTGAACGAAACGTAATCGTCCATATTCAGGCCCAGCTCCTCAGCAAAACTCTGAGGCGTGTACTCCTTGCCGTTGTAAACGAACGTTTCGGGCAGCTCCCCGAAATAGGCATCGAGAATACCGTCGAGCCCGTCGGCCCATACGGGGGTAAGTTTTCCGTTCGGATTGGCCACTACGCCCTTCATATATCCTTTGAGGACAGCCTCCACCTCGCTGTGCTGGTGGTTGTCGGTACCGTACTGCAAGCCCGTATAGACTTCGTCGGGCACAATGCCGTATTCGCGTATCACGTTGAATACGTCGTGCGTCGCACCGCCCTGCGAAAATTCGGCCTTGCCGTGCATGCGGGTGTACTTCTTGGCCTTGTCGAGATAGGCATGGCGCGCTATCCACATCTCCGAAAGGTCGTAATCACCTTTGCCGGTACGGAGCAGTTCGCTCTCCAGAAAAGCGATGCCGGCAAAACTCCAGCAGGTACCGCTGCTGTACTGGTCCTTGACGGAGGTAGCGGGGATATCCTTCACTGCCGTAAACTCATAGGGAGTCTTCACCTCCTCCTTGTCGGGCGTCTGGGCACCGAGGCTGAAAGCCGCCAACAGGGCGGCCGCCGTCACAAAAAATCTCTTCATTCCAATAGTCTGTTGTTTTTTATTGATTGGTAAATAAATCGTACATGCCTGCCGTTCCGCAACCACCGCACGGCCATCCTATTCGGCCCAGAGGCCGGCCAGGTTGATGATGGTCTGCATGGCTTTCTTCATCGTGTCGAGCGATGCATACTCGTATTTGCCGTGGAAGTTCATACCGCCCGTGAACAGGTTCGGACAAGGAAGCCCCATGTAGGAGAGACGCGAACCGTCCGTACCGCCGCGGATGGGCTTCACCAACGGTTCCACACCGGCCATACGCATGGCCTGCTCGGCCTTGGCGATTACCTGCGGATGCGGCTCCACCATCTCGCGCATGTTGTAATACTGGTCCTTCAGCGTCAGCTTCACCGTTCCCTCGCCGTACTTGCGATTCAGGAAATCGGCCACCTCCTGCGCGAAAGCCTTTTTGCGTTCGAATTTCGCCCGGTCGTGGTCGCGAATGATGTAGCTCGATTCGGCCGCCTCCACACTGCCGCCGATGCCCACCAGATGGTAAAAACCCTCGTACCCTTCGGTATGTTCGGGACGCTGTACGGGCGGAAGCATGGCGTTTATCTCGCACACCACCTGCAGGGCGTTCAGCATCTTGTCTTTCGCCGAACCGGGATGGATGTTCTTCCCCTGCACCTCGAAACGGGCCGAAGCGGCGTTGAAGTTTTCGTACTCCAGCTCGCCTTCGTAACCGCCGTCCACGGTGTAGGCATACTGCGCACCGAACCGCGTCACGTCGAAATAGTCCACCCCGCGTCCTATCTCCTCGTCGGGCGTGAAACCGATGCGTATCTTCCCGTGCTTCACCTCCGGATGCGACATAAGGTATTCGGCAGCGGTCATGATTTCGGCCACTCCCGCCTTGTCGTCGGCACCGAGCAGCGTCGTCCCGTCCGTGGCGATGAGCGTCTGCCCCTTGAAGAGCGGAAGCTCCGGAAATTCGGCCACGGTCATCGTCACGGCATCGTTCAGCCGGATATCCCCGCCGTCGTAATGTTCGATAATCTGCGGCTTCACATCCTTGCCGCTCATGTCGGGACTCGTATCCACATGGGATATGAACCCTATCACCGGCCGGTCCTCATAACCCGGCGTCGCAGGAATCGTCCCCATGACATAGCCGTAACGGTCCATCTCCACCTCCTGCAGGCCGAGCGCCTTCATCTCCTCGGCCAGACAGGCGAGCAGCACCTTCTGCTTCTCGGTCGAAGGGAAAGTCGTACTGTTCTCGTCGCTCTGCGTATCGAAGCCGACGTATTTCAGGAATCTTTCAAGCAATTCCATATGCATCTTTTTTGGTTATACTGTTTTCCTTGACGCAGCGTATTCGTGCGGCAACCCTACCGCACGAATACGCCGACGTCCGTATGCAAATTTACGTATTTATTCCGAAACTTCCGGCTTGGCCCGCTTGGAATCCCATACGACATAGGCAATCAGCGCGACATAGACGAGGATGGCTACCACTTCGGAACCGGTCGTACCGTACCACGAGGTAAGCATCAAGTCTACGTTCAGGTATTTGAGAATGGCGCTGACGACACCCATGAGCGCTCCGCCGGCAATCAGACCCGATGCGATAAGCGTTCCACGGTCCTTGCGGGCTTTGTTGAGCGCAGCATCCTTGCTGCGTGTCGAAACGAACCAACTGATAAGCCCGCCTATCAGGAGCGGCGTATTGAGGTCGAGCGGGATGAACATGCCGAGCGCAAACGCCAGTGCCGGAACGCCTATCATAGTAAGTATCAGCGCGAATACCGCACCTGCGAAATAGAGCATCCACGGCGTGGCACCGCCTTCCATCAGCGGTTTGATGACCGCCGCCATGGCATTCGCCTGCGGTGCGACGAGCTGGCTGTCTGGGCCGAAACCATAAGTCTTGTTAAGCAGCATCATGACACCGGCCACCGTAGCCGCCGATACGGCCGCACCGAGGAATTTCCACTTCTCCTGCCGGGCGGGCGTCACCCCTATCCAATAGCCTATCTTGAGGTCGGTAATGAAGCCGCCGGCCATGGAGAGCGCCGTGCACACCACGCCGCCGATTATCATGGCCGCCGTCATGCCGCTCGTTCCGCTCAACCCCGCGCTCACGAGCACGAGCGAGGTGAGGATGAGCGTCATCAGCGTCATGCCCGACACCGGGTTGGACCCCACGATGGCGATGGCATTGGCCGCCACCGTCGTAAAGAGGAACGAGATGATAAAGACCAGCAGCAGCGAAATGACCGTGAAGAGCCAGTTGTGCAATACACCGAACTGGAAGAAGAAGAGCACCGCCACAAGTACGGCAATCAGCACCGACAGGATGGTCTTCATGGGCAGGTCGCGTTCGGTCCGCTCGCGCGTTTCCACATTCTTTTTACCTTTGAGCTCTTTAACGGCAAGCCCCAGCGCCTGACGGATGATTTTCGAGGATTTGATGATGCCGATGATACCGGCCATGGCGATACCGCCGATACCGAGCGGACGGCCGTAGTTGAAGAAGAGCTCCTCGGGCGTCATGTTCCCCACCGTCTGCAGAATACCCTCGCCTACGGGCAACGTCATGCCGGGTGCGAAGTAGCTGATGAGCGGGATGAGCACGAACCAGACGGTGAACGAACCGGCGCAGATGAACGCGGCATATTTCAGCCCCACGATATAACCGAGGCCGAGCACCGCCGCGCCCGTATTCACCTTGAACACCACCTTGAACTTATCGGCTATCATTTCGCCCCAGGTGAGTACCCGCGTCGAGATGGTCTCCGTCCAGAGCCCTACGCTGCTCGCGATGAAGTCATACAGACCGCCCACGAGCCCGCTGACAGCCAACACCTTGGCCTGATTGCCCTTCTTCTCGCCCGACACAAGCACCTCGGTAGTCGCGGTGGCTTCCGGGAAAGGCAACTTTCCGTGCATGTCCTTGACGAAATATTTCCTGAACGGTATAATGAGCAGGATACCGAGCAGGCCGCCGAAAAGCGACGAAAGGAAAATCTGATAGAACTGCGCCTCCAGCCCCAGAATATAGAGTGCCGGAAGCGTAAAAATAGCTCCGGCGACGATAACCCCGGAGCTTGCGCCGATGGACTGGATAATGGTGTTCTGTCCGAGCGTGTTCTTCTTTCCGAAGATGTTGCCCACGCCGACGGCGATAATCGCTATCGGTATGGCCGCCTCGAACACCTGCCCCACTTTCAGACCAAGATAAGCCGCAGCCGCCGAGAAGAGGATGGCCATGATGAGCCCCATCGTAACCGAATAGGGGGTAACCTCCTTCGGCTTCGAGCCGGCGGGCAGGATGGGTTTGTACGATTCGCCCGGCTTCAGCTCGGTGTAGGCATTGTCGGGCAAAGAGTAGTTCTGTTGATTTTCCTCCATATGATTTAAATTTAGTTCAGTGCGCACGCCTCACCTTACGGCACCTTTCCGTAAGGTGAGCAAATATACGAATATATTCCATGAAAACCGCAAGCGGCTGCCTCCGGCGACCCGGCAATTGGCCGCAACGCGGTGCGGACGAACCGGCCATGCGTTTTTTTTCGTTACTTTTGAGCTGCAAGTCCTGTAAACGGTTCCAAAGGACCGACGCACGAGAAATGGAGATAGTCATAGCACCCGACAAATTCAAAGGCACGCTGACGGCAGCCGAAGCAGCCGGAGCCATTGCCGACGGAATAGACCGTGCGGCCCGCCGCGCAGGCCGCACCGACGTGCGCCTCGTACTGAAACCCATGGCCGACGGAGGCGAAGGGAGCCTCGGCATTCTGGCCGGGGACGAAGGAGAATACCATCCGGTGGAGACTTTCGATGCGCTGATGCGCCCCGTGCAGTCGGCCTATGCCGTACTCCCGGGCAACAGCGGAAAGTACGCTGCCGTGGAGGCCGCCTCCGCCGTCGGGCTTTACCGGCTGGACAGAGGGGAACGCAACCCTCTCCGGACGACTTCCTACGGAGTGGGAAAAGTCATGCGCGAAGCTATCGAGGCAGGCTGTACGGAGCTAATTGCCGCGGTGGGCGGTACGGCGACGAGCGACTGCGGCGCGGGCATGCTCGCCGCGCTGGGATGCCGTTTTCTCGACGGACAGAACCGCCTTATCGATTACCCCGCCGGCGGCGACCTGATACGGTTCGATGCCATCGACACGGCCCCCCTCTACCACCTTACGCAAGGGTGCCGGTTCAAGGTATTGTGCGACGTGGACAATCCGCTGACGGGTCCGAAGGGAGCTGCGGCTGTTTTCGCGCCGCAGAAAGGGGCCGACGCGGCTGCGGTCGCCCTACTCGAAGCGGGAGCGGAACACTTCGCCGCGAAAGCCGCAGCGGCGACCGGGCACGACTGCCGCGCGGTAGCCGGAAGCGGTGCTGCGGGCGGCATCGCCTGGGCGCTGAAAACTTTCTGCGGAGCCGACTTCATCCCCGGTGCGGCCTCCATTGCCGCGCTGACCGGTACCGACGCGGCCATACGCAAGGCTGCGCTCGCAGTCACCGGCGAGGGGCGGTTCGACAGCCAGAGTCTCCACGGCAAGGTAGCCGGCCATATAGCCTCGTTCGCACATGCCCACGGCATACCGACCATCGTCCTGTGCGGTTCGCGCGGAGAGGATATGACCGCCGACATCCTCGCCCCGGCAGGCATATCGGCTCTCTTCGCCCTGACCGACCGCGTTCCGCGGCACGAAGCCTTCACCCGCCCCGCCGAAAGCCTCGCACACCTCAGCGCGGAAGTATTCGGTTATCTGCTGACCAAATAACTTCCGCACCGCCGGCGCTTCTCCAATCGGACGCTTACTTGTCAATCGATGATTTCCGCCCCTGCAAAATCATCGTCCGTGAAACGATACTCGTACACGCGGGTAAGGCGGTCTCCTTCGAGCCGTTCATATGCGGTCGAATCGAGCAGAAAAGCCGACTCATCCCCCGCCCGCTGCACGAACTCCCGCTCCCCCTGCGACACCTTCACCCACGTATCATCACCGAGGCAGAAGGGCCCGGGAAAGAGGCCGAATCCGGCAAAACTAACTTCATGACGTCCGCCAACGGCAACCGTAAAGGCCTCCTCTACAGGCGGGGGCGTCAGGTCGTACTGCGCGGAATGAAATTCCACGGTTACAGGCTCGGATGTCCCGTTCACATAACGATAACAGGATGTGCAAACATAATCGACATGTTCTCCCTTTCCGCCCTCTTCCTCCTGCGGTGCCGGCCGCTTGTCGCAACCCGCAACGAGCGCCGCCGCACACAGCACCGCCCACAACAAACACCGATTTCGTCTCGTTCCCATAACGCACTGTTTTTAATTCATTGTTTCTCTATAATTTGAAAAAAGAGCCGGCGTCATGTGTTCCACACCATACCGCCGATAAGACAACCACGCTACATAATCTATCGGGAAACCATCCGGAAATCGGAAAGAGAACGATTGCTCTTCCGGATGATGCTCCATCGGTATTTCGATATAGGGCAACAATTCATTTTACACAACTGCGCCCCACAATACAAAAAGACAACATACAAGTTCATGTGATTTTTCTACAATCCCCGGTTCCTTCAGACTAAACAATGATAAGCAAAATAACATTACCGACAAAAGAAAGATGCCGCTAAAGCACAAACCACAGTTAAGACCCGCACATCAATAAATTACCCGTCTGTACTTTTCATAATACGGCCATCTGCTGTTACTGTGCCTCCTCCCTGAAAAATGTGATTTTATAACACCTTTTATATTTAGGGTTTAAAATAAAACCGTTAAATTTGGAGGCGGATTGAAACCAATATTTAAAAACAAATAACGAACTGACATCATGAACAAACGGCTTGTGGAATGTGTCCCCAACTTCAGCGAGGGGCGCGACATGGGTATCATCAAGGAGATAACCGACGCCATCACCTCCGTGGAGGGCATCAAATTGCTGGACGTAGACCCCGGCCAGGCGACCAACCGGACGGTGGTGACTTTCGTGGGCGAACCCGAAGCGGTGGCCGAGGCGGCTTTCCGCGGCGTGAAGAAGGCTTCGGAGGTCATCGACATGCGTCATCACAAGGGAACGCACCCGCGCATCGGGGCGACGGACGTGCTGCCGATTATTCCGGTGGCGGGCATCACCCTCGAAGAGTGCGCCGAAATAGCCCGCACGCTGGCCAAACGGATATACGACGAACTCGGCATCCCGACCTATAATTACGAAGCGGCGGCACAGCGCCCCGAAAGGCGCAACCTCGCCGTATGCCGCAAGGGCGAATACGAAGGGTTGGAGAAACGGATTTCCGACCCGAACGAAGCGCCCGACTTCGGCCCCGGCAAATACACCGAGCAGGCGGCCCGCAGCGGTGCGACGGTCGTGGGCGCACGCGACTTCCTCATCGCCGTGAACTTCAACCTCAACACCACCTCCACCCGCCGCGCCAACGCCATCGCATACGACGTGCGCGAGAAGGGCCGGCCGATGCGCGAAGGCGGTTCGCCCGTAGGGAAGCCGCTGAAGGATGCCGAAGGCAACACGATTATGATACCCGGCACACTCAAGGGCACGAAGGCCATCGGCTGGTTCATTCCCGAATACGGCGTGGCCCAGGTTTCGATGAACATCACCGACATCAAACAGACCCCGCTCCATGTGGCGTTCGATGAAGTGTGCCGCGCTGCGGCAGCCCGCGGCGTCCGGGTGACGGGAACGGAAATCGTCGGCCTCGTACCGAGAAACTCCCTCATCGAGGCGGGCAAATATTTCCTGCGCAAACAGCAGCGCTCGACGGGCGTATCGGAAAGCGAGCTGCTCAAAATCGCCATCCACAGCATGGGACTGAGCGACCTGGCACCCTTCAAACCCGAAGAGAAAGTCATCGAATACCTGCTCGAAGCGGAGAACAAGAAAAACCGGCTGATAGACCTGACCTGTAAGGGCTTCGCCGAAGAGACCGCAAGCGAATCGCCCGCACCGGGCGGCGGCTCCATCTCGGCATACGCCGGTGCGCTGGGCGCCGCGCTGGGCACCATGGTCGCCAACCTCTCCTCGCACAAGGCCGGGTGGGACGCCCGCTGGGAGGAGTTCTCCGACTGGGCCGACAAGGGGCAGGCGCTCATGAGCGAACTGCTCATGCTCGTGGATGAAGACACCGAAGCGTTCAACCGCATCATGGACGTCTTCGCCATGCCCAAAGGAACCGATGCAGAGAAGGCCGCCCGCTCCAAAGCCCTTCAGGAGGCCACGCTCTACGCGACGCAGGTGCCCCTGCGGACGATGAAGGCATCGGTGAAGGTCTTCGACATCGTGAAGGCGATGGCCGCCCAGGGCAATCCCAATTCGGTATCCGACGCCGGCGTCGGTGCCCTGATGGCCCGCTCGGCCGTACTCGGCGCCATGCTCAACGTGAAAATCAACGCCGCCGGGCTCAAAGACCGCAGCGTTGCGGAAGAACTCATCGGAGAAGCGGAACGCATCGCACGCGAGGCCGAAAAGCTCGAAAAAGAGGTGCTGGAGATAGTACACGAAAAAATAGATTGACAAACCGCCTGCGGCGGGGTGCACCGTTATCCCGCCGCAGGTTCCAAAAACAGAAACACCCATGACGTTAAAAGAATTCCAGGACGACATCAGGGCCGGTATTCCGGATGTCCTGCCTGCACCGAAACCTTACGACGCGGCCATCAACCATGCGCCCAAACGGAAGGACATACTCACTCCGGAAGAGAAGAAACTCGCCATAAAGAACGCACTGCGCTACTTCCCGGCCAAACACCACAGGGAACTGGCCGCCGAATTCGCCGACGAACTGAAACGCTACGGCCGGATTTACATGTACCGCCTGCGGCCCGACTACGAAATGTACGCGCGGCCGATAGACGAGTACCCCGCCCGCAGCCGGCAGGCAGCCGCCATCATGCTGATGATTAACAACAACCTCGACAAGGCGGTGGCGCAGCATCCGCACGAACTGATAACCTACGGAGGAAACGGCGCCGTATTCCAGAATTGGGCGCAGTACCGCCTCGCCATGAAATACCTCTCGGAAATGACCGATGAGCAGACGCTCGTCATGTACTCCGGCCACCCGATGGGACTGTTCCCCTCGCACAAGGATGCGCCGCGGGTCATCGTCACCAACGGCATGATGATTCCCAACTACTCCAAGCAGGACGACTGGGAACGCTATAACGCGATGGGCGTCACGCAGTACGGCCAGATGACGGCCGGTTCGTACATGTACATCGGCCCGCAGGGCATCGTGCACGGTACGACCATCACCGTGCTCAACGCCGCACGCAAGCAGCTCCAGAAGCGCGGCGGCGGCGAGATTCCCGGGATGCTCTTCGTATCGTCGGGTCTGGGCGGCATGTCGGGCGCCCAGCCCAAAGCGGGCGTCATCTCCGGCGTGGTGAGCGTCATCGCCGAAATCAACCCGAAGGCCGTGCATACGCGCCATTCGCAAGGCTGGGTAGACGAGGTGCACACTTCGCTGGACGAGCTCATCCCCCGCATCCGCAAGGCACGGGAGCAGAAAGAGGCCGTATCGCTCGCCTACCAGGGCAACATCGTCGACCTGTGGGAACGTCTCGCCGCGGAAGGCATCGACGTAGACCTGGGCTCCGACCAGACTTCGCTCCACAACCCGTGGGCGGGCGGCTACTACCCCGCAGGGCTCACCTACGAAGAGTCGAACCGGATGATGGCCGAACAGCCCGAAGAGTTCCATAGACGCGTACAGGAGTCGCTGCGCAGGCAGGTAGCCGCCATCAACAAGCTGACGGCCAAAGGCATGTACTTCTTCGACTACGGCAACGCCTTCCTGCTCGAAGCCTCCCGCGCCGGTGCCGACTGCATGGCACCGGACGGCAAGCGTTTCCGCTATCCCTCCTACGTACAGGACATCATGGGCCCGATGTTCTTCGACTACGGCTTCGGCCCGTTCCGCTGGGTATGTACGTCGGGCAGGCCGGAAGACCTCGCGACGACCGACCGCATCGCGCTGGAAGTCATGCGGGAAATACGCAAGACCGCTCCAAAGGAGATTCAGGGCCAGCTGGACGACAACATCCTCTGGATAAGCAAGGCGGGCGAAAACAAGCTCGTAGTGGGTTCGCAGGCACGCATCCTCTATGCCGACGCCGAAGGCCGCACGAAAATCGCGCTGGCCATGAACGAGGCCATCGCCCGCGGCGAAATCAGCGCCCCGGTCGTACTCGGCCGCGACCACCACGACGTGTCGGGCACCGACTCGCCCTACCGCGAAACCTCCAACATCTACGACGGCTCCTCCTACACGGCGGACATGGCCGTACAGAACGTCATCGGCGACTCGTTCCGCGGAGCGACCTGGGTATCGCTCCACAACGGCGGCGGCGTCGGCTGGGGCGAGGTCGTCAACGGCGGCTTCGGCATGGTCATCGACGGCTCGGACGACTCGCGCCGCCACATCGAGGAGATGCTTCTGTGGGACGTGAACAACGGTATCGCACGCCGCAGCTGGGCCCGCAACGAGGGCGCCATGTTCGCCATCAAACGCGAAATGGAACGCACCCCCGGCCTGAAGGTCACGCTGCCGAACATCGCCGACGACACGGTAGTGGAAGAGGCACTGAAAAACCTGTAAGGTTTCCGGCTCCGCCGGTCATCACCGGCGCACGGCACATACACAATCAATAACGCAGCCCTTCCGCGACCCACGCGGAAGGAAGCAGTAACAAGACAACCAAATGAAAACGCATAAGATTTCATCCGCACACATCACTCCGCAGCAGGCCTACGAAATTGCCCGCGGAGGATACAGGCTCGAACTGTCGGACGATGCGCGCACGCGCATCCAGCGCTGCCGCGACTATCTCGACAGCAAGACCGAAGAGAAGGACGCAGCACCGATTTACGGTGTAACGACCGGCTTCGGTTCGCTCTGCAACATATCGGTAGACAAGAAGCGTCTGGGCGAACTCCAGAAAAACCTCGTCATGTCGCACGCCTGCGGAACGGGCGAACGGGTTCCGTCGGAAATCGTCCGCCTGATTCTGCTGCTGAAAATCCAGTCGCTCTCCTACGGTCATTCGGGCGTACAGGTAGCGACCGTGGAACGGCTCATCGACTTCTTCAACAACGGCGTCCTGCCCGTCATCTACCAGCAGGGGTCGCTGGGTGCATCGGGCGACCTCGCTCCGCTCGCCCACATGTCGCTCCCGCTGCTCGGCCTGGGCGAAGTGGAATTCGAAGGGAAAGATGTACCGGCATCCGAAGTGCTGAAAAAGTTCGGTTGGGAGCCCATCGAACTCCAGTCCAAAGAGGGGCTGGCACTGCTGAACGGCACGCAGTTCATGAGCGCGTTCGGCGTATGGTGCGTGGTGAACGCACGCCGCCTGTCCGAGTGCGCCGACAAAATCGGCGCCATGTCGCTCGACGCCTTCGACGGCCGCATCGAACCCTTCTACGAACCGGTTCACAAGGTGCGCGCCCACCGCGGCCAGCTCGAAACGGCACGCAACTTCCGCGAGCTGCTCAAGGGCAGCGAGCTGATAGCACGCCACAAGGAGCACGTACAGGACCCCTACTCCTTCCGCTGCATCCCGCAGGTACACGGCGCATCGAAAGATACCATCGACTACGTGGAGAGCGTCATCACCACGGAAATCAACAGCGTGACGGACAACCCCACGGTATTCCCCGACGAGGACATCGTCATCTCGGCCGGCAACTTCCACGGCCAGCCGATAGCCGTGGCGATGGATTTCCTCGCCATCGCGGTATCCGAGCTGGGCAACATCTCCGAACGCCGCACCTACAAGCTCATCTCCGGTTCGCGCGGGCTGCCCTCGTTCCTCGTGGCCAATCCGGGCCTCAACAGCGGTTTCATGATTCCACAGTATACGGCCGCCTCGATTGTCAGCCAGAGCAAGGGACTGTGCATGCCGGCGTCGGCCGACTCGATTCCCTCCTCGCAGGGGCAGGAAGACCATGTGAGCATGGGCTCCAATGCGGCAACCAAGCTCTACCGTGTGGTGAACAACACCGAACGGGTACTCGCCATCGAACTTTTCAACGCTGCACAGGCGCTGGAGTTCCGCCGTCCCCTCAAGTCGTCACCCGCAATCGAAGCGATATTCACCGAATACCGCAAACGTGTTCCGTTCATTTCCAACGACGAAATCATGTACCCGCACATCGAAAGTTCGGTACAGTTCGTCAGGGGCATGTAACGCCGCAGCATAGTCTTTACAAGTCGCCGCTTTCCGCCGAAACGACGGGAAGCGGTGATTTATAAACAACCGGGCTCCGGCCCGCAAAACAACATCCAATGAAACTGACGATTAAAAACATAGGGATACTCGCCGGCATCGACGAGAGCGGCCGCGACCGCATCGCGGGTGCCGATATGGCCCGGCTGGAGGTCGTGGAGAACGCCTACCTGACCGCCGAAGAGGGCCTCATCGCATCCTACGGACGGATGGAAGAGCTGCCCGAAGGGAGGGCCGATGAAGAGATAGACGCCCGCGGAGGCGTCGTGCTGCCCGCCTTCTGCGACTCGCATACGCACATCGTCTATGCAGGAAGCCGCGAAGGAGAATTCGTGGACAAAATCAACGGCCTCTCCTACGAGGAAATCGCCCGCCGCGGCGGAGGCATCCTCAACTCGGCAGACCGGCTGCACACGGCCACCGAACAGGAACTCTACGACGAGGCGATGCCGCGCCTGCACCAAATGATGGAATCCGGAACCGGTGCGGCGGAAATCAAGAGCGGCTACGGACTCTCCACGCAGGACGAGCTGAAGATGCTGCGCGTCATCCGCCGCATGGCCGAAGCATCGCCCATGACCATCCGCGCCACGTTCCTCGGCGCCCATGCCGTAGCACGCGACTACATTGGTCGACAGGCCGAATACGTGGACCTTATTTGCCGGGAGATGATACCGGCCGTGGCAGCCGAAGGACTCGCCGATTTCGTGGACGTCTTCTGCGACCGCGGCTTCTTCACTCCGGAGGAGACCGCACACATGCTCGAATGCGGCGCGAAGTACGGTATGCGTCCGAAAATCCACGCCAACGAGCTCGCCGCATCGGGAGGCATCCAGGTAGGCGTGGCGCACGGTGCGCTCTCGGTAGACCACCTCGAATTCACAGGCGAAGAAGAAATCGCCGCGCTGCTCGGTTCGCAGACCATGCCGACCATCCTGCCCGGAGCCGCCTTCTTCCTCGGCATGAACTATCCGCCGGCCCGCAGGATGATTGATGCCGGACTGGGCGTGGCCATCGCCTCCGATTTCAATCCCGGTTCGTCGCCCTCCGGCAACATGAAGTTCATCGTGTCGCTCGCCTGCATCAAGCTGCGCATGAATCCGCAGGAGGCTTTCAATGCGGCCACCCTGAACGGCGCCTACGCCATGGGATTGCAAGCGTCGCACGGCAGCATTACCAAAGGGAAGCGGGCGAACCTCTGGATTACGCAGCCCGTGTCGTCGCTCGAATTCATCCCCTACGCTTACGGCACCTCCCTCACCGCAGGGCTCATACTCGGAGGCAAAAGGGTATTGTAAGTCATAAGTCGTCATCATGACAACGGGGAAGCCCTTCGGGCTTCCCCGTTTGTGTTTCCGGAATTGTCGGTACTGTTTATCCTGTCGGTAAAAGATGGCCACCCCATACCATGGACTGTAGACTGTTACCGACAATCCGGAACACGACACATCCTTATCAGCCCGGCCGAACTCAGAAAAGAAGAGAGAGATAAAAAACACATTCATTGCCGACCCCAACCGACATGACCGCTTCATATTCCGAGCGAAGACAGCGAACGGCGCATAACCCGTCATTGCGATAAACGATTGCCTCCACAAAATACGCGTACCACAGCAACCAAGCCAACCGAAAGCGTCCAATAACAGAGACAAATTACACTTTTCTACAATCCAAAGAACCGATAAGCAGCATCATATATCCGTTTTTTATCATTATATTTGAGAAACGACTCACGAACCTTAAAACCATTGCCATCATGAAAGCCGTTTACCTTTTCTGCGCCGTACTCGTTCTGGCGCTTTCATCCAGCACACCGGCACATGCCGACACATCCACATCTGCCACCCCCACTACCGATACCGGTTACGGAGAGTCCCCCGCAACGGACACCCCTGTCGGCACGGAGTGCAGGGAATACATTCCGGCCGATACCGCCGCTGCACCGGCTCTGTCGGCAGCACACGACGCCCCCAGGCTCCGCGGCTTCTGGTTCTACTTCAAGACAACGCTCTTTTGCCTGCGCGACCTCATCATTGGCTTCGGTTTCGGTGCCATCACCGGCGGAGTGGCCGCAGGGCTTTTCAGCCGCACCAAGTTCACTGTCAAGCGAGTGCTCATCAAAGGGGCGATAATAGGCTGCCTGCTGGGAGGTGCGGCAAGTATCGTAGTCGCATACGACACTTATTTCGCACACGCCGGTCAAACGACCGTCTGCCGGCTTTCCGAATAACCGGAAAATACTGCGGCCGTCTACCGAACGGACGCGGACAGGGATGCCGGGCAATTGCCCGGCATCCCTGTCCGCTTATCCCGCGACGGGTCACCCCGGAAGTCTCCGGACAGGCCCGTCACCTCCTGACATAGCTATCGTAAATTTCCCGCTCCTGCAGCGTAAAATCGCACAGCTTCTTCCTCATCAGATAGCATGCCGAGGAATCGCCGTCATCTACCTCCGGATAGACCTCCGCCAGTTCCCATCCCCGTGCCGAAAGGTAGTTGAGCGCTTCGAGCAGGCTGTCGAACACCAAGCGGTTCCCCTGGTCATCCATCAGATAGGGCCGGAGTTTGTCCACTCCGAAATCCAGATAAACCGCGATGCCGCCCCATACCAACCGAAACCCGAGCTCGGAGTAGACATAAAATCCGTCCTTCTCTCCGGCCGCATCCGTTCTGTCGGATACGGGAAATACCGGCGTCAGTCCGAGTACGATGCTGTCGGTCTCCGGTACAGGCTCTCCGCCCAACAGACTCCCTCCTCCCGCAAGGAGCAGGACAAGCCATACCGTTATTCTCTTTCTCCACATACACAGGCTTTTTAAAACACTATCTAAAGATAGGAATTATTTCGTAAAAATCCCATTCCGCAACCCCGGTCTCTCCCGTACAGACCGCGGCACGAATCATACCGCACGTACGGCCCACGCCAGGGAACAGAAATACCGTACCGCTATCTTTCCGCGCGGAACAGCAGCCTGCTCCACGAACCGATACCAAGTACCTACCTTTTGCCGTGCTTTCTTTTCCGCAAGAGGAGCTGCGTTTCGCCAGACTTCCGAATGCTCCCTGGACATCACGCCACCAAGAACGAAATGTTTTCCGAACACGACGGAGGAACCCGTAAAACAAACGGACAATCGCCGGATACAACGTTCCGAAAACGGACTCGTCACTGCGGGTTCCGCCGGAAAGATGCCGGACGTCCAGCATCCGCCGCACCCGCTATCCCGCCGAAAGCAGAAAGATATGGGCGAAAACGACGTTTCCCGGCCGCCGTGGCGGCCGGGAAACGATTCCAAAGACACGGCGTGTCCGCGAAGATTTAAAATATATCGCAAAGCCGCACGGTCTGCAACCGGTCGGGCCCTACGGACAGTACGGCCACCTTGATTTTCGTCAGCTCCTCGATTTTACGCACATAATCCTGCGCCGCCTGCGGCAGCTCCCCGAAACTCTTGATACCGGAAATATCCTCTTTCCAGCCCGGCAGCTCGATATAGACCGGCTTGCAGCGCTGGAACTGCGGAATGGTAGGCGGCATGGTCTCGATACGTTTTCCGTCGAGCTCGTAAGCGACGCATATCTTCACCGTGTCGAGCCCGGAAAGGACGTCAAACAGCATGAGCGCCAGATAATCGATGCCGCTCACCCGGCGGGTATGGTTGAGCACTACCGCGTCGAGCCAGCCCACCCTGCGCGGACGCCCCGTCACGGTACCGTATTCGTGTCCGCGTTCGCGGATATAATCCGCCGTGGCGCCTTCGAGCTCCGTCGGGAAAGGACCCTCGCCCACCCGCGTGGTGTAGGCCTTGCAGACCCCCAATACGTTATCGACATACCGCGGAGCGATGCCCGTATTCTGCGGAACGCTCGACGCCGTAGGACTGGAGGAGGTCACATAGGGGTAGGTTCCGTGGTCGATGCAGAGCATGACGCCCTGAGCCCCTTCGAAAAGGATTTTCGACCCTTTCTCTATCTCCTCGTTTATCAGCACGGACGTATCGCATATGTATTTGCCAAGCCTGCCGGCAAGCTCCATGTACTGCGCATAAATCGTGTCGAACGACATGGGTTCGCATCCGAACATGCGCAGCTCCATGTTTTTCTCCTCCAGCGCGTCGCGCAGCCTCGCAGCGAAATAGTCCGCATCGAGCAGGTCGCCCATGCGGATGCCCGTCCGTTCGTACTTGTCGGCATACGCCGGGCCTATTCCCTTCTTGGTCGTCCCGATAAGCTTGCCTCCTTTCATGGATTCCATCGCCCCGTCGAGCACCGAATGGTAAGGCATCACGACCGCTGCCCGGTCGGAAATGTAGAGATTATACTCCCTGATACCGCGCGCCTCCAGCGCCTCCAGCTCGCTGACGACGCTCACCGGGTTCACCACCATGCCGTTGGCCATCACATTCTTGATGTGCGGATTGAATATACCCGACGGTATGCTTTGCAAGGCGAACCGCTGCCCGTCGAACGTAATGGTGTGACCGGCATTGTTTCCGCCCTGATAACGCACCACCACATCGGCGTTCCCGGCATAATAATCGGTTATCTTTCCTTTTCCCTCGTCCCCCCACTGGGTTCCGACGACAACCAGCCTCTTTTTCATCGCTATCGTTCTTCTTCTGAATCTTCTTTAATCCCCGCCCTGCGGTAGATGTAATCTACATTCTTCATATAGTAATCCAGTGTGAAACATGCATCCAGCTCCTCGCCGGTCAGATACTTCATCACCTCCGGGCTCTCGTGCAGCAGCTCCTGATAATCGCGCCGCTCGCCCATGGCCCGCATGGCGATGGGCTGCACCATGTCGTAGGCTCCCTCGCGCGAAAGCCCCTTCCCGATAAGGGCGTTCATGACGCGCTGGGCGAAGATGACGCCGCGCGTGCGGTAGATGTTCTCCAGCATCACCTCCGGAAAGACCGTCAGGTTTTCGAGCACGCCACGGAAACGCGTCAGCATATAGTCGAGCAGCATGGTGGCGTCGGGCAGGATGATGCGCTCGGTAGCCGAATGGGAGATATCCCGCTCGTGCCACAGCGCCACGTTCTCATAGAACGTAAGCATGTATCCGCGCATCACGCGTGCACACCCCGTAATGTTTTCGCTGCTGATGGGATTACGCTTGTGCGGCATGGCACTCGACCCCTTCTGACCCTTACCGAAGGCCTCCTCCACTTCGTGCACCTCGGTGCGCTGCAGGTTCCGCACCTCGAACGCCATCTGTTCGAGCGAAGCGGCAATGACAGCGAGCGTCGCCATGTAGTAGGCATGCCGGTCGCGCTGGATGACCTGCGTGGAGATATTGGCACTCTGGATACCGAGCTTTTCGCATACATAATCCTGTATGAAAGGCGGAATGTTGGCGAAATTACCGACCGCCCCGCTGAGTTTGCCCACCTCGATATTGCGGGCCGCCGCACGGAAACGCTCCAAATTCCGCATCATCTCCTCGTGCCACAGCACCCACTTGAGGCCGAAACAGGTAATATCGGCATGGATACCGTGCGTGCGTCCGATGCAGGGCGTATCCTTGAAACGAAGTGCCTGCCGGCGCAGCATCTCGATGAAATCCTCGATATCTTTCAGCAATATCTCGTTGGCCTGCTTGATGAGATACCCGTTGGCCGTATCCACCACATCGGTACTCGTCAGACCATAATGCACCCACTTGCGCTCCTCGCCAAGCGTCTCGCTGACGGCACGCGTGAAAGCCACGATATCGTGATGCGTCTGCTCCTCTATTTCCTTTATACGGTCTATGCTGAACGACGCCTTCTCCCACAGCTTGGCGACATCCTCCTTCGGAATGACGCCGAGCTCGCTCCACGCCTCCGCAGCAAGTATCTCCACCCTCAGGTATGCCTCGAATTTCCGTTGTTCCGTCCAAATGGCCCGCATGGCAGGCCGGCTGTATCTCTCTATCATATCTGCATTGGTTTTGCTAAGGAACAAAGATACAAAATCACCGGCATTACAGTGTCATGCCCGACCATTATATCATCTTTTTTCCGGCCCATACGCCATGCCCCCTGCGGAATCCTCCTCCGCACAATACGCACAATCAAGCCGATATCTCCTGTCGTAAAGAGTAGCGCCCGCCGCCTCTCTCCCCGAAACCGCTCTTCGCCGTACCTCACGGCTCCCCATACCGCCTGCCGACCCTACATAAACATTTCCCCGACTGCTCCGTCGTCTTGACCGGTCCCAAAAAATACCCCGGACCGAATGCCACAAACGGTCTCCGGCATTTTCTCCGCCACCAGGCTTTGGATAATCGTTTTTTTGGCTTATATTTGCATCCGCTTAAGACAAGAAGCCCGGAGAGATGGGTGAGTGGCTTAAACCACCAGTTTGCTAAACTGACGTACGGGATTACTGTACCGGGGGTTCGAATCCCTCTCTCTCCGCAGATAACCTTAATTATTAAGGCCTTACAAATAAGACGCCCAAAAAGGAACCCGTTTTTCGGGACTTTTCGGGTGTTTTACTTTTGTCTGCCTCTAAAATCGCTGCGGCATGGAGATTTTCCTCGAAGAGTTCCATTCGTACCGCATACGGCGGTCGGCACGAAATGAGCGGAACGAGACAGCGCTTTTGTTCCGCCAAAGAAACGACATCATCCGTGCGGGAAACATATGCCAATCTTCCTTGCCGAAATCCATACATCCGCTCCGCACCAAACAACCGGCAGGAACCTTCATCGAAAGATGTATCCTGCCCGCTGACGGTGTTTTTCCGCTGCTATCGGACACGCGCCAGAGCCAAACGCATCACTCCATGATTTCGGCCAGCGCATCCACCAGCGCGTCGATATCCTCGTCGGTAGTATCCCATGAGGTCACGAACCGCACTTCATCGGCGGCCTCGTTCCACACGTAAAAGAAGTAGCGTTCGGAAAGCCGTGCGATAACCGTACGGGGCATGGCGATAAAGAGCTGGTTCGTCTCCACCGGCTGGGTGAGGCGCAGTTGCGGGAAGCGGGCCAATGCCGCAGCCAGGCGGCGGGCCTGCCGGTTGGCATGCTGTGCATTACGGAGCCACAAACCGTCGAGATAAGGGATGAACTGGGCCGACAGGTAACGCATCTTGGAGGCCAGTTGTGCCGACTGTTTGCGGTAATACTTGATGTCGGCAGCGACCTCCTCCCTGAAAGCCACGACAGCCTCCCCCATCATCATTCCGTTTTTCGTCCCGCCGAGGCTGAGAATGTCCACCCCGGCATCTACGGTGACCTCGCGCATGGTACACCCCAGCGCCGCACAGGCGTTGGCCAGACGTGCCCCGTCCATGTGAAGCTTCATACCGTGGGCGTGGACGAGCGAGGCGATAGCCCGCACTTCCTCCACCGTATAGAGCGTACCGAGCTCCGTAGCCTGCGAAATATAGACGGCGCCGGGCTGCGCATGGTGGCAGTCACCGAAGTGCTGCAAATGGGGACGGAGCAGGTCGGGCGTCAGTTTGCCGTCGGGCGTGGCGACCGCGATGAGCTGACACCCCGTCATTCGCGCCGGAGCGTTACACTCATCCACGTAGATATGTGCCGTAGCGGCACACAGGATGCTGTGAAACGACCGCGTCACCGCCTGCAGCGCCACACTGTTGGCCCCCGTTCCGTTGAACAGGAAAAAGGGACGGGCCTCCTCCCCGAAGACCTGCCGTACACACTCCGCGGCCCGTTCGGTCCAGCGGTCGTCGCCGTACCCGGCTGCATGGTCACGGTTCGCCTCGATAATGGCGGCCATCACCTCCGGATGGACGCCCGAATTGTTATCGCTCGCAAAACTCCTCATAGTCCGTATCGTTTTTAACGGTGCAAATATACGCCGATATGCCTGCGGATATTCGGCCCCGCCTCTTTTTCGGAACAAGGCGCAGAACAAGACACGCCGACCGGAAAACACACGCCCGCAGCCGAAGCCGCAGGCGTACGCAATCATCCGGGAAGGCAGTCGCTCCGGTTGCCTGTATCCGTTAAAACCCGATTCCGCTGATGTAGCCGTAGAGGTTGCTCACAACACCCGAAGCAAGTATCCCGACCGTACAGAATACGAGGCTCGCCCTGTTATAACCGTCCGTACGAAGACGTTCCGAAATGCCGCCTTCCGGAGCGTTGATGAACATGGCCTTGATTATCCTCAGGTAGTAGTAGAGCGATACTACCGTGTTGACCAGCGCAATGAAGACCAGCAGGTAATCCCCCTTCGCCGCAGCTGCCGCGAAAATGAAAAATTTACTGAAGAAACCGCCGACCGGAGGGATACCCGCGAGCGAAAAGACCGCGAGCATCATCACCAAGGCGAGTTTCGGATTGGACTTATACAGTCCGTCGTAAGCGCCGATGTCCGTACGGCCGCTGTGGTTTTCGACGGAAGCGATGACACCGAACGCCGCCATGTTGGCGAAGAGGTAGACCAGCACGTAGTACACTACAGCGGAGAGTCCCTCCGGCGTACCGTGCAGCACGCCGAGCATGATGTACCCCGCCTGCGAAATGGACGAGTAGGCAAAGAAACGTTTGATGTCCCGCTGACGGATGGCGAACAGGTTGCCCACCACAATGGTCGCCACCGTAACCGCCCACAGGATATAGTACCAGATACGACCGATGTTGCCGAATACATGATGCAGCGTCAGCAGCAGCACGAAGCAACCCGCCGCTTTGGAAACTACCGAAAGGTAGGCTGTGGTAGCCGTAGGTGCCCCTTCATAGACATCGGGAGCCCACATATGGAAAGGCACGAGCGAAATCTTGAAAGCCAGTCCGGCGAAGAAGAAGACGAATCCCAACACCGTCATGAAATCGGCGCTCACCAGCGGCTGCATGTCGGCGAAATACATCGTCCCCATCGCACCGTAGAGATATGAGAGGCCGAACATCATGATACCCGACGAGAGCGTGGACATCAGGATGTATTTCGCTCCTGCCTCGGCCGACTTCTCCCGGTACTTGTTGTACGCCGCGAGGCATGCCGTCGGCAGCGATGCCATCTCGATACCGATGTAGAGCAGCATGAAGTTCCCGGCGGAGACCATCAGATACATGCCCAGAAGCGTGGCGAGCGTGATGACGTAATACTCCCCCTCGCGGATGGCCGTCTCCCGGCCCCGCAGCCATTCGCCGGCCTGCATGAAGACCACGAGCGTACCGAGATTCAGGATATTTTTCATCAGCACCGTAAGCCGGCTCGTGATATACATTCCCCCGAAGGCGCTCCCTTCGGGCAGACAACAGAAGAATCCGGCCACGGTATGCAGTGCGAAAAGGACAATCGCCAGCGGCCGGAACCACCGCATCGCACGCGTTTCGCCGGCGAATATATCGAACAGGAGCA
Organism: Tidjanibacter massiliensis; assembly: GCF_900104605.1. NCBI lineage: Bacteria > Pseudomonadati > Bacteroidota > Bacteroidia > Bacteroidales > Rikenellaceae > Tidjanibacter > Tidjanibacter massiliensis. Next base: position 351,321 of record NZ_LT629960.1, on the reverse strand, counting down.
GTACCACGAACACGGCAAGCAGACCGAGCTCCTGGCGCATTACCAAGAAATTACCCAAATCCATACGCTAAAAGAGGTTTAAATGTTCCATTATCGGTCCGAGGCTCTCATAAATCAATCCCTGCGCACCGGAGGGCCACACGCCTACCGCCACGATGCAGGCGATGAGCGCCACGGCCGAGAAACGCTCGTACCAGTGCGCATCGTCCAGCTTCAAGTGGTCGGGATTCTGCACCGGACCGTAGAGTATCTTGCCGACCGTACGCAGGATATAGACGGCCGTCACCACGATGGAGGTCGCCGCCAGTATCGTCAGTACGCGGCGCAGCAGGTCGGCATGTTCGAACGAACCGATGAAAACGGTCATTTCGGCCACGAACCCGCTGAATCCCGGCAGGCCGAGCGAAGCGAAACCGGCTATCACGTAACAAACCGATGCGAAGGGCATGATACGCATCAGGCCGCCCATCTCGCGGATGTCGCGCGTGTGGGTGCGGCCGTAAATGACGCCTATCAACGAAAAGAACAGGGCCGTCATCAAGCCGTGAGAAAGCATCTGAAGCACCGCGCCGGTCATGGCCGTCCGGTTAAGCATCAGAATGGCGAAGAGCACGAGGCTGCAGTGGCTCACCGACGAATAGGCGTTCATGTACTTCAGGTCGGTCTGCACCACCGCGCCGTAGGCGCCGTATACCACCCCGATACCGGTAAGGATAAGGAATATCCACGACAGCTCCTGCGCCGCCTGCGGCATCAGGAATATCGCCACACGGAAACAGCCGTAGCCGCCCAGCTTCATCAATACGCCGGCATGCAGCATCGAGACCGAAGTCGGCGCCGCGGCATGGCCGTCGGGCGACCACGTATGGAACGGAAAGAGCGCCCCGAGCACTCCGAAACCGATAAATGTCAGGCAGAATATCCAATACTGATGATTCATGGGAATACTGAGCTGCGAAATCTCCATGATATTCATCGTGGTCGCCCCGGCGGTGAAGTAGATGCCGAGAATCCCCGTCAGCAGGAAGGCCGAACCGCCCATGAGCATCAGCGTCAGCTTCGTGGCGGCATAGACCTTCTTTCCGGTACCCCATACCCCTATCAGCAGAAACATCGGGATGAGGGCTATCTCGTAGAACATGAACATCGTGAAGAGGTCGAGCGAGATGAAATAGCCGAAAACGCCCACCGCCAGCAGGCTGTACCACACGAAGAAATCGCGCTCCATGTTCCACGCCGAGAAGACGCCCGCGAAGGCCACGACGGCCGAAAGCAACAGCATCACCACCGAGATACCGTCCACACCCACCGTATAATGGATATTGAACGGCGCATACCATACGGTGTCGCTGCAAAGCAGCATCGCCTCGTCCGACACCGCCCGCTGCTGCAGGAACACGACCGCTACCACCACCGCGCACACCAGTTGCAGTCCGAACCCCGCCGTGACCACCGTGCGCACGAACCGCTGCCCCTTTCCCGTGAAAAGCGCGAGCAGGGTGAGCAACGGTATGATAACCAATAAAGACAATATATTCATAACCCCGTCAGAATATAAATACACAAACCACGATAACGAGTACCGACCATACGAATACCGCCGCGTAGGTCTGTACACGGCCCGACTGCATTCCCTTCACGGCACGCGACAGGCTCTCCGTCCCCGTTCCGAGGGCATTGATACCGCCGTCTATCGCATGGCGGTCGAACCATGCCACGGGAGCACTCACGCAACGGAACAGAATCTTTTTGGTGACGAACTGCCATGCCTCATCGATATAGAAGCGATGGTAGGCCGCCCGCCAAAAACCGGCCCACTTCGCGGCGACCCGCGCGGCCAGTCCCCGCTCCCGCATATAGAAGCGTGTCGCCACGGCGATACCCGCCAGGCTCACCAGAATGCCGCCGGCGGCAATCGCCCAGTCGATGTCCAGCCTGTAAGGGATGCCGTCGCTGCTGACCAGCCGCGAAAAGGGAAGCCACCCCGTCACGCACGAGAGCAGTGCGAGGAATACCAGTGGCACGAGCATCGAAGCCGGCGCCTCGTGCGGACGCACTTCGTACTTCCGTTCCGTTCCCCAGAAGATGCGGAAATAGAGCCGGAACATATAGAAGGCCGTCAGCCCCGCCACGAGCAGCAGCACGGCGAAGATGAACTTGTCGTGCCCGAAGGCGGCCGACAGAATCTCGTCCTTGCTGAAAAAACCCGAAAAAGGCGGGATACCCGCTATGGAGAAACAGGCGACAAGGAAGGTAATATGGGTGACGGGCAGGTATTTCCGCAGGCCGCCCATGGCCTCCATCTCGTTGCTGTGCACGGCATGAATCACCGCACCGGCACCGAGGAAGAGCAGCGCCTTGAAGAAAGCGTGCGTAAAGAGGTGGAACATGGAGGCCGTATAGCCCTCGCCCGCATGACCGCCCATACCCGACACGCCGAGCGCGACCATCATATAGGCTATCTGCGAAATGGTGGAAAAGGCCAGTACCCGTTTGATGTCGGTCTGCGTGATAGCGATGACCGCGGCAAAAAGCGCCGTGAAAGCACCCACGTAGGTTATCAGCGTGAGTACATCGGGCGCGGCGAAATAGTAGAGCGGGAACATCCGCGCGATAAGGTAGACGCCCGCCACCACCATCGTGGCGGCATGGATGAGCGCCGACACCGGCGTCGGACCCTCCATGGCGTCCGGAAGCCAGATGTGCAGCGGAAACATTGCCGACTTGCCGGCCGCCCCCATGAAGAGGAGCGCCATCGCCCACGTCGCGGCCGAAAGGCCGAGGAACGAACCGCCCGCCAGGGAGGTCACCGCCAGGGAAGCATCGTCGGCCGTCAGCAGTCCGAAGTCGAACGTACCCGTATAGAACGAAAGGATAAGAATGCCGATTAGAAAGCCCAGGTCGGCGAACCGCGTCACGATGAACGCCTTTTTGGAGGCGGCTATCGCAGCGGGCTTCGTATAATAGAAACCGATAAGCAGATACGAGGAAGCCCCCACGAGTTCCCAGAAAATATACATCTGGAAAATGTTGGTAGCCACGACCAGTCCGAGCATCGAGAAGCTGAAGAGCGACAGGAAGGCATAGTAGCGCTGAAACCCCCGCTCGCCCTTCATGTAGCCGAAACTGTAGATATGGACCATCAGCGAAACGGTCGTTATCACCACCAGCATCATCACCGAAATGGGGTCCAGCAGCACGCCCATGTCGATGTGCAGCGTGTCGCTGAACCGGAGCCACTGCGCCGACCATGCCGTCAGGGCGCGGTAGGCGTCTCCCTCCAGCCCTTCGACGAAGAAATAGCGGTATGCCGTCAGGTACGACAGCAGCGCAGAGACGGCCATTCCGAGCGTACCGCAAAGGCCGGCGGCCCGGGGCCGCAGCCATTTGCTGCCGAGCCCGATGAAGAGAAACATCACCATCGGGACGAGAATGATATATACGGTATATCCCATACTCCTAATATTTCATTTTGTCGATATGCCGGACGTCGATGTTGTTCGCCAGGCGGTACACGTTGATGATGATGGCGATGGCCACCGCCGTTTCGGCCGCCGATATGGCGATGCCGAAAAGACTGAAGAACAGTCCCTCCATGTGTTCCGGATAGAGGTATCGGTTGAACACGCTGAAATTTATCTCGACCGAGTTGAGGATGAGCTCGATGGATATGAGCACCGCGAGCAGGTTCTTGCGGGCGATGAACCCGTAGATTCCTACGAAGAACATGATTGAACTGACAATCAGGTAATGCTCCATGGATATCATCATAGTCTTGCCGTTTTTTTGTCGTTTACCGTTTGCGCGCTATCAGGATGCCGCCGATGGCGCACACGAGCAACAGGATGCTGAGCGCCTCGAACGACAGCAGGTATTCGTACTTGTCCGTCCCCATGAGGGTCTGCCCGACCGCCTTCATATCGGTCTCGTGGTCGCCCAGCACCGTGGGATTGCTCCCGTAGAGGAAACGGTGCTTCAGCGTCACCCAGGTGGTGATGAGCAGTCCGGCGAAGGCCGTGACGGCACCGGAAAGCACCCTGCGCCGGTCGTGCGGTTCGGTCCGGTCGCCTTTGGAACTCGTCAACAGGATGGCGAAAATGAAGAGGATGAGAATGCCGCCCGCATAGACCGAAAGCTGCACGACCGCCAGAAAGTGGTAATTCAGCATAAGGTAAAGCCCCGCGGTGCCTATCAGCACGAGAAGCAGATAGGTCGCCGCACGGAATATCTTGCGCGAGGTGACCGCCAGCACCGACGATACGATTATCGCCGCGGCCAGCAGATAGAAAATGATTACGTTAGCTATCCCTTCCATGACTTATTCCGTTTTTGATTCCGTTCGGGCCTCCGGCGATGCCGCCCCTCCTTCCGGTGCCGGAGCGGCCGGTTTCGGAGCGGGTGCCGGTTTCGGAGCTTGCGAAGAGCCCGGCCGATTGAGCTGAAGCAGCAGCCGCTCCTTCGTGAAGACGGCATGCTCGAACTCGTTCGTGAACCGGATGGCTCCCGTCGGGCAGACCGAAACGCACAGACCGCAGAAAATGCAGCTTCCGAGGTTGTAGAGGTGTTTGTCGAGTACCCGCTTCGGCTTGCCGGTCGCGGGGTCGGTCTCCGTCCGTGCGACGACCTGTATCGTACCGTTCGGACAGTTGTTCATGCACATGCCGCAGGCGATGCATTTGTGGTGGTTCTCCGCGTCGTGCGGCATGGTGAGCAGCGCACGGAACCGCTCGCCGTATTCCCGCCTGCCGCGGTTCTCCGGATATTGCTGCGTCACCTTCGGACGGCAGAAGTTGAGCATGGTGACATACATCCCCTGCCCCAAATGCCATATCCCGACGAATATGTTCTTTATGTAATTCACGACTTTCATAAGGCTACAAGATAACGACCACCGACATGAGTATCAGGTTGAGCAGGCAGACGGGCATCAGGATTTTCCATTCCAGGTTGAGCAGCTGGTCGATGCGCAGACGCGGGAACGACCACCGCACCCACATGGCCAGGAACATGCAGACGCACGTCTTGCCGAAGAACCACAGCAGCGACGGGATGCAGTCCATCGCGTGGTTGAACCCCTCCCAGCCGGGAACGTGCAGCGGCTGCCACCCCCCCAGAAACATGGTCGACGCGATGGCCGCCACGATGAACAGGTTGAGGTACTCGGCCAGGTAGAAGAACCCGAACTGGATGCCGGAATACTCGGTATGGTAACCGGCCGTCAGCTCCGATTCGGCCTCCGGCATGTCGAACGGTCCGCGGTTGGTCTCGGCATGGCCCGCGATGAGGTAGGTCAGGAAGGCGATGCACGCCGGAACGTGTCCCTTGAAGATGAACCATCCGTCGGCCTGCTGGGCCACGATTTCGGAGAGCTGCATGGTGCCGGAAAAGACCACGATGACCATCAGCGACAACCCGGCCGATATTTCGTAACTGATAAGCTGTGCCCCGCTGCGCATGGCGCCTATCATCGAATACTTGCTGTTGCTCGACCATCCGGCCAGCAGGATGCCTACCACGCCGAGCGACGAGACAGCGAGCAGGTAGAATACGCCCACGTTGAAGTCGATGGCCTGCAACCCTTTGGCGAAAGGCAGCGCCCCGAACGTGCATATCGAACCGATAATCACGAAGAACGATGCCATCCGGAAAAGCACCTTGTCGGACTTGTCGATGTGCACCAGCTCCTTGAGCAGTATCTTTATCATGTCCGCCACGGACTGGAAGATGCCCCACTTGCCCACGCGGTTGGGGCCGAGGCGGCACTGGAAGAATCCGCATATCTTCCGTTCGGCATAAATCAGGAAGAGCGCTATCAGAGCGTAGGCGACGAGTACCGCCACTCCTATCAGCACGAACTCCACCAGCAGCGCCCAACCGTCGCTCATGCAGCCGTGCAGCGAAGTGTCAATCCATTGCGTCAGTTTTTCAAAACTCCACATAATCCATTCCTCATTCATTAATATCCACTTACCGGTCGATGCACGGTATCACGTAATCGAACGAACCGCCGAGCATGATGAGGTCGGCCACCTTGCCTCCCGGCGCCACATCCTTCAGCGCTCCCACCAGCACCATCGACGGCGAACGGAACTTGACGCGATAGGGCGTCTTATCGCCGCGGCTGGTGATGTGCACGCCGAACTGCCCGCGGGCATTCTCCACCCGCTGGAAGTAATCCCCCTGCGGAAGTTTGATGACGCCCTTCACCTTCTCGGCATACGGCCCCTCCGGAATGTTGTCTATGAGCTGTTCAATGATGCGCAGCGACTGTTCTATCTCGTGCAGACGGATGATGTAGCGGTCGAAGGTCATGCCGCCCGTGCGAAGCAGCTCTTCGAATTCCACTTTTCCGTAAGCGGCATAAGGTTCCGCCCGGCGCAGGTCGTTGGCCCAGCCCGACGCCCGGCCCGACGGTCCCGTGACCCCCAGCGCGATAGCCCGCTCGCGCGAAAGATAGCCGGTACCGGCCATACGCCCCGTGGCTATCGGATTGCCGGTATAGAGCATGTGATGCTCCCGCAGCATCTTGCGCATGTAGGGAATGAACTCCTTCACCCGCTTCCGGAAGTTGGGATGCAGGTCGCACGCCACGCCACCGATGACGTTGTAGTTCGCCATGAGCCTTCCCCCGGCCGTCTCCTCGAAGATGTCCATAATCTTCTCGCGATCGCGCAAACCGTACATGAAAGCCGTCACCGCTCCCATATCCATGCACATGGACCCCCAACCCAGCAGGTGGGAGGCGATGCGCGTCAGTTCGTCGAAAATGGTGCGGATGACCACCGCCCGCTCCGGAACGTCCATTTGCAGCGCCTTTTCGCAGCAGAGGCAGAAGGCATGCCGGTTCATCGTACCGGACAGGTAATCGAGCCGGTCGGTCAGGTGCAGTATCTGCGGATAGGTATACCCCTCGCACAGTTTCTCCACCCCGCGGTGGATGTATCCGAAATGGGGGTCCACCGACCGGACGATTTCGCCGTCGAGCGCCACGCGCAGGTGCAGCACACCGTGCATGGCAGGGTGCTGCGGTCCGAAGTTGATGACGTAATCGTCCTCGCCGTACAACGGCCGGAGCACCGTGCGCTCGTTGCCGTCGGGCCCGACCTCCACCGAAGGTACGGTATCCATGTCGGCCAGGGATTCGTTCTCCAGCGGTACGGGATTGGCTTCGGGCGAAGCGTCGTAATCCTTGCGCAGCGGATAGCCGTTCCAGCTCTCGCGCAGGAAGAGACGGCGCATGTCGCCGTTGCCCGCGAAGCGGATACCGAAATAGTCATGCACTTCGCGTTCGTACATCAGGGCGACTTCCCATACGTCCCCCACCGAAGGAATCACCGGCCGTTCCCGGTCCGCCACGACAGTTTTGAGTACCACCACATCGGCCGTATCCTCGCTGCGAGCCACATAGTCGATTATGCCGAGCGCGTCGCCGTAATCCATGCCGACCATATCCACGAGGAAATCGTAACCGCACTCCTTCAGGAAAGCAGCCGCTTCCGGCAGCCGTTCGGACGGAACGTTGAACGCTTCGCGTCCGTCGGCCTCGGTCACCGCCTCTTCGGCGAGCCAACCGAATCTATTTCTCATTTTTTCCCTTATCATACACGGCTTCGTTCTCTTCGGGTGTGACATGTTCCTTCACCGCAGGCTGCTGCGGCAGTTTGAAAAAGTTCTGTACCTTGATTTTGCGTTCGAGCTGCATCATCCCGTACAGGATGGCGTCCGGTCGCGGAGGACATCCCGGCACGTAGACATCGACCGGTATCACCTCGTCCACCCCCTTGACCACATGATAGGAGTTGCGGAACGGTCCGCCGCAAATGGCGCAGCTTCCCACGGCAACGACGTATTTCGGTTCAGCCATCTGGTCGTACAGACGTTTCAGCACGGGGGCCATCTTGTGCACGATGGTACCGAACACGAAGATGACATCGGCCTGACGGGGGCTGTTGCGGTACACCTCCCAGCCGAAGCGGGCAAAATCGGTATGGGCGCCGCCCACACACATGAACTCAATGCCGCAGCAGCTCGTGGCGAAGGTCAGCGGCCATACCGAATGCGACCGACCCCAGTTAATCATGTCGCTCAGCCGGGTCACGACCACCGGAGCGCCGCCCTTGCGGAGCTCCTCGACATACTGTTCGAGGTACTCGTTATCCTTGAAATCTTCGTAGCGCATATTCTTGATATGCGTCCTTTTGCTCATTTCCATTTCAACGCTCCTTTCTTCCACGCATAGGCCAGACCGAGGGCGAGGATAATGAAGAAGAACAGCACGCTCTCCAGCCCTTCGGGGCCGAGGTCCCTCATCACCGTAGCCCACGGAAACAACAACACCGTTTCGACATCGAACACGAGGTAAAGTATCGCAAACAGGTAATACCCCACACGGAACTGCATCCACGACGTACCGCGGGTAGGAATACCGCACTCATACACCTCTCCCTTCAGCGGGTTCGTCGAACGGGGCGCGAGCCACAGGGCTATCAACAGGGCCGCTCCCACCAACACGACGGCGGTTATCAGGACAACAAGGAATAATGCTGAATTGCTCATTTCATGAATGATTTTATGTATTTTCGACAACTGCGGCACGACCCGCCCGGAAACGAAGCCGAGGGAATGCCGCACCCCTCTCCACCGACCGTGGAAAGCTGCAGAGCTCGGCGTCCGCCACGACAGACGGACTATACAGACGTCAAAGGTTGAGCCGCCTGAGTTCGCTGAGAGAACCGCCCGAACGGACACTGCCGTTAAACACGGACTCATAAAAACGCAGTTCGCCGACAACGGCACTCTCCGCGGCCGGCTGGAAACTGATGAATTTATGGAAATCCTTGATGTTCAGCACAGAATAAGCACACGAGAAACCGTTGGACAGACCGAAACTCCCCTGTTCGCACGCAGTGTCTCCCCCGTCGCAGTCGACCGTCAGCACGAGACCGGGATGCTCCGCCGTCTCACTGCCGAACGCAATCGGACTCCGCGACGCGAAACAGTACGCGAACGCATTGAAGAGTATCGCCGTCAACAATACGATGAATTGCTTCCATTTCATTTCCCGAGCGATTTCGGGGGCAAAAATAGTACAAAAACCAATACGCAGTTCACCCCGGAAAAATAAATAACCGGTGCCATAGCCCTCTGCAACGGCACTTTCCGTCACGGAAAGGTCAGCCGAGCAGGTATTTCTCGACCAGTGCAGCACAGGTACGCACATATTCCGTACAGGGTTTTTTCCTGAATCCTTCGGGCAGGCCGGGTTCGAGTCCCAACAACTGACCGCACCGGATGGAACCGTGTTCTGCCCTGAACGCTTCCGCCATCATCTTCACGGTATCGTAATTGGCATTCCGGGCCTCCTTGCCTTCCGATACCGCACCGTTATGAAGACCGGCCAGCATGGACATGCCGCTCACCGTACCGCAAACATGGCGCATGCCCGCCAGCCCTCCGCCGAACGGCGACGACAGTTTCATGGCCATCCCCTCGTCGAGCCCGAAACGATCGGCATAAGTAACGAACACCGCCTGCGCACAGTTACACCCCTTTTTGAAACGTTCCACCGCTTGCTCCACCCTGCTTTCCATATCTTAATTCACTCTATGATTAAATCCGCCGGCACCGCCTCCGCGAAAGCCATGAGGTCTGCCGGGGCGATGACAATCTGTACCCCCCGGACACCGGCACTGATATATATCCGCTCCCGCCGCCCGGCACCCGCATCGATGAATGTGGGGTAACGTCTCTTCATCCCTATGGGTGAACACCCGCCGCGGACATACCCCGTCAGCGGCAGCAGCTCCTTTACCGGAACGAGGTCGGCCTTCTTGTTGCCCGATGCCCTGGCCGCCTTCTTCAGGTCTACCTCGGCATCGCCGGGTACGACGCATACGAAAATACCCGTCCGGTCGCCGCGCAGCACGAGCGTCTTGTACAGCGCCCCCGCATCCACACCGAGCGATTCGGCTACGTGTATCGCGGAGAGGTCGTTCTCATCCACCGGATAGGTATTCAGTTCATACGCTATCCCCGCCCTGTCGAGCAGCCTGGCCGCATTGGTCTTGTTCTCTCTCTTCATCCGGGACGACCGTTTGACGCCGCAAAGTTATGAAAACGCCCCTTCACATACAAGGTACCGGGGCCGTTACTCCCGCTTCTTCCCACAGGCGAAAGCGGAAAGTCCCCGCAGCATGCGGCTCCGTGGCACATGTTTTGCACCCTTTCCGCAGACCGGAAAATTCCCGGCAACGGAATAACAACTTAAAAGAAAGGATGATTATGGCACTATTACACAAAATCGGCCAAAGCGATTCGGAAAGCGTGTACGACGCTTATGCACAGAAGCCCTCGGAAGGCACCATCGCCAAATACAAAATGCCCGACGATTCCCACGACCCGGAGGTCATTACCGACCTTATTCTGGACGAACTGCTGCTTGACGGCAATGCCAAACAGAACCTCTCCACATTCTGCCAGACCTATGCAGACCCCTATATCCGCAAGATAATGGACGCCTGCATCGACAAGAACATGATAGACAAGGACGAATATCCCCAGACGGCGGAAATCGAGCGGCGCTGCGTACAGATACTCGCCGACCTCTGGAACTCGCCCGAGAGCAAGACGACCATCGGATGTTCGACCATCGGTTCGAGCGAAGCCGCCATGCTCGGCGGCCTGGCCATGAAATGGAGATGGCGCGAAAAACGGCAGAAAGAGGGAAAACCAACCGACAAACCGAACCTCATCACGGGTCCCGTACAGGTATGCTGGGAGAAGTTCGCCCGCTACTTCGATGTAGAACTGCGCGAGATACCGATGGAACACGACCGCCTGCTCATGACCCCGGAAGAGGTGATAAAGCGTATCGACGAAAATACCATCGGTGTCGTGCCGACTTTCGGCGTGACCTTCACCCTACAGTACGAGCCGGTCAAGGAGATAAGCGACGCGCTGGACGACTACCAGAAGCGGACGGGGCTCGATATCCCCATCCATGTGGACGGTGCCAGCGGCGGTTTCATCGCCCCCTTCATCCAGCAGGATATCGTATGGGATTTCCGCCTGCCGCGCGTAAAATCCATCAATGCTTCGGGCCACAAGTTCGGTCTCTCGCCGCTGGGTGTGGGCTGGGTGGTATGGCGCGAAGAAAGCGACCTACCGAAAGACTTGATTTTCAACGTCAACTACCTCGGCGGAGAGATGCCTACCTTCGCCCTCAACTTCTCGCGGCCCGGCGGACAAATCATCGCACAGTACTACAACTTCCTGCGCAACGGCCGCAAGGGATACGAACGCATCCACAAGGCCTGTCAGGAACACGGCATGTTCATTGCCGGAGAGATTGAAAAAATGGGTATCTTCGACATCCTTTACGACGGTTCGACCGGTATTCCGGGCGCCGCATGGATGCTCAAGAAAGGAACCGACCTCGGCTTCAATATCTTCGACCTTTCGGACAGGATGCGTGTGCGCGGATGGCAGATAGCCTCCTATACGCTCCCGGTAAACTGCCAGGACATGGCCATACAGCGTGTGCTCATCCGCCACGGCTTCAGCCACGACATGGCCCAACTGCTGATAGACGACCTGCAGCGCAGTATCGAATACCTCCGCAAGAATCCCATGACGCACAGCCTCGACGAAAAGACGGCCGGCGGATACCACCATTAAAATAATCGGATATGGCCAAGACAAATACCAAGAAGCCCACGGCCGGCAGCAGTACCGGCCTGGGCAAACCGGGTAGCATGAGTACATGGCAACTCGCGCTGATGACGGCCGCGGCCGTCATCAGCCTGCGGGGACTGCCTATGATGGCACAGGAAGAACTGACCATGTTTTTCTATATTCTCTTCGCCACCGTACTGTTCCTCATCCCCGCCTCGCTGGTCAGTGCCGAGCTGGGAGGGGCATTCGCGGCCAAGGGCGGCGGCGTCTATACATGGGTCAAGGAGGCCTACAACAAAAAGGCGGGCTTTCTCGCCATCTTCCTGCAATGGATACAGAACGTGGCGTGGTACCCGATTGTACTCGGATTCGCCGCAGCGGCTATCGCCTACACGATAGGAAAGCCGGAACTCGCCGATAACGGCAAGTTCGTCGGTATCTTCTCGATAGCGGTCTACTGGCTGGCTACCCTGCTGACCTTCAAGGGAAGCTCCATCGTATCGAAAATAACCAGCCGGGGGTTCCTCATCGGCACCGTCCTGCCGGGCATCGTGATAATCGTGATGGCACTGGTATGGATAATCGGCGGCAACCCCATCGCATTCAAGGAGCTTCCCGCATCCGTGCCGGAAATCGCCTCCGTGACCGCAGGGCATCCCCACCCGCGTTTCTTCCCCCATATGACCGGCCTCAGCGACCTGGCCTTCCTCGCAGGCATCGTGCTTCTGTTCGCCGGCGTCGAGGTACATGCCGTACACGCCAACGAACTCCGCAACCCGCAGAAGCAGTACCCGAAGGCCATGTTCATCGCCGCAATCATGTCGTTCCTGATATTCACGCTCGGAGCGCTCGCCATGGCGGTGATAACTCCCTACAAGGACATCAGCCTGCAGTCGGGACTCATGGAGAGTTTCCGTTACGTATTCGACCACTACCACATCGGCTGGATGACCAACGTCGTCTCGCTGCTCGTCGCATTCGGAGCGCTCGCCGGCGTCCTCTCTTGGATAGCGGGGCCGAGCCGCGGACTGCTCTGGACGGCACGTGACGGAGAACTCCCCCAATCGCTCACGAAGACCAACAAGAACGGTGTCCAGAAAAACATCCTCCTTATACAGGGTGGTATAGTGACCCTGCTGTCGCTGTTCTACATCTTCATCAAGAACGTGAATGTCGCATGGTTCCTGCTCAGCGCACTGACCGTAGGGCTCTACCTCATCATGTACATGCTGATGTACGCCTCCGCAATCAAACTGCGCAGGACGCAGCCCGACCTTCCGCGGGCCTACAAGGTTCCGGGCGGCAACGCCGGGATGTGGCTGATAGCCGGCATCGGATTCCTCGCGGTGCTGTTCTCGTTCGTACTCACCTTCTTCCCGCCGTCGCAGCTTCCGGTCGGCAGTCCGGCCACTTACACGGCGCTCGTGGCGGGCGGAACGATACTGTTCGTAGCCATCCCGCTCATCGTCAGCAGCGTCATGGCGAAAAAAAGAACCGCTGCGAGTGCAGGGACGAAAGGCTCCGGAACGGGCAAGTAATCCCTCTCCAATTCGACAAGAAGGCACGGACTTTTCACAGCTCCGTGCCTTTTTTCTCTTACAATCAAACCGTCCGCCGCCTTTCGGAGAAGGCGGCGGACGGTCGTTTCCGGACACACCGAAACGGACGGCCGAACGCGACCGTACCGACAGACAATCGTTAAAGATAACGACAAAAATCCACAATTACAACACATCCAAAACTTGTTTGTTCAATTTATATTCCATAATTTTATTTACACAATGAACGTGTATGCTCGGAGCCGAAACACGACTGCTGCACATTCCGTAACATGCGGCAGAAAACCTGCCCATCCGGAGATTCAGAACTGTATCGGCCTATCGTTCCATTCCGGATGCAGCGGCTGTTCCGGCGGATACATATCCGCCGGACAGTATTTTAAGGCAGTACGGCAAAGCCCTGAATACGGAAACGGGACCGTTCACCATCCGTCTACCGTTACAGGAGAAGCCCGGAGAAAGACATTCATACGGAAAGGTAGGAGCGGCATGCGGGAATGACGCCAAAAAAAACTAATTTTGCATGCAACGGAATTCCTCCGGAATGCATCATGCATATATCCGGATGAAGACGACTTTCCCGGCTTTACGATAATTTTACCAAAGCGAACCGCTAACGATGGACAGATTTCTCCGCATCCTCTTCACAACCTGCATGCTACTACTGCCGGCAGCCGGAGTGTCCATGCCGGCGGATGGAATACGCGGCGGGAATGCCGAGACAGGAAAAGCATGTGCATTGCAGTCCGTTACACCGTCAGACGAGCCCTCCTCCGGCGAAGAACAGGAGCGCCGGAAAGTAGGCCTCGTACTCAGCGGAGGAGGGGCCAAAGGCGTCGCGCACATCGGCGTCATCAAAGTGCTGGAAGAGGCGGGAATCCCCATCGACTACATCGCGGGGACAAGCATGGGTGCCATCATCGGCGGCCTCTATTCGATAGGCTGGTCCACGCAGGAGCTCGATTCGCTGGTCAGGAACCAGGATTGGATGGCACTGTTGAGCGACAAGATACCCCGACGCGACAAACTGCTCTCGGAGAAGGAGATAACCGACATGTACATCCTCTCCGTCCCGCTCTCGCTGGACAAGAAGTTCTCCATACCCTCCGGCGTGCTGGCCGGACAGAGCGTCCTCAACCTGCTCAACGAGATGACGCTCGGCTATCACGACGACGACCTCGATTTCGATTCGCTGCCCATCCCCTTCGCATGCGTGGCCTACGACATGGTGAAAGGCGAGGAGCAGGTCTACCGCCACGGCAACCTGCCGCTGGCCATCCGGGCGAGCATGTCCATTCCGGGGGCGTTCGCACCGGTCATACGCGACAGTATGGTGCTGGTGGACGGCGGTATATACAATAATTTTCCGGTAGACGTCGCCCGCGACATGGGAGCCGACATCATCATAGGCGTAGACCTCGCTGCAGGCCCTCACGACATGGAGGGACTCACCTCCATGATGGGACTCATCGACCAGATAACCACCTTCCTCGGCCGGGACGAATACACGAAGAACCTGCAGGACGTAGATCTTTACCTCAAACCCGACATCAAACCGTACAATTCGGGCAGTTTCAACCCCGAAGCAGTAGACAGTCTGCTGGTACGCGGCGAGCGGTGCGCACGGCAGAACTGGGATAAAATCGTGGCCCTGCAGGACAGCATCTACACCGGCAACACCTACATGATACGCAAGGAGCGCATCCTCGCCAGCGACACCGATTCCGTCCGGATAGGCAACATCGAATTCGTGGGGCTGACACGCAACGAGGAGACGTTCCTCCGCCCCTCTTTCGGCATTGACGAACAGACGGTGATAACGAAGGGGCATCTCAACGACGCCATCACGAAACTCAGAGGGTCGGGAGCCTTCTCCTATGTCACCTATACGCTCGAAAGCAGACCCCCCTATACGCTCACCGTCTCCGTGGACGAGAAACAGGAGGCGATGATAAACGTAGGCTTCCGGTTCGACACGGAGGAGATGGCGAGCATCCTTCTCAACACCACCCTTACCCTGCGCGGACTGCAGGGGCCACGGCTCGGTCTGACTGTCAGACTCAACGAAAATCCCTACATCAAGCTCGATTTCCGCTCCAGCAATATCCTGATGGGCCGGCTCAGCCTGTCGTACATGTACAAAAGCAACAACTACCGGCTCTACCGCAACGGCAGGGGCATCAACAACATCACCTTCGGCCAAAACCGCGTCGAACTCTTCTTCTCACCCGCCAACCCCATCGTCTTCAATCCCAAGGTAGGAGTCAGCTACGAACATTTCAACTACAACTCGTTCCTTTTCGCCTCGGACGACGACCGCATCGCCGTGAAACCCGAAGGGTTCGTCAATTATTACCTGACGGGCAACCTCGAAACGCTGAACGACCACTACTTTCCCACGCGGGGCGTATCGGTCTACGCAAAAGCGGCTCTCCATACCGACAACGGCTACGGTTACAACAAAGGAACGCCGTTCGCATCCGTATCGTACAGTTTCCGCTGGGCGCTGTCGGCCACCGACCGTCTGACGTTCATCCCCTCGCTGTACGGGCGCACGCTCATCGGCAACGAAGTGGCCTACTCCTACTACAACTACATAGGCGGAGAGGTGGCCGGCCGCTACATGGAACAGCAGATTCCCTTCGTCGGCATCAACCACATGGAAACGGCCAACCGGTCGGTACTCACGGTGAACCTCGAAGCCCGCATGCGGCTCTTCGCACGCCATTATATATCCCTGAAAGGGGCATACGGCATACAGAACGAGAACTTTTTCAAGATGTTCACCGAAAGCCGCAACCTGTTCGGAATAGGGCTGAAATACGCCTATAACTCACCCATCGGCCCCATCTCGATTCTCTTCGACGTCTCCAACATCGACAAATCGCTCGGCGTCTATTTCAGTCTGGGGAAAACCTTCTGACGGCAGCCGTCTGCGGCCGCTAACCCGGATAAAAGACCTTCATTTGCGGGTACAAGATATATGTCGTACCTTTGGGCTCCGTGGGTAAAGAGAGGATAAAATACATAGCGGCGCTGCTGCTGTCGCTGACGGTGTGGTATCAATGCTGTACCACCCTCTTCAGCCATACCCATACGATAGGCAGTTACCGCATCACCCACTCGCATCCCTACACGGGCACTTCCGACAATCCGTGCCATTCGCACACGGCGGCCCAATTTCTGACCATCGCCCTGCTGTCGGCTTTCACGGCACTCGCCGCCATGCTGGCCGGAGCGGCGGCCGCCGCTCCGGAAACGGGCAGGCTACTACGCCACCTCCTTCCCTGCGGCACCACGGCCCCGCATACTCGGGCGGTATCGCTCCGAGGCCCTCCGGTATCGGCCTGACTTCCGAACCTTTCCTCATCAAGATTCTCCGTTCCGCATGGCCCCATGCAGAGCGGACTACCGATACCATATATAAACGAAACACATAATTCATGAAAAAGATATTTCCCGGACTGCTTCTCTCCCTCCTCTTTCCGGCCATGCTCGCCGCGGAAAACACCGAAGAAAGTCCCCGCAAACCGCTCAGCGACGCCAATATTACAGGACACGTACAGGACGCCGCCACCGGCGAACACCTTCCCTATATCACCGTCGTCGTCAAAGGCACCACCATCGGGACGGCAACCGACGGAACGGGACACTATTTCCTGAAGAATCTGCCCGCAGGCGAATTTGTCCTCGAAGCATCGATGCTCGGCTACGGGACGGTAGAGAAGAGGGTTACGACCACGAGCGGCAAGACCATCGAGGTCAACTTCGTACTAACGGAGGACTCCGAACGCATGGATGAAATCGTGGTCACGGCCAACCGGAACGAAACCAACAAAAAAGAGAGCTCCACCATCGTGAACATCACATCGGGCAAGCTCTTCTCGGCCGTCGGTTCCTCGACACTCTCCGAATCCATGAACTTCACGCCGGGCCTCCGCATAGAGAACAACTGCGGCAACTGCGCCGTCACGCAGCTCCGCATCAACGGACTCGAAGGCCACTATTCACAGATACTGCTCGACAGCCGCCCGATATTCAGTTCGCTGGCCACGGTCTACGGCCTCGACCAGCTTCCCGTCTCCATGATAGAGCGGGTGGAGGTGGTACGCGGGGGCGGCTCGGCCCTCTACGGAGCCAACGCCATCGGCGGCGTCGTAAACATCATCACCAAGGAGCCCCTCTACAACACCCTGAACGTCTCCAACATCACGAATGTCTTCGGCAACGGCAAACTCGACATCAACACTTCCATCGGAGGCGCATTCGTCTCCGACGACCACAAAGCCGGCATGTATATCTTCGGCATGGTGAAGGAACGCTCGCCTTACGACCATAACGGCGACAACTTTTCGGACGTTCCCGGCATCAAGTCGGAAACGGTAGGCTTCCGGGGTTATTACCGCACCGGCCTCCGCTCCAAACTCACAGCCGAATACCACCACATCCACGAGTTCAGACGAGGAGGCGAAATGGTCGGAGAGGACGGCCAGGAGATGTTCGACCGGCCTCCGCACGAGGCGGTCATCGCCGAACAGCTCAACAATACGATAGACGGCGGAGGCCTGCGATTCGACATCTTCTCGCCCGACACGCGCCACAAAGGGGCCCTCTATACCTCCGCCCAGAATATCGCCCGCCAGACCTATTTCGGAACAGAGAGGCAGCTCGACTCCTACGGAGCCACCCACGACCGGACGTTCGTCGCGGGCGGACAGTACACCTACGACATGGACCGCCTGCTCTTCATGCCCGCCCAACTGACCGCAGGTGTGGAGTACAACTACAACCACCTCACCGACCGGTACCTCGGTCTGGGCAGGGAGATGGACCAGGTGACGCACATCGTCGGAGGCTTCCTCCAGAACGAGTGGCGCACGGAGAAGTTCAGCCTGCTCATCGGCGGACGGCTCGACAAACACAACCTGATGGACAAGGCGGTATTCAGTCCGCGGGCCAACATCCGGTACAGTCCTACCGAATCGGTAGGGCTGCGTGCCAGCTATTCGAGCGGCTTCCGCGCACCGCAGGCCTACGACGAAGACCTGCACGTGGATGCCGTGGGAGGCGCCCTCAAACTGATTGTCCTCGCACCGGGCCTGAAACCGGAGTATTCCAACAGTTTCAGCCTGTCGGCCGACCTCTACCACAACTTCGGACGGGTACAGACCAACCTGCTCATCGAGGGATTCTATACCAAACTCGACGACGTCTTCACCCTCGTCCAGATAGGCGAGGATGCGGACGGCAACTTCATCATGGAGCGCCGCAACGCTTCGGGAGCTACCGTCAAGGGATTCAATTTCGAGGGCAAGATAGGGATACCCAATCTGTTCGAACTCCAATTGGGATACACCCTGCAGAGCAGCCTGTACGACCGGCCCTTCGAGTGGGCCGAAAACTCCGACCTGCCCGCACAGCGCAAAATGTTCCGTACCCCGGACAGCTACGGTTACTTCACCTCCACCTGGAACATCGCCCCCCGGTTCCGCGCTTCGCTGTTCGGAACCTATACGGGCACCATGCTCGTCCAACACACGTTCTACAACGCCCAAACCGACAGCATGCAGGATGCGGAGACGCTGACGCCCGATTTTTTCGACATGGGCCTCAAACTCGCCTACACTTTCCGGCTCTCGACGAGCGTGAACCTCGAACTGAGTGCGGGCGTCAAAAACATCTTCAACAGCTACCAGAAAGACCTCGACTTTGGGCCGCTGAAAGATGCAGGCTACGTCTACGGCCCCGCGCTGCCTCGCATGTTCTTCGCAGGACTCAAACTGACCATGTAAAAAAGATAAGGAAAGACTGTACGAATGAAACGGACATCCGGCATCATCCTCTCCCTTCTGCTCTTCCTCTCCCTGTCCCTGCCGGCACAGGAGAGGGACCGGACCGAATTGGAACAGGCACTCCGCACCCTCGTCGAAAGGAAGCGGGCGGAGACGGGCATCGCCGTCATCCTGAACGGAACGGATACCGTCACGGTAAACGACGCCGGGCGGTATCCCATGATGAGCGTCTTCAAATTCCACCAGGCACTCGCAGTGGCAGACTTCCTCGACCGGAACGGCCTGCCGCTCTCCACGCCCCTGCCGATTCGGGAAAGCGACCTGCTGCCCGACACCTATAGTCCGCTACGGGATGCATACCCGCAGGGCGGCATCGAGATGAGTATCGGGGAGCTGCTCGTCTACACGCTGCAACTGAGCGACAACAACGCCTGCGACCTCCTTTTCAGATACATCGGCGGTCCGACTGCCGCCGACCGGTATATTCGTACACTGGGAATCGAGGGATTCGCCGTTGAAGCGACGGAAGAGGAGATGCACCGCGACCTGACAGCCTGTTACCGAAACTGGAGCCATCCGCTCGATGCGGCACGGCTGCTGGAGATGCTGATTACCCGCCCCCTGTTCCGGGACGCCTCCCTGCAGGAGTTCATCATCCGAACCATGACGGGATGCAATACGGGACCGGAACGGCTGCCGAAACCGCTGGCCGCCACGGGAGCGGTTATCGGCCACAAGACCGGCAGCGGCGACCGGAACAGCACCGGAGCCCTCATCGGAACGAATGACATCGGATTCGTACAGTTGCCCGACGGCCGGCACTACACGATTGCGGTATTCGTCAAGGATTCGCAGGAGAGTCTGCAGGAGACCGAACGGATAATCGCAGAGGCATCCGACATCGTCTATCGATACATGGAACGGCAGGAATAATCTCACGTCCGCACTGCCGCTCTTTTCACGCACGGGAGGCAACGGTCTCCGGACAGCATAAGTATCACGCCGACCGGTACCGCTTCAACAACCGCTGCCGGAGTCCCTCCGGCAGCCATCGGAAACCAGTCTATTCCCGGATGCCCGTACCACAACGAACCGGGGCGGCGCACATGCGCCGCCCCGGTCATTCGGCCGATACCGGAGCTTACATGACTATCGCACCGAGCAGACTGCGGAGCAGGAAGACGGCTGCCACCGTAAGGATGGAGTAGAGTTCGGGGAAAGCGGCGAGGATAAGCGTATTACCCATCACGTTGTGCCCGTTACCGATGGCCGCTATACCGTTGGCGCATATCTGTCCCTGACGTACGGAGCTCAGCAGACAGACCAGGCCGACCAGCAGCCCCATACCCAGGATGGCGGCGGCCTGCAACACGGTGATACCCGGTGTCAGGTAGTTTTTCACGAGGAAGAAGCAAACGAAACCGTACAGACCCTGCGTACCGGGAAGCGCGGTAAGTATCATGTAACTGCCGAACGCCCCCTTGTTCTTCTTCATCGCCCCGATGGCGGCGTTCGCCGGATAGGAAACGCCGAAAGAACTTCCGATACCCGACAAGGCCACCATGAGCGCTATGCCGATGTAAGCAACATAAATTGGTTCCATAATGTTTTTGTTTTTAGTTTGATAATTATTTCGTTACAATTATTTTTCTGCTTTTCTGAGCGGAGAGAACTCCCGCTGCGTACTTTCAAAACCGGCGTTCTTGTAGAACTCCACGAAGGTCAGACGCATCGGATGTACGAAAGCACCGAGCGCTGACATGAAGAGATTGATGCTGTGACCGAAGAGCAGGATGATGATGGCCACTATCTGGCTCACGACCACGGGCATGTCGGCCGTAAGACCGAATGCGAGGTCATTGAAGACCAGTGCGAGCGTACCGCCCGACAGGCAGAGTGCGAAGAGCCGGATATAACTCAGCACATCGCCCAGCAAGCCCGTGACGTTGTTGTAGGTATTCCAGAGTCCGCTGCCGAAATTGACCAGCGGGTTCTTCTCCGGATTGTGGAGAAACAGCATCAGCACCGCACCGACGCCCATCACGATATAATAGACCGGGGAAGGCAATACGATTCCCACTCCCGGCAGAAACATCATGCCGAGCCCGCCGACGAGTATCATGAGCCATCCGAGCGTTCCGAGCGAATATTTGAATCCGAAGCGGCGCGACACATTGACGATGTTGAGCACCAGCGCGAAAATTATCTGCACGAGACCGAGCCCCAGCGACAGCGTAAAGAGCATGTCCGTATCGAAAAACTTCTCGCGTATGCCGGCGAACATCTTCACACCGGCAAGCTGTACCCCGAAAAACGAACCGGCCAGAAACCCGAAAAGCACCGAAGCGAGACCGCAAAGCAGCGTCAGGTTGGCTATCTGTTTCATGGCAGTCGTCTTTTTCCTGCGCAGGAAGAACGAAGCCAGCACGAGAATCAGTCCGTAACCGGCATCGCCGAGGCAGAACCCGAAAAATATCATATAGAAAGGTCCGAAAAAAGCGGTCAGGTCCATCGTTCCGTATTTCGGAAGCGCATAGAACTGTCCGATGACCTCGAACGGATTGACGAACCGGTTGTTTTTCAGAACGACGGGAGTATCGTCCTGCGGCGTAGGCTTCTCCTTGAAATAGACGACATCCGGATATCCCTCCAGCAGCTCGTCCACCCGCGCCGAAGTCTCCTGCGTGGCCCAGCCCTCCATGATAACGAGCCGGTTCTCCACTTCGCGGCGGCCGCTGCCCGCCGCACGACTGAAATCGAGCCGTTCACGGAGCCGTTCGCCATGTGCCTCGATGGCATCGCGCGAAGCATACGCACGGGCCATTACCGCCCGCAGCTCATCCATCTGCGCCTCCATGGCCGCTATCTCCCGGCGTTTTCCGGCAGCGGTCGTTTCCGGTGCCTTCTGTTCCTGTGCATCGAACGGAATCTCTCCGCCGTCGGGTGCGACGACCACGAAATAAGTGCGTCCCTCCCGTTCGGCTACCGGTTCCACGATAATCGCATCGCCGGCCGCCCGCCGCACAGCCGCAAATTCGCTGTCATAAACAGAGAAAAAGCGCAGCACCACTCCATCCTCCGCAAGTTTTTTCACCGCTTCCGGCGAAAAGTCGCCCCAAACGGCCAACTCGTCCGCCTCCCTGCGTGCCTTCTCCAGCCGCCCCTTCAACTCCTCGATGGCAGCCGAAGCCTGCAGGTATTGCCTGAAAGCCTCCTCCCCGTCGCTGAAAGGCTCGCCCGGCTCAAATCCCTCCTCTTTGGCGAGTTCGGCGAAACAGCTCTTCGCCGCACGGTGCTGTTCGAGTTCGGCCAGCATTGCCCGCTCCTCGCCGTTCGCTTCCCAGCCCGTGGTCGTTATATCGACCAGACCGAGCTCCTGCAGCGCCGCGAGAAACTCCTTTTGCCTCTCATGATAGAGCACAAAAGTATATTTGCTCATCTTCACTATCATACGGCTTCCGGTTCCTGTTGTTCGTGTTTGCTCTTCACTATCTTCTGTGCGCTCTTGGAGAGGTTCTCCTCATCCTCCAGAAAGCGCCTTATCTTGAGAATGGCGGCTTCATAACCCGGTATCTGCACCTTTTCGTACAGGTTTACCTTCTGGGTGGTCTTCTTGCGGGCATGGTCGAGCACCTCCATACGGCGCATATAGACCTCGGACTCGATACCCGCCTGCGCAACCTCCTTGAGCAGGGCGATGCCGTCGGCATACCACACCGGACTGCTGAACAGGTCGTAATCCTTCTCCTCGAAATCGACCGCGCCGAGAACCGGCACATTCACGCCGGCTATCTTCGACATGCGCAGATCCACCCCCTTCACCGTCAGCAGACCGGGGTCGAATTCGCCCCAGAGCGCCGACATGTATTCATACCGGCCGAGCAGCGCCTCCATGCGCTCCTGCGCACCGGCAGCCGCATCGCGCGCCTTCTTCACCTCCAGCCGCAGCGCCGACTCCTTGCTTTTAATGGTCGGAAGGGCACGCTGGCGCATCTGGAGCTTCTTGCGCATCTCGCCGAGCGACGTCTTGTTATATTGAAATTTAATTGCCATAGTTCTTCTCTTTTTCCCATTGCGTACGGCGCCAGCGTTCCACGGCGCCCAGCAGCAACGTACTTCCGCCCAGCAGACATACCGCAGCGGCACACCACATCCACACCGAAGCGTCCCAAAGCGTACCATTCACCCCTTTGACAAGAACGACCACCGCCAGCAGCTTGATACCCTGCCACAAACCGTATCTCCACGGCGGCATCGCCGTCTCCGCCGGCCGTACCGCATACCGACGCTCCCTGAGGTCGATACCGCCGACAAGCAGGGTACCGCCCCCTGCAACGAACACCCCTATCAGCAGGAGCAGCACGAGGTCGTGTCTATCGTATTCGGACAGCAACATGACCGTCACGACAATGAGTACCCAATATGCCGTACTCACCATCAAACCGTACAACCAACTGTCTCCGCTTCTTTTCATATATCCGATTCCGTAACCGGTTCCTAACGGCCGTCTCGCGCCTGTTTCTCTTCTCCACCCTGTCGGTTACGCTCCTTCCGCCTTTCGAGGATGCCGAAAATCAGCGTTCCCGCCGCAAGCGTCACCACCCAAACCGCTATCGCAGGCATCCATTGCCCCTTTTCGGGAAATCCTCCTGCGACCAGCATCGGCACATGCACAAGCACCAGCATGACGACACTCGTCAACAAACCGTACAACCAGCAATTCATGCGCCCCGCCATATTCCGTTCAGGCTGTCCGGGGCCAATACTTCTCGGTCAGCGCCTCCTTGATGGCGACCTCGCTCTTGGTAAAATATTTCGCGAAGAGCCGCCATGCCGTATCGAGCATCTCGGTAATTTCGATATTGACGTCGATGGCCAGCAGCTTTTCGGAATACTCCTTGGCGAACTTCAGCGTCCGTTCGTCGTAATCGGAGAGGTCGAAGCCGTTCTCCAGCTTGGTCTTGGCGTTGGCCGCATCGGAATAGAGCCGCACCGCGGCATTCATCACCTGCGGATGGTCCTCGCGGGTCTTCTTCCCTATCACAAGCTGTTTCAGACGTGAAAGGCTTCGGAAAGGGTCTACGATAACCTTGCCCGTATCGCTGTCCTTACGCAGGAAGAGCTGTCCCTCGGTGATATACCCCGTATTGTCGGGCACGGCATTGGTAATGTCGCCGCCCGAAAGGGTGGTCACGGCAATGATGGTTATCGAACCGCCGTTGGGAAGCTGCACGGCCTTCTCGTATATCTTCGCCAGGTCGGAATAGAGCGACCCCGGCATGGAGTCCTTCGAGGGTATCTGGTCCATACGGTTCGACACGATGGCCAGCGCATCGGCATACAGCGTCATGTCCGTCAACAGCACGAGTACCTTTTCGCCCTTGTCCACGGCGAAATATTCGGCCGCAGTGAGCGCCATATCGGGCACCAGAAGCCGTTCCACAGGCGGGTTCTCGGTCGTGTTCACGAAACATACGATGCGGTCGAGCACCCCGGCATTCTCGAACAGATTCTTGAAATAGAGATAGTCGTCGTTGGTCATGCCCATACCGCCGAGGATGATTTTATCGGCCTGCGCACGCAGCGCCACATCGGCCATCACCTGGTTGTAGGGCTGGTCGGGGTCGGCGAAAAAAGGTATCTTCTGCCCGGAAACTATCGTATTGTTCAGGTCGATACCGGCGATACCGGTGGCGATGAGTTCCGAGGGCTGGATACGTTTGAAGGGGTTCACCGTCGGGCCGCCTATCTCCCGTGCCTCGCCCTCCACCGGCATGCCGCCGTCGAGCGGATTTCCGTAGGCATCGAAGAATCGGCCCGCCAGTTCGTCGCTCACCTTCAGCACCGGCGGCTCGCCGTGGAAAACCACCTCCGCATCGGTGGCGATACCCTCCGTTCCCTGAAATACCTGCAGCGTGATGTCGTCGCCCGAAATGCGCACCACCTGAGCCAGCTTACCGCCGACGGTGGCCAGCTCGTCATTGCCGACGCCCTGCGCCCTGACCGTCACGGTGGCTTTGGTAATGTTGTCTATCTTGGTGTATATTTTCTGAAATGCTTTCGTTGTCATGACAGTGACGGATTTATTTGTTTGACTCCTTCGCGGCGACCATCTCGTCGATTCGCGCACGGTATTCGGCGAACTTGTCGCTCTCCCATTCGGAATAGTTGAGCTGTTTGAAAAGGTTGATGAGCGATTTGTAGAACTCGACGCAGCTCTGGAAATCGTCGAAACCGAATTTGCGGTCGCAGATGTCGAGTACGAGATTGTACATGTACCGCTGTCTGTCGAGCGGCGTATTGGCATCCACCGCATCGAAAGCATCCTGCTGCAATATCACGAAATCTATCAGCTCGCTCTTCCAGAAGCGGTCGTGGTACTCCACCGGCACACCGTCGTCGCCGAGAATGTCAATCTGCTCGGAGGCCTCCTTGCCGCGCTGGACGATGGTCTTGCCTCTGTTCACGAGGTCCACCCATCCCGGTTCCACCCGTTCATCGAGGTATTCGATTATCTCCGGATATTCGAGGTATTTGGAGTAGCTGTCCAGCGGGTCGATGGCCGGATAGCGCTTGCTGTCGGCACGCTGCTGCGAAAGGGCGTAAAAACAGCGGGCCGCCTTTTGGGTGGCCTCCGTCACCGGCTCCTTCAGGTTACCGCCCGCCGGCGACACCGTACCGAGGAAAGTCACCGAACCCGTCGCACCGTTGCGCAGGTGCACCAGTCCGGCACGGGCGTAAAAATTGGATATGACGGCCGAGAGGTCCATCGGAAAGGCGTCCTGTCCCGGAAGCTCTTCCAGACGGTTGCTCATCTCGCGCAGCGCCTGCGCCCAGCGCGAGGTGGAGTCGGCGAGAATCAGCACCTTCAGCCCCATGGCCCGGTAATACTCCCCGATGGTCATTCCCGTATAGACGGACGCCTCGCGCGAGGCGACGGGCATGTTGGAGGTGTTGCAGATGATAGTCGTCCGCTCCATCAGCTTGTGTCCCGTATGGGGGTCGTCCAGATGGGGGAACTCCGCGAAGATTTCCACCACCTCGTTGGCGCGCTCCCCGCAGGCAATCATGATGATGATGTCGGCCTCGGCCTGCTTGGCGATAGCGTGCTGCAACACCGTCTTGCCCGCACCGAAAGGCCCGGGAATGAATCCCGTACCGCCGTCGGCTATCGGATTGAAAGTATCTATCGGCCGGACACCGGTTTCGAGTATGCGCGAAGGACGCGGCTTGGACACATACGCCTTGATGGGACGCTTCACCGGCCACTTCTGCACCATCGTCACCGGATGTTCCCCGCCCTGCGCATCTTCGAGCACGGCCACAGTATGGTTGATATTATACTCTCCTGCTCCGGCCACGCTACGGACGGTATAGCTACCCTCGAACGCGAAAGGCACCATTATCTTGTGCATTATCCACTGCTCCTTCACCTCGCCGAGCCAGTCGCCTGCCTCTACCCGGTCGCCCGGTTTGGCCAGCGGACGGAACTCCCAGAGTGTCTCCTCGTTCAGCGGCGAGGTACGCTGCCCGCGCCGGATGAACAGACCGTCCATATCGGCCAGGTCGTTCTGCAGACCGTCGTAATTCTTCGAGAGGATGCCCGGTCCGAGCGTGGCTTCGAGCATGTGCCCCTCGAACTCCACCTCGGCCCCCATCCGCAGGCCGCGGGTACTGTCGAACACCTGTATATAGGCATCGTCGCCGACGACCTTGATGACTTCGGCCATCATTCTCACCTCGCCGAGCTTCACGGTGGCTATCTCGTTCTGTGCCACCGGTCCCTCCGTCTTCACGATAACGATGTTGGAAATGATGCCGGTTACTTTACCTTTCGTTTTCATATCTGTCTCTTTGTTTTTGTCGGTTTACATGTCGGGCAGCGTTCCGGACGCCGTCAGACCCTCCACGAGTCTGCCGAGCATCTCCCGTCCGCGCTGCGGGTCGAGCGCCGCCCACCGGTGGATGATATTCACCTTGACCAGATAGCCGAGGATGAAATCCAAATCGAAATAGTTCGTCAGGGTGAGTTCGTCGGCCATTTCCCAACGGATGGCATCCATCCGGTTCTCCTTCTCCACCAGATTGCTGTCGTCGGCCACGGCAAGCATCACGCGGTCCACATAAGCGACTTCTCCCTTGATTCCGAAATCGGCTGCGGAGCTGCGTGCGAGCGCACTCTCTATATCGCCCGTACCCACGATGACCTCCGCCACGGGAATCCCGCGACGCCGTGCGGCGAATGCGGCCGCTATGTTACGCAGTGTCCGGTCGAACTCCGCCCACCTCCTCATGAACTTCGACGACGACCGGGCGCACGCGGCATAATAGGCAGCGAACAGATTCCGTTCGAGAGACTTCTCCATATCCACCTCCTCGCTGACGTCCGTACCTTCCCCCTCCTTGTCGGCCGCATTGAAAGCGGTTATCACCCGGCCGAGGAAGAGGGGAAGCCGCGACGGGGAGACGAGCTCCTCCTGCAGCTCCTCGCGCGAAAGATTGCCCAACGCCGAGAAGTGCTCCCTACCGGCCCGGAGGCTGACGATATTCTCTATATCGTAATACGTATAGAACAGCTCCACCGTCCTGCGGTCACGCGCAGAGAGCTCCTCCTTTATCTCCGCGATGATGGCCGGGGCATCGAAACCCTTCTTCTCTGCATCGAGCGAATACTCCCTGAGCCCTGCGATGAGACAATAGTAATCTTTCCGAAACATATCGACCTATTTTTCGGCGTACAGCATTTTCGCCACCCGCTCCTTCAGAAATTCAGACAGCAGCGCCTCGAAATCGGCTTCGGAAAAGCTGATATAATATCCGCCGTTTTTTTCGCCTATCCGGAATCCGCTGCGGACACTGTCGGAATAACCGACCTCCACCCCCTGCGCCAGCAGGCTCTTGGCCGCGGCTTCGAACTCCTTGCCGAACCGCTCCTGCCACTCGGCCGGAAGCAGCGCCGAGAGCGTCACCTTTCCCGCCGAATCGGCGCGCCAGCCCGCCGCGACGGCGAGCAGCATCTCCCGCACGAATGCGGGGTCCACTGCCGCCTCATGCACCGGTCCGGAGAGGGTTTTGGCGATTATCATCTCCGAAATGTGCTCCTTGAGCGCACCGACGGCCTGACGCCCGGCCAAGGTCACTTCCGTCATGGTATTTCTGCGAAGCTCCTCCGCCTTACGGCGGGCCTCCTCCACGACGGCGGCTGCCTTCTCCTCGGCCTCCCTTACGATAGCGTCGGCCTTCGCCTGCGCATCCGCTACGAGTCTCTCCGCATCGCTGCGCCCTTTGGCAAGCCCCTCCTCATAGAGCTTGTTGGTCAGTTCCTGAAGTTTGTTTTCCATGCTGTATATGTTTTATTATTCCTTGCACTGCACTCCTCATCCGCTACCGCGGATACCGGGGTAACGCCCGTCCTGCAAAAATAGTATCCGCCGGCGCACCCTTTCTGTCCTGTTCGGCCACGTTTTTGTCCGAAACATCACTCCTGATGGCCGGGACGAAGCAGGTCGGTCACCACTTTTACCGGGGTAAAGGTCGTCGCGGGAACCTCTACGAACAAGGTGTTCCAATCCGACATGGCACCGTTCCACAATCCAGGCAGCTCCATCGCCTTCAGCGGCTTTCCGTCCTTGGACTTTTCGGAGATGAATCCGGTCGAACGGTCCACATAGCGTGTCAGGTCGTATTTGCGCCCCCTTGGGCCGCGCACGCCGCACACGATATCCACCGGATTGAAATGGGTGGCGCCGCCCATGACCGCTTCCCTCCGTTCAGGCGCTATCTGCGACGACTCGGCTATCTGCAGCGATACGAGCCCGTCGGCACTGCGTGCAAAGAACGGGCCTCCGCCCGGTTCCCCCTCGTTGCGCACCATGCCGCACACCCGTACCGGCCGGTCGAGCACCCGGCACAGAAACGCGACCCGGTCGGCCGCCGCACGCGCCCCGAATCCTTCGGGCAGTTCCACATGCAGGATATCGCGCACGAAAGCCTCCGCCGCATCGACGCCTTCGGCGGCAGGCGTCTCCTCTTCCAGCATTCTCAGGTAGCCGTGAATCTTCTCCTGCACTTCGAGGAGCAGCCCGGCCAGCGCCTTCTTGTAAACCACCGTATCGCCCCGACGGGAATCGGTGGTCACATTGTCTATATTCTTGATGAAAACGAGGTCGGCATCCATCTCGTTCAGGTTCTCAATCAACGCTCCGTGACCGGCCGGACGGAACAGAAGCGAACCGTCGCCGTTCCGGAAAGGCGTATTGTCCGGATTCACGGCTATCGTATCGGTCGAGCTTTTCTGTACCGACACGGTGACATCGTACTCCACACCGAACCGCTCGCCGTACTTCGGAAGCGCGGCATCGAACACTCTGCCGAAATCGCCGGCATGTTCGGGCGATACGGTAAAATGCACCGCTACCCGGCCCCCGCACGCCGCATACTGCGCCCCCTCGGTCAGGTGTTCTTCCAAAGCCGTGCGCACTTCGGCGGGATAGCGGTGGAAAAGTATCAGCGCCTTGGGCATATTTCCGTACCCGAGTCCGCCGGGCCCTACGATACCGCGGACGACATCCTCCGGCGAAGCGCCGGGGGGCAGAAGCCGCCGCAAACGGTCGTAAAACGCGAATCGCTCCAGCGCACCGAGTACCTCGGCAGTCACCCGGTTCTCCTCCCCGGAGGAGAGATACCCGAACAGCTCCCGGAACATCCTCGTCGCCGCACCCGAGGCAGGCACGAACTTCACCACGCGGCATACGCCGCAGGCCCTGTCGTAACGACGCCCCAAAGCGGCCAGCCGGCTGTCATCGAGACGGAGAATACCGTCGCCCACGGAAGCGGGACGCACCACATCGAGGTACGGAAATCCCTCTCTAAAACCGACAAGCTGCGCTTCCACCGCTTCCGGATCGATACCGTGGGCCTTCACGCACTCCCAATCGCGTCTATCCAGCATATTCCATCTTGTTAAATCCAACAATCTTCAAAGATAACAATTATTTTGATTATCGTATAACGCAAGGGATTTAAAAATATGCGAAAAAACGAACAACCTTGTTCTCCGCCTCTTTCGGCAGTGCCTCCGGAGAGCCTCCTCGGAGCCGCCCAAATTACCGGAGACAGGGGACAAATCCGGAAATTTTGGGTAAATTTGCGCCGTTATGACAAGGGAAATCCTGCATGCCGACCTGTTGGGACGGAACAGTTTCGGCGTCGCCGCCACCGCCGACCGCATCGTGGAGTTCAGCGATGCAGCCTCGTTGCGCGACTACCTCGCTGCACACGAAGACATCCGGCAGGGAAAGCTCGGTGTTTTGGGCGGAGGCAACAACATCCTCTTTACGGAGGATTTTCACGGAACGCTGCTGCACCCCGCAGGCGAAGGTTTCTCGGTCACGGGCTCCTCGGGCAACAGCGTCTCGGTACGGGCAGAAGCGGGACTCGACTGGGAGAAGTTCGTGGAACGGTGCATCGGCCTCGGTCTGTGGGGGACGGAAAACCTGACGGCGATACCGGGAACGGTCGGCGCCGCTCCGGTACAGAACATCGGAGCCTACGGAGCCGAAGCGAAGGATATCGTCGAATCCGTCGAGACCCTCGACCTGGCCACGCTTAAGGAGGTCTCCATCGCAGGATGCCACTGCGGTTTCGGTTACCGCGACAGCATTTTCAAGGGGGTACTGAAAGGCCGGGCGGTCATTACGGCCGTCACTTTCCGGCTCTCGCGCACCCCGCGCCCCAACCTCGGCTACGACGCACTCGCACGCGAAGTGGAGGATGCTGGCGGGGCGACACTGGAGAACATACGGACGGCTGTCCGGCGGATACGCGGCGAGAAACTGCCCGACCCGGCCGTCACGGGCAACGCGGGCAGCTTCTTCAAGAACCCGGTAGTGGACGGCGAACTGGCCGAAAGAATAAAACGGGAATATCCCGACATGCCCTCCTATCCGGTGCCGGAGGGGGTGAAGATACCGGCCGGCTGGCTGATAGAAAAGACCGGCTGGAAAGGAGCCTCGCTGGGCCGGGCAGGCGTTTACGGCAAACAGGCGCTCATCCTCGTGAATCTGGGCGGAGCAACGGGCAACGAGGTCACGGCGCTGGCCCGACGGATAACCGACGACGTGGAGACCCGGTTCGGTATCCGAATAGCGACCGAAGTGAACATATGGTGACGGAAGCGGACGGAACGGAAACACAGCGTCCCCGCAACGACAGAAACGAAGCCGGCGGACGGAAGAGACGCCGCAATCATACGGAACTATGCTCGAAGAGAAATTTCAAAGGTATATCAGAGAACACGCGCTGGTGGAACCGGACGACAGGATACTGCTCACCGTCAGCGGAGGCGTGGATTCGATGGTCATGATGGACCTTTTCGTGTCGTCCGGCTACAAGGTCGGTGTTGCGCACTGCAACTTCCAGTTGCGCGGAGAGGAGTCGGACGAGGACGAAACGCTCGTACAGATGCGTGCCGCAGGGTACGGTCTCCCCTTTTTCAACCGCCGGTTCGACACGCAGGGCGAAATGGAAGCCACCGGAGAATCGGTACAGATAGCCGCCCGGAGGCTGCGCTATGAATGGTTCCGCGAACTGAGCGCCGAGCACGGCTACGACGCCATCGCCATCGCCCACCATGCCGACGACTCCATCGAAACGTTCTTCATCAACCTGATGCGGGGCACGGGGCTCAAGGGGCTCACCGGCATCCACAGGGTAAACGGGAAAATCATCCGCCCGCTGCTCTTCGCCTCCCGCCGGGAGATACTCGACTACGCCACGGCCCACGGCATCCCCTTCCGGGAGGACTCCTCGAACCGCTCGACGAAGTACATGCGCAACAAGATACGGCTCGGCATCGTCCCGATACTGCGCACCATCAATCCGAACTTCACCGAACTCATGGGGGCCAACATCAGCAGGCTGACCGATGCCCAGCTCTTCATTGACCGCTGCATCGAAACAATCATGCAGCAGGCGGTGACGCCTGCGGACGGAATCGTCACCATCGACCCCGCAGCGATAGACCCGCGGATGCCGCTCAACTACGTGATATATGAAATCATGAGTTCCGGATACGGTTTCAAGGGCGACGTCGTGGACGGACTGATGGAGGCGCTCCAGCGCGGAGCCACCGGCCGGCGGTTCTATTCGAAGGATTACGCCGCCTACATCGACCGGGGACGGATAATCGTCGTCCCGGTCGCCGGAGAAGACCCCTGCGAAACGGAGCTCACCGCCACGGCACACAAGGTCTACTGCGGCAACAGCGTGATACTCGCCCGCCACACCGACATCGACAATATCGAGAGCCTCCGCCAGCCCGAAAACGTCGCACTGCTGGATGCCGACCTGCTCCAGTGGCCGCTGAAGCTGCGCAGATGGCACGAAGGCGACGCGTTCGTCCCCTTCGGAATGAACGGCCGCAAGAAAGTCAGTGATTTTCTGATAAACGAGAAGGTATCGCTGCCGGAGAAGAACCGGCAGTTCGTACTCGTGAGCGGAGACGACATCGTCTGGGTTGTCGGCCGGCGTATCGACGACCGCTACCGGGTATCGGACAGGACCGAGAACATCCTTCTGCTGAGAAGGGAAATCATATAGGCCGACACAGCGGCGGAAAGGGAAACCATGGCGAAAGGGAGCGGAAAGACGACATTCAAAGATACCGTAACGGCCTACGAAAGGCTCCGGCGGGAGATTGCCGCCGGCAGGTACGCTCCGGTCTATCTGCTCATGGGCGAGGAGGGATACTTCATCGACCGCATCGCCGACCAACTGGCCGGCACGGTACTCACCGAGGCCGAACGGGACTTCAACCAAATCGTGGTCTACGGGAAAGATACCGACGAGGGAACCATCATCAACTACGCACGGCAAATGCCCATGATGGGCCACTACGAAGTGGTCATCGTCAAGGAGGCGCAGTCGCTCCGCAAACCCGAACAGCTCTCGCTCTACACGGCTGCCCCCTCGCCCTCCACCATCCTCGTCGTCTGCTACAAGGGCAAGAGCCTCGACAAGCGCACGCAGCTCTACAAGCACATCGTGCAAAAGGGCGAAGTACTCGAATCGGTACGTCCGCGCGACTACGAAATCACGGCCTGGCTGGGCGACTTCGTCCAATCGAAGGGGTGCACGATAGAGCCCAAGGCGCTGGGAATGCTTACCGACCATCTCGGCACGGACATCTCCCGCATCTCCAACGAACTTGCCAAGCTGCTTACCTTCCTGCCCGAAGGAACGAAACGAATCACCGCGCAGCACATCGAGGACAACATAGGTATCAGCAAGGATTTCAACAACTTCGAATTGACGAAAGCTATTTCGGAGAAGAACATGGCCCGCGCCATGCTCATTGCCGACCACTTCCGGCGCAACCCGAAGGACAATCCGCTGACGGTGACACTGAGCGCCCTGTTCACCCATTTCCAGCGCATCTTCATCGTCAATTACAAACGGTGGGAGATTCGTCACAAAAACGTTCCGGCCCCTTCGGACGCCGAACTGAGCGCCCTGCTGAAACTGCCCAACCCCTTCTTCCTCAATGAATACAAACAGGCGGCCAACCTCTACCCCAACCGTAAGGTATTCAATATCCTCGGCCTGCTACGCGAATACGACATGCGAAGCAAAGGCATCGGAGGCGGCCCGCAGGACGACGGCGAACTGCTGCGGGAACTGCTGCTCAAAATCTTCATGACATGACCCCGCCGCAGCACATCTACCTCAACGGTGTCCTGCTCGACGGAAGACAGGAAACGCTCTCCGCACAGAGACTCTTACAAGACAACTACGTCCATGCCGCGGTGAACACTTCCGCCCACAGTCCGCTCTATCTGGAGAAGCACCTCGCATACGCCGCCGAATCCTACCGTAAACTCTACGGCACCGTGCCGCAGTTCGATACAATGCAACTGCGCAAAGGAATAGCGGCCCTGCTGGATGCCGACCGCATGCCCCGGCTGGGCAACATCGTCCGCATCTACCTGCTGCCTTCGCAGCGGAGCGGCGATGCCGTGCCCGACCTGCTGGCAATGGCCGACCACTCCACCATATACCGCGGTTACGAGCTCATCAGCATCCGCCCCAAAGCGATACTAACCAACTACGAGATTCCCTTCTGCGGCCATCGTACCGCCGTATCGCTTACGACCTCACGCTACATGCAGGCGTTCGCGGAGCGTACCGGCTGCCATGTAGCCCTGCACTGCAACCGGGCCGAACGCCTCATATCATGCGGCGAATACCCGGTTTTCCTTGCCCGCGACGGCGCCCTCTTCACCCCGCCGGCAGAGACGTTTCCCGCCTGCACCGAACGCGACCTGATGTTCCGGGCCTGCTCCCTGGCGGGCATCCCCATCACGGAACGCAACATCGCCGCCTCGGAAATCCCCGGCGCCGACGAACTGATGGTCTTCAACCATACGGGGCTCCAAAGCCTCCTCTCGCTGGGAAATTACTACTTCTACAACCTGCTCGCCCTGCGCATCGAAAAGGTGCTCCGTACCGTTACGGAAGAGGGGCTGCAAGCCTGACGCCCGCTCCCGCCCCGACGCGTAGTTCCGGTCCCCGTCCGGATACCGGAATATCGCACACCGAAAAGAACGGCGCCCGGAAAAGACGGACCGGGGCACCGTCTCCGGTGCGGAACAAGAGACGCCGCCTCGACAGGCTTCTGCCGGAAACCGCATATATCCGGACGGGCACTCCGTCCGCACCAGAAACAGGGCCCGATACGTATCCGTACCGGGCCCGATATCTCCGTCCGCATTGCCTATCTGTAATAGCTGCCCCTGTAAACAGCGGTATTGCCGGCACCGTCCGTAACCCGGAGCTCCACCTCGTGCCGCCTGCCCGTACCGCACACCTCGTCATCGAAATAGTGGTAAAGCATCCCGTGCACCGTATCGTGTTCGAGCATCACCCACTCTCCGTCCACCGTCGCGGAATAGGAGGCGACGCCGGAAAAATCGTCGCTTATACGGAAACCGATGCGCCGCTCGCCGGACATATCGGTTCCCGACCTGAACGATGGCGTGACGGTCGGGTTTACCGTATCAGCCGCGGCACACCATATCCCGAAGAGGGAAGCACGCCCCGTCACGGCACCGTCGGCATATTTCGCCGGTGCGGCGGCAAGCCGCCCCTTATCGGTAAGACGTGCAATGACCACCCGTTCGCGCAGCTCTTCCGGCACGTCGGCCCGGAAAGAGAGTGTCACGGGAGCCTGCAAGGGTACCGACGCATCATGGACGGCATAGAAATCCGACAGGATATGCGTCCCTTTTCCCACCGTCACGGCAGGCCGGCCGGAGAGTTTCTCCTGCTCGTAGAACAGCGATTCGTAAAGTGCGCCGGCAGGAATGGTGACCTTGAGCCCGTCCGTCGTCCGGGAGTAGTGACGCCGGAAATCCACCGCCTCGGCATCGGTCGGGATACTGACCGTCGCAGCGGCGGCCGAGGGGTCATACGTCACGGGGAAAGTCAGTACGGCCGTATTGCCGCTGTCGTCCTCCACCTCGATACGGACCTCGTCGATGCCCGATGCGGGGTCTATCAGGCCGCGCCCCACGGCCCGAGGGTAGAAAGGCATCGCCCCCTCGTTCAGTACGGCCAGGCGGAATACGTCGTTGGAGGTGGTACCGTTCAGCACGTAATCCGACAGCACCTTGGCAAAATGGTTCTCCCCGAAAGTGAAGCCGTCCATCAGATATTCCAAACGCGTTTGGCCATCAACCGAAAGTACGATGCGGTAGGTAGCCATCGAGCCGCTTACATCGTTCTTCCTGTCCATCGTCTCCACGCAGAAATACCCCCGGCCGGGCAGTACCATGGGAGCCTCCAGCGTATAACGGGCACCGCTTCCTCCGATTGCGGCAGCCCTTCCCGCAAGCGTGTGCACCGGGACGCCCATGAGCGTATCCACCAGATAGTAGCTGACACCAAATATCCGGGGCGGCAGGTCATCTTTCACTCGGTAATATCCCCTTGCAATAGGGTTCACCGTCCGCTGCGAGGCCCCTTCGCGTATCTCGAAGTGGAGATGCGGGCCGAACGAGTTGCCCGAATTGCCCGACAGGCCGATGACTTCGCCCCGCTTTACGGGGAAACGACCCGCCTCGGGAAAAAGGTCGATGTCGTTGCGTTGCTGCCGGTAACGCTCACTGCGCACGTACGCCTCCACCTCCGGAGTAAATTTACTGAGATGGCCGTAGACCGAGATATTGCCGTCCGGATGCGCCACATAGACCACATTGCCGTAACCGTAAGGCTTCACGCCAATACGGTAAATCTGTCCGTCCTCGACGGCAAGCACCCGCTTCCCCTCGACGCCCCCGGTACGGAAATCAACGCCCGAATGGAAACGGGTGGAACGAAGCTTCCCGAAATTGGAAGAGCTTTGCAGTACCGGCATATCGAGCGGCTTTCCATAATCCTGTGCATGCGCCGTACCGCCCTGCAACGCCGCACAAACCAAACACACGCCCACCGACAGCCGCAGTCTCCGGCATCCGGTCCGAACCATCTCTTTCATACGCTCCCTCGTTTCGGCCGCCCCATTACGAAGCGCTCCCTGCTTATATCGTTTCAACATACGGTTTCCTTTATTCCGGAGTGCGCCTTTATCACCCGCAACACTCCCGACAGCCTGCCGGACAGACCGCGAACAGCTTCCGTCCCGACAACCGGCGGCACCTTCTGCCAGAAAGCAGCCACATCCGCCCCATTCGGAACAATATCTGTCACTCCTCCTCTTCCTCCGCTCCCGTCCGTGCGACGGCCCGCGAAGCCGCCTCTACCACAATATCGTAATCGTAACCGCGCGAGAGGCCGAAACGGACGAGTTTCCCCTTCACTTCATATGCCGTGCCCGACACGCTCCGAAGTTTCCGGTCGAGCAGCTCCTGCAGTCGGTCGGCCACGGCGCCGGTTTCGTACTCCCGCACAACGGCCTCTTCGACAAGGTCGGACGGTATTCCCTTGGCACGGAGTCCCGCCCGTATCTTGTGCACGCCCCATCCCGCCAGCGAGGACTTTTCGCGCACATAGGCAGCGGCGAAGCGACGGTCGTCGATGAATCCCGACTCGCACAGCCGATGCAGTATCCGTTCCCTATCGGCTTCGGGCACGTTCCACCGACGCATCAGCCGCAGCGCATCGCCGCTGGAACGCTCCGCCCGGGCAGCATAGCGCATCAACCCTGCCAGCGCCTCCTCCGCACTTTTGGCCCGCTTTCCGTGGGGCCCTGCCTCCTCTTCCTTCTCCTTCATCGTTCACTCCTTCACACACCGTACCATCCTCGGCTTGCCGTTCATATCGTACCGGCACTCCACCCCGACGAACCCCTGCCCCGACAACAGCTTGCAAACGCCGCAGGCATAATCTTCGTGCACCTCGAAAAAGAGCCGGCCTCCGGCATCCAGCAGCCGGGCGGCCTTATGTCCGATTTCCCGATAGAAAAGCAATGGGTCGGCGTCCTCCACGAACAGTGCCCCGGCGGGCTCGTACAACCGCACATTGTCACGCATGGAGGCATACTCCGAGCGGGGAATATAGGGCGGATTGGATACGACGACATCGTAACGGTGCCGCGGCAGCAGTCCGGCGAACGTATCGTACGGCGCCGTCGCATCGGCCTGTACGAAATGCACCGTTGCGCCGTTCACGGCCGCATTTTCCGCCGCAAAAACCAGCGCATCGGGCGAGATGTCCGCCGCATCGACCGTCGGGGCGACAAGCAAACGGGAAAGCGCGACAGCAATGGCCCCGCTGCCCGTCCCGATATCCAGCAGACACACTCCCGCAATACCGGCACAGTCGGCCGCAATCCACTGCACGAGCTCCTCAGTCTCCGGGCGAGGTATCAGCACCCCCTCCCCGACACGGAACGGCAGACCGTAAAATTCCGTCCGTCCGGTCACATACTGCAACGGGACATGCGCTGCAATCCGCCGACACGCCTCCTCCAGCACTCCTTCGTCAGCCACGGCCTCTGCGCCGGGGTCGGCCACGGCCTCCGCCCGCGAGAAGCCGCAGAAACATTCGGCCACCTCGAACGCAATGGCACGCGCCTCTCCTGCCGTATAGGCATCGGGCACGGCACGCCGTACTCTTTCCAACACTTCCCTGCGTTTCATTTCCCGTCAAAATTACGCAAACGGCACCTAAAATCCAACCGTCCGTCCCTGGCCGGAACCACGTTCCGCATCGAACCGTTTCCCGTCCGACAGATGCCGCTTGCCCATCCGCTTTTTATCACTACTTTTGCAGAAACACGAACGGCCATGCCCAGGCAACTCACACCGGAAGAGCAGCAAATCATCCGCCAGACCGAAAAGGAGGGGGCGGAACTCGCCGAACGGGAACACGACGGCAAGGGGGCGAACAGCGTCATGCGGCGCATCGCCGGCATCCTGGTTTTCGCCGCCGTCTTTCTCCTCTTCGCCTGCATCGCCTACTTCGTAGTCAGCAGCACTACCCACTGAAACGACAGCTCCCCTCAATCATCACATCACAGCGAAAACGGCACGCAAAGATTGCGTGCCGTTCCGTGCTTTCATCCGACGCCTCCGGTCACTCATACTGTCCGGAACGCAATGCCTGCACCTCCCGCGGCGTCAGGAAACGCCACTCGCCGCGCTTGAGACGCTGTTTCGTCAGTCCGGCGAAATAGACACGGTCGAGCTTCGTCACCTTATAGCCCAGATGCTCGAACATGCGCCGCACGATACGGTTGCGCCCGGAGTGTATCTCGATACCTATTTCCGTCTTCTTCGTCCCCACGTAGCTGACCGCATCGGCATGTATCTCTCCGTCGTCGAGCTCGAATCCCTGCACCAACGCATCCATGTCGGCATGCGTCAGCGGTTTATCCAACGAGACCTGATATACCTTTTTCTTCTCGAAAGAAGGGTGCATCAGTTTCTTGGCCATATCGCCGTCGTTGGTGATGAGCAGTACGCCGAGACTGTTCTTGTCCAGACGTCCCACCGGATATACCCTCTCCCGGCAGCCCTCTTTCAGCAGCTCCATCACCGTCTTGTCCGCATGGGGGTCCTCCACCGAAGTCACATATCCCTTGGGTTTGTTCATCACGATATATACCTTGCGTTCGTTGCGGATGACGTTCCCGTTGAAACGCACCTCATCCTGCTGCGACACCTTGGCTCCGAGTTCGGTCACGACCAGTCCGTTGACCGAAACCACACCCGACTGGATGAATTCGTCCGCTTCACGGCGCGAGCAGATACCCGACATGGCGATATAACGGTTGAGCCGTATCTTATCCTCGATAACCGGCGCCGGAAAAGTCGGATAGTTCTCCGAATTGTACTTGGGCACCCTGGGGCCCCGCTGACCGGCCGGACGACGCCTGTCGTTCGGCCGGCCGCCGGAAGCACCGCCGCCCTGAGTTCCGTAAGGTTTGCTGCCGTACCCTTTCCTGTCCCCCGTACCGCGTTCGCCGTAAGGACGCTTGCCGTCGCCATAACGCCGTTCGCCGCGTTCACCTTCGCCGTGACCGTACCGCGGGGCATAACGCTCCGGACGCCCCTCCTGCGAACGGTCGTTCCCGTAACGGCTGCCTCCCTCGAAACCGCCTTCCGGTCTGCGGTATCCGCCGCTCCGGCGCTCGCCCCCCTCCGTATCGCGGGAGGAGTCGTAACGGTTCCGGCCAACCGGCCGGTTGTACTCATCGAAATTGGGATTGTAGGATTTGCGCCTCGCTGCCCCTTCGCCGGACGGTCCCTGCGGACGGCCGTCGGACGGATAAGTCCGAGTGTCGTAACTGTTCCGGCGGTAACCGGAACGGTCAGAGCTACCACCTTCGCCTCGCTGCTCGTATGGCGCCCGCTCGCGCGGACGGTAGCCGCCCTCCGTTCTGTTGCGGTTGCGGTCATCACCGCTTTCCCCCCCGTAACGCCCCGAACCGGCATAACCACTGCCGCTCCGGTACTCCTGCGGACGCCGGTGCTCTCCGTCGTAACGGGCCCCCTCGGCGGGTTCGTGTCCCTCACGCCGGTAATCCACCTTTTCAACCGGCCTCGAAGTCGTTATCCGCGTCCGCTTGTCTTTTGCAAATGCCTTATAAGCAGGCTGTCCCTCCTGCGAGCCATCCGTATCTTCCCGATGAGGACGGCCGTCACTGTTTCCGAAATCTTTCATTATTTAAGTATTAATGCCATACGGACAACAAATGTAACGCATTTTTCATACATTTACACCTGTCATAAAATTTGTTCATCATAAAACGTCCATGAGATATAATTTCGACGACATCATCGACCGCCGGGGCAGCGGATGCGTCAAATACGACGACCTTTCGGCCTTCGGCAATGCAAATGTCATACCGCTGTGGATAGCCGATATGGATTTCGAAGCTCCGGAGTTCATCTGCCAGGCGATAGCGCGCCGCGCCGCACACCGGGTATTCGGCTACGGCATGCGTACCGATGCCTATTACGCTGCAATCACGAACTGGGTGGAACGCCGCAACGGTTGGCACATCGACCGCGAATGGATAGATTTCACGCCGGGTGTGGTTGCGGGGTTCGTCTTCGCCCTACGGGCCTTGTCGGCCGAGGGCGACGGTATCGTCATCATGCCTCCCGTCTATCCTCCGTTCGCCGCCCAGATAAAAGCCAACGGCCGGCGGGTAGTGGAAAACCCGCTCATTCCCGAAAAGGGATGCTACCGGATAGACTACGACGACCTAGACCGCAAACTGGCAGAGGCCACGGTACTGCTCTTCTGCAATCCACACAACCCCACCGGCCGCGTATTCACTGCGGAGGAGCTGCGCAGAGTAGCCGACCTGTGCCGGAAACACGATGTCGCGATAGTGAGCGACGAGATACACTCCGACCTGATATTCGCTCCCTGCCGCCACACCCACATCGCTTCGCTGTGCGCCGAAGGACAGCGGTGCATCACGCTCATCGCCCCTACAAAAACCTTCAATATCGCCGGGCTTTCGACCTCCGCGGCCATCACGCCCGACCCCGCCGCCCGGGAAGCGCTGCGGACGGAACTGGGCAGGTACCATGTCGACCAGGGCAACATCTTCGGCACGGCGGCGCTCATCGCCGCCTACAACGAAGGCGAAGAGTGGCTCGGCCAGATGCTCGACTACGTACACGGCAACATGGAATTCACCGTCCGGTTCCTCGCAGAACACCTTCCCGAAATCAGGACCGCCATTCCCGAAGGCACCTACCTCATGTGGCTCGACCTGCGGGGCCTGGGGCTGGGACACGAGGA
The DNA here is from genome assembly GCF_900104605.1 of Tidjanibacter massiliensis. NCBI lineage: Bacteria > Pseudomonadati > Bacteroidota > Bacteroidia > Bacteroidales > Rikenellaceae > Tidjanibacter > Tidjanibacter massiliensis. Next base: position 310,040 of record NZ_LT629960.1, on the reverse strand, counting down.
ACTGCTCCGTTTCATGGCCCGGGAAGCCGGTGTAGGACTCAATGACGGAGCAGCGTTCGGGGTACAGGGCCGCGGTTTCATGCGCATGAACATGGCGACCTCCCGTGCCCTTATCGAAACGGCACTCCTCCAGATAGAGGCAGCATGGCGGAGCAGGGAAAACCGGCACTGACGCGTGCGTCCTTCAACACACTGTGCGTGCTTAAAAGCATCCCGCCCCACACGAAGATACGGCGCGCCGCCTACGGTACACCGCATGAAACACCGGCTGCAGCAGACCGCCGGGACTCAAAATACGGCACACAAAAAAATTACAGGAATATTGCCTTCCCTCTTTGCAAATTCGGAAATACTCCTTATCTTTGTGGCGCTTTTAGGAAACTCCGGTTCCTGTAGGCAAATACGATGCTTCTTTAGCTCAGTTGGTAGAGCACGACACTCTTAATGTTGGGGTCCTGGGTTCGAGCCCCAGAGGGAGCACAAGCCACTTCCGTTGGAAGTGGCTTTTTCTATGGCATTCGCTCCTGTTCTTGTTCCTGTTTCCCTACCGGCTTCGGATGGAAAATCAGAATACCATCGACTGCATTCCAACCGACGCTTTCGCAAAGATTCAGTTCCACCGGAATCTTCGCATCCGAGATGCGCTCCCTACCCGATGCACAGTTTGCTAATACATACTGCTCCCCCCACACCTATTACAAGATATGAAAATGATTCCGTATCTTGTCAGCCCAAACCCGGAGATATCTTTACCCGGCCTGCAAACACGAACAGAAAACGCGGTTTCTCTACCCGGCCGAGCCGGTCGGTACGGATTACCCGCCAAACGCATGGCCAACTGTTTGAAGAAATAGATACCGTAAAAAACGGTCAGCATAACCGGGGATACGATACGAAAGGAGTTCATACCGAATGTCCGTCAAAAACGAATTACCCGAAACGAGGCGCTTGCGTCCGGATGTTACAAGGCCGAAAAACGGCTGCTATTCCACATCCGGCATACGGAAGACGGAGAAATGTACGCTGCCGTAGGTACGTACCTGCAGCAGGGCGGGATGCCCCTCGAACGACCGCTCCTTGGAGTGTTCGAATATCAGCAATCCTCCGGGGCACAGCAGCTTCCGTTCGAACACAAGTTCCACAACCTGTTCCGACCCTTCGAGGTCATACGGCGCATCGGAGAATATCACATCAAACCGTTTCGATGCGCTCTTCAGGTAAAGAAAAGCATTGGCTCTGACGGCATAGAGGTTCTCCATACCGAAAGCCGCAGCCGTCCGGCGGATAAAATTGTGATGCACCGCATTGACCTCCACCGAGGTGACACCCGCCGCACCGCGCGAGATGAATTCATAACTGATAGAACCCGTCCCCGAAAAGAGGTCGAGCACTTCGGTCCCCTCCAGGTCGATGAGATTGCCGAGTACATTGAACAGGTTCTCCTTCGCAAAATCCGTGGTAGGACGAGCCCTCAAATTACGCGGAGGCTTTATCACCCTGCCGCCGAATCTACCGCCTACGATTCTCATAGTACCGCATGAAAATGTGTTACACAAATGGCCGCCGCATGGGCACGTCGGATACCACTGCGCCGCCCGAAACCAAAAGGCGGAAACTTCAGATAGCCGCCACCCGGCCGAAATACCTTTTCAACGTATCCGTATAACGCACGGGCCGGTCGCCGTAAATATACAGGGAGATATTACGCTCCCCGGCGGCAAGTTCCGACAGATAATAGACCATATCGGCCGCACCGTGCAACGGATAGACCTCCGCAAGCGACAATTCGCCTGCCGTGCCGTACCGGGAGATGTAGACATTCTCCTGTGTCGGATAGACCACGAAACAGTCGCCCGAAGCCTCCGTCCGGCGGAAAGCCGCCATGCTCTCGTGAAGCGGGGAGTACCACGCCGCCCGATGACCGAGCCTGTCCGCCAACCACGATGCGACACCCGTATCGACCGGAAATAGGGCACAGACGCCCCCATACGCCTCCGTCCGGACAGCCTTCATGTCCGGTGAAAGATGCACCCCCATCCGGGCGAGCCACTCCGCCGGCACGGCATCACCGACCACCGCATCCGGCACGAAAACGGTATCGGCCGTATCGGCAAAAAGCCGCACCCTATCATATGTATCGATACCGCTCTTCTCCGCAAATGCGTCGAACGCCGCTGTCATCTGTTCGCGCCGGCTCCCCCCGGGGGCGAAATACGCCTCCATCGAGACCGTCCCCGCACCGTCGCCGTCCGAAGCATAAAAAGAAAGTCCACCCTGCCGGAGCCGAATGGACAATATCTTTTGCACCGGACGGGTACTATTCCCAGTTACCCGCATCGTTGGTCGCACTGGTCATCGAACCCACCTTGATACCCGGATAGTCGTTGAAGGTATTCTCCCTTTCGTCTATCAGGTTGATGAGCTCCTGTCGGTTGAGGTCGGCAAGGAATGCCTTGTAAGGAGCGCGGCACTCGAACACCTGTACCGTCACGCCCGATTCGGTCTTCAACTGACCGGCTTCGAGGATGAACTCCATGCCGTCGGTATAGGGAATGTACCGAATCATCTCCACCTTTTCGGGCGTCATCTGCTTCGAGCCGAAAATGGTATCTATGACAGCCACCTTGAAAGTCTCCCTGCTGACAAGCCCGCGGGCTACGGCCACCGAGTCGTCCGCCGAACCGAAAGCCTTCTCATAAACCATGGAGTCGTTCAGCACGAAATTGATGAGGCTGTCGAAATTGCCGGTATAGACCTGATTCACCTGTTTATAGGCCCTTTCGGCGGTACGGATATCCTTGATGCGGTCGATTACGGCCGCAGACCTCGTTTCCACCTCCTTCTGGAACTTGAGCGGAATCGTCAGCTGGCGATATACCACGAAAGCGAGGAACACTATCACAACAGCGAGCACAATCTGGATAACTTTTTTCATCTCTATATTTTTAATTTTTAAGTTTGTAACGCGTAAGGCAGTAAAAACAGGATTACAAGCTAATATTTCGCAATGTTAAACGAACATATCGCGTCTCAAATTTACGCGAATTTTGCATTTGCGCCAACACTTGGACAAAAAAAAATCATCGAGGCGCTGGCCTCATGGCTTTCCGATGCCGATACCGAACGCATCTTCATCCTCAACGGATATGCTGGAACGGGCAAGACGTCCATCATTGCGGCGTTCGTGGCGACACTTAAAAAGTTGAGGATAAAACCCGTAATGCTCGCCCCTACCGGACGGGCGGCGAAAGTCATGGCGCGCCATACGGGACTCGGCGCCTCCACGATACACAAGAAAATCTACCGGCAAAAAAGTTCAACAGACCCCGAACCGGGGTTCTCGCTCGACTTCAACCGCGAAAAGGACGCCTGTTTCATCGTCGACGAAGCCTCCATGCTCTCCGCCTCCGCCGATGCGGGCTCTCCCTTCGGAAGCGGCTCGCTGCTCGACGACCTCTTCCGATATGTCCGGCAGGGTACACGCTGCCGCATCCTCTTCGTGGGCGACGATGCCCAGCTGCCGCCGGTAGGACACGACCGCAGTCCGGCGCTCGACCCCGATTTCATGGCAGCATACGGTGCGGTGGAGTACGGCACGCTGGACGAAGTGATGCGCCAGAGCGACGATTCGGGCATCCTGTTCAACGCCACCATGGTGCGGTGCATGCTGGAGGCGGGCATCACGGAGCCTCCCCTCTTCGAGATGTCCTATCCCGACTTCCGGGCGATAGACGGCGGGGAGTTCCTCGAAAAGGTGGAGGAGTGCTATTCCCGCTACGGACGCGAAGAGACCATCGTCATCACCCGTTCCAACCGGCGGGCCAACCGTTTTAACGAAGGCATCCGGCGCCATGTGCTCTTCGCCGAGGAGGAGATAGAGTCGGGCGACATGCTGATGGTGGTGAAGAACAACTACTACTTTACGGAGCGGGAGGAGGAGCCGCATATGGATTTCATGGCCAACGGCGACACGGCCCGACTGGTCAAACTGCGGCGTTTCGAAGATTTCTACGGCTTCCGCTTTGCCGAGGCCCGGCTCAGCTTTCCCGACTACGACGACTACGAAATCGAGTGCAAAATCCTGCTCGACACCCTCGCCTCCGAAGCCCCCGCGCTGACGCACGAACAGGGCAATGCGCTCTTTTACGCCGTCAGCGAAGACTACGAACACATCAGGAGCAAAGCCAAACGCTACAAGGAAGTGCGCGAGAACCCACACTTCAATGCCGTACAGGTGAAGTTTGCCTATGCCGTCACGGCCCACAAGGCACAGGGCGGAGAGTGGAAGGCCGTCTTCATCGACCGGATGCTCTTCGGCGACGAACCCATGAGCCGCGACCTCATGCGCTGGCTCTACACCGCCCTTACCCGTGCGAGCGAGCAGGTCTACCTCGTGAATTTCGACGAGCGATTTTTCGGAAACGGATGACCGACGCTCCGCTGCCGTCGTACGGCAGTCCCGCCGGAACGACTCGCATCGTCCGAACGCAGCAGTCAACCTCTTCCGTTTCCGTCCGGCACACCGCAAACCGGGCCGCAGGCACTCGCAATATGTACCTGCGGCCCGGAAAGCCTGTCATGTTTCCCAGCCGGTATCAGGGCTGTGCGTGCAGGTCGAAAACTCCTTCGTACGAACCTGCAACCTTATAGCCGGCATCGCTGACGAAATCGAATACAATCGTATAGGATTCACCGCTGCGGGTTACGGTAGCCGTACCCGTACGGATACAAGCCTTGTCGGTATAGTCACTGTCCTCCAACCGTACATACCAGCTGCCGAACGGGAAATGGAACGCTCCCGATTCCTGGCCGTACTCGATATCGCCGGCCCTCGATTCCGATGTCTCTTCGGAATAGAGGGCAACCGTATAGATACCGTCCGGAATATAATATTCGTTGTCGTCATTGGCTGTTATCGGCTCGGTGTAGAGATAGAGATTCAGCCGGTCGCCCGTACCCTTGTACGGTTTTGCCGCATTCTGATATTCGATGCCGTCGCTCCAGAATCGAAGGTCCCAACGAGTTACCGGTTCGTTACGGTTTTCGTTGTTGGGATATACGACAGCATACCCGTTGGTTAACGTTCCGAAATCGACATCCTCTTCGAGCGTGCTGAGGAATTCGGGCTTGCCCTCCTGCGTCACGGGAATCTCGAACGGGCCGATACCCTCTGCATTCGTGGTGACCACCACTCGGGCGGTACGCGGGTCGGGCGACTCGTTCCGGTTCTCGTCGATGCGCATTTTAATAAGGTTCACATTATCGCTTTTATAGGTATCCGCCGTCAACCAGCCGGAAACGGTGCCTTCATCATAGACGGTCTTCACATTCCATTCGATGTTTACGGCCGTAACGTCTATCGAATAGCTGTCGCGTCCTGCGTAGTCAAATACGAACCCCTCTTCGGGCAGTTCTCCCCCTTCATAGGACATCGAGAAGGAGGGGGGCAGCACCTTAGCCTCCTGCGTCACGCGGATGGCCTTCGGACCTGCCGACTCCGCACTCGGCGTCAGGGTGACGTTCGCCGAACGTTCCGCCGTGTCGGGATTGTCCTGCACCGTGACGGTCAGCGTCGTCTCCCCTTCGGTACCTTCCGTCGCAGAGAGGGTTATCCACTCTTTGGCGGCGTCCTCCACCGCGGCGCTCCAGGTCATCCCCTCGCCCGAAGCGGTCACCTTCACGCTCTGGCCTGCGGCGCCCTCGGCCTCGAAAGTCAGCGCCGCCGGGTCCACCGTCAGCGAATAGACCTCCGGAGTCTCAGAACCGGCCTGCGTGACGGTTACGCTCTTGGCCTTCACGTCGTCGTTGTTCACGGGCTTGACGGCGATGGATGCGGTACGCTTCTCGGCCGTCGGATTCTTGGCTACCGAAACCAGCAGTTTTCCGGCCGTTCCATCGTCCACGGTAATCCAGTCGGCCGACGAGGGAACGGTATATTCCCACTCCACGCCGGTAGCGGTCACGGTAATCTCCTGCGGAGTCGTATCCTCCGCACCGAAGGCGAGCGACGAGGGGGATACTTCGAGCGATGCGGTGGTTGACTCACCGTCGGTCGGCGAGCAGGCTGCGGCAAGCAGGCAGGCCGCTGCAATGAACAATATTTTTTTCATGTCGTTTTTGTTTTTACATATTTACTAAGGCTACGGCCGTTCCGGTAAGGATGCCGTTGCCCTCGTCGTCATACATTATATTATTTCGCGAGGGGCGGTGCGATGTACCAACTGACATAGGTAGTGCCTCCTGCCGATGCTATGGGCATGGAACCGATGAGGTATTTGCCGTCGGGCGTTACATAATCGATGAAACCGGTATCGGAGATGATGATGCCATAGGTGTCATAGACCCAGTCGGCCATGCTGCCGAGGTCGGTACCCGTATTCAAGTCATATACATGACAGGAGGTGATACCCAGGCTGCCGATGCCGATGAAGGCGATGCCATCGTCGGTCACGTGCAGACCGGTAGACTCGCCGTAGTCACTGACGATAGTGGTCGTCTCGGTCTCGGTGTTGTAGAAAGCCGCTGTCTGGGAGGTAACGAAACTTATCCGGTCTTCGGACGGCTCTTCAGTACGGTACGAAGTGGCAATCCACTTGCCGTTGGGGCTGATTTTGGTATTATTGGCAGTGCAGATGCAGCCGTAGACCTTATGGGTTGTGTACTCGGTGCCGTCGCCCATCTGCATGGTGATTTCGGTGACTTCCCTGACGTCTTCGCCGACCCACTTCGGCTGTGCGGTATTTTCGCCATCATTTACCCAATAGAGCATGCCGAAATCGGAGTTCTCCCACGAGGTACCGTAGATGATTTCGCCGTTTGCGGAGATGCCGCGGGCCATACCGCCGTACCACGGCTCCTCATTGCGATAGTTCAGTTCGGGCCAGGGAAGTTCGTGCGGTACACCGTCTATCCACAGCAATGCTTTGCCGGGGGTAGGGTCCTCAAACACTTTACCGTTTATCGCATATCCCACCCAGTATTTACCGTCGGCCGAAATATTACTGATTGTCGGTTTGCCGGTAAAGCCTGCCGGGGACTCGGGATGGGTGATGTTGCCCTCCGTATCGATGACAATCATGCCGCCGTTGGAACCGTCATGGATGAAGAGCTGGCCCTGGTCGGAGATGCACATGTTGTCTGTCATGTAATAGACTGCTTCGGGGAAAGGGCCGAACTCATAGACTTCCCCCGTTTCGAGATCGGTGATGACGGGCGAATACTGCCAAGAGTCGTCCGGCGCGATAGAAGGAACGAATCCGCCCACGTATTTGCCGTTGGGCGACATGGCACCTCCCGACTGATAATTTAACATCTGGCGGTAACGGGCGAACGCGCTGTCCTTCGGAAGCTGGTTCACTGTTATCGTCTGCAAAGCCTGCCCCGCGGCGATAGTAACGGCGGTACTGCGTTCGGCACCGGTGTCGTTGTCATCGACGGTCAGGGTAAGAATCTTGCCGTCTTCACTCTTCTCCACTTTGACCCATGTGGCATCGGGAGTGGCTTCGTATGCAGCGGGCGAAGTCCTGACAGTGATTTCGAGCGGCTGGTTGCCCTCGCCGAGGAACGAGCAGGCCACCTGACTCAGATTGACGTAATGGAACGTCTCTTCCGTTTTGGCACATCCTTCTAATAAGGAGAGTGTCAGTATCGCCGCGGCGATACCCATAGTGAAAAGTTTTTTCATGGTGTCGGTAGTTTTTTGATTTCGTAAAGGGAAAAGCCTTTTGAAACTTCCATCCTTCATGGACAAATATAGAAATAAAAATATATAATAACTTATGCGTGTTAATAATATTGCATAAAAATTTTTAACACACACTCATATAACTAATTTAATATTTTATTAGATATATGCGTTAATTACCACAACAAATCACACGGTATTTTACATTTCATATGTAGGTAAAAAGCAAGCCGGCCTCTGCATGAGGCCGGCCGAAGCGGCTGCCGACCTATCGTTTACGGGAAAACGGTACCTGCGGAACGTTCTCCGATTCCCATGCTGGCAGCCTTCCTAAGCGCCCTTCGGACGGCCCGGCGACACTGGACCTCGGCGAAGGAATCGAACGCCACGTCGCCGTATGTTTCGCCGCTGCGTATGACCGTCATCACCCTCTGCCAATACAGGCCACGCCCTTGCCAGAAAAAATTCCGGCCCATGCAACAAAACGAAACTTCCGTGCATCTATAATTGAAAATAACCGAAACCGACACGACCTATGGGCAAAACGACTTTCATCACCCTGCTTGCAGGGCTGTTCCTGCTGCACGCACCCACGACGCAGGCGCAGGACCCGAAAAGTACCGCGGCACAAACTTCACGATAGAGACGGGAGGATTCGTCGGCGCCGACAAATTCCGGGTAAGAGGATTTCATCCGTTCTCCTTTACGGGCGGCTACACCTTCGACAGGCACTGGTTTCTCGGTCTCGGCATCCAAGCCTCCGTTTATTTAGATTTTCAACGATTTGACTTAGTCAATTGAGAAATAAACTTTTAGCGAATTATTTGAGAGATGGAGGTAACGATTTGGCAACCGTGCGAATTTCAGTGTTTTGCGTTGCTATGCTGTCAAATAACTCTCTTATCGTACACAAGCACAACTATATTTTGTATTCTCAAAAAAAGGAGACTCAAAATCTGATTCTAGTCTCCTTTTTAGATACTGTTTTAGCCTTAATCTTCTTATTTCATTACAGTTGTACTCAAATCAAGATTGAATTTTTGATATTCATTCTCTGATATTTGTCGCTTTGTGGTAAGTATAATTAAAGAATGTGGATGAAACTCTTTACGATAAACTGGATGTTTATGTGAATATGGATTTTCATAGAACCCACATCTTTTATAAAATCTTAAACGAGCTTCAGAAATCCTATCTGTAATAGGATCTATTTCTAAAAGGACGATTTTATCTGTTGATTTGATAAAATCGTTTAGTACAATACTGCCATATCCTTTCCCTCTAATCTTTGTATCAATAGCAAAGTGTTCGATATAAAGATAAGAGGGAAATTTCCAATAGGAAATGAATCCAATAAATTTGCCATTGTCTTCATATCCTATTAGATGATAGTTTGTATTATCAAAAGCTGTCTCTTGTTGCTTTTTTGTCCTTTGTTCAAAAATAGGGAAACTGGAAGAATAAAGGTCTTCAAATGTTTTGTAAAGCGGATGATTTAAATTGTCAATGTTGATACTTTTCATATTTTATATATTTTTATTATGAAGTAATTTCTTCTCCCGGCAATTTCCTTTGTATTTACCGTCTTCACATATTCCGGACAAAATACTCCTTTCTACCGACACGTATCACCCCTTATTGCCAACTCGACCTCGGTTTGAACTTTCCCATCGACATGGTCGATTATTGCCGTATGGAACCCTATACTGACCCGAAGCCTTTCACCTACGGAAACCCCACCTGGCTCTACTACCATCCGGAAGCAGGCGTGTCGTTCCGCCTGCGAAAACGCCGGGCCCTTCATCTCGGCCTCGGCGTCATGATAAACTACGGAGAATTCTCCAGGGACTATGGAATCAACGGCCGGCCCGTGCACGAATCCTCCGAGCTGACCGCCTCGCTCTCCTTCACCGCGGGCTTCACCTTCTAACCGCAACGGAGAAGCGCTCCGAGCACCTGCCCCGGCCGCCTCTCCCTGTCGGTGAGGCGGCGGCAGCCGGAAAATCCTCCGGACAGGACGACCGCCACCCGCCGGAACGGAAACCACAGCCCGAAAACAGGCCGTGCAGGAAGAGGTACGGCAACCGCTCCCGTCACTGTTCCTTCTCCTCTTCGCCGAGCGCTTCGGCCACCTCCTTTTCCGCCTTGCGGAGCCGCCCGCGGCAGAAGCGGATGAGTTCGCCTGCCCGGCGTACCTGCCCGGCCAGCGCATCGATATCGGGGTTGGCCTCGTTCATCTTCGCCAGAATCGCCTCGATTTCAGCCATTGCTTCGGCGTATGTCATTTCACTCTTTCCCATAATTATCGGTCACTTTTGCAGTCACTCTACCCTTGTATAACGTAATATCGAGATTCTCTCCCGGAACCGCATCGGCGGCGTCGGTCAGAGCCCGGCCGGCGGTACGCACCACCGCGAAGCCGCGGGCCAGGATGTTGCGCGGGTCGGCAGCCGAAACGAGCTGCCGTGCCTGAAGCAAACGGGCCTCCCCGCTCGCTACGGCCCGACAGGCACCCTCTTCCAGGCGTTCCCGGAGTTCATCGAGCCGAAGACCCTTCATCTGCAGCACTCTGCGTGCACCGGCAGCAAGGCCGTCGGTAAGGGTCCGCAAACGCCACTCCATCCGCAGACGGGCCCCCGATACCCGCTCGCGCAGCAGGGCGCCGCACATCTGCACATCCTTCCCCTCTCGGTCAAGGATTCGGCAGGCACAACTGCGTATCTCGTCACCGAGTCCCTCCAGACGGGCATCGAACCCTGCCGCACGGTCGGCCAGAAAGGCCGCCACCGCCGTCGGCGTCTTCAGCGAAAGGGCGGCGACCATATCCACGACGCTCTGGTCCTTGTCGTGTCCCAATCCGGCGATAACGGGCAGCGGGAACTGCGCAATATGGAAACTGAGCAGATAGGAGTTCAAAAAGCTCAAATCGCTCTGCGAACCACCTCCTCTGATTATTACCGCCGCATCGAACTCTTCCGCCCGGTCGGCCACCGCATCCAACGCCCCGATTATCGACGTCTCGGCCCCGTGTCCCTGCATGACGGCACCGAAAAGCGTCACATCGAAACGGTAAGGCGACGCACCGAGCTCCTTCATGAAGTCCTGATAACCGGCAGCCTGCGGGGAGGAGATGACCGCAATGCGCTGGGGTACTTCCGGAATACCGAGCTCACGATTCAGGTCGAACACACCATCCTCCCGGAGCTGGGCGATGGTCTGCATGCGCTGCCGGGCCAGGTCACCGAGCGTATAGAGCGGGTCGATATCCACTATTCGCAGCGACAGACCGTACAATTCGTGGTAGGTCACCGTCACATGGAGCAGCACCTTCATCCCGACAGCCAGCTCCTCCCCCGTCGCCCCGCGGAAATAAGAGGAGAGCATACCGTACTGTCCGGCCCAGATGACGGCCTGCACCTGCGCCTGCGGCACGCCGTTGCGGCCGCCCTTCTCCACCAACTGCAGGTAACAGTGCCCGGAACGGGCATTCACCTTCAGTTCGCCTATTTCGGCGGTTATCCACACCGGCGCGGCGAATCCGCGGCAAAGCGTCTCCCGGATACGCTCCTGCAACTGCGACAACGTCATATACGAATCGACCGCCATATCAACTATCCTTTCTTTTGATGTAATACCCATATCGCAGGCAGACGACACCCGACAACCTTCCAAACGGGCTCCGGTGCCGGTACCCTGCCCCGCACCCTCCTACCGGAGCAGGGGCAGGCTATGCAGCAGGTTCCGCAGCCGGATGGCCGTACGGGGCATCGGTTCGGCTACGGTCAGTCCGACCAGCTCCTTCTCTTTCGCGACAGCATCGACAACCCGGACGACCTGTTCCATCGACATGCCGCCGGGGTCGGTTCCCACCGCTGCGACGATTTCGGCCGGGTCGAGGACATCCAGGTCCAAATGCACGACCACTTTCGAGCAGCCACACAAATCCAGCCAACGGCGCACTGCATCGCTGTTGTCAGTTATCTCCTCTTTCGATACCTGGGCGATGCCGTACATCCGCTGACGCACCTTAATCTCATCCCGCTCCCAGTTCCGCAACCCCACATAGAGGATTTGCGAAGGGGAGAACCGGGCGGGCAGCAGGGAAGCAATCCGTTGCTCGCCGTCCCCCATGCAGGCCGCGACGGCCATCGCATGATAGCCCTGATAGACATCGCCGGGCCATGTGAGGTCGGGATGGGCATCAATCCACACCATCGCCACGTCGCCCCCGTACCGTGCCGCCAGATAGGTGAACGGTACCACGCTGACGGAACACTCCCCTCCCAGCGTAACAATCCGGTCGGGAGCCGCGGCCCGCAACATCGCCAGCGCCGCCTGCGTCTGGCGGAAGATGATATCGCGGTCGATAACGCCGTCCTGTACCGTGCGGGCTGTCATGGCGGTATCCACCGGAACGGTCAGCGTCTCCCCCTCGGCTGCCGGAGCGAGAAAATCCAGCAGCCGGGCCCCCAGATAGTATCCCCGCGCAGCATCGGCCGGGTCTTTCACTTCCGGCACCAGCCGGACAATATCGGCTCCCTGCCACTGCGGATAGATGAGCCGAACGGTTTTCATCTCTTTCCCCATACGTTTGCTCCACTTCTCTACGACCTGCCGAACCGAAAGAGTTCCGTCCGACACGGCCCGGTCTTTCTCTCTTTTCCCGGCAATTACCGCACCCACAGGGCATAATCGGCCTTGCGGGGCTGCGCCTCAGGTAAGGCTCCCGGCAGGGGATAACCGAGAATACAGTGTCCGATACCTTCATAATCACCTTCAATGCCCCACGCCTTCAACAGTGCCTTTCCCTCCGGCGAATCGAACACCTCCCTGGCCCGATGAATCCAACAGCTTCCCAATCCCACGGCATGAGCCGCATTCAACAGGTTGCCCATCACCAACGAACCGTCGTACAGGTAGGTGGGCCGGCTACGGTCCGCCAATACCACGAGCACTACCGGAGCACCGTAGAAGGGGTCGGAAGCACTCCCCATCACGGCCGCATTGAGCGCCGAAAGACGGTCGCGCACGGTCCTGTCCGTCACGACCACGATACGGGGCGACTGCATCCCCCTGCCCGTCGGGGCATAGGTACCTGCCTCGATTATCTGCCCGATTAACTCCTCCGCCGGCATCCGGTCGGGGTCGTATCCCCGGATGCTGCGGCGTGTTTTCAAACTGTCCAACACCACATTCATAACCGATTCCGTTTTTACTGTTTCCCATACCATTTCCGGCCGGCCGTTCCGACTGCGGCCCATCCTTTCAAAGATACGGATAAGCCGAGAGCAAAGGCAAACCGGAGTTTGCCTTTTGCCGAGGCGGAGTATCTAAGACGTAGTCAAAGGTACGAAATAATCGGGCCAAGCCCTCCGCCGGCCGCTCCGAAACCGCACATCTCCGAACGGCCGCGAGGGAACCCCGGTCGGGAGCTCCCTCGCTTACCGTGCGGTCCCGGCGCTAACCGAGGAATCCGAGCAGGATACCCGCAGCCACCGCACTGCCAATCACGCCGGCCACATTCGGCCCCATGGCGTGCATGAGCAGGTGATTGTTCTTGTCGTACTTCAACCCTATCTCCTGCGAAACGCGAGCCGCATCGGGCACTGCCGAAACGCCGGCATTGCCGATGAGCGGGTTGATTTTGTTTCCCTCCTTAAGGAACAGGTTGAGGAACTTGACGAACAGGACTCCGCCGAAAGTGGCGATGATGAACGAAGCCGCACCGATTGCGAAAACGAGCAGCGACTTCTCCGTCAGGAAAGTCGTGGCCTGTGTCGAAGCACCCACGGTCAATCCGATGAGTATCGTCACGATATCGATGAGCGGTCCCCCGGCCGTCGTGGCAAGGCGTTTGGTAACGCCGCTCTCCTTCAACAGGTTTCCCAGAAAGAGCATGCCGAGCAGGGGCAGACCGGAGGGAACGAGGAAACAGGTGAGCAGAAGACCGATTATCGGGAACATGATTTTCTCGCTCTTGGAGATGGGCCTGGGCGGCCGCATCCGGATAAGACGCTCCTTTTTGGTTGTGCACAACTTCATTATCCATGGCTGGAGTACCGGCACGAGGGCCATGTAAGAATAGGCCGCTATGGCGATGGAACCCATCATGTCCGGAGCGAGCCGGCTCGAAAGGAAGATGGCTGTGGGGCCGTCGGCACCGCCGATGATGCCTATCGCACCGGCCTCGGCCGCCGTAAATCCGAAAGCGAGCGACACGACGTATGCACCGAAGATACCGAGCTGCGCCGCTGCACCTATCGTCATCAGCTTCGGATTCGATATGAGGGCCGAAAAGTCGGTCATCGCTCCGATACCGAGAAAAATCAGCGGCGGATAGATGCCGTTCTTCACCCCGAAGTAGAGGTAATTGAGCACCGACCCTTCTTCGTAGACGCCAATCTGCATTCCGTCGTGGAACGGAATATTGCCGATAAGAATACCGAAACCGATGGGGACGAGCAGCATCGGCTCCATCTTGTGCTTGATACCGAGATAGAGGAAAAACAGGCCCACCGCAATCATGACGATATGCCCCAACGTTGCGTTGGCGAAACCCGTTATACTCCAGAACTCGCGCAGGTTCTGCCCGATGAAAGCCCCGAACCCGCTTTCCAGAAACATGGTCATAAGGCTATCCGATGGTTATTAATACATCCCCTTCCATCACGGAATCGCCTGCCCGCTTCACGATGCTCTTCACCACACCGCTCTTGTTGGCGTCGATGTTGTTCTCCATCTTCATGGCCTCGAGTATCATCACTGTCTGCCCTTCCTTTACGGTATCGCCCTCCTTTACCCGGAGTTCGAGCACCGTACCGGGCAGCGGGCTCCGTAACTGCGTTTCGCTGCCGCCGGCAGGCGGTGCGCTGGCAATCTTCACGGGAGCGGCCTGGGGCGTCGCCTGGTAGGTCGCCGGAGCCACCTGCACCGGTTTAACCGGCTTCGGACCGCCGAGGTCGTTCTCTATCTCCACTTTATAGGGGGTACCGTTCACCGACACGGCCGCAATACCGTCCTGGACGCTCTCCACGGCAACCTTGTACGCATTGCCGTTTATCTTGAATTTATACTCTTTCATATAGGTATGCTATCTGTTTTTTCTCTGGGGTAATTCGGTTATGCCGTGTATCTTGGAATTCCACGGCGAATACATCCTGTTCACATGGTTGATGGTGATGACCGTCGATTCGTGTACATGCAGGTCTTCCTGATAGAGCTTGAGCGCAAGTCCGATAGCCGCCATCTCCTCTCCGGTATAGCCGCCGTCCCGGGCCTGCTTTCCCACTACGGGTTCGCCGCCCTCCTTGACCGACTTCCGGTTGGCCCTCCTGACCATCACCATGCCGATTACCTTGAAAACCAGGAAAATGGCCACCAAGGCGAGAAACACCACGCTCATGGCCGTCAGCGACATGACCGCGCCCGTTTCGTCCCGCTGGCGGAAGACTTCGTGCCGCGGCACCTCCTCGTTCACTTCGTTGGTCGCCAACGGAGTGGTCTTCAGCATCGCCTGCGGCTGGTATTTCAACCGTGCGGCGACAGCATCGAGATAGGCATCGCCCCGCAGCGCACGCCGTTCGGCCCGGGTGAATTCGGGAAAAACCTTGGACTCTATCTCCTCGTGACCGAGGATGCCCCACGCTACATCCGGCACCGGCGTATAATTCTCCGGGAATTTGAATACGCTGATGATATCCTTACCGTTGGCATTGTAGAGTATCACCATGTCCACAGGCTCGTCGCCAAGCGTGAAATTGGTGTAGAAAGTTCCCTTCGTATCGGTACCTTCGCAGAAAAAGAGCCTGTACCCCAGCGGTTCGATACTCGTCGCAGGATTGTTGCGCGGGATATAGTACTTCTTGATGAGCTTGTTGCCATCCGCATCGTAACGGTCGGCATACCGGATTCCCAGATAACAGCCGCCCACATTGACACGTTCATAACCGGTATTGAAGAGCTCCACCCACGACTCCCGGACACCGTAATCGTCCACGATGTCGTTCTCGTTGAGCACGAGCACTTCGTTTATTCTCACATTAAGCACGCCCTGCGCCGACACTCCGAGGCCGCAAAGCGCCATAACGACCAACAGACAAAATTTCCTCATAAGCCTAAAGCGGTATGTTGGAGTGTTTCTTGGCCGGGTTCGTGAGACGTTTGGTCGCCAACGACTGCAATGCACGGATGATACGGAAACGCGTATTGCGCGGCTCTATCACGTCGTCTATATAGCCGTACTTGGCCGCATTGTAGGGGTTCGAGAACTTCTGGCGGTACTCCTCCTCCTTTTCGGCGATGAAGGCAGCCTTCTGCGCCGGGTCTTCGATTTTGGCGATTTCGCGGGCGAAAAGCACCTCGACGGCACCGCTGGCACCCATCACGGCTATCTCGGCACTCGGCCAGGCATAGTTGATGTCGCCGCGAATATGTTTGGAGGACATCACGATATAAGCCCCGCCATAGGACTTGCGCAGCGTAACGGTCACTTTGGGTACCGTCGCCTCGCAGTAGGCGAAGAGCAGCTTGGCCCCGTGCGTAATGACGCCGCCGTACTCCTGACCCGTACCCGGCAGGAAGCCCGGAACGTCCACCAGCGTCACGAGCGGTATGTTGAACGCATCACAGAAGCGTACGAAACGGGCCGCCTTGCGCGAAGCGTTGATATCGAGCACACCGGCCATGTACTTGGGCTGGTTGGCGATGATGCCCACACTCTGGCCGTTGAAGCGGGCGAAACAGGTGATGACATTCTTGGCGAACGACTCGTGTACCTCGAGAAAATCGCCGTTATCGACGATGGCGCGTATCACCTCGTACATGTCGTAAGGCTTGTTGGGACTGTCGGGAATTATCTCGTTGAGCGAATCTTCCAGCCGGCTGATGGAGTCGGTACAGGGCGCCAGGGGCGCATCCTCCATGTTGTTCTGCGGGATATAGGAGATGAGTTTGCGGATGAGTTCCATCGCCTCCTCTTCGGTCGAAGCGGCGAAATCGGCCACACCCGACTTGCTGGTGTGCACCGAAGCACCGCCGAGTTGCTCCTGCGTCACATCCTCGCCCGTCACGGTCTTCACTACGGCCGGACCGGTAAGGAACATGTAGCTCGTATCGCGTTTCATAATCGTGAAGTCGGTCAGCGCCGGCGAATAGACCGCCCCGCCGGCACACGGGCCGAGAATGACCGAAATCTGGGGTATGACGCCCGAAGCCATCACGTTGCGCTGAAATATCTCGGCATAGCCGGCCAGCGCGTTCACCCCCTCCTGGATGCGTGCACCACCCGAGTCGTTGAGACCGATACAGGGAGCTCCGGCCCGCATGGCCATGTCCATCACCTTGCATATCTTCTCGGACATCGTCTTGGACAACGAACCGCCCGATACGGTGAAATCCTGTGCGAAGATATAGACCAGCCGGCCGTCGATGGTCCCGTAACCGGTTACCACGCCGTCGCCGTACGTATGGCTCTTCTCCATGCCGAAGTCGTAACAACGATGCGTCACGAACATGTCGAACTCCTCGAAACTGCCCTCATCCAAAAGCATCTGTATCCTTTCGCGGGCCGTGTACTTTCCCTTCGCATGCTGCGCGTCTATCCTTTTCTGACCGCCACCCAGCCTTGCTTCCTCGCGCAACTCTATCAACTGCGCGACCTTGTTCTGATTATCGCTCATATGTTTTCCAACTAAATTATTATCGTTCGTTATCGCCTGCACCCGCAGGGCCCGGCAGAAAGCCGCCAAAGAACGGCGCCCTGCGACTGCGGGGCGCCGTCACATGCTGCGGTATTATTTCCCGTTCTTGTCCTCGCAGAGCTCCGTCAGGACACCCCCGGTAGACTTGGGATGCAGAAAGGCTATCGTCAGCCCCTCGGCCCCGCGGCGCGGCGTCTTGTCGATAAGGCGTACGCCTTTGCTTTCTGCCTCGGCAAGCGCCTCCTCAATGTTTTCCACCGCATACGCCACATGATGCACTCCCTCGCCCCGGTTGGCGATAAACTTGGCGATGGTGCTCTCCTCGCTCGTCGGTTCGAGCAGTTCTATCTTGGTCTGGCCGACTTTGAAAAATGCAGTCTTCACCTTTTGGTCGGCAACTTCCTCAATACTGTAACACTTGAAACCCAAAATGTTTTCCCAGAAAGGTATCGCCTCTTCCAGACTCTTCACGGCGATTCCGAGATGTTCGATATGAGAAATTTTCATCTCTTTGATATTTTTGGTTTAACTGAATTGACACGCTTGTCGGCGGTCGGAAAATCCCAAACGTTACAAAGATAATCTTTCTTTTCAGATGCCGGAAACAAACCCGCGATTTTTTCCCGCGCCACAGCAGCACGGCGTACCTCCGAACCATCCCTCCCCTGTGCGGCCTCCGGCCCGGCCGGTTCGTAAAAACGCACCGCCGCTCTACAACAGACTCCGGTAAACGGCCGTCAGGTTGGATGCAATGACCGGTTCGCGGAAATTGCGGGCATAGGCTGCACCGCGCGCGCGCATCCCGTCGGCCGCCGCCCGGTCGCCGAGCACGGTCTCCAGCGCATGGAGCATCTCGTCCGTACTCTCCGGCTCCACGTAGATGCAGGCATCGCCACCCGTTTCCGGAAACACCCCGCCACGGGTGGTAATGACGGGCACACGCGAATTCAGCGCCTCGAGAATGGGAATTCCGAACCCCTCGTAAAAAGAGGGATAGACGAACACGGAAGCCATCTGGTAAAGGGCCGGCAGGTCACTGAACGGCACGCTGTGGAGCATTCTCACACGGCTGCCAATGCCGTGCGCCGCGGCATACTCCATCACGCGGTCGGCATAACGGGTATGCCTGCCGCACGCCACAAGGTCGATGTCGAGCTTTCCGGCGACCATCGCCCGCACGGTCAGCATCAGATTCTTGCGCTCCTCTATCGTCCCCACGCTCAGGATATACCGTTCCGGCAAACCGTAGGCGGCACGCACTTCGCGCCGCTGTTTCTCCCCGACGGTCTTCTCGAATGCCGGGTCGCACCCTTGATACACCACCGCAATCTTCTCTTCCGGAACATGCCAATAGTTTACGAGGTCGCCCGCCGTCTGACGGCTGATGGCGATGATACGGTCGGCGTTGCGGCAGCTTCGGGAATACTTGCGCGTATAGAGCCACCGGTCCGCCGGCTTATAGAGTTCGGGATGGTGCACGAAAATGATGTCGTGCATCGTCACCACGCTCCGCGCACGGGTACGTCCGATGTCGGCCGGAAGTTCGTTGCTGAGGCCGTGGAAGATATCCACTCCGCTCAGACGGATGGCGCGGCCCATGGCGTAACTGCGCCAGAGCGAACCGGAAAGCGCCCGGATACCCTGCGGCGTCACGATTCCGGCATTGTCCAGCACCTCGAACCCGCAGCAGTTGCCCTCCCGCGGAGTAAACAAGGTATAGCGATTATCCGGAGCGTATTCGGCCAACAGCCTCACCGTACTCCTCGCATAGTTTCCCAAACCGCTTCCGTTAAAGAAAAGCCTCTTCGCATCGAACCCGACATTCATGACATTCCCCTGTTTGATGAAAGATTCCGTGCCCGTAAAGATAAAACAATCTATCGAAAAACCGCCATACAGCCTCCCTTTTTCCGCAACTGGCATCCTTCACGGCTACGCCGCCGGCCGGTCTCCGACCGCTGCCGCAGGGCAGCCCGTATACCCGTTTCTCACCGTGAACGACAGAGGGCAGCCGCCCCCTCCCGACAGCTTTCCGGCAGAAAGGCGCAGAAGTATGAAATAAAAATCGTAAATTCGCACGATAGAGACCCCCGGAACAGGGCCCGATATTTGCCCGCATACGGAGAGACGGCATTGTCCGCCGCAGAAGAAACGAAACACGGAAAAACGATGAAAAGATTACTGACGATGGCATTATTGGCCATTTTAGCCATACCGCTGCATGCACAGCGGCTCGTGATAGGCGAACGCGTACCGGACCTGAATATAACACAATGGCTCAACGGAGCTCCCGTCTCCGACGGGAAAGCGGTCATGGTCGAGTTCTACCACTCCTCCAATCCCAAGGGTGCGGAACGGCTCGCACAGCTCGACGAACTCGCCAAATCTTACGGCGACCGGCTGGCCATCATCGTAGTGACACGCGAGAAGGACGATGCCGTCATATCGTCCCTGCTCGGAGGCAACCCCTCCTACCGCGTGGGCTATGACGGCAATGGTTCGGTCTTCTCGGCTTTCTCGGCCCGTTATGTCCCCTACTCGGTCATTTACGACAAACGGGGACGCATCCTTTGGGTAGGCAATCCCTCGTCGCTCTCCGCGGCAGACGTCGCCGACATCATCCACTAAACCGCGACACGAAAAATGAAATTTTCCGAACACTGGGAACACCGCCACCGCGAAGAGAATGAAGGGAGCGCCCTGCACGTCACCGAAGGCGTGAACGGACAACCCTCCGTCAATCCCCATTTCCGGCGGAAAAAACGACCCGCGCTCACGACGGCCCAATATGTGGAAGGCATCCTCGCCGGCGATATCACGGTACTGTCGCAAGCCATCACCCTCGTCGAAAGCAACCTTCCCGAACACTACGAACAGGCACAGGAGATAATCGAACGCTGCCTGCCCCGTTCCGGAAATTCGGTGCGCATCGGCATCACAGGCGTACCGGGAGCGGGAAAATCCACCTTCATCGAAGCAATCGGAAACATGGTGACCTCGCTCGGCCACCGGTTGGCGGTACTCGCCATCGACCCGAGTTCGGAACGGAGTGGCGGCTCCATCCTCGGCGACAAGACACGTATGGAGAGCATCTCCTCCAATCCGGACGTCTTCATCCGCCCCTCTCCGTCGGCGGGTTCGCTGGGGGGGGTGGCACGCAAGACACGCGAGACGGTCATCCTCTGCGAAGCGGCCGGCTTCGACACGATATTCATCGAAACCGTCGGCGTAGGACAGAGCGAAACGGCCGTCCACTCCATGGTAGACCTCTTCATGCTGCTCCAGATTTCCGGAGCCGGCGACGAACTGCAGGGCATCAAACGCGGCATCATGGAGATGGCCGACCTGGTGGTCATCACCAAGGCGGACGGCGAAAACATCCGCAAGGCCGAATTGGCGAAAGCACAGATATCCAATGCGCTCCATCTGTTTCCGGAACCGGAGTCGGGATGCCGGCCGCAGGTATTCACCTGTTCGGCGGTGGACGGCAGCGGACTTTCCGAAATATGGAAAGAGGTCGGCGACTTCATCGCCTGCACGCGCCGCAACGGCTTCTTTACCTCCAACCGCCGCAGACAGAACAAATACTGGATGTACGAAACCATCAACGAGGCGCTGCGCAACAGCTTCTACCGCGACCCCGATATCGAAGCGGCCCTTCCGGACTTCGAACGCAAGGTACTCGGCGACCGGCTCAGTTCGTTCGTCGCCGCCCGCAAACTGCTCGACCGCTATTTCGGCGATATCCGCCGCGAAAAGTAATCTTTTTCCGCTCTAACATACACTTACGATAGCTCCGGCACACGTAACGTGTGCCGGAGCTATCGCATTGCAACACCCTCACCGTCCGTCATCCCTCTGCCTCCGTCGCTATTCGGCCGGTCCGTCCGACCTGGCCGAAACAGGAGGTGCAGGCCCATAGGGCCTGCACCTCCGAAATCCAATCCGCCGGGGAACCTCCGCCAGAACGACCGCCCCGGCCTCTGTGTCTACTCCGCACCGTTCGCCGCCGGTTCCTCTACCAGTCCCCGCGACACGAGCAGAGGCAGCCGACTGGGCTGACGTCCGCGGAAATTCTCATAGAGCACCATGCCGTCTTCCGTCCCCCCTTTGGAGAGTATCTCTTCACGGAACCGGGCAGCGACCTTCTTGTTGAACAGTTCACCCGTCTCCCGGAAGGCTTCATACGCATCCTTATCGAGCACTTCCGCCCAGAGGTAACCGTAATAGCCGGCCGAATAGCCTCCGTCGAAGATATGCGAGAAGTAGGGATAACGGTATCTCGGCTCTATCTGGGGTATCAGTCCCCGCTCCTCGTTCAGAACGCGCTTCTCAAATGCATCCAGGTCAACGGGGACATACTCCTCCATGTCGTGCAGCTCCATATCGGAATAGGAAGCCGCCGCGAGTTCCACCGTCTCGAATCCCTGATTGAACAGAGCGCTCTCCTGTATGCGCTTAATCAGGTTTTCGGGGATGACCTTGCCCGTCTGCCAATGGATGGCATAACTGCGGAGCATCTCCGGCTCGGTAGCCCAGTTTTCCATAATTTGCGAAGGCAGTTCCACGAAATCGTTCTCTACGGCAAGCAGTCCGCGATAGGGCACGTCGCTGAAGAGCGAATGGAGGGCATGCCCGAACTCGTGGAAAAAGGTGGTGGTTTCGTCCAAATCGAGCAAGGCGGGAATCGTCCCGTTCGGACGGGTGAAATTCGCCACGATATAAACCACCGGCACCACCCGTTCACCGTCCTTGTAACTCTGGTCCCGGAACGTACCGCACCACGCCCCCGGCCCCTTGCGGCCGGCACGCGGATACAGGTCCATATACAGGATGCCGAGCAGGCTGCCGTCGGTATCGTAGACTTCGTAGGCCACGCATTCGTTGTTGTAGACCGGCAGCACCGCCGGCTGGAACGTGATGCCGTAAAGCCGGTTGCTCAGCTCGAAAATACCCTGTTTGACATTTTCCAACGGGAAATAGGGCCTCAGCGCCTCCTGGTCGAGGTTATACCTCGACTTGCGTATCTTCTCAGCATAATACCACCAGTCCCACGAGGCGAAATCGTCGCTGCCGTCTTCCTTGCGCTTCAGCTCCTTCATCTCGGCAAGTTCCCCGCGGGCCCTGTCGAGCGCCGGCGTCCATATCTCGTCGAGCAGCCCGTACACGTTCTCCGGAGTCTTGGCCATGTTGGCGTCGAGCACATACTCCGCATGCGTACCGTAACCGAGCAGATTGGCCCGACGCGTGCGCAGTTCGATTATCTCGTTTATCAACTGCTTGTTGTCGAGCTCGTCACCGTGGTCGCACTTCTCTATGTAAGCCGTATAAAGCTCCTGACGCAGGTCGCGGCGCGGCGAATAGGAGAGGAAAGGCAACATGCTGGGTTTCCCGATATCGAAAAGGTATCTGTCGTCGCCGAGTCCCGCCTCTTTGGCGGCATTGCGGGCCGCGCCGCGCACGCCCGACGGCAGTCCCTCCACATCCTCCTCATTCAGCACCATCCGGAAACGCGCGTTCTCTTCGAGCAGGTTTTTCCCGAAACGGAAAGTCAGTTCCGAAAGCCGGCTGTTTATCTCCTTGAATTCGGCCTTCTGTTCGGCGGTCAGATTGGCTCCCGACCGGACGAAATCTTTGTAAACCTTCTCCACCAGACGTTTCTGCAACCGGTCGAGCCCCGCCGCATCACGGCCCTCGTACACCTTCCGGATGCGGTCGAACAGTTTCTCGTCGAGCATGATGCCGTCATAATGCTCCGACAGCATCGGCGCGACCTTCTCCTGTACGGCCTGCATCTGCGGATTGGTGTCAGCGGCCGCCACGCTCCAGAATACCTGCTCCACGCGCGTAAGCATCTCCCCGGCGTTGTCGAAGGCGAGAACGGTGTTCTCGAAATCGGGCTCCTCCGGATTCTCCGCAATGGCCTTTATCTCTTCCCGATGGAGCTTCATGGCCTCCCGGAAAGCCGGCATATAGTCCGATACCTTGATTTTATCGAACGGGGGAACGCCGTAAGGCGTATCCCATTCGGAGAGCAGCGGATTGGCACCGGCCGGCGCCTCCTTGCTGCCGCACGATGAAACTGCGGTCATAATACACACTGTGGTCAATAGCAATGGGATTTTTTTCATACTTTTATGCGTTTTTTCGATTCACCTGCGTTACTCTATATAACGTACAAAACTACGATTTTAGCGATACAAATGCAATTATTTTACACGCCCGACATCTCCCTGCCCGAATATACACTGCCCGAAGAGGAGTCGGCACACTGCATGAAGGTGCTGCGCCTGAGGACGGGCGACGAACTCCACCTGACCGACGGGTGCGGCAATCTCTACCGGGCCACCGTTCTGCAACCCGACCCGAAACACTGCCGGGTACGCATCACGGAGACGTTCCCCGAATACGGCAAACGCAGTTACGGAGTGACGGTGGCCGTCGCGCCGACCAAGAATACCGACCGCTACGAATGGTTTCTGGAAAAGGCGACAGAAACGGGCATCGACCGTATCATCCCCATCGAATGCCGCCGCAGCGAACGCCGGACGCTCAAACGCGAACGGGGCGAACGGGTAGTGACAAGTGCCGTCAAGCAGTCCCTGAAGGCCTACCGTCCACAGCTGGACGAACTGACGCCCGTAGAGGAAGTGATAGGCATGCCTTTTGACGGCGTGAAACTCATAGCGCACTGCCGCCCCGATACGCAACGGCGCTTCATCGGCGACGTGCTGCCCAGGGGCGGGAACGTCCTCGTCCTGATAGGCCCCGAGGGCGACTTCTCCGACGAGGAGATAACGGCGGCCCGGGCCGCGGGATTCACGGAGGTGAGCCTCGGCGAGAGCCGTCTGCGCACCGAAACGGCGGCGCTCGCCGTCGTGACCGCCGCAGCGCTCATAAACGGCATGAAACAGCCGGCACCCCCGAAGGAAACGGCGACAGCGTCATGAAAAAAGAGTTACGGCACATACGCAACGTACAACCGAAGGGTACAGGCAGCCTGCGGGTATGCCTCTCGCTCTTCACGACCTTTTTCAAAATAGGTGCTTTCACCTTCGGAGGAGGCTTCGCCATGATACCCCTCATCGAACGGGAGATGATAGACCGGCGCGGCTGGATAGCACGCGGTGACTTTCTCGAACTGCTTACGCTGGCCCAGTCGGCTCCCGGCCCGATAGCCCTCAACTCGGCCGTATTCGTCGGCTACAAGATAGCCGGCTACCGGGGCGCCTTCTCGGCCGTGGCGGGCGTGGTACTCCCGTCGTTCGTCATCATCCTGCTCATCGCCATCTATTTCACGGACATCCGCGAGAACCGTTACGTGGATGCCGCCTTCAAGGGAATGCGCCCCGCCGTGATTGCACTCATCGCAGCCCCCATCCTGAATCTCGCCCGCGGAATGGTCTGGTGGAAAATCGCGCTCGCGGCAATCGCGGCCGTCATCGTATGGCAGCTCGGCGTATCCCCCGTCTGGTTCATCATAGCGGGTGCGGCCGCGGGCATCCTCCATGCACTGCACGACAAACGCGGCACGGCCGGGAACGGAAAGGAGGGAATGCAATGATATACCTCCAACTGCTGCTCTCCTATCTCAAGATAGGCTTTTTCGGGTTCGGCGGCGGCTACGCCATGCTCTCGCTCATCCAGAACGAAATCGTGGTACAGCGCGGATGGCTCACATCCGAACAGCTCACCGACATTATCGCCATCTCGCAGGTCACGCCGGGCCCTATCGCCATCAACAGCGCCACATACGTCGGATATGCCGTGACGGGTACGGTCTGGGGTGCGGCCCTCGCTACGCTGGCTGCCTGCATCCCGTCGCTTACCCTGATGCTTGCGGCCACGAAGTTCTATCTCAGGCTGCGCGCCAACCGTTACGTGTCGGGCGCCATGGAAGGAATGAAACCGATGATGATAGGAATGATAATGGCCGCGGCGCTCCTGCTCCTCACCCCCGAAACCTTCATCGACTGGAAAAGCTGGGCGATACTCGCCGCCGCCTTCCTCGCTTCGTTCAAAAAGGTGAATCCTATCCTCATCATCGTCCTCTCGGCAGTGGCAGGGTTATTGCTCTATCTGTAACGGAACCGATTCAAACGATACTGCCATGAAAGATTACAGATTCAGCAACAACACCGCCAAACGGCGGTACGAACTCGACCTGGAAGACGGCCAGATAGCCATGATAGAGTATTATCTCGCACCGGGCGGAGAAGTGGCGCTCACCCACACGGAGGTGCCTTACGACCACGCGGGCCAGGGCGTCGGGAGCCAGATAGCCTTCAAGGCACTCACCGACATCCGGGAACAGGGGAGCAAGGTCATCCCCCAGTGCGGATTCGTCGCCTCCTACATCCGCCGCCACCCCGAGTGGCAGGAGCTCGTCGCGGTGCGCGAACGCACCTACTGATGCCCGCCGTGCAGGGCCTGCAGCCGAAACCCTCCGTCGGTACACGGAGGGTTTTTCATGTCCTGATGCGGACAGCGGCCACGTTCCGTTCCAATGCTCGACAATTTTCAATAAATTTGCACGGAACAAACCCGACACAAATGCACGAAAACAAGATAAAGGAGAGCCTGAAGATAAAACCCGTCAGCCTGAAATACCTCGACCAATACAATGAACTGCTGCGATATGTCTTTCAGGTCACCGACCGGGAGCTGGAGGAGAGCGGCTATGAGGACGGGGAACTGAGACGCTCCAAACGTCCTATTCTGCAGGAAGCCGACGTATTCGGCTGGTTCACCCACGACGACGAACTCGTGTCGCAGATATGTATCTATCCGTGCGAAGTGAACATTCACAGCCGCATCTTCAGAATGGGCGGCGTGACGGGAGTGGGCACCTACCCCGAATTCGCCGGCATGGGCCTGATGAACGACCTGATACGGCTTGCACTGCAAAAGATGCGCAAGGCGGAGCAGTATGTCTCCTATCTCTATCCCTACTCCATTCCCTATTACAGACGCAAGGGGTGGGAAATCATGTCCGACCACATCACCTTTACCCTGAAAGATACGGAGATACCGGAAACCGTCGAGGTGCCGGGCCATGTCGAGCGGCTCCCCGTAGGCGACGAAGACGTCAAGGGAACGTACGACCGTTTCGCCCGCTGCACGCACGGCGCCCTCATCCGCAACGATTTCGAGTGGATGGAGTATTGGCGCTGGGAGAACGAGGAGGAACGGACGGCGGCGGTCTATTACGACGCAAAGGATACCCCCCAGGGATTCCTGCTCTACTGGGTGGAGGAGGACGTTTTCCACATCCGCGAAATGGTCTATCTCACGCAGGAGGCCCGCAAGGGGCTGTGGAACTTTATCCGGGCGCACTACTCCATGATAGACGCCGTGAAGGGACACATCTACACGGGCGAACCGCTGGCCTTCCTGCTCGACGAAAGTCAGATACAGGAGACGATAGAACCCTACTTCATGGCCCGCATCGTGGACGTCGCCCAGTTCCTGCGCCTCTATCCGTTCGAAGGGAGCATACGCCCCTTCCATTTCGTCGTGACCGACCCCATGGCGGAGTGGAACAACGGCATCTTCAGTGTCGCAACCGACCGGGAAGGTACCGTCTCCGTGACCGACGAACCGGCAGGCAAAGCGGTGGAACTCGACATACAGACCCTTTCGGCCATGCTCATGGGCTACAAACGCCCCTCCTATCTCGCCAGAATCGAACGGCTGCACACCGACAAACGGACGCTGCGACTTCTGGAAGAAATCATCCCCGACGGACAGCCCTACTTCTCCGACTACTTCTGACCGGCCGGCCGACTTCCCGCCATCATCCGAAAGATGCCGGGACACGGAAAGCGGAGGGCGGATTGTCGTCCGCCCTCCGCTTTCCGCACTCTTCGTTCCGCATCAGTGCATATAGTCCCACGCGGGCAGTACGACGGGTTCGCCCGAAAGCGCCTCGACGGCCTTCTCATCCAGATACCGCTTGTGGATGACGAGCCGGAACATGTATTCGTCGAACCAGGCGTCCGTAAAGGTCAGGTATCCCTTGTTGCCGTACTCCGTACCCCAACTGTTCTCGAACTCCCACTTCACAGGCACGTCGTTCTCGTCCGTATCCACACCGATAAGCGTCATGGCATGACTCGACCCGCTCTGCCGGGTCAGTATCCGCGCCTTCTTGTCCATCGACAGGTCCACCCCGAAAAGTGCGCCGTAGTCGTACATGGCGGGGTCCATGACACCCGTCCTGCGGTTGAGGTGCTTGTTCACGTCGCACGACGCATACATGGCCTCATTATTCTTGATGGAGGCGAGCGCTGCACGCTTGATGGCGTCGTTCGGCAGGTTGAGGTACACCCAGTTCACCCCTTCGACCGTATTGCGGTAGTTGCTGATGTCATACACCCGGTAATATTCGCGCGTGGGGTCGTTCATTATCATGATGTAGTTCTCCGGAGAATAGTCGTCCGGAGTAATCTCGGCATAAAACTCCAGCGGCGTATAGGTTTTGGAGACGAGATTGCCTGCACGGTCACGGAACCTCCATTCAAATTCGACAGGAGGTTCGCCGAGGCACAGCGCCAACATCCGGTAAACGTCATTCAGCGCGGCATCCTTATGCTCCTTCACCACCGCCGCACGGGCCTTGCCTTTCGTACCGGCCAGCGCTTCCCGCAGCCTGTACCCCTCGACCCGCAGCTTCTCGTTGATAAGCGCCACCATCTGGGCCGTATTCTCCGAATGGGGAGTCTCCGGCATCACCTGCGCAGGCACCACCCCGTACTTGCCCGCAATGTTGTAATAGAGGTTCCATACCCCGCCGTCGTCGAGCGGAGCGGAAAAGTAGTGTACGACCTCCCGGTCGTCCATCGGCTTGGATGCGGTCGCGGCCACGTTTTCGAGGAAGAGGTTCGCCTTTTCGAGCATATCCCAGAAATAAAGATAGTTATGCGAAAAATCGAACTCATCCAAATTGTACTTCTCCATGACCGAAGGACGGAGTACGTTCATCGAAGTGAACATCCAGCAGCGGCCCGACTGCTTCTGGTCGGTAATTCCCTTCACATTCACCCTGTATTTGAAATAATGGTCCACCTTACCGTCGAGCCCGTGGTTCAGCGCCAGGGCCCGTATATCGCCGTTGGAGGTCAATACGTTCTGTATGGCCACGACGGACGGGTCGCCGCGGAAACGGTCGCGCATCCGCGCCACGTCATCGCCGGTTATGGACTGTGCATCGGCCGCAATACCTCCCGCAACCACGAGCGAAGCCGCCAACAAGATACCTTTCTTCATGTGTGAAATCCTTTTTTACTGTTAATACTTGCTTAGGCACAAAGATAACATTTACCGCAGGAAACCAAAAGCCCCGCAAGCTCTCCACGACGGGAAAATCTCCTCCGTTTCCACGTACCGCAACCTCAGAAAGCCGGACACTCCACGCCCTGCCGCCCATCAAAGCGACAGGGAAGGGATTCCCTCCCCTGCCTTACGGTCGCAACTTTCACCCTTCCTCCCGGAACTCCATCACATAGAGCACATGCCGCGACAGCGGATGGCCTGCCGGAACGGCCGGATGGTCGAACTCCTTCACCCGGCACATCCCGAGTTTCTGCATCACCCGTTCGGAGGGCTGGTTCTGCACAGCAGTAAAAGAGAAGACTTCCTTTAGATGAAGCGTATCACGGGCGTATGCCAGACATGCCGCCGCCATCTCCGGCGCATACCCCTGTCCCCAATACTCCGGCAGCAGCCGCCACCCTATCTCCACACCCGGAGCGAAATCCGCATCGAAATCGAAACGGTGCAGCCCGACAAACCCCACAAAATGTCCTCCGGTACGCTCCCGCACGGCAAAGAGCCCGTAACCGTACACTGCAAACTCCCGCTTTATCCGACCGAGAAACTCCACGGATTCCTCCGGCGAGAGCCGCTTCGGGAAATACCGCATCACGCGGCTGTCGGCATTCATCCGGATAAACTCCGTCGTGTCCTCCCCCCGCCATACACCCGCCCGAAGTCGTTCGGTCCGTATCACGTCGCACTCCATCATCCAACCACTTTTCCTTCCGCCGAAACGGAGCCGATGCGCCACTTCCACCCGCCGACGCACCGCAACCGGCAATCACTCCATCACTATCTCTACCTCGCCCGCATACTCCCTGTCGACCACGAGCATCAGCATAGGGCGCACGGAGTAGGAACGCCTGTCCCCCGTCTCCCGACTGTAGGTCATTATCAACTTGTCACCTATCTTCACCAAGCTCTCCACCTCGAGGTAAACGGCCTCGTCCGTCATAGGTTCTATGACGGCTATCACATACTGCGTATCAAAATCCACCGGCGTGGGGAGCGACCCCATTACGGGCGCCTTGCCGAACACCGTATCGAACTCCTCGCGCGTGGTGATGGTGGCTGCCGGCAGCCGGTCTTCGGTATAGCTGTTGTTGACGAAATAGTTATGTCCCTCGGTATAGGGAACCTTGCAACCCAGCCACAGTTCGAGCATGAACTCGCCGCCCCACGGCTCACCCGCCATCAGGCTCTCCCCTATCAGCAGATGATACGTCCCCTGCTGTTCCAAGCCGTATTCGATACTCCGGCCGAAAGGCCCGTCCGAGGTACCGTCGGGCATGACAATCTGGTTGAACCGTACATTGGCCATATCGCCGACCCCGGTAATCTCGCCGTACAGCAGGTCGCACCCGCCCGAATCGAATTCGACATCTACGGTTCTGCCCGGCTCCTTGAGAATCACCATCCGTCCGTAGCCATCCCTGACTTGCACCTTCACGGGCAGCGAATCGGCGATTACGACCTCGCCCGCAGCCGCAGCGCCTGCCACGGTCTCGCCGTTCCCGGTCTTGCCGCACCGTCCGCAGGAGAGTATCCACAACGGCAAAGCGACACACAACATAATCACAGCCAAACGTTTCATTATTCCGTCTTTTAAATTACCAATCCGTTCCGCACCGATTGCGGCGGCACTCTCCCGCCGCAATCGGTCCACAAATGTAATCAATAAACATGAACCGCGTATTCGCCCGACCGGCCGGAAACAGACAGGGAGCCTCCCGGCTCCCTGTGCTTGCCTCTTCGCAGCGGCTAAAACGTAATCGTCAGCGGCAGCATGAAACCGTACAGGAAAAATCCCGCACCCGCTCCACCGGCATAGAGCACATTGAAAGTCGGATTGATTCCTATCCGCCAGACGTTCACATAGAATCCCACCGAAGCCATGGCTCCGAACACGGAGGCCTTGTTTTGATTCACATTGGTAAAATTCGGATGAGCCTCGTCAGCCAATACAGCCGAAGCATACTCCTTTATCGGAAAAATACCGACCGCGAAATCCGAGGTCAGTCCGAAATATTTCGTTTTCCACTTCGGACTGATTCCGGCATACACCCCGCCGCCGTTCATCAGATACTGATACCCATCCTTTTCATAAGTTCCAACACTAAACTGATTATAACGCTCCCCTATTAAGGCCATCGCACCAAAAATCAAATCAAGATTCCGGTAACGTGTTTCCGTCGTAAATTTCAAATTAAACGCTTTGATATTACCCTGTCCATAAATTTTTCCTCCTTGTGTCGGATAATTCATATCCATGAAGACATCCAAGTTCAAATCTGTATTAAATATACCAAAACCGGCTTCTACCGTTATCGGTAACCGTTCCTTGGAAATCTTTTGAGCTTCCAGCGTTTGCCATAAAACGACACACAACGCCAATAGCAATACCTTTTTCATGATAGTCAATTCAATTAGCCTAATTGCCGTGTTCACTAATCAACATCTGCACTCCATAATTCGGAAAAACAACCCATTGCTCCGGATTGTCAAAATAGTATATGGATGCATTCCCACACATTTCTCCTTTATTAGAAAATTGCACACCCAATTCTGCACCTGTTCTTACTTCCAAAGCATCAGCAATTTTCACACCAATATCCGCACTAATTTTAAAACTTATGGCAGCATTCGGCAAATCGTATTCTTCAAGGCAAAACGTAATCATCGAATACCAATCCTGGTCTGAAAAACACCGCCAATCCACTACCTTTTTATCCTTAAACACCTGAGATATATTCGATTTAGAATCGAAATTGAACTCGACCTGGTTCTGTATTTCATATGTTTTTCCATCATCGGTAGCTCCTACGACTTTCAAATAAAACTCCGGTTTTCCTGCAGGCCAGCGCTCCAGCGACCAATCGGTAAACTTAATCTGTTTCACATAAACCGGCGAACTCGCATCCGCATTCCGATAAGGCGGATAAATAAAATCGTACACCGCATCGGAATTACCGATGGAATTCTCCCGATAGGCCCGGTACATAATCTTCGTTCCCCGGTACGCCGGTGAATAGATATAATTATTCACTCCACCCGATCTGGTAATCAAACGCTGATACCCACTCTGATGCTCTGGAACCATATATTCGATTACAACCCGCGAAGAATTATCACCGTCGTTATTCCAGTGAAGTTCCACATTTTTTCCACTGTAATGAGTCGTAAAACTCGATAAAGCGGCAGGCGCAGCAGGTGCCTGCACGAAAACGACATTGGACTGGCCGGATTCGGAAATTTGCTGGCCGGTTAAGGTTCCTCCCACCGAATAGGCAGAAACATAATAGTAATAATATTCATTCGAAATAAGATTGTAATCGAAATAAGTCTTATTATTACTTCCTGTAACCGTACCTATTTTCTGATAGGCGCCTCCTTTGGCTGCTTTACGGTATATATAAAAACCGTTTGCCGTACCGGAATGTTCCCACGACAATGCAACTCCCGTCGTAACCCGATTGGCTGCCAAATTGGTCGGAGCAGCAGGAGCTGTCACACCCCAACCACGCGTATCGCCTGCAACATTATCCTGATACGGATAAACAGCCTCCGGATTATATCCATCCAACAACTCGCCGTTCGCATCCGTGCGTTCACACAATCCTACGACTATAACCGGGTTTTCCGGAATATTTATCGCATCTATCCACACGAAATTTCCCGCCGCATCATATCCCGGAATCTCCGTCACAGTCGCATCGCAATAATCTTCCGGCAAAAACGCTACGACAGGTACATATTCTTCCGGATTCCAATCTTCCGCGTGCACAGGTACCGATATCTGCAGATTCGGATATAACCTCTGAAGTTCTTCTATAATATTCGTACCGGAACTCCGGGTTTCTGTCCCCTCCTCAGGGAAATAGACACTCAGCAGGTCTTTCACGGCAATCGTACCGTCCGCCGACCGTGTAACCACCGTTTCATCGTCAGCCAAAACCGTATCATCCGCAACATGTTTTAACAGGACATCATAGTCTCCGTCGAACTGTTCCAACGCATTCTCATGAATCAGTTGTCTGAATTCGGTATTTCCACGCATCGCCCGGCTGACCGACAGGGCCAGATTTCCCATCACCTCGTCATAATCCATCGTCATTGCCGACAGTCCATAACCGTCGTTACCGACAACTTCTTTACGCCCGCTCATTCCATACTCTTCCTTTCCGCAGGAAACAGCCAGAAACAGAACCGCAACGCTTGCTAAACAAAAATTAAAAATTTTCATTTCAGGTTGGTTTTAAGTTAGAACTTAGGGTTTATTTCCTTAAACAAAGTTAATATGTTTCCTGCACCAAAGCAATAGTTATATCATATTTTTTACATTCATATATATTATATGAAAATATCTTCGCGTCTATGCCTACCTATTCCCGTAAACACAAGAAATCTCACCGCAGCTTGTTCCGCTCGAAATGGGGGCCGACCTTGATATTGAAAAAGAGCGCCGAAACCACCGTCAGGCATGCCCCGACGAAATAGGCTGCATTCAGCGTGCTGACCTGTCCGATGTAACCGCCGAGCAGCAACCCGGCTCCGATACCCACGTCCCACGACGTGAGGTAGGTGGATGTGGCCGTACCGCGCTTGCTGTTGGGGGCGAGATTCACGAACAGCGTATTGAAGGCCGGGAACATCGTTCCGAATCCTACCCCGAGCAGGAGCGCGATGCCGAAGAAGACGTACCGTCCGACTGCGGGGAACTCCGTCATCAGCCATTTGCATGACGAGAGGCCGAAAAAACAGAAGCAAACGAGATAGATGCCGAAGGAGATGACGGCCACGATACGCCCCTTATCGACCTGCCGACCCGAAAACAGACGCGACACGGCCATTCCTACCGCCATCAGCGTGAAGAAAAGCCCGCTGCCCGATACGATACCGATTTGCCTTGCGTACATGGCCACATAGGTGGTGGTCATACCGTAGGGGATGGAAAGCAGCAACAGGTCGAGGCCGGCCGGAATGCCTTTGACAAGAAAGAAACGGTCGAGCGAGATGGGCTCGCGCTTCACCTGGGGTTTCACGGGTGTCCTGACAAGCAGGGCGCAGACGAGGCCGAGCGAACACGAAACGACCGAAGCGACGAAAAGCACGTCGAAACTCAGCCCCGCATCGTGCATGAAGAGCCCCACCATAGGACCGATGGACATGGCGATGTTATTGGCGAGACCGTAGTATCCCAACGCCTCGCCGCGCCTCGACGAGGGGGTGATGTCGATAACCAGCGTATTGCCGGACACGGTCACGGTACCGAACGCGAAACCGTGCACGACGCGCAGGATGATGAAAACGGCAAGCGTACCGGCGACGATGTAGCCGGCGAAAATACTCGTAAAGATGAAATAGGCGAAGATATAGAGCGGCTTGCGGGCGAATGTATCCAGCAGGTAACCGGAAAAGGGACGTATCGTCAGTGCGGCAAGCGTATAGCAGGAAAGAGCGATGCCCATCGTCGCGCTTCCGGTATGGAAGACCTCCGTCAGGTAGAAAGGGAAAACCGGCATCAGAAGATAGAATCCGAAATAAAGCAGAAAATTCGCTGCGATGATGAAACAGTAACCCGGTGTGATGAGACGTTCCTTTGTCATGACGATGCTTTTTCAGTTCTCCTTCGATTCCTACCCTGCGCCCCGCCCTCTATAGAGGCGGAAAACGCCGCGCAAAATTAAAGATAAAAGGATTACATTGTCTCTGCCTTCCGGAAGAAAGCATCCCGGAACACAGTACGGCACCATCCGACGGTTCCGATACAATCTATCCGATTCGATGCAGAACGGGACACTATCAACAATGCGAAACGGCCCCATCCATCCCGCAACAAAATCCCGCCGGTCTCCACTCGAAAACTTCCGTACCTGCTCCGTTATCACAGGGCCCGCGCCGGCAAAACCGCACTATTCTCGGACAACGAAAAAACACTTCTGCAAACAATTCTCGCCGGATTACTGCATGGAAAAAACAGGGTTCGCCGCTACCCGCACCGTACCCCTAAAATTCCTGCAAGAATAAACAAACCTTCACTCCATCGACAACCGAAGGTCTCTCCACGTTGCAGGCACCACCTTTCAAATATCATCCGATACGAGCAAATTCACCGGTGCAGTATAAAAAGAGAGCCACCCGATATCGGGTGGCTCTCAACTTCACTCTGTTGTGTGGGAGCACAGGGATTCGAACCCCGGACCCTCTGCTTGTAAGGCAGATGCTCTGAACCAGCTGAGCTATACTCCCTCGTGGTGCAATTGAAAAATACTGATAGTTTGCGGAAACCATTTCATATTTCCCAATTGCGAGTGCAAATATAGGGCAATTTTTTCTCACTCCAAATTTTTCCGAAGTTTTTTTCAGTCTTTTTTTACGACACGTCACACACAGACATAACAATCAACACGATACGCTTCCATCTTTTTCTACTACCGTCCGCTGTTTTCCGGTCGTTTCTGCGCCGGGCCCTGCATGTCTCCTCCGTAGCGGGCCCGATAAAACACTCCGAGCGGCAGCATTTTTTCCGCCCGGTCGTAAAAGAAGAGCTCCCCGAACTCTTCCGCCGAGGGTACGGGGAAAAGCTGGCCGACTATACTCTTGGCCAACAGGGCCGAAAATCCCATGGAATAGAGGTTCAGTACGAGAAAACCGTCCGTCGCCGACAGCAGCCGGGTACAGCATTCGAGCATCGGCCCGATATCCTGGCCGAGCACCCATTTCTCCCCTTCCGGGCCCCGGCCGTAAGCCGGCGGGTCGAGAATGATACCGTCGTAACTTCTGCCGCGGCGGACCTCCCGGCGAACGAACTTCATCGCATCCTCCACCACCCAACGGATACCGTCCAATCCGCTCGCCTCCATATTCTCACGGGCCCAGGTCACCACCTGGCGCACGGAATCCACATGCGTCACCTCCGCACCTGCACTCCGGGCCGCCAGCGACGCACCGCCCGTATAGGCGAAGAGGTTGAGCACGCGCGGTTCCCTGCCCAGCCGGGCTTTCAGCTCCGCAACGCTGTCATAAATGAAATTCCAATTCTCACCCTGTTCGGGAAATACGCCCACATGCTTGAACGAAGTGAGACCCAGCCGCATCCGCAGGGACATGCCGCGGTAACGATAGTCGATTCGCCACTGTTCCGGCATTCCCGCCCCCAGCAGCCACCGGCCGCGCTCCTCGCTGTTGGCATCGCGCCGGAAAACGGCGGACGCCATACGTTCCCACTCCCCTTCGGGCAGGGACTTGTGCCAGATGGCCTGCGGTTCGGGGCGCACCGTCACATAACGCCCGAAACGCTCCAGCTTCTCGAAACCGCCGCAATCGACCAACTCATAATCCTCCCACTCGGGGGACAATATCTCCGGAACATCCGTACATTTCATAAGACATTCGATTCAATCCATTTCAACACAACCGAAAATACGGAAAAGAACTCCGTACCGGAACCGCCCGTCAACCGCGTCCCTCGAAAACGACGCTCATCATACACTGCGCACAGTCGAACTCCAGACGATAGACGAACGGCCCGTGGCGAAGCCACAGCGGAGCAGGCCCTTCATCCCGCCGCCCTTTCAGACACATGCCGTGTTCGCGCCGCACACAGAACGGCGTCCGCATGACCGCCACTCCACGCAGGTCGGCCTGCAGGTCGTACCCCGGCGCAGCGCCCGCCCCGCCGACACGTTCGTAAAATCTGCGGGCCAGCCGGTTGGTTACGTTCTCCGAAGCCTCGGGCGTACCGTACGGATAACGGCATCCGGCAGCCGCCCGGGCCGGATGTCTCTCGGTCCGGCGCTCCGTCCGGTGACACAGCAACGCTTCCAACCCCTCCCGTCGCAAAGCGTTCGCCTCGGAAACCCGCACGAAAGGCACTCCCTCCGTACCGTCCGCAAAACACACCTCCGCCACATCGAACATGGTATCGCCCGACCGGACAAGCTGCGTACGGAGCATCTCCAGCACCTTCTCCGGTTCCCGCGCCGCCCCGTTGCCGCAGACAACGGAAGCCGTCGCCGAACAGCCGTCTCCATCCCGGAACTCTGCCGACACCGCACCTTCGTCAAAACTCACGGTCACGGACACCCGTACCGAACGGCGGGCACGGGCTCCCTCCAAACGCGCGCTGAACCGGCGGTCGTAATTCCGATAAATCTCCGTCCCGGCCGGAAGTTTCCACTCCTTGTTGAGCTGCACGCGCCCCCCTTCCGTACCGTTCACGTTCGTACCTGCCAACCGGCCTCCGTACATGAAACAGATGCCGTCGCCAGGGGCGAATGCCTCTCCGCCCTGCGGCTCGAACCACCCGGGACCGGAACACGCCACCCGGCAGACGAAACCGCCGACGGCCTTCGGAGTATCGGGTGTGGAAACCCCCGCCCGCCGGCCGTCGAAAAAGTATTCGGTACGTCCGCGGGAGAAGGTACGCGCCAAATCGGGCTCGAAACCCGGGTCGCTTTGCCCTTCAGAGGCCCGCACCAGTCCGGGACGGGCAGCTATCTCCCGGTCGAGACGGGTGCGGTACCATGCGACGACGTTCCGCACGTATGCCTCATCCTTGAGCCGCCCCTCTATTTTGAACGAGGTGACACCGGCATCCAGCAGGTCGCCGAGCCGCCCCGAAAGGTCCATATCCCGTACCGAAAGCAGGTGTTTGCCGGCCATTAACACGTTACCGGCGGCATCCAGCAGGTCGTAGGGCAACCTGCAGGCCTGCATACAGTCGCCCCGGTTTCCGCTGCGCGGCGACATGGTACGGCTCATGTAACACCGCCCGCTGTAACACACGCATATCGCCCCGTGCACGAAACACTCTAGCTCCACATCCGTGGCAGCCCGTATCCGCCTGATTTCCTCCAGGGAAAGGTTACGTTCGAGAATAACGCGCGAAAAACCGCAGTCGGCCAGGAAAGCCGCCTTCTCCGGGGAGGCATTGAAAGTCTGCGTCGAGGCGTGCAGCTCCACTCCTTCGAGTTCCATCTCCAGATAGGCCATATCCTGCACGATGAGCGCATCCGCACCCGCTTCGACCACCTGCCGTGCGATACGCTCGGCATCGGCGAGTTCGTCATCGAACAGGAGGGTGTTGAGCGTCACATAAACACGCACGCCGAACCGGCGGGCATACTCCGCCACGGCGGCTATGTCCGCCACGCTATTGCCGGCCGCCTGCCTCGCGCCGAAACGCGGTCCGCCCATGTAAACGGCATCCGCACCGCAGTCGATAGCGGCACGGGCACTCCGCAAATCGCGGGCAGGTGCAAGCAACTCAATCTTTCCGGGTTTCCACAACATCTCCACTTCACGACGCTTCATCGGTGCGCAAAGATACGAAATAAACCCGGCATACCGTGAGAAAAGATGCCTGTTCGACCGGCGCGCTCTCCGTGCCCCTTGCGGCCCGTGACGGTTTTTTCGCCTGAGCCCGGCTAATTATTACGCCGGGCTGCACAGTGCCCTCGACGACCTGTACGGCGATACCCTCCGCCCCGTAACATTGGCCGGGACATCCGCCCCGCGGCGGTTCCGGGCGGCAGTGTTCGAGCGGGCCGCCCGATGGCTTCACGGACGCGGAGAGTTCTCGCCCGACATGATGGAGGAGGAACCGGTCGCCGACATGGTGCGCGAGACATACCGTATTATCCGCAAGGCGATGGACAAGGGCGTGGCCGACAACGTTATCCCCGCCGCGATGGCCCGAAAGCTGGATAACAGTGCTTTCCTCTTTTCAGGATTCAAGACCGCACAGGAGCTGAAGGAGGCCTCCCTGCTGCTGCGGGAGAAAGACGGTACGGTAAAAGGCTTCTCCCGGTTCCTGACCGATATTCGGCGTATCGACGCAAACTACAACGTGCGCTACCTGGAGGCGGAGTACAATTTCGCCGTAAGCTCCGCGCAGATGGCCGCCTCCTGGGCCGAAGTATCGCAGGACGGCGACCGGTACGACCTGCAATACCGGACGGCCGGCGACGACCACGTCCGCGAGGAGCACCGCGCGCTGAACGGCGTAACGCTCCCTCCGTCGAATGACTTCTGGCGCTATTACTATCCGCCCAACGGCTGGAACTGCCGCTGTACCGCCGTTCAGGTGCTCAAAGGGAAATATCCGACATCGGACGACAAACAGGCCATACAGGCCGGAGACCGGATGACCGATACCCCGAAGAAACGTATTTTCCGTTTCAATCCCGGTATCGACGGCCAGCTTTTCCCGCCCAAACACCCATACTACAAACTGAGTAAGGAGGCGGCCGGACAGGTCAAAAAGGCGGTCGGGAAAATGGCGCAGGCAAACCGCATCGAGGAAATGATTGCCGAAATGCCCGACAACCTGACCGCCGAAGAAAAACGAGCCCTTGCCGTGCATAACATCAAACTGGAAGAGGCTCTCGGAATAACGAAAGGAAAGCCTATGACCGTGGAGCAAGCAGACAGACAATCCGCGAATCCGTGCTACGTCCCCGAATTTATTCCCGACCCGAAAGGGAATTATCAAGATAATCAGGGGAATAAGTATAGAAGGAATCCGGCGTATAAACCAGAGGATGAACAATATCACATTAATTGTCAGACCTGCGTCCCGGCTTACGCTTTACGATTGAAAGGATTCGATGTTACGGCAAAGGGAAACACAATCGGCTCGAAACTTGACTATCTCAGCGACGGCGCAAACGCTTGGGAAGTATGGAAGAATATCGACGGAACGCCAGCCCAATATACAAGTGTAAATACTTGGCTTGTAAAAAAAGGGTATAAGCAAATGTCGGAAAAACGTTATATGCAATTTTTCCAAGAAGCATGTAGCGAAGAAGGGATATACGAAATCGCGATTTATTGGAAAAACGGAGGCGGACATGCTACTGTTTTACAACGATTTGCTGACGGAGAATTAAGAAGAATAGAGCCACAAATTGATAACCAAAAAGGGTCAGGAAGAGAATGGAACAACTTAGAGTACCTGTGCAAACGAGGACGAACGACGACTTACAACGCCAGTGGAGTTATGCGGATAGACAATAAACTATTCAACATCGACTTCATCGAC
This sequence comes from Tidjanibacter massiliensis, assembly GCF_900104605.1. Lineage (NCBI taxonomy): Bacteria > Pseudomonadati > Bacteroidota > Bacteroidia > Bacteroidales > Rikenellaceae > Tidjanibacter > Tidjanibacter massiliensis. Next base: position 270,298 of record NZ_LT629960.1, on the reverse strand, counting down.
ATCTTCGATAAATAAATCTATAATGTTGAAAACTTCTGGCCCGGTTATAGTCAACACTTGTTTGTTTGCATATTGATACACAACAGGATATCCCGTGATGGCTTCTTCGGGAAAAACAAACATATAATATTCTGCTCCCTCGTACTTGCCGAGGTAGTCTATATTATAACCATACATGTCGATTAGGCCCTTAGCCGCAATTTGTACCTGTTTTGGTATTTCCATATTACAAATATATAACGATTATGAATGAATTAGTCAAAAATATTTTATCCGACCTCCGGGTGGAAGTGCTCGACGAGTTCAACCGAAACTTCACCCGAAAGGCATTCTTCGACCGGCCCTGGCCGGCGCGGAAAATGGATACGGGACGCGGCACCCTGCTGGTCGTATCGGGAGCCATGCGCCGTTCCCTGCGGTGTACCGCCGCCCGCGGCTCCCTCTACTTCTCCTCCGAGCTGCCCTATTTCAGCATCCACAACCGCGGCGGAAAAGTGCCCGTTACCCCGGCAATGCGCCGCTACTTCTGGGCGATGTACTACCGCAACGTCCCGCCTGAAGGAGCTACCGGTAAACGGGCCGACCGCAAAAGCCGTACCGCCGCCTATTACCGCTCCCTGGCCCTGACTAAGAAAACGGAGTTCGACATCCCCCGGCGTCAGGTCGTCGGCGACCATCCCGCCGTCGGACGCATCGTCCGCGATACCTGCGAACGGAACGTGCGCGAATGGGTGGCGAAAAACATCGACCCGAAATTCACCAAAATGACACACAAATAATCCTTTTTCAAGTATGATTAAAGACACTTTAACGGCCGTAAAAGAGGCCTTGAAAACCGTCCCCGACCTGCGCTATACGGCCGAGGACTGGGGACAGCTCGATTTTTTCAACCAGCCGCCCGTGCGCTTTCCCTGCGTCCTGCTCGACGCGGAGGAAGTACGCTATTCAGACAGCGGTCGGGGCTTCCAGCAGGGAGAGGCGTCGCTCACCGTCCGCGTGGCCGATAACCGCGTTTTCAACGGCTCTTTCCAGGCCCCCGCCTCACAGGCGGAGTTCGCCATGTTCGACCTGCTCCAGGCGGTGTATCAGGCGTTACAGGGCCTCTCCGGGCCGGGATTCTCGCCCCTGACGCGCTCCCGGTGCGTCCGGGCCCGGCGGGACGACGGTATCCGCGAGTTCCGCATGTCGTTCGACTTCGCGTTCACCGACGCGGACGCCGCGAAAAAACGGTAAGAACACGCGCCGTTATTGCTCCGGCGACGCGTCGCCGTAACGCTCCTTCATCAGCTGGAGAGCTTCTATGAGAAATATAGCATACGGCATATTTTGATGCAGAAGAAACATTCTTAGCTCGGATATCGTCTGTTGCGGGGCGCACATCGTGATGTATGCGCCCCGTTCTCCGCATATTGGTTTACGGCCAGCCTCTGGACGGGCTCCGCCCCAGCCAGCTTTCTTCTCCCCGGTCATCGGTTATTCGTTTTTACATTATTATATTACAAATACATACTGTCAGACAACCGTAACCGCCGCAATGCGGCGGTTACGGTCAATCATCAATCCTGAAACGGCCTTTACTAAATATAGTAATATTCAGTTTTTGCAATCGATTCAACGTCTACAACGTCACCATCTTCGTCTGTCGAAACTGCACAAAGTTCTATATAATAGACATCGTTCCAGCACCGGTCGCCGCGCCGTCACCCCACCAGCAGTTGGGAGGCCACCTCGTGTCGTTTCGCCTCACCGGCCAGCACCTCGACGAGTGTCAGCGCAAAATCGAGCGTCAGACCGGGGCCGCGTCCGGTTATCACATTGCCGTCTACAACGGCCGCTTTATCCGTAGCCAATATCGCTCCGGACAGATACTTCTCGAAACCGGGATAGCAGGTAGCCCGCCGTCCCCGCAGGATGCCGAGTCCGCCCAGCACCATGGGCGACGCGCATATCGCAGCCACCCGGCCCCCCTTGTCGTAGAAAGCCTGCACCTCCCGTTTCAACCCCTCATGGCTGTCGAAAGCGGGAGTTCCGCCGGGGATAACCAACATCTCCGCCAAGCCGAAATCGGTCTCCTCAAAAAGTCCGTCGGCTACGACGGGAATGCCGTGACTGCCCGTTACGGTCCGTTCATCGGTCAGCGACACCGTGCGGACAGGCAGCCCCGCCCTGCGGAGCACATCGACCGTAGCCAGCGCCTCTATCTCTTCAAACCCGGTAATCAAAAACAAGAATATCGTCTTCATACTTCATCTGGTTTTAACGTGTTTTCTGCAAAGATAGAATAATCGCCGTCTTTTCCAATCTACACGGCACAAATTCACCGGTCCCGGCAAACCGAAACAACGAAAGAGCGGACGGAATTCATTCCGTCCGCTCCCGTAACGTTTATGCGTAATGCGCCCTCTATGCTTTCGTGAGTATCTCTATCTGTGCCTTCGCATCAGCCACATGGCTGCCCTCGGTCACCTTACGATAGGTAGCAACGGCCGCATCCTTGTTTTCGCTGTTCTGATAGGCCGCCCCGAGCATGAAGTAGATGTCGGACATGTCTGCAGGGTCGGTCTGCGCAGCCGCAGCGGCCTCGCCCCACTCTATCACATGCGCCCAATCCTGATTGTTGGTCGCAACCTGAATGCGCATCAGGCTGGCAGCGGGGTTCGTAGGGTCTATGGCGAGCACTTCGCCGAGTATCTCATACACTTCGTCCGCATTGCCCGCCTCGTCGGCCTCTGCGGCACGCAGCATCTGATAATAGGCCATCTTCTCCCGTGCGGCATCGGCCGGTTCCTTGTAACGGCTGTGACGCGATTCGAGTTCCACAATGTCCTTGTAAATCTTCATACCGTTCTCGTAGTCGCCCGAAGCCGCATAGCTCTCGGCCAGGAAGAGGGCAAGGTCAGTATCGGTGGGGTTGGCCTCATACCCTTTGGAGAATATCTCGATAGCTTTGTCCCACTGCTGGTTGTTGAAAGCATCCGCCCCCATCACGGTATAAGTCTGGGAGATGAGTTTACGGGAATTGCCGAGCACCTTCACATCCTGAAAAAGCTCCGCATACTGCATTGCCGAATCGAGTACCGTAAGTGCCTCGTCGAAACGGCTCTCCTTGCAGAGCGACAGGCCGTACTGGAAATAACAGGTAGGAAGCAGTTTCTGTGCCTGCTGTACCGTAGCCGAAGCGTCGGCACCGGCATTCAGTCCCATTTCAATGGTCTGTTCCAGAACGGGAATAGCCGCTCCGAAGTCCTTCGCCTGTATGAGTGCGGCCGCTTCATTGAATTTGGTGTTCACCTCGCTGACCGTCTGAGCCGACAGTCCTGTCGCGGCAAATATCGCCGCTGCGGCCAGCAAAAACTTGATTTTTTTCATCTTTTCGTCAGTTTTATTATGTGTGTTGTGTGTGTTCCGCCGTCATTCCGACCAAAGTCCGGCAACCGTCTCCCGGCTGCATGGCATGCAAAATTATCAAAATAGGCAATCACGCCAAATATCACCTGCGCAGTTTTTTGAAAAAATCCTCCATCAACGCGGCACACTCCCCGGCGAGTACCCCTGCCGTCACTTGCGTCTTCGGATGAAGCAGCTTGCCGCCCGCCGCGGAATATCCCCTTTTCGCATCGGAAGTCCCGTATACGATACGCCCCACCTGCGCCCAAGCAGCAGCTCCCGCACACATCACGCAGGGTTCAACGGTCACATAAAGCGTACATTCGTTCAGGTATTTCCCCCCTGCGGCATGCATGGCTGCCGTCAGGGCCTGCATCTCGGCATGCGCCGTAGAGTCACGGAGCGTTTCGACGAGGTTATGCCCCCGGCCCACTATCCGGCCCGATGCCACGACCACGGCGCCGATAGGCACCTCTTCCTCACTTAACGCTTTACGCGCCTCGGAAATTGCCGCACGCATAAAAAATTCATCCTCCTGCCGTCCCTTCTCCATGAAATTTCGTACTTTTGAAACCCCGCAAATGTAGTATAAACGGTCGTGCGGCGCAACAGCCGCACGCAGCAAAACGCAATCCGGCGTTTTATACTGATGATGCAGGGCCACTAAAAATTCCATAATATGTACAGGACGCATACGTGCGGAGAACTCCGCATCGACAATACCGGCACGGGCACGACACTCGCCGGATGGGTACAGAAAGTGAGAAACCTCGGCGCAATGACCTTCATCGACCTGCGCGACCGTTACGGCATTACGCAACTCGTCGTGGACGAAAACACGCCGGCCGAGGTACGTGCAGCTACGGCCGGGCTGGGGCGTGAATATGTCATACAGGCGACGGGCACGGTACGTGAACGCTCCTCGAAAAATCCCAAGATACCGACGGGCGACATCGAAGTGGCCGTCTCGGCGCTCACCGTCCTCAACCGGTCCGAGGTACCCCCCTTCACCATCGAGGAGCACAGCGACGGCGGCGACGACCTCCGCATGAAATACCGTTATCTCGACCTGCGCCGGCCACCCCTGCAGCGCAACATCCTGTTGCGCCACCGCATGGCCCAGAGCGCCCGCCGTTTTCTCGACGGAGAAGGCTTCCTCGAAATAGAGACGCCGTTCCTCATCCGCTCCACGCCGGAAGGGGCCCGCGACTTCGTGGTCCCCTCGCGCATGAATCCCGGCGAATTCTACGCCCTGCCGCAGTCGCCGCAAACTTTCAAGCAATTGCTGATGGTCTCCGGCTACGACCGCTATTTCCAAATCGTACGCTGCTTCCGCGACGAGGACCTGCGGGCCGACCGCCAGCCGGAATTCACCCAGATAGACTGCGAGATGTCGTTCGTCGAACAGGAGGACGTGCTCGAAATCTTCGAACGGTTCGCCAAGTACCTGTTCCGCGAGACGCTCGGCATCGAGTTCGGCAGTGCCTTCCCGCGCATGCCGTGGAGCGAGGCGATGGCCCGTTACGGCTCGGACAAGCCGGATATCCGTTTCGGCATGGAAATAAACGACCTCAGCGACCGGGCCCGCGGCCGGGGATTCGCAGTCTTCGATTCGGCGGAATACGTCGGCGGCATCGTCGCGACGGGATGCGCAGGCTATACCCGCAAACAGATTGACGAACTCACGGAATTCGTCAAACGACCGCAGGTAGGGGCCAAAGGACTCGTGTGGATACGCCTCGCGGAGGACGGCTCGGTCAAATCCAGCATCGACAAATTCTTCCCGGCAGAGGAGCTGCTCGCATGGGCGGCTGCCTGCGGCGCTGCGGCCGGTGACCTGCTCCTGCTGCTGGCGGGCAACCGCATGAAGACCCTCGCGGCCCTCAACGTGCTGCGTCTGGAGATGGGCGACCGGCTGGGCCTGCGCGACCCGGGCAAGTTCGCCCCGTTGTGGGTAGTCGATTTCCCGCTGCTGGAGTGGGACGAGGAGACGAAACGCTTCTACGCGATGCACCACCCCTTCACCTCGCCCAAACCGGAGGACATCCCGCTCTTCGACACCGACCCGGCGAAGATACGCGCCAACGCCTACGACTTCGTGGTGAACGGTACCGAGGTGGGCGGCGGCTCGATACGTATTTTCGACAGCGGGCTGCAAAGCCGGCTGTTCGAGACGCTGGGCTTCTCGCACGAGGACGCCGAAAAGCAGTTCGGATTCCTGATGAACGCTTTCAAATACGGCGCACCGCCCCACGGGGGCATCGCTTTCGGGTTTGACCGTTTCTGTTCGCTCTTCGGCGGAGCCGATTCCATCAGGGACTTCATCGCCTTTCCGAAAAACAATGCCGGCCGCGACGTCATGGTAGATGCTCCGGCCCCGATAGCCGATACCCAGTTGGACGAGCTGGCGCTCCGGGTCGCCGTTCCCGAACAATAATCAAGAGGAAAGCGAAAGAGATACCGAACGGGCGGGACGCCGGTCAGCGTCCCGCCCGTTTTTCATGCCGGCAACCGACGGTTTCCGACAAAAAATAGAAGGGCATGCAACAAAACGGACAGAAAAAGCATCTATCTTTCAAATACGTTGCATGAACCTGAAAAACTACCGACCATGAAACGCACCTTTCTCCACGCTCTCTGCACCGCAGTACTGTTGCTCTGTACCTCGACAGGCTGCCAACCGGAAGAGGAGGACTACTTCCTGCGCTGGATGCTCCTGAATGCGACGGACTCCGTCCTTTATTTCACCTTTAACGACAATACGCCGTTCACCGTGGAACCGGGCGAGTACCGGCTTCTGGGGACGACCGTCCTTCCGCCGGACACGAAACCCAATCCCGGGCTGCTTTTCGAACTGCACCCCGAATACCGCACGCTCTCGGTTTCGGCCGCTCCGGACGGCCCCACCCTCCGGAAGTGGAACAAGGACTACGATTTCACTTCCGACCGACAGTTCTTCGACAGTTCGCAATGGCCGGACGAAAACCGCGCCAGCCACGACTGCGACTACGTATTCCGGGTAACGCCCGAAGATATCGCCAACGAATAAATTCCTGCCGCCATGCCACGAAAACTCACTGCCATGACCTGCGCCGTCGTGCTGCTGCTCATACTGCCGACAGCCTGCAACCCGCTCGACCGGCTCTTCCAGAAACAAGATACCGACCCGGAGAGCTGCGATGTCACCTGGCTGCTGCGTAACGCCAGCGGCCGGGAACTGTGGTTCGAATTCGCCGATTTCGGTCTCCACTCCCTTCAGGCGGGGCAAAGTGCCGAAATCATGCGTACTACCGTCCGAGGCTCCGACATACAGACGAGTTTTTACGAAGTCTTCGACTACCGTCCCCAGTCGCATCCGTTGTCAATCTACACCGACGGCGGCTCGGTTCCTGCAAGGATATGGACGCTGGAGGAGCGCGACAAACCGGGGAAGCAATTCTACGACCGGGGGGCATGGACATTCGACCGCACCGATGAAGAGAGGGCCGAATGGACGTTTACCGTCACCGCAGACGACCTCGAATAACACACATCTCTTCTGCAAAGGCCGGCAGCCCTCCGGTGCTGCGCGATGCGGCAGAGCGGAAACGGACGTCATCCCCAGCGGCAGGCATCCGGTTCCCGCATCGCTCCCCATTTGTAGGTAAATGCGCAAACGACAAGCACATCACAACGGAAACATCCGTAATTTTACGGTTGCGCACTCTTTCCGTACAGGATATTCGCCGAAGGAGTGGACGGAATCATGAAAAAAAGGAACTTCATCAATTCGCTGCTGCAGCATACCCGCAGGCCGGACGGTTTCTTGGGCAGAATGATGCTGCGCGGCATGAACAACGGTCATGCGCCGCTCACCCGCTGGGGAGCGGCACACATCGAATGGCAACCGCAATGGTGTGTTCTCGACATCGGCTGCGGAGGCGGAGCCACGCTGCTCCGTCTGTTGGAACGCTGCCCGGACGGAATGGTATGCGGCGTGGACGCATCGCCCGAAAGCGTGGAATTCTCCCGACGGAAAACCGCGCGATATGCCGACCGGTGCAGCGTGGAACAGGCCACGGCCGACGACCTGCCTTACGGCGACCGGGCATTCAATGCCGTGACCGCATTTGAAACGGTCTATTTCTGGGGCGACCTGCACCGGGCTTTCGCCGAGGTGGCACGCGTCCTGAAACCGGGCGGAGTATTTCTGGTCTGCTGCGAGATGAGCAACCCCGGCAACGACACATGGACGAGCCGTATCGAGGGGATGCAGGTCTTCTCTCCGGAAGAGCTGAGCGCCGCACTGGCCGACAGTGGATTTACGGATATCGCCGTCTACCGGCGCGGCAAGGAGAACTGTTGCGTAACGGCATGCACTCCCGACGGCAGACGGACTGCGGAGGAATAAAAGGTCGAAAATACCCGCACGCGTCCATCGACCGAGGAAGTGCCGTCCGACGGGACCCTCCGTACCATACGGAAGCCGGCAGAACGAACGGTACGACGTCGTACTGCCGCATCATTCATCCCGCTACATGCAGCCGCAATCCACCCCGGCAAAGACGGAGGGACGGCAAGAAAACCCAACGGAGAGGCCGTCCGCATCTCCCAGGGAATACTTTCTATATCCGAATGTTTTTCACCGAAAAGCAGAGGTCATCCTCAAGCCCCACCATGGCATTCACGAACCAGAGATACGCATAGTGCTCCAGCTCCTCCGCCCGGATGGGCCGGGCAGTCACGCGTCCGGTCCGGAGCAGTTCCGCCCGGCGCGTCCCGGCGAGCAGCGGCCGGTCGGGGGTATAAAGACCCGACGCATCGCCCAGCACGATGTTGGAAAACGAGGAATCGGTCAGAAAGCCCTCCTGCAACAGGACGACCTCGTCGCACCCGCTTCCCCGACGCAGCTCCTCCAGCGTACTCCGGTCGGCGTACTTATACCGGTAATCGAGTCCGTCGGCACGAACCAACGCCACACTGGCGATACGGCGGAGACGATAGGGGGCGAACTCCACCCGGCGCACGGACTCGTCGTACACCACGCGGCACTTCACGAGCCCCTCGCGCATCCCCTCGGGCACCTCGGCCGGAAGACACGCTCCCGCCCCGCTTCCGAAGAAATGCTCCATGGTGGCAGTCATCCGCGCCACATGCGGCTCCGGCCGGCAGAACTCTCCGTCCTGTACCCGGATGACTTCGGTAAACAACGGCCCCTTCATACGAACGGCAGATAAACTTTCTCTATCACCTCTTCGTATTCCGACCGGCAGTCGCTGTAAGCCGTAATACCTCCGCCGCTGCGGAAATACATCCGGCCCTGTTCCTCTTCGATAAAGCGTATCAACACGGCACTGTCGAGCGTCTGCCCGTCGAAATAGCCGAACACGCCGGTATAATATCCGCGCGGTTCCCCTTCGGCCTCCCGGATGATGCGGAGCGTGGAGGATTTCGGGGCCCCCGATACCGAACCTGCGGGAAGCATATCGAAAAGGATGTCGCCCATCCGCGCCTCGTACCCGGCCGGCAGGCGGCCGGCTATCTCGGAACTCACCTGCAGGATGTCACCGCGGCGTGTGGCGATACGGTCGATGTAGCGGAACCGCTCCACATGTACCCGGTCGGCATGGATGCTCAGGTCGTTCCGCAGCAAATCCACGACGGTATTGTGTTCGGCGGTCTCCTTCGGGTCGTTCAGTATCGTCTGCCGGGCATCGGGCACGGAAGCATTGATGGTGCCTTTCATCGGATTGGTAGCGATACGACCGCCGGCGATACGCACGAAACGTTCCGGCGAAAAACAGACGAACCGTCCCGGCACATAGAGCAGGTAGGGCGCCTCGGCCCGCATGAAAATCTCCTCCAGCGACAGCCCCGAAACGACCGGAGTACGTACCGTCAGATTGGCCAGAAACGAATCGCCGCGCAGCAGACCGCGGCGCACCGTTCCGAAACGGCGGGCATATTCGGCGAACTCCATCGGCCGCGCCTCCAGCAGCGCCGCACCGCTCCCGCTCTTCCCGGCCATGCCCTCTCTGTTGCCGACCCCGTTCACCGAGAAGCCGACCGAGCTGCAAGCCAGCGGATTCTCGGCAAAGAGACCCTCCGTCATCTCGAAATTCACGGCAAAGAGGAACGGCCGGCGCCGGGCACCGCAGCGGTTCATCAGCTCCCGGACACGCCCGGCATCGAAGAAACACGTCATACGCAGTCTTTAAGAAAATTAGCGAGTATGGCGCCCCCGCAGGGCGTCATGACGGATTCCGGATGGAACTGCACGCCGTGCACGTCGTACACCCGATGGGAGAGCGCCATCACGGTACCCTCTCCGTCGCGGGCCGTCACTTCGAGACAATCGGGAATCCCATCCCCGTCCACTATCCACGAATGATACCGTCCGACCGCTATCCGGTCGGGCAGGCCGCGGAAAATACGGGGACGGGCAAGGAGCTCCACCGACGAACAGATGCCGTGCCAGACCTGTGGCGTATTCCGGAGCGACGCGCCGAAAACCTGCGCGATGGCGTGATGACCGAGACACACCCCCAGCAAGGGGCGCACCGGTGCACACCGTTCGATAAAGGAAAGCAGCTCCCCCGCCTCGGAAGGAGTCCCCGGACCGGGCGACACGATTATCCGGTCGTATGCGGCGGGGTCCGTCTCCCCCAGCCGGTCGTTCTTCACCACATGCACGTTCCCGGCAGAGCCGCACAGCTCACGGAGCATGTGCACCAGATTGAAGGTGAACGAGTCGTAATTGTCTACAAGCAATATCTCCATACCGATACTCCCGCTGTTGCAGCCCTGCGAAGTTAATACAAAAAGACGTGTACCCGCACCGCCAGGCCGGAAAATACCGCCCATTCGCGCCGCGTCCTCCCGACCCGAAAGTCCGTACGCCTCCCGACCGCCGCCGTACCGAACCGCCGCTTGTGCGACCGGACGGCAATGCTCCGGCCTTCGGACGTACCGGAGACCGGCCGCACCGCTACAAAGGATTCTGCCGAAAGCCGGCCGCACCCGCAAGACCCTTTCCCGGTTCCGCCGTCCGCCGGATACCACGCAATAGCGTCCGGCACACGACACCGTTCCGCAGCCGACATCCGCAGCCTGCACCCGATGCGGAACCGCAAAACGCAACAAAGCCGTGCCGGCCTGAACGAATACCGTTCAGCGCGACACAGCCTTTTACATATACGAGAAACCGGCTGCATACCGGAGCCCGGCAGTCAGGGTGCAGGACTTTACCACAGTAAACGTCCGGGCGCCGAGACCGGAACGAGCGCAGCGGGGTGCCGTTATGGCACCCCGCCGGCTCAGGGGAGCGGCCTTTACTGCAGCCTCTTCAGCCTGTAAAGAAGTTGCTGGATAGCTTCCTGATAGTCGTCGAGAATGGCCGTTGAAAAATCCTCCTCGAACATCTCACGCTGTTCGTCGATGTATTTGAAGAACTTCTCGCAATGCGTCTCGATATTGCGGGGGGTATTGGTCTGCGGAATGACAACCTCGATGTCGCCCTTCATGGCGTAGGTGGTCTCCACGATACGGTCCATCGCATCGGCGAGCGTCGTCAGCGCCTCGTCCAGCGCCATATGCTGTGCATAGCTGCCGGGGCCGCTCACATGCCAGTGAAAAAGCTTCAGACTGTTGTTGAAAGCGTACATCTCCCCGAAAAAGCGACCGTAATCCGTACCGGTCCGCGTCTGTTTCTGTTCTTTTGTCTTGATTGCTGTTGCCATAACCATTCGTATTAAAAGTTGTCTTTATTTGCACCGCGCCGGGCGCGGCATACTTTTCATACTGCCATAACTATGCCAAACATCCGAATGGGGACGGTAACAATCGACAGCGGTTTGCCGAACGGTTCCTGCCTACTCGTAAAGGAGTACCGTCCGGATACGTTCGCCGGAAGTCGGTTCCCAGCGCGGCCCCTCCAGCAGCAGTTCGATTACTTCCCGGTTGATTTCCGGCGAGAGGCCGGCCACTATCCTGATGCCGGAAGGCACCCCCGCATCGTTCACACGAAACTCGGCCACCACCCTGCCGCGAGCCGGCGTACCGTCTGCCAACGTCACCCTCCGACGATATTTATAGAAATACTCCGCAAACGCCGGATTGGACACCGTATCCCGCCGCGTCTCCGAAAAGGCTGCGGTATCCGCTTCCCCGTCACCGTCCCATGCCGCAGGTTCCGTACCGTTCCGCAGCACCGACGCACTCCGCGCCCCTGCATCCATACCGGCGGGAAGATTCGCCGTCGCGGCCGAACGGTCGGCACCGTTCGGCCGTAACACCGCAGCCCGATTCGCCGCACCGACCTCCTCCTGCACCGATACCTCCACGCGGTCGGTCTCCACGGCCGCCCGGGACGCAACGGGCTGTGCTGCCTGCCGCATCGTCTCCGCAACAGCCGGCGCAGCCTCTTCATCCGCTGCCGCAAAGTCCGCCGCCGGCTCTGCCTGCCCGTCTGCCGGTTCCACCCAAAATCCCTCCGACGGTTCCGCAAAACCTTCCGCAGGCACCGCAAAGTCCCCGGCGGGTTCCGTAAGGTTCTCCGCCGGAAGTCCGAAAGAGCGGACGGCTTGGGCAATCTCCTCCGAAGGAACCTCGGACGACGGCCGCCGGAGATACCATACTACCGCCACGGCGACGACCGCAGCAACCGCCACGGCACCCCGAATCAACGGTACGATGCGCCGACGACCTGCCCTGCGGCGCGGCCGGACGGCCCTGCGGGCCACCTCCTGCTCCAATTCGGCCAACTTGTCGGAATGCCCGCCGTATACCGAATCGTATCCCTCGACGGCGTCCGCCAGAAACGGGTCGGCCATCGCCTCCCGTTCGAGACGGTTGGCCTCCCGCCCGCGGCGGCTGCCGAATATGTAATCAGTCAGTTTCATCGGCCTCCTTTTCCATGCAAAGTTTCAGGTTGCGCTTACCGTTCTGGAGAAAACTCTTGATGCTCTTGACCGGCCAACAGGTCTCGGCAGAGATGTCCGCATAGGACTTGCCGCCATAGAAAAACCTGTCGATACACTCCCGCTGCTTCTCCGGCAACCGCTCCAGACAGCGTTCCAGTGCCGCGAACCGCGCTTCATCACCCTCCCCGTCCAATAGATGCACGAGCGGAGCATATTCCATAATCCGTCCCGCATCATCCGCCGGTATCTCCAGCCGTTTGCGGCGCAGCCGCTGCAGGCAGTGGTTCTTGGCCAGCGTATAGAGCCACGGGCGGAACCGCTCCACTTCGTAACGGCCGACCTTGACGGTCAGCTCCTCGAAAATATCCATGACGGCATCCCCCGCATCGTCCGGATTGCGCAGATATTTGAGACAGACACCGTACACCAAAGGCAGGTAACGGCTGTAAAGCTGCCCCAACCAGCGGTTCGTCCCGTCCTGCACATGCAGGGCGAGAAGCCGCTCATCCTCTATCGTCTCCTTATCGCACTCCTGTTCCATACCCATACCGCCACACGACGGACGTGCTACAAATATAATTATATCCGACGAACACCGAAAGCGGTCGTCGGACGACTGCCGCCCCGCGTCCGCAGATGCGGTTCGGTGGAGACAAATATACGGCTTTACGGCGAACACCGTATCGACCCCCCGTCTGCGGCCGGGGAAGCTGCACCGAATCGGAGGTACATAAATATTCACGAAACGCAAAATGCCGGCAGCCGCTTCCCCATACGGCAACAATCCGGGGAAATACCCTTAAACGCCCCTCTGGTCGCACATCCTTTTATTTTTTCATATATGTTTTTGCAAATAAAAAAATATAGTTATATTTGCTTATAACTATCTACCGTTTAAATAGCCGAAAACCGCTCAGGGCCCGCTTACGGGGGCATATACGGCATAACACACATCCTGTCCGGAGACGGAAGATAGCACGACGGACTGCACGAACATACAGCAATCGCTTTTTACACTTAATAATTAACCGTAATATTAACCAACATGAAGAGAGAAAATCAAGAAGGGAAATTCCCTTACGTAAGCCCTTCGGTCGAGACTACCAGTTTCGCAGTCGAATCGGGCATTGCCGTGTCGTTCACGGGCGAACAGGACCAGACAGCCATAGACTTTACCGTAATCGGTTCCTGGGAAGCCGAATAAACCTCTAAAATTACTTAACTTATGAAAAAGATTATACTTTTCGCATCGCTGTGTGCGCTTGCACTGGCGGGCTGTACCAAAGAGGCTGTCGAAGACAAACAGGGCACCGAAGGCCAAGGCAAGTCCATCACCATTCTGGGTACCCTGGACGACAGCAACGCAACGCGCGTCGAAATAGGTGACTATACCGCAGGCGACACGAACGTACCGCTCTTGTGGACATCGGACGACCAAATCGTCGTCGGGGCTTACGACAGCGAGGGTAACCTACTGAAAAATCAGACAAGCGGACAATACCCTATGGAATACGAGTTGTTCGACACATTCACTGCCACGACCGAAACGCCTTCGACGACCACCGACTTCCTGTACGCAGGCTATAACGGATTCCAGATTCCGACCGACGTAACGGCCGACATCTACGCGCTGACCCAGAACACGCCGCCAATGGGAAGTTCGTGGTTTACCGATTTTAAAGCTATTACAGACCCTGTCAAACGGAACCAGTCGTACGATATCCTTTACAACACGGCTGCGGACATCATGTTCCTGACCGCCCACGCTACGGCGACCAGCACCGACAATACCGTCGAGCTGCAGTTCTCGAACGCCTTTACCACCCTGATGCTGGGGCTCAAGGGCTCGGCCAAAATCGACTCCGTTGTCGTAAAGGCTGCCGGCCAGACGCTCTCCTATCCGGAAGGCGCCGTTACGGCCAACGTATTCGCACGTCCGGAACCCGGCACGAAAGGTTCGGCACTGCTGGCATCGCAGGGCGGCTCGTTCATCAACGACATGAAGGATGATGTGCTTGTCGCCGGTTCGGAAGATGTTCGTCTGACGCTCTCCAACACCCTCGCGCTGACGCCCACCACCCAGTGGATTCCCGTCATGGTGATGCCGTTCACGGGTGCCGGTACGGAGCTGACGATTACCGTTTACGGTAAGCCCGACGCTGCGACGACCGCAGACGACACCACCGAGGAACCGACCGCTCCGGCCGTCACGTCCGCAACGAGGACCCTGACGATACCTGCCGGTACCGCAGACTTCACTTCCAACTCCATCGCCTACATCAGCGTGAAGGACATCGAAGCCTCCGAGCTCGGTCAGGCAGCACCCAAAACCGAATGGCAGGCAGGCGATGTCATTCTTAAAGACGATTTCGCATGGATATCCGAATCCTGGAGCGACCAATACGACAAATACGGATGGACCGACCCCTATACCAACCCGCTCTATTCGACGTACAACTACTACAACGCAGGTGAAACCCTCGCAAGCCGCGGATACCTTTACGACGGTTACAACCTGAATGCACTCAACAGTTACAACGGTATGCTGCAAATAGGTAGCCCCGACAACGGCAACAGCAACCTCATCATTCCGATGAGCCCGCTCTTTACCTATACGGGTGACGTCGTCGTGACTTTCCGCGCGGCTCCCTACTTCACCAAATACGGTACCGGAGCCGGCGAATACGAATCGTGGGACGGTCTGGTAGCATTCAAAGCGACCAAGAACGGCACGACACTCAAAGAGGTCGAACTGGGAGCCAATAATACCGACCCGTTCACCTGGTATGAATACACCCTCCTCATTGAGGACGTAGATGCCGACACGAAACTTGTCTTCGGCGGCGACGTAGCAAATTACGACGCTCCGCGGCACATCTTCTACATCGATAACCTGAAAGTTTCCATCGCCAACGGCGAAACCGAAAATACTGCAGGTACAAAGGTAGCCGCCGAACCCGCCGAACTGCTGTTCTCCACGCCGGAACAGGTAGAGGGCAAAGCCACCATCGAAGTATCGGCAGTCGAAGAGCTGGGAGACGCATACGGCACCATCGACCAGACGACCCTGCCCAAGTTCAGCTTCGCCGTAAGCGGCCCGTGGGAACTGGTCATACCGGAAGGTACGGAACAGTGGCTGAAGGTGAACCCGCCGCAGTGGAGCGGATGGGACGACCCCAGGGACAAGACCGATAGAATGAACGACCCGTACGGCAACCAGATGACCTCCATCTGCACCATGCAGGTAATGGAAGACAACGATACCGGTGCTGCACGCACGGCAACCATCCAGCTCAAGAGCGGCGAAACCGTATTGGCTACCTACGAAATTACCCAGCCTGCGGCCGACCCGAAAACCGAGATATACAATGTAGATTTCGGACCGAGACCGGAAATGCAGGATCCGAATGATACGAATTCTCGATTTATCAACGTCACTGACCAACTGACGGCCGAACAGTGGGGTATCGGCGACTATGAGCTCAGTTTCATCAACTTGGCATACAACGCAGAGGGTATAAATCCCGGCATGCAGATAAGCGGAAGCGGTGTCAGCAAAGACTACGACGCGGCCAGCGGTGAAGGTAACCTCTACTTCATCAATGCAGTGCCTGCAGCCGGCCTTGCTGAGGGCGACATAGACCCGTCGTTCGTCATCGAAATCCCGGAAGCAACGATTTCCAACGCTACCTATCTGTACATCAACTTCGGTCTCTGGGGCCGTGCCAACTACGGCAAGGGCAATCTGGTGATGGATGTCGTGTACAGCGACGGTACGACACAGAGCATCACTCCTTCGCTCAACAGCGCCAGCACATGGGCATACTTCGAGAACCGAATAGACGTGCCGGAAGGCGTTACCTCCGCAGCCGTCAAATTCTATGCAAAGGATAAAGCTGGGTTTATGGGTACCGAATCTGCTGCCAGCAACTTCCGTATCGACGACGTGAACATCTCCGCCCGTTCGAAATAATCCTTTACGGACAACCTATTCCGGAAGCCATCCTCTGTGCAGGATGGCTTCCGTTTTTTATCCGTCCCGAAAACCTTGCACGCGGACGTTTCCGCACGGAGGATACAAGCCGCCGGACCCATCTTCCGCAGTCTCCATACGCCGTCCGACAACCGACCGGGCCAAAATTTCACCTGCCTTTTCCCAATGACCGCTGCACGGACGCCTCTCTCTGTTTCCCGCCGCTATTATCGTCGTCGTATGTTTCATTTCCTGAAAAAGTAGTACCTTTGTCTGTAATTACAGCCAATCTCCCCGCCACCATTCGAGCAACGACCGACAAACCGGTAAAGCACACATTATTACCGGATTAGCGGCAACGAAAAATGACCGATGGAGCGCCGCGGCAGACCAAAAGCAACGGAACGGCAGCAGCGCCGCGCAATCGGCGGGAGCGGGGGGCGCCCGGTGCAGAATACGGGTACCGCCACAAAGGCCGGAAATCGGCCGCCAAAAGCCAACCGCCCCAATGCCGAAGCAAACGCTCCGGCCCGGAAAGGAGGGGAGCGGACAAGCGGAAAGAACAGGACAAACCAAGCCGATAAAACAAAACGACAGGAGTGCCTGCGACACCCTGCCGGACACAATCCGCACAGGAACGGAACAAACGCGATGAACGAATACCACATACCGGTTCTTGCAGAGGAATCCATCGAGCTGCTCGACATCAGACCGGAGGGAAGTTACGCCGACCTGACGTTCGGAGGCGGCGGCCACTCCTCGCTGATACTTGCGAAGCTCGGCAGCCGGGGCAGGCTCTATGCGTTCGACCAGGACGCCGATGCGAAGGCCAATGCCGAACGCATCCATGACGACCGGTTTACCTTCATCGAAAGCAATTTCCGTTTCATGCGCGGCCAACTGCGTATGCGGGGAGTAGAGGCGCTCGACGGCGTCTTCGCCGACCTCGGCGTGTCGTCGCACCATTTCGACACTCCCGAACGGGGATTTTCATTCCGTTACGACGCCCCGCTGGACATGCGCATGAACCGCCGCGGCGGCGTGTCGGCCGCCGATATCGTGAACGGTTACGACCCCGAGAGGCTCACGCTTCTGCTGGGCAAATGGGGCGAATTGCAGACACCCTATAAAATAGCCAACTGCATCGAACGCGCCCGGACCGCAAAACCGATAGTCACCGTCAGCGACCTGACCGAGGCGGTCGCACCGTGCACGCCGAAAAAGGACGAGACCAAATTCCTCTCGAAACTGTTCCAGGCCCTGCGCATCGAGGTGAACGGAGAGATGCGGGCGCTGGAGATGGCACTCGAACAGAGCCTGAAGATGCTGCGCCCCGGCGGAAGGCTCGTAATCATATCGTACCACTCGCTGGAGGACCGGCTCGTGAAAAACTTCATGCGCAGCGGAACTTTCTCCGGAGAAGCGGAGAAGGATTTCTTCGGCAATACGGCTTCGCCCTTCCGGCCGGTAACCCGCAAGGCGGTGGTTCCGACGGAACAAGAGATAAAGGAGAATCCGCGGTCCCGCAGTGCGAGGCTGCGTGCCGCGGAGAAAAAAAAATAAACCCGCACGATAACATGGAGAGGAACGACCGCCATACGGAATACAATCCGGAGCAGGAGATGACCCGTACCGGAGACGAGAAGCCCATCGGCGCAGTGGGACAGCGGGAGCGCAGACCCAAAAGCCGGGCCGCCCGCGCCGCACAGGACGTCATCACGGGCGACTTCATGGGCGACAGCCGCCTGAGGCGTTGGTACCCGCTCGCGCTCTACTGCATCCTGCTCGTATTCCTCTACATCGGCCACGTATTCAATTTCCAGCGGCTTCAGCGCCTCGAGATACAGCAACGTATGGAGCTCAACAACGAACGCTCGCGGTCGATGGTCTTCTCCTCCATGCGGATGAACGCCTCCCGTCACAGCCGTATCGTGGAGGAGATAGAACGGCGCGGACTGAAACTCGAAGAGTCCACGGTACCGCCCAAAACAGTCCGGTAAGCACCGGAAAGAAAACAGGCATCGCAGCCGGCACACAGGCAACACACAGCACCAGACCAAAGAGGCAAAGGAGGAGAGCAAGGCAATGTCACGGACAAACAAGGGAAACAATCCGGCCAATCCGCACCAACAGAATATCAAGAGAAGCATCATGTCTCGCGTGAGGGTGCTTTACGCCGTCTTCGCCGTGATAGCCGTCGCCATCTTCGCCATGATACTCGTCACGCAGTACGGCCCCAACGGCACTCCCCTGCGCAACCGTTCCGACCTGAAGTGCTACAAGACCATCGAAGTACCCGCCTCGCGCGGCAACATCTACTCGCACGACGGCCGTATCCTCGCCACCGACTCCCCCTCCTACAACCTGTCGCTGGACTTCACCGTACTCGACATGTCCGACGAGGAGTTCGGTCGCCTCAGCGCCGCACTGGCCGACAGCCTCAGCCGGACCATTCCCGGCTATTCGAAAGACTATTTCCTGCGGCGGCTGCGCGAAATCCGTGCGAAAGCCCTGCGCGGCGGCCCTGGCAGCCAAAACCAGCGTCTGGTACGCGACAAGGTAAACCAGATACAGCTCGACCGGATAAAGACCTTCCCCATCTTCGACAAGGGACGGCTCGGCGGCGGACTCATCTATACGCAGGATGCGGAACGCTACAAACCCTACGGGACCCTCGCGGCCCGCACGCTCGGCAAGCCGGGCGAATTCGGACTGGAAGCTTCGTTCGACGACGCGCTTTCGGGCAGCAACGGACGGAACCTCTGCGTCCGCCTCGTACGCGACATCTGGGTGCCGGTCGTCTCGAAAGAGAACATCGAGGCGAAAAACGGACGCGACCTGCTGACGACCATCGACGTGGACATGCAGGACATCGTGGAGAGCGAACTGCGCAAACAGATTCTCGACAAGAACGCCACCTGCGGAACGGCCGTCATCATGGAGGTGAAGACGGGCGAAATCCGGGCTATTTCCAACCTGACGCGCTACGGCAGTACCGTACGCGACGACGAAAACCACGCCGTCACGATGCGCTGCGAACCGGGTTCCACCTTCAAGCTGGTTTCGCTCATGGCACTCATCGACGAGGCGGGCTATGGGCTCGACTACCCGGTGGACTGTACCGAGAACGGCCGCTACTACTATCAGGTGGGCAGACGCAAATACCTTGTCCAGGACTCCCACGCCGTCGGCCAGACCGACCTGCTGGGCGTCATGGAACACTCCTCGAACATCGGTTTCGTCAAAGTCATCGACGAGGAGTACCACGACTCCCCGGAACGGTTCGTCGACTTCATCCATTCGCTGGGTATCGACCGGCAGGTGAACATGCAGCTCAACGGCGGACTCAAACCCATCATCAAAGACCCGCGCCGCAAAAAGGAGACCGCATGGGATGCCCTGTCGCTCATGAAGATGTCTTACGGTTATGCCGTGGAGGTCACACCGATACACACGCTGATGCTCTACAATGCAGTGGCCAACGACGGCCACATGGTCGCCCCACGCCTGGTCACCGCAGTCATGGAAAACGGCCATGCGGTGGAACGCTTCGGAACGGAAACGGTAAACCGGAAAATATGCAGCGACAAGACGCTGCGGCTCGTGCGCCAGGCTCTCGAAGGCGTCGTGGAGGAGGGAACGGGCTCCATGATGAAAAACCCGAACTTCAAGATAGCGGGCAAGACGGGTACGGCACAGATAGCCATGAAGAACAGGGGATACGCCGACGAACGCGGCGGCCGCGACTACCTCGCCACTTTCGTGGGGTATTTCCCCGCCGACAACCCGCGTTACAGCTGCATCGTCGCCATCAAGACCTACCACGGCCCAGGCGCCCGCAACTCCTACTACGGCGCATCGCTCGCCGCACCGGCATTCAAAGCCATCGTCGAACGGGTATATGCCCTGGATGCCGAGTGGCATGCACCCCTGACCGAAAGCGACGTCCCCTCCGTGGCACCGGTCAAGGGAGGCGATGTACAGGAGATGAGGACGGCGGCCGGCCGCCTTTCGATAACGACCGACATCGCCCGCCGCGGGCAGGGATGGGCCACAGCGACGCAGGATTCCGCACGCGTGGAGGTGACGCCCGTACAATGCGAGGAAGGCGTCATGCCCGCCGTACAGGGAATGGCTCTGAAGGATGCACTCTATCTGCTGGAGAGCCGGGGACTGCGCGTGCGTGTCAGCGGCAAGGGAAAGGTGGTCGCGCAATCCATACGCGCAGGCACGCAGATAAGGGAAGGCGATGCGGTCACCATCACGCTGAAGCCAGCAGGCAACTAACCGGCCCCGCAGACAGCGGCACACAGCCGGCACATATACGAACAACGGACAACAGACGATAAAAACAGATACAGGCATGAAATTGACCGAACTCCTATCGGGCATCGAAACGCTGCAACGGGCAGGCGCTCCGGAAACCGACATCACCTCGCTCGGATTCGACTCGCGCCATGCGACGGCGGGCCAGCTCTTCTTCGCCGTCAAGGGCAGTGCAAGCGACGGGCACGACTACATGGCACAGGCGACGGCCAACGGCGCCGCCGCAGTGGTATGCGAACGGCTGCCGGAAGAGCCCTTTCCCGGAGTGGCATACATCGTCGTGGCGGACAGCTCCGCCGCGCTCGGTACCATCGCCTCCCGATTCTACGGCGAACCGAGCCACAAACTGAAACTCGTGGGCGTGACGGGCACCAACGGCAAGACCACGACCGCCACCCTGCTCTACGACCTGTTCCGCAGGCTCGGTTACAAGGCGGGGCTCATCTCCACGGTCGTCTACCGAATCGATGACGAGACGCTCCCCTCCACGCACACCACGCCGGACGCCATCCGCCTCAATGCCATGCTGGCAGAGATGGCGGAACGCGGATGCGACTACTGCTTCATGGAGGTCAGTTCCCACAGCATCGTTCAGGAACGCATCGCCGGGCTGACGTTCGCCGGGGGTATCTTCACGAACATCACGCACGAACACCTCGATTACCACGGCACCTTCGCCGAATACATACGCGCCAAGAAACGCTTTTTCGACCATCTGCCGAAAGGGGCATTCGCACTCGTGAACACCGACGACCGCAACGGAGCGGTGATGGTGCAGAATAGCGCCGCGACAACATACACCTATGCGCTGCGCAGCTTCTCGGACTTCCGGTGCCGCATACTGGAGAACACGCCCGAAGGGATGCTGCTCGAATTGGACGGACAGCAGGTATGGACGCGCTTCCTCGGACGGTTCAACGCCTACAACCTCGCCGCGGTTTACGGTGCGGCAAGGCTCCTCGGCGCGGACTGCGACGAAACGCTGCAGGCACTCAGCACGCTCACACCGGTGAACGGACGTTTCGATACGCTGCACTCTCCGGACGGAATAACGGCCATCGTGGATTACGCCCATACACCGGACGCACTGCGCAACGTGATGGATACGGTGAACGAACTCCGCAGCGGTGCGGGCCGGCTCATCGTGGTCGTCGGCTGCGGCGGCGACCGCGACCGCACCAAACGGCCCGTCATGGCACAAATAGCCGCCGAAGGAGCCGACCTGGCGCTCTTCACCTCCGACAATCCGCGCCATGAAGACCCGGACGCCATCCTCTCCGAAATGACCGCCACACTGCCCGACACGGGACGGTGGCTGACCATTACGGACCGCAGGCAGGCTATCCGGGCCGCCGCAGCCATAGCACGCAAGGGCGACTACATCCTGATAGCAGGCAAGGGACACGAAACCTACCAGATAACCGGCGACACGCGCACCCACTTCGACGACAAGGAGGAGGCAAGAAAGGCGCTCGGCATGGCTCTTCCCGGAGAGGACGGAGAGCCGTCCCGACAATAATTCCAGCCGCAGGACATCAACCGAATCATTTATAGCGTATTTTTACGGCCCGAACGACAACCCGAAAAACAGTTTACGTAAATGCTTTATTCTCTGCTCGAATACCTCGGAACCCATTTCGACCTGCCGGGAGCGGGCCTGTTCCGCTACCTTTCGTTCCGCTCGGTATGTGCAATCGTCTTTGCGCTGCTCATCGGCGCCATCTTCGGCAAAAAGATAATCGAAAGGCTCCGGCGGCACCAGATAGGCGAAGAGATTCGCAACCTCGGTCTGGAAGGACAGATGGAGAAACGCGGAACCCCCACGATGGGAGGACTGATAATCCTCGGAGCCATGCTCATCCCGGTAATACTCTTCTGCGACCTGGGCAACGTCTATATCCAGCTCATGATAGTGTCGTCCGTATGGCTCGGCCTGCTCGGTTTCGCCGACGACTACATCAAGGTATTCCGCAAACACAAGGAGGGGCTCAAGGGCAGATTCAAGATAATCGGCCAAGTGGGACTCGGCATCATCGTCGGCACGGTCATGTGCTTCAGCCGCGACATCGTCATCATCGAGAAGTCGCAGCCCAAAGCAGCCGTGGTGAACGTCCGGGCGGACAATACGGACACGGCGACAGAGGAGGGCTACACGGTGACCGCATACCCCGGCAACGAACCGCAGAAAACGACCAAGACCACCATCCCCTTCGTGAAGAACAACGAGTTCGATTACCACTGGCTCGTTCCGACCGACAAGCCGTGGGGCGACGTACTGACATGGCTCATCTACATTCTGATAGCCATCTTCATCATCACGGCGGTCTCCAACGGCGCCAATCTGACCGACGGGCTCGACGGGCTCGCAACGGGGGTATCGGCCGTCATCATCGTCATCATGGGTGCCTTCGCCTACCTCTCGGGCAATATCATCTACTCCGACTACTTGAACATCATGTACATACCCGGAGCGGGCGAACTGACGGTCTTCGCCGCCGCACTCGTGGGAGCACTCATCGGATTCCTGTGGTACAACTGCTATCCGGCACAGGTGTTCATGGGCGATACAGGCAGCCTGGCACTCGGCGGCATCATCGCCGTCTTCGCGCTGCTCGTCCGCAAGGAACTCCTGCTGCCGCTGCTGTGCGGCATCTTCCTCGTGGAGGCGGTCTCGACCATGGTGCAGGTCTCCTACTTCCGGTACACCAAACACCGCTACGGCGAAGGCAGGCGCTACTTCCTGATGGCGCCGCTGCACCACCACTACCAGAAAAAAGGGATTCCCGAAAACAAAATCGTCGTGCGTTTCTGGATAGTCCAGATACTGCTCGCAGCCATGACGCTGGTAACCCTTAAAATACGTTAAGCACCATGAAAGTAGTTGTATTGGGCGGAGGAGAGAGCGGATACGGCTCGGCCGTACTGGCTCAAGTCAAAGGGCTGGAGGTCTTTCTCTCCGACAAAGGCACGATAGCGCCCAAATACGCCGAAATACTCGACCGTTACGGCATCGCCTACGAGGAGGGCACGCACACCGAAGCCCGGATACTCGACGCCGACCTGGCTATCAAAAGTCCCGGCATTCCGGAAACGGCCCCCATTGTGGTGAAGCTGCGCGAACGGGACATACCGGTCATCTCCGAAATCGAGTTCGCCGGACGCTATACGAAAGGAAAGACCATCTGCATCACCGGTTCCAACGGCAAGACCACCACGACCACCATGACGGGCGAAATCCTCCGTGCGGCAGGATACGACGTAGCCGTCGGAGGCAACATCGGAGAGAGTTTCGCCTATACGGTCGCCACCGCAGACCGGGAGTGGTACGTACTGGAGCTGAGCAGCTTCCAACTCGACGGTATCGTCGATTTTCGGCCCGACATAGCCGTTATCACGAACATCACCCCCGACCACCTGGACCGTTACGGCAACAAGTTCCAGAATTACATCGACAGCAAGTTCCGCATCATCCGCAACCAACGGCCCGAAGACTACTTCATCTACGGTATCGACAACATGGTGATATGCCGCGAAATCGCGCTCCGGACGCCCTCCATGCGCATGCTGCCCTTTACGGCCAAGACTGCACCCGGCTGTACGGATACGCACATACCGGCCGAAGGAAGGGGGTACGAACGCCGGACAGACAACGCGTACCGTACCGAAGAGCAGGCTGCCGGAGAGGCCGGACAGTTGGTAGATGACGTGACCGTACACGACTATCCGGGAGCATTCTACATCCCTGCGGGCGTCTTCCGGGTATCGGCTGACGGACGGACTGCCATGATAGACCCCTCGCGAATGAAAATCAAGGGGATACACAACATTTACAATGCCGAGGCAGCGGCACTCGCAGCACTTGCGGCAGGCGTGTCGCCCTCCGTCGTGGAAGATACCCTGTATGCCTTCACCGGAGTGGAACACCGGATGGAACCGGCCGGGACCGTCGGCGGCGTGGAATACATCAACGATTCGAAAGCCACCAACGTCGATTCGGCATGGTATGCCCTCGACAGCATGACACGTCCCACGGTATGGATAGCCGGAGGCACCGACAAAGGAAACGATTATGACGTCCTGAAACCGCTGGCCGAACGGCACGTCAAGGCGCTCGTCTGCATGGGGGTGGACAACGCCAAGCTGATACGCGACTTTACGGGCATTGTCCCGGTCGTTTACGACACCCACTCCCTCGACGAAGCGATGCGCGTATGCACCGAGGCAGCCGAACCGGGCGATACCGTCCTGCTTTCGCCCGCGTGCGCCAGTTTCGACCTCTTCCGGAACTACGAGGAGCGGGGCCGGCTCTTCAAGGCCGCCGTTGAAAGACTAAAGGAGAACGCCGGGTGATGGAGGATGAAAAAAGACGCACGGAGGGCGGTACACCGGAGGGGCGTACCGGGAGGGGTTCCGCGGAGGGACGCTTCGCCGCATGGTCGGAAAAGGGAACGGAAGCCGCACGCATGGTGGGCGCAGAGGCCAAACGCCTCTCCGAAACCGGCATGGAGATAGGAAAGAAGGTCGGAAAGAGAAGCCGCCGATGGATAGACGCCATCTTCGGGGGCGATAAGGTATTGTGGACAGTCATCATCGTCCTGCTCATCTTCTCCATGCTGCTGACCTTCTCCGCCACGGTTTACAAGCCGGGAGGAACACCGACGGCCAAACTCATCAACCAACTCGTATTCATCGGGGCCGGCATCGCGGCGCTGCTGGTGGTACACGTCATCAAGTATCAGTTCTACGGACGCATCGCCAACGCCGTCTTCATCTTCGGGCTCATTCTGACTGTCCTGGCCATGGTCATCGGCCCCGAGGAGGCAGGAGCGCGGCGTGACCTGGATATCCCGCTCATCCACATCCGGTTCCAGCCCTTCGAGATACTGAAGATAGGCGTTATCATGGTACTCGCCAAGCAGTTGGCCCGCCGCCAAAAGAACATTGAACACACTCCTATCCTGCCGAGTTTCAATCCGAAATCATGGGTCGATGACGCCCAGCGCAACGTGGATATCATCCGCAACGAGACCATTCCGGTACTCGGCCCGATAGTCATCACC
Source organism: Tidjanibacter massiliensis (assembly GCF_900104605.1). Lineage (NCBI taxonomy): Bacteria > Pseudomonadati > Bacteroidota > Bacteroidia > Bacteroidales > Rikenellaceae > Tidjanibacter > Tidjanibacter massiliensis. Next base: position 244,652 of record NZ_LT629960.1, on the reverse strand, counting down.
TGCATCTTCACCTTTCTCTCGGTGGGCAACTCCACCACGCTCATCATCGCCGCGACCTGTCTGGTCATGCTCTTCATCGGCCGGGTACGTATGGCCGACCTGGGCAAGATGGTCGGTGCAGTAGCACTGCTCGGCATCGTACTCTTCGCCGCCGGGCTGGGCCGAAGCGACACGGGACGGAGCCGTATGGCGAGTTTCAAACCCGACATGCTGACCAAACACGCCCGCATGACCTCCGACAGCATCGAAATATACGACTACCCGGCGCGCACGCTGCCCGACGGCAAGGTCAGCCCCGCCGAACCGAGCCAGTCCGTCAATGCCAAGATGTCGATTGCGTCGGGCGGCTTCTTCGGAAAGGGCCCGGGAATGAGCACCCACCGCTCCAACCTCGAAGAGGCCGAACGGGACTTCGCCTACGCTTTCATCATCGAGGAGTACGGCGCCGTGGGCGGTCTCGTCGTCCTGCTGCTCTACCTGTGGCTCTTCTTCCGGACGATACAGATATTCAAGAAGTGCGGAACGGCCTTCCCCAGCCTGCTGGTGCTGGGGCTCGGCCTGATGATAGTGCTTCAGGCGATGATACACATGCTCGTATCGGTATCGCTCTTTCCCGTCACGGGCCAGCAGCTGCCTCTGATAAGCAAGGGCGGCTCGTCGCTCGTCTTCACCCTCACGGCATTGGGGATGATACTCGGCGTCAGCCGACAGACTTCGGAAAAGACACTCGACAACCCGAAAGGAGAGTCGCTGTTCGAGAAAGAGACGGCCGGAAAGCAACCGGCAGGCACTCCCCGCAACCGATAGCGATACACAGCCGCCCGGCCCGCAAAGGTACGGAGCGGACGAAACAAGATAAACGACACAGGCAATGGAGAACGGCAAATTGAAAATCATCCTCAGCGGCGGCGGTACGGGCGGCCATATCTACCCCTCCGTCGCGGTGGCCGAGGCCCTGCGCAGGGAACTGGGCGACGGTGTGGAACTCCTCTTCGTGGGCGCCGAAGGGAAAATGGAGATGGAGAAACTGCCCGCCCTCGGCTACCGGGTAGTGGGCCTGCCGGTGGCCGGATTACAGCGCAAACTCGACCTCCGGAACTTCGCCCTGCCCTTCAAGGTGATGAAAAGCATCCGCGAAGCCCGGCGCACGATACGCGCCTTCGGGGCCGATGCGGCGGCCGGTTTCGGCGGATATGCCAGCGCCCCTGTCCTTTGGGCGGCACAGCACATGGGAATCCCCACCCTGATTCAGGAACAGAACTCCTACGCCGGCGTGACCAACAAGATACTCTCGCGCCGGGCCGACCGCATCTGCGTCGCCTACGAAGGGATGGAGCGTTTCTTCCCCGCCGACCGTATCCTCTTCACCGGCAATCCGCTCCGGGGGGACTTCGGCAAGGCCGCACCGCGGGCGGAAGCCGCAGCCCATTTCGGGCTGAAACCCGACATCCCCACGATACTGATAGTGGGCGGCAGCCTCGGCACACGCACGCTCAACGAAGCGATGAAACGCCATGCCGATGCACTGGGCACCCGGAACGAGGTGCAGGTTATATGGCAGACGGGCAAATACTACGAAAAGGAGATGGAGGCGTTCATGGCACAGAGGCACTACCCCAACATCTGGCGGGGAGCTTTCATCGACCGCATGGACTACGCCTATGCGGCGGCCGACGTGGTCGTCTCGCGTTCGGGAGCCTGCTCGGTTTCGGAACTCGCCCTCGCCGGCAAGGCCGTCATCTTCGTCCCCTCGCCCAACGTGGCCGAAGACCACCAGACCAAGAATGCCCGCGCCCTGGCCGACCGGGGAGCGGCCCTGCTCATTCCCGATGCCGAAGCGGTGGAAAAAGCCCTGCCCGCGGCCCTCGTCCTCGCCGGCGACCTGCCTCGCCGGGAGGAACTCGAACGGAACATCCGTACAATGGCTACACCCGACGCCGCACAGCAAGTGGCCTCTGAAATCATCAAACTCGCACGCAGACCATGACGGACACGCAAGCCAAAAATATCTATTTCCTGGGAATCGGCGGCATCGGCATGAGCGCCATCGCCCGCTATTACCTGCTCGAAGGGGTCCGGGTGGGCGGATACGACCGGACAGAAACCGCCCTCACGCGCGCTCTCGCCTCCGAAGGGGCCGACATCCATTACGAGAACGACCCGGCCCGCATCGCCGCCCCTTTCCGCAATCCGGACGACACGCTCGTCGTCTATACGCCCGCCATCCCCCACGACCACGCCGAAACGGCCTGGTTCCGCAGCCGCGGCTTCCGTATGCTGAAACGCTCGGAAATCCTCGGCGTACTGGCCGCAGACAAGTATGTCATGGCCGTGGCGGGAACGCACGGAAAGACCACCACCACCACCCTCACCGCATGGCTGAATCACGTGGCCGGCGGAGGCGGCAGCGCTTTCCTCGGCGGCATATCGAAAAATTTCGACAGCAATTTCGTACACGGTCCCGGCAGACGGCTCGCCGTGGAAGCCGACGAGTTCGACCGCTCGTTCCTCCAACTGTGGCCGGACGCGGCGGTCATCACCTCCGCCGACGCCGACCACCTCGACATCTACGGCACGCACGAAGAGCTGCGCCGCACCTTCGCCCGCTTCGCCGGACAGATAAAACCGGGCGGGACACTCATCATCAAACGGGGCGTAGAACTCCCGATAGCGAACCGGGACATCCGCACCTACACGTATGCCTGCGACGCGGAAGCCGACTTCCGCGCGACCGGACTGGAGGTACAGCCCGACGGCACCTACCGTTTCGACATCGTCTGCCCCGACCGCACCATCCCCGACTGCCGGCTGGGTATCCCCGGCCGGGTGAATGTGGAGAACGCCGTGGCCGCCGTGGCCCTGCTGTGGGTGGCCGGTTTCGATGAGGCAAAGCTCCGCGAGGGACTCGAAACCTTCCGGGGCGTGAAGCGCCGCTTCGACTTCCACATCAATACGCCGGAACTCATCTACATGGACGACTACGCCCACCACCCCGAAGAGTTGCGCGCGGCACTCTCCTCCGTACGGGGCATGTTCCCCGGACGAAAGATAACGGCCGTTTTCCAGCCGCACCTCTATACACGCACACGGGATTTCCATCGCGGTTTCGCCCAGGCGCTCTCACTGGCGGACGAGGTGCTGCTCGTCCCCATCTATCCGGCCCGTGAAGAGCCTATCGAAGGCGTATCGTCCGACATGATAGCGGAACTGCTCACCGTTCCCCACCACACCGTACCGCTGGAACACATCGCCTTCGAAACGGAAAAGGCCCGCCCGGATATCCTCATCACCTTCGGGGCAGGCAATATCGAGAATTATACGGGCGAAATCGCCCGCCGGCTGCGGGAACGGCCGAAAAAGTGAAATAAAAGGTATGCGTCACACACGCGGGGTTCCTGCCGACGGGAATCCCGCAGGAGTATGGCCTCCGCACCCCTGCACCGCGTACCGTCCATCCCCGTTCATCTCCGTTTGGATTTTTTATCGTAATTTTATGGCCGGAATCGCCCGACAGCGGCTCGGTAGCCGGGACTGCCCGCGACACGATTAACGAACGACATGAACCGCAGCCTGAAAATAGCCCTTTCGTCCATCGCATGGGCGGCTATCGCAGCGTATCTCGTCTGGGCCGGCGGCCTCGGCGAGCGCAAACGTGCGGCAGTATCGGTGCACGAAATGCGAATCTCGGTGCGCGACAGTGCGGAGATAGGAATCATACGCCCGGCTGACGTCAGGCGCTGGATAAACGCTGCCGGCCTCGACCCCGTAGGGAAACACATCGACTCGATAGACCTGATGGCCATCACGCAGACGGTCGGCTCACACGATTTCGTCCGCACCGCCAAAACCTCCGTCGGTCTGGATGGCGTCCTGACTGTGACGATGGACCAGCGCAGGCCGGTCGTACGCATCATGACCGACAACGGATACGACTTCTACTATACGGCCGACGGCTACATCGTTCCGGCCGGACGGCACTCCGCCCATTACGTACCGGTCGTTACGGGCCACTTTGGCCTGCCTTTTGCGAACGGCTTCAGCGGACAGTTAGGTGCGGGGATGGAAGAGACTGAAAAAAAGTCAAATGAAAGTTACGTATTTCTATACAAACTCATTAATTTTGTAGAATATATTGAGGATAATGAGTTCTGGAACGCACAGGTGGTGCAGATAAACGTCCTGCCGCCGCCGAATGCCCGTACCCAACCGGAAATAGAACTGATTCCGAGAGTCGGCGACCATGTCGTACTGCTCGGCTGGTTAGACGGTTACGAACGGAAACTCGATAAACTGCTGGCCTTTTACAGAAAGGCTATGCCGAAAGAGGGCTGGAACAAATGGAACTACATCAACCTCAAATACGACGGCCAGGTGGTATGCAGCAAACGGTAAGCCTCCCTGTGCCGCAGGTATGATTACAGGAGAACAGCGGCACGGCCGCTTTTTTGCAAAAGGGAAAATCACATGCAGGCGGAAAACAAGAACTACATAGTGGCCATCGACCTCGGTTCGGGCAGCGTGACGGCGGCAGCCGGCAGCAAGGACCCCGACGGCAGACTCAACATCATCGACATGGTCTCCAAACCCATGCAGGGCATGTCGTGCGGTGAGGTTATCAATATCGAACAGGTGACGGGCGCAGTCCGTGCCGCCGTAGGCGAACTGGAGGAACATCTCGGCATCAAGGTGACGGAAGCCTATGCGGGCATCTCCGGCCACGATATCAAGTGCGCCGACAGCTCCTACTTCGTCTACGTCAGCGGCGAAGACCACGAAATCTGCGAAGAGGATGTCGCCAAGCTCCACGAAAGCATGAACAGCCTCCAGCCGCCCGAAGGCATCTGCATCCTCGACCGGACGCCGCAGAAGTATGTCATCGACTCGCGCGAAGAGACGATGCAGCCCGTGGGCCGCTTCGGACAGCAGCTCGAAGCCACTTTCAACTTCATCCTCGCCAACCGGGGAAGCCTTGAAAGGCTCAACAAGGCTTTCCTGCGGCTCGGCATCGTCCAGCGCCGGCTCTTCACCAACGCGCAGGCGAGCGCAGCCGCGGTACTGACCGAAGACGAAAAGGAACTCGGCGCCGCAGTCATCGACATCGGCGCGGGATGCACGGATATCTGCATCTGGCAGGACAACATCATGCGTTATGTGGGCGTACTGCCGGTCGGTTCGGATGCCATCAACCGCGACATCCGTTCCATCGCGATACCGGAACGGTTCATCGAAAAACTCAAGACCACCCACGGTTATGCCGTGGCGGCTCAGATTCCTGAGGAGAAGCGGTCGCAGAACATCAAGATAAAGGGACGCACCCAACGGGAAAACAAGGAGATTTCGTTCTACAACCTCGCTCAGATAATCGAGGCACGTCTGCTGGACATCGTGGAGAACGTCATGGAGGAGATAAAGGAGTCGGGATATGCCGACAAACTCGGTTCGGGCATCGTCCTCACCGGCGGCGGAGCCTACCTCAAGGATATCGACACCCTCTTCCGGGAACGTACGAAATACGACGTCCGCACAGGCAGCGCCTATCCCGAACTGGTGAACGACCGGTCGCTCCCGGCAGCGGACGACATGCACCTCTCTTCGGCGATAGGTCTGCTGCTGCTCGGCCTGCAGGAGAGCCGCATAGCGGCCGACGCCGAACCGCTCCGGAAAAGAGAGAAAACAGAGGAGCAGACAGACACCGCAACCGACCGGCAGATACCGACGGATGAAGGACAGAGACCTGCGCCCGACGGCGAAGGTCTCGACATCCGGAAACAAACAGAGAACGATACCGCCAAACGTCCGTCGGATGGCGGCGATACGCCCCGCACTCCGAACAACGGCAAAGGCAAGGACAAAAAGAGACCTTTCGGAGGTATCGGCCGGTTCTTCAAGGAAATCTTCGAGGTCGTCGATGACGACGAAATATAAACCGCACCAGGCAATGACAGACGAAAACGAAGTAATCGTAGGCATCAAGCTGCCGAAAAAGAATCCCTCCATCATCATGGTACTGGGAGTCGGCGGTGCGGGCGGCAACGCCGTGAACCACATGTACGACCTGGGTATCACGGACGTCACCTTCATGGTCTGCAATACCGACCGGCAGGCCCTCAATGCCAGCCCCGTTCCCATCAAGGTTCAGCTCGGCGAAGGGCTCGGCGCAGGCAACGACCCCAACAAGGGACGGCAGGCCGCGATAGAGAGTCTCGACGACATCGTGCTGCGCTTCGAGCAGGAGGGCACCAAGATGGTATTCGTCACGGCGGGCATGGGGGGCGGTACGGGTACGGGAGCCGCACCGGTCATCGCCAAGGCCGCACGCGACCGGGGTATCCTCACCGTCGGCATCGTTACCCTGCCCTTCCACGCAGAGGGACGCAAGCGGGTAGACCAGGCCAACCGGGGGCTCGAAGAGCTGCGCAAAAACGTGGATTCGCTCGTGGTAATCCACAACGACAACATTGCCAAGATATACGGTTCGCTGCCGCTGGAAGAGGCCTTCGGCAAGGCCGACGACATTCTGGCGACGGCAGCCAAGGGTATTGCCGAACTCATCACGAGGGAAGGTAATGTAAACGTGGACTTCGCCGACGTGAAGGCCGTCATGACCGACGGCGGCATGGCGCTCATGGGTTCGGGCCGGGCCAGCGGCGAAGACAAGATAGCCAAAGTGACCGAGGCGGCGCTCTCCTCCCCGCTGCTCAACCATCAGGAGATAAAGGGGGCACGGGACATCCTCTTCAACCTCTCGTACAGCCCGGGACAGATAAGTTTCGACGAAGCCACTTCCGTACTGGAGATGATTCAGCGCAAGGCGAGCCGCGGCATCGGCGACCCGCACTCGGCCAACATCATCTGGGGAGCCGGTGTAGACCCTTCGCTCGACGATGAAATCGTGCTCACCATCGTAGCGACCGGCTTCGACAACGTGAATGCACTCGGAACCCAACAGGGACAGCAGCAGGCCGCGGAACGGCCTGCAACCGGCGGAATCTTCCACACGGCGGGCCGCAAACCGCAGACAAACGCCAACGTCATCCACGTCCGGAAGACCAACCGGCTCGGCGACATCGAAAAATACCTCGCCACCCCGGCCTACATACGCCGCAATGTCCGGCTCACCAACGCCGTCCCAGGCAGCGGCAAGATATCGAAAGTCTCGATGAAGGACGAGACCGACGCACCGCAGCAGGCGGAACAGCCCGAAAACGACCTGTTCGGCCAGCACTGACGCTCCGCCGTCCGGATACCGGAACGGCAGCAAACGCCGCTTCCCGGTACGGCACGCACCGGGAAGGAACCAATACGGATGAATTTTGATACATTTTTGCAGCATATTCCTTTATAAGGGCTTCGACGGTTCGGACATCATAAGCCTCGTCATCCTGGCCGTCCTGATATGTATATCGGCCTTCGCTTCCGGTTCGGAGACGGCCCTCTTTTCGCTGTCGCCCGGCGACATCCGGACGGTCAAAAACCGTGGGAACAAAAGCGACGAAGCTATCCTGAAACTTCTGTCCACGGAGGATTACACGCTGGCAACGATATTGATACTCAACAATCTCGTCAATATCATCATCGTCATTCTCTCAAACAACATCATCGACTCCCTGGTCACATTCACCTCAGCAGGGTGGAACTTCGCATTCAAAACGGTGCTCGTCACCTTCATTCTCCTGCTGTTCGGCGAAATCATCCCGAAGGTGACCGCATCGCACTTTCCCCTCCGTTTCGCCAGTATCATCGCCGTCCCGCTGCTCGGGGTCAGGTCGGCCTTCAAGCCGCTGTCGTGGATACTCGTCAAACTGGGCGAACGGTTCAACCGACGGGCCGCGAAAAGCCATACGAACATCTCGATGGACGAACTGTCGGACGCCCTCGAAATGACGCAGAACCAGAGCAGCGAAGAGAAGAAGATGCTCACCGGAATCGTCGATTTCGTCAATACCAATGTCGAAGACATCATGCAGCCGAGGCTCGACATCACGGCAGTGAACGTGGAGTGGGGATTCAACGAAGTGCGCAACACCATCGTGGAATCGGGATTCTCCCGCATTCCCGCCTATCGCGACAGTATCGATAACATAGAAGGCATTCTCTACGTAAAGGACATGCTGCCGTTCATCGGCGAGAGCGACGACTTCCAATGGCAGAAACAGTTACGGGAAGCTTACTACATACCGGAACACAAAAAGATAAACGACCTGCTCGAAGAGTTCCAGAGCAACAAGGTACACATGGCCATCGTCGTGGACGAGTACGGCTCCACGCTCGGCCTGCTCTCGCTGGAAGACATCCTCGAGGAGATAGTGGGTGAAATAACCGACGAAAGCGACAAGGACGAAACCTTCTACCGCCGACTGGCCGACGGCACCTACATCTTCGACGGCAAAACGCATATCTACGATTTCCTCGACGTGATGCAACTCGACGACGATACGTTCGACGACGTAAAAGGAGAGGCCGAAACCATCGCAGGGCTGATGCTCGAAATCAAACGCGATTTTCTCAAAAAGGGGGATTCCATCACTTCGCACGGCATCACCTTCACCGTAGAATCCGTAGAGAAGCACCGCATCGAAAAGATAAGGATAAAACTTCCCGAAACGACGGAACCGACACCGCAAAGGGAAGCAAACTGACCTTCCACCCCATATGCGGAAAAGGGACAACAGAACGGCAACCCGACTGTCGCTCCCCGTTCTCCGGCCCCGCCACATCAGGCAGCTGGAAAATTACGATACCGTCCGAAGACAGGCAGAGCAACGGACAACAGACGAAACGACGGACAAACCGACGCGAACGATAATAACGGATACCACCGACCGCATGGAAACGGTACGACAGGAAAAGGTATGGCAATCGGCGGATACGACGCTGGTCATCACCCCGCTGCCGGTTACGGCAGCAGCCGCTTCCCTGCTGACGGAAAGCGACCGGAGACACATCGCCTCGCTGACCTGCGACAAACGGCGTAGCGAGCAGACCGCCTGGCGAAGCATCGTCCGCCGTTTCGCCGGAGATTTTCCCATCGCCTATACGACTGCCGGTGCACCGTATCTGCAAGGCGGCGGCCCGCAGATAGGGGTATCCCACACCGACAGCGAAGCAGCCGTCATCCTTTCGGAATGGCGGTGTGCAATAGATATCGAACGCCAGGACAGAAACTTCCGCCGAATCGCAGCACGCTTCGTCTCCCCGGAAGAGGCATCCATGCCGTGCAGCGACACGGCACTCTTCCTCCCCATACTGTGGTGCGCCAAAGAGGCCCTCTACAAATTCTCCGGCCGTACAGGGCTCGGCCTCATCGAAGACCTGCGCGTACTGCGGGCGGAACCGGACGCGGGTACCCTCATGGGTGCCATCCGCAGCACCGACGGAACCTGGCGGGAGTACCCCATGCACGCTTTCACGGGCGGAGACACCGTATGCGTCTGGCTGACGGACGGGGAAACCGCACCGCCCCCTTCCCCGCAATAATACGGATAAACAGCCATATCCGCCAGCCAAACTACACAATTGCGGAATTTTTAATACCTTTACGGATATTAACGAACCGATAATGACCGAAGCAACGAATCCCATATTCATCGCCGGGCCGTGTGTGATAGAGAGCAGCGAACTGCTCGACACGGTAGCGGCGGAACTCGTCCGCCTGCATCAGCAATCGGGCGCAGAAATCATCTTCAAAGCCTCCTTCGACAAAGCCAACCGTACATCCCTCAGCTCGTTCCGCGGACCGGGCTTGGAGAAGGGACTACAAATGCTCGCAGACATCAAGAGCAGGTACGGCCTGCGCATTCTCACCGACATCCACGAAGCCTGGCAGGCCCGGCCGGCAGGAGAGGTAGTCGACATCATCCAGATACCGGCCTTCCTGTGCCGCCAGACCGACCTGCTCGTTGCCGCAGCGAAAACCGGTCGGACGGTCAACATCAAGAAGGCGCAGTTCCTCTCCGGCAAGGATATGTTCTATCCAGTCCAGAAGGTCAGGGAATCGGGCGGCAGCGAAGTATGGCTCACCGAACGCGGAAATATGTTCGGCTACAACAACCTCATCGTGGACTTCCGCAACATACCCGACATGTTCGAATTCACCCCGCGCGTCATCATGGACTGCACCCACTCGGTGCAGCGGCCCGGCGCAGGACGGGGTATCACCGGCGGCAACCGCGAGTTCGTCCATCCCATGGCCCTTGCAGCCAAGGCATTCGGGGCCAACGGCTACTTCTTCGAAGTACATCCGCAGGCCGATGAGGCGCTCAGCGATGCTGCCAATTCGCTCTTCCTCTCCGACCTTGAAAAAGTCATAACCTCACTCCTATGAGTCCGATAAAAGAGAGTGCCCTGAACACCTTCAGGGCGGAGGCCGAAGCGGTACAGTCGCTCGCTGGCCAGCTTACAGACGATTTTGAAAAAGCCGTCCGCGCGATACTCGCCACACACGGCAAAGTGATAGTGACCGGCATGGGCAAGTCGGGCTTGGTAGGCCGCAAGATAGCCGCCACGCTGGCCAGTACCGGTACCCCGTCGTTCTTCCTCCATCCGGGGGAAGCCTACCACGGCGACCTCGGCATGATAGAGGCGGGCGACATCGTGCTCGCACTCTCCAACTCCGGCCAGACCGACGAGGTGCTGCGCCTCATCCCCTACCTGCAGGAGTGCGGCAACACGGTAATCGCCATGACGGGCAACGCCGGTTCGACGCTGGCCAAAAACTCCACCTACCACCTCGACGTATCCGTCAAAAGCGAAGCCTGTCCGCTGAGCCTGGCTCCGACCTGCTCCACCACGGCACAGCTCGCCATGGGAGATGCGCTTGCGGTGGCACTGATGAACGAACGCGGATTCCGGGCCGAAGACTTCGCACGATTCCATCCGGGAGGCAGTCTCGGCCGACGGCTGCTCACCCGCGTAGGTGACGTCATGCGCAGCGAACATCTGCCGACAGCCTCACCCTCCAGCAGACTCGGCGAGGTCATCATCACCATCAGCGATGCACGCATGGGCGTGGCCGTCATTCTGGATGAAGGGAAGATAGCCGGCATCGTCACCGACGGCGACGTGCGCCGTGCCATGCTGAAATACGGGGCACGGTTCTTCGACATCACTGCGGACGAAATCATGACGCGCACGCCGAAAACGGTCAGCGTAGCCGACCGCCTCACGGATGCCGAACAACTGATGCAGGACAACAAGATACACTCGCTGATTGTGGTGGACCGCGACGGAAAGCTGGCGGGCATCGTAGAGCTCTACGACCTGATGCGCAGCGGGAAATAACGGGGTAGTAGCGGGACGCACGGCGTGCCCCCACACATACGTTTATATTACACGACAGAGCCAAACCATCGTAAACCATGGATGTCAGGATAGCACAGGACTGGAAGGAGATACTCGCACCGGAATTCGACAAGCCCTATTTCGAGGAGCTCATCGGATTCGTCAAACAGGAATACGCATCGCGGAGGATTTTCCCGCGAGGCAGCAATATCTTCCGCGCATTCGACAAATGTCCGCTCGACTCGCTGAAGGTAGTCATCATCGGACAAGACCCCTACCACGGCGAAGGACAGGCCAACGGACTCTGCTTCTCGGTGAACGACGGAGTCCCGTTTCCACCTTCGCTGCGGAACATCTTCACCGAAATAAATGCCGACACCGGCGCACCGATACCGGCCAGCGGCAACCTCGACCGCTGGGCGGAACAGGGGGTGCTGCTGCTCAACGCCGTACTGACCGTCCGGGCACACGAGGCCGCCTCCCATGCAGGCAAGGGCTGGGAGCAGTTCACCGATGCAGTCGTCAAAGCCATTTCAGAGCGAAAAGAGGGGATAGTCTATCTGCTGTGGGGCAGTTACGCACAGCGCAAAGGGGCGATTGTAGACCCGACGCGCAACCTCGTACTCAAGTGCCCGCACCCCTCGCCCTTCTCCGCCAACAACGGCTTTTTCGGCTGCCGGCACTTCTCGAAAGCCAACGAATACCTCGCCGGGCACGGCAAGGAGCCGGTGCGCTGGTAATCCGCAGTCTCCCCTGTACGGAACCGGAATCCCGGCTGCGGCAAACCGGAACAGAAGGCGGAACGACACACAAACCTACTGACACGGCAGCGGGGCCGCCTTTCGGAAAGGCGGTCCCGCTGCCGTGAAAACCGGACCTACGCCGTTCCACCGAGTCATATAGGAGACGGTATGAACGGTATCGGTCGATACCCCGGCCGAGCTTCGGCTCGACGACCAACCTGTCGCCGACCACGACATCGTATTCGACCAGATTCTTGACGACACTGCACGTCTGCGTAATCGTCGCAACGTCCCCCTGTCGGTCGAAAACATAGACCATTTCCGAATTCCACTCTTCGACGAACGCTTCATAGCTCACCGGAATGGTAACGTTCGGGTCGGGATAGCCGACAAGCGAATCCCAACCGACCGCATCGTCGTCATACGCATCGTTCATTTCGCGAATTTAAATAAGACAAAGAGAGTGAACAATACGATATACAGACTGCATATACCAACGGATGGACAGAAACGGAACAACAAGATAAAAGAGGGAAACACAGCTTCTATACAAGAGCGGGGCATCCGCAATGGATGCCCCGCTCTTACAGAACCGGCTCCTCCGGGAAGCGGACGTCACTTGTCTTCGCACTCGAATTCGTATCCGAGCCGCTTGCCCGTATGCAGCTTGGAAAGCTCGTTACGGGAGTTGAACTGCTCCACCGTCACCAGCTTCGACACGCTGTAAGGCGGCACGTAGAGGTCGAAATCGAGCGCAAACGAGATGGCCGCTTCCAATACCTCGACCAGCGCTTCCCGGTCTATCTGCCGCGTTCCGAACCGGTCGCAACGCTGGGAACATTTCCCTTTGCCCTCCACGAAATACTGCATCTGATGGTTGATGAAAATACGCCCTATCAGGTAGCCTTCGTCCTCTCCCCGATTGTACTTGAAAGAGTCGGCCAGGAAATTATAGATGTTTATCACCCCGCAATAGGCATTGTCGGCACGCTGCGCCAAATAGGGATTCTTCCATATCTCATGTCCGTCGTGAAACCGGAACACGTCGGTCTGCATGGCGAATATGAGGATGTCTTCGGCGACCTGTATCTGGGCCTCGAACTTGCCCCGGTCACGGTATTCGATACGTATGCGTTTGTCTATCTTTTCGTCCAGCTCCTCGTCCAGCTCGGCCGAGAGCTCCAGCAGAGCCTCTTTCAGCTCGTTGAACACGACGAACGTGTTGTCTGAAACCCGTTGTTTTACAGACGCCTTGTGCGTCAGCTTGTCTATTATCTCTCCCCGTAATTGACCGTCGGAATCCATCTGATTGAATCTGTGTTTTATATGTATGCTATTCGAATTTATTCCCTCAACTTTTACGCGGTCTGTCGATATAGACCTCGTCCCCGGCAGCCGGCCGGCCTGCGGGCAGGTGTTTTCGGTTGAAACGCTTCAGACGCCGCTCCGGAATACCGAGCGCCTGCGCGATGTCGGCATAGGAATCTCCGCTGCGGGCAACCACATAACGCACCCCTTCGCGGGCGAAGATACCGCGCCCGCCCACCGAATGCACCGCAACGGCATAGTTGTCTATGTCTATCGGCTCCTGCGGATAGTAGGCATCCACCATCCCGGACATGGACGGCACCATCGGTACCGCCTCGACACCCGCCAGATAGGCGGGATACTCCCCGTCGTCGAGCAGATACAGTTCGTAATCCTCGATACATTTTATCAGCGAAGCGGCATAGTGCGGCGCCGTCGCATATCCGCACTCCTTCAGTCCGTAGGCCCACCCCTTATAATCCTTCGGGTCGAGCCGGAACAATTTCTCGTACCGCGGGCTGTTCTTCAGGAACTCGGAGTGGTCGCGGTAGGAATCCTCGATGGAACCGTAACGCCGGAAACACTCCTGCAGAGCATCGTCGTCGTACCGGACGGTATCGCCTATCCAGTTATTCTTGCACTTGATGCCGAAATGGTTGTTGGAACGGCGCGACAAGTCGCTGTTGCCGTAGCGCGACTCGATGATTCCCTGCGCTATCTTGATACTCGCCGGTATGCCGTACTCTTTCTGCTGCTGAATAGCCAGCGGCGCATAGGTGGCGATATACTCTTCCCGCGTCATCTCCCTCTGGGCCAACGCATCCGCCGCCGCGCCCAGAACCGCGGCGAACAATGCCAAACGCACGAACAACTTCATAGCCATCGAATATTCCGTTAAACGGTCGCAAACACCGTACAAATATAGTAAATATATTCGATGAAAACCGAAAGTGCATGTCGGCCTAAAGGCCGATGCACGCTTGCGAAACAATTCGTTTGAAGCAAATCGACGAAAAAGCGAGCCGCCCCTCCCAAAAGGGACGGACAGCGTCCTGGCGACCGCTTTCACCGGGGAATCATGGGAATACATTCCAGCCCCGCAGTGCCGTGCGCACGGGAAGAGCAGAAGGTATTGGGAATTCGGCGGAAAAACCTTAGCTTTGTATCCTGTCGGCTTCACAAACGGCAATACATCCACAAATCATAAAACCCTTATCATGTTTACGGAACAGGCGAACAAAATATTCGAACGTTCGATAGCGGACTATCACAATTACGACAACGTGGACCATCCGATAGCCAACCCCTACACGCCGGGGAGCATCGAACATCTGCTCTACCACAAGAACTGGATAGACACCGTGCAGTGGCATCTGGAAGACATCATACGCGACCCGAACATCGACCCCGCGGAAGCGCTGCAAATCAAGCGGCGTATCGACGCATCGAACCAGGAACGCACCGATATGGTGGAGTTCATCGACAGTTGGATGCTCGACCGTTATAAAGATGTACAACCCGCTCCCGACGCCCGCATCAACACCGAAACGCCGGCATGGGCCATCGACCGCCTCTCGATACTCGCGCTCAAGATATACCACATGGAACAGGAGGCCTCCCGCACCGACACCGACGAGGCGCACCGCACCGCATGCAGCAAGAAGCTCGCCGTACTCCTGACGCAGAAGGCCGACCTTTCGATAGCGATAGAGGAGCTGCTGGACGATATAGAATCGGGCCGCAAATACATGAAAGTCTATAAACAGATGAAGATGTACAACGACCCGTCGCTCAACCCGGTTCTCTACGGTAAAAAATAGCGGCCGGGATACGTTCCGCAGCATGCGCAACGTTATTACAACGTAACCGTACGGCAGGCATCCGCTTCGCCCGTTGCGGCATCGCCGCGGGAGGAGGCGCCCGGACGGGAACGTAACCTTCCAAATACGCAATCGGTTTTGGCAAAAAAGAGAAAAGATACCGGCCACCTGCTCATTATGCGTCTTTCGGCCATGGGCGACGTGGCGATGACCGTACCCGTCATCGCGGCACTGCGGCGGGCCTACCCCGAACTCCGGATAAGCATCCTCACGAGGAGGGGCTTCCGTCCCTTTTTCCGCGACATTCCCGACCTGTCGTTCGTCGATTTCGACCCGACAGGCCGGCACAAGGGATTTTTCGGACTGGTACGCCTCACCGGAGAGATACGCGCCGCCGGAATCGATACCATCGCCGACCTGCACGACGTGCTCCGGACAAAGGTCGTCCGGACGTTCGCCCGCCTCACGGGTATCCGTACGGCGGTGATAGACAAGGGCCGGAAAGAGAAGCGGGAGATGACGCGCCGGGCGGGCAAGCGTCTCGTACCGCTGGCTCCCATGACCGAACGCTACCGCCATACGATACGTCGTCTGGGCTTCGACTTCGACATGCCGCGCGAACCGCAAACGAAGCCATGCACCGTTCCCGAACCGATTCAGGAGACGGTCGGCCCCAAAGAGGGACGCTGGATAGGCATCGCCCCCTTCGCCAAACACCGCGGCAAAATATATCCCATTCCCCTGACCGACGAACTGATAGGACTCCTCAACGAGACCTACGACCGCGTATTCATATTCGGCGGCGGCGAACACGAAAAGAGTTTCGCCGAAGGGATGGAACGACGGCATAAAGGGGTGGTTTCGGTCATCGGACGCATGAGCATGTCGCAGGAGATGGACCTCATCGGCAACCTGGATGCCATCGTCACGATGGATTCGGCCACCATGCACATCGCTTCGCTGCTCGGCGTCCCCGTGGTATCGGTATGGGGCGCCACGCATCCCTTCGCCGGGTTCTACGGCTACGGCCAACATCCGGACAATGCGGTACAGGCCGACCTCCCCTGCCGCCCGTGTTCGGTATTCGGCGACAGGCCCTGCATATCCGGCGATTACCGATGCCTCTCCTCGATACGGCCCCAGGAGATAGCGGACAGGGTGGCCAAGGCGGTCGCCGCACAGAAAAGCGACAGACGGTAACGCCCCCTACGAACCCGACAACGCACAGTTCCTGGCCGGTTTCCTGCTATTACAGCAGATACGATAACCTCTTCATGCGCCGAAAAGGGGGCGGACTGTTTACGTAAGCCGGTCCTTCCATCATCACCGCCATCGGGACGGCGCAGTCCGCTACCATCTCAGTCCCGTACCGACAACCGTACCTGCCGGTCTCGTTCTACATGGTCGGGCATAGGCAGCAACCCAATTACCCTCATCGGGGCTTCCCATTTCCCCCTTTTCGGGCTGCAAGCCGTCAGCGGGCCCGTTTGCATCGCCGTCGGTACAGTCATCATCGACATAATTCCCGCAATCCGTCTCGCACCGGCCGAAAGAAACACCCGACCGAACCTTCCCGGTACGGGCGACGACCGTTCCCGGCCACCGACCGCCGGAAAACCCCCGCTCCTCCGACCAGGGAACGTTTTTACCTGTTATATCATTCACAGTTATTTTGCGCTCTTAAAAATAAAAACTATCTTTGGCAGACATTTTGGGATGACCGTACCGAAAGGTACGGAAATTCCGAAAAGGCAAAACAAATCAAGCAGAAAAACATTAACCATCAAACTTTTCAGCAATGAACATACCTGCTAATCTCAAGTATTCCAACGACCACGAATGGGTAAGGGTGGAAGGTAACGAAGCATTCGTCGGCATCACCGACTTCGCACAGGGCCAGCTCGGCGACATCGTATTCGTTGATGTTCCCACTGTAGGCGAATCGCTCGGCCAGAACGAAGTTTTCGGTTCGATAGAGGCCGTCAAGACCGTATCCGACGCATTCCTTCCCGTAAGCGGCGAGATACTCGAATTCAACGAAGCACTCGAAAACGACCCGGCCCTCGTGAACAAGGACCCGTACGGCGCAGGGTGGATTATCAAGGTCAACATGGCCAACCCCGCCGAAGTGGATACCCTGCTCTCGGCCGACGACTACGCGAAACTCGTAGGCTGATACGGGCAGGAGGAGAGGCTCCTTTCGTCAGGTTAGGTTAATAGGTTAAGATATAGGCTCCCGTACGTCGTCCGGAAAACAATCCGGCGACAGCACGGCGGAGACCCGTAAAAGTTAAACATAAAACATCAGATTATGTCAAAAGTAACAGTTGTCGGCGCAGGTAACGTAGGCGCTACCTGTGTGAATGCGATGGCCATCCGCGAAACAGCCGGCGAAATCGTGCTCCTCGACATCAAGGAGGGGCTGGCCGAAGGCAAGGTTCTCGACATGTACCAGACCTCGACGTTGATGGACTTCGACACCAACCTGCTTGGCGTCACCAACGACTATGCAAAGACGGCGGGTTCGGATGTGGTAGTGATTACGTCGGGCATGCCGCGCAAACCGGGCATGTCGCGCGAAGACCTGATAGGCGTGAATGCCGGTATCGTGAAAGACGTGGTCACCAATATCCTCAAATACTCTCCCGACGCCATCCTGCTTATCGTCAGCAACCCGATGGATACCATGACCACGCTGGCCCAGAAGGTCAGCGGTCTGCCCACCAACCGCGTATTCGGCATGGGCGGCGCGCTGGACAGCGCCCGTTTCCGCGGATACCTCGCCAAAGCGCTCGGTGCCAGCGCGAACGACGTGGACGGCATGGTCATCGGCGGACACGGCGACACGACCATGATTCCGCTCGTCAGCAAGGCATCCTATAAGGGGGTTCCCGTCAGCGAATTCCTCGATGAGAAAACGCTCGGCGAGATAGCAGCGGCCACGATGGTCGGCGGAGCCACCCTCACCAAGATGCTCGGAACGTCGGCATGGTATGCTCCTGGAGCAGCCGCTGCCCGCATCGTGGAAAGCATCATCAACGACGAGAAGAAAGTATTCCCCTCCTGCGTACACCTCGAAGGACAGTACGGTCAGGACGACCTCTACATCGGCGCTCCGGCCGTCATCGGTCGCAACGGTGCCGAGAAGGTAATTGAAATAAACCTGAACGAAACGGAGAAAGCCGCATTCGCCAAGAGTGCGGAGGCCGTGCGCAACACCAACAAGATTCTCCACGAGATAGGCGCCTTATAGCAGCCCCTCGCCGAATACGGTTCAGGACGAAAATATGTAAGCCATCGACAGGAGTGCGACGCTCATCCTCTTTGCAGGGATGGGCGTCGCCGTTTCTCGTCGTCGCATCTTGTGGATGGCCGTTAAAAAACGGGGGCAACAAGCCCCCGTAAACCATTCGGACGACGTAACTCAACGCCCTCCGTACATCTTCTCGTAATACTTTTCGTATTCGCCGCTCGTGACGTTATCCAACCACTCCTGATTGTCGAGGTACCAGCGGACGGTTTTTTCGATGCCCTCTTCGAACTGAAGGCTCGGCTCCCATCCGAGTTCATTCTTCAGCTTCGTGGAATCTATCGCATAGCGCAGGTCGTGCCCCGCACGGTCGGTCACGTAGGTTATCAGCTTCTCGCTCGTTCCCTCCGGATTGCCGAGCAGCCTGTCCACCGTCCGGACGATGACCTTTATCAAGTCGATGTTCTTCCATTCGTTGAACCCGCCGATATTGTAGGTATCGGCAACCCGGCCGTTATGGAAAATGACGTCGATGGCACGTGCATGGTCCTCGACATAGAGCCAGTCCCGGACGTTTTCTCCACGACCGTATACGGGCAACAGCTTGCCGTGACGGATGTTGTTGATGAAAAGCGGAATCAGCTTTTCCGGAAACTGGTAAGGCCCGTAATTGTTCGAACAGTTGGTCACGATGGTCGGCAGTCCGTACGTATCGTGGAAGGCCCGCACGAAATGGTCGCTCGACGCCTTGCTCGCACTGTACGGGCTGTGCGGGTCGTACTTGGTCGTTTCATAAAAGAATTCCCTGCCATAGGCCAAATGATGTTCGCCCGAAGATGCCGTCGTCGTGAACGGCGGTTCGATACCTTCGGGATGCGTCATCTCCAGCGCCCCGTACACCTCGTCCGTGGAAATATGGTAAAACCGCTTGCCCTCGTAATCGCCGTTCCAATACTCTTTGGCCGCCTGTAACAAAGCGAGCGTCCCCAACACATTCGTCCGCGCAAAGGTGAACGGGTCTTTGATGCTCCGGTCCACATGGCTTTCGGCGGCCAGATGAATGATGCCGTCTATCGCATACTCCCGCATGATTTCGCCCATGCGCTCGTAATCGCAAATATCTGCCCGCACGAATGTATAATTGGGTTTGTTCTCGATATCCCTCAGATTATTGAGGTTTCCCGCATAGGTCAGCTTGTCGAGATTGACGATGCGGCAATCGGGATACTTGTTCACGAACAGCCTCACCACATGGCTGCCGATGAACCCGGCTCCGCCGGTAATCAGAATATTTTTCATAAACTCCGGTATTTCAATTTATTTATCTCCGCTCTGCGGCAACAGAATATCCAAACATGTCCGCAGCGATGCGCGCCAATCCGGTAGCACCGCCCCCACGGCCGCTATGCGGCTCTTGTCCAGTACGGAGTAATGCGGCCGACGCGCGGCCGTCGGATAACCCGCCGTATCGACCGGCACGACCGCAACAGGCATGTCCGCCTGGCGGAATATTTCCACCGCGAAATCATACCAGGTAGTTTCGCCTCCGTCCGTATAATGGAAGAGTTCCATGTCCTCGCCGGGCCGCTGCACCAACACCATGAGAGCGCGCGCAAGGTCCGTCGCATAAGTAGGCGTACCGTACTGGTCGTCGACCACGCTCGGCGTCTTTCCTTCGCCGGCCAGCCGCAGCATGGTTTTCACGAAATTATTGCCGAATTCCGAATAGAGCCATGCCGTACGCACGATGGCTCCGCATGCACCGGACGTCCGCACCCGTTCTTCACCGGCCAGTTTCGTCCTGCCGTAAACGCTCACCGGCCCTACGGCATCCTCCTCGCGGTAAGGCCGCGTTCCCGTCCCGTCGAACACGTAATCGGTCGATACGTGAAGCAGCCGGCAACCATACCGCACGGCGAGCGCAGCGAGCACCGCCGGCCCGTCCGCATTGATGCGTTCCGCCGCCGCTTCGTCGCTCTCGGCCCTGTCCACAGCCGTATAGGCCGCACAGTTGATGATTGCCTCCGCCCCGCACTTTTTCACAACGGCTTCCATACCTTCGGCATCGGTGATGTCGCCTTCCGGCAGGTCGGTAAAGACGAAACTGTGCGCCGGATATTCCGGCGCTATCTTCCGCAGCGACAGGCCGAGCTGGCCATTCGCCCCGGTCACTAAAATCACCATAATCTACATTTCCGCTTACAATGCCGCACGGCGGCATGCTATCAGTAAAGTTTCTCTCCGTAATCGAACAGTCGGGCCGCCTCCAGCCGGGGATGGTGCCTATCCTTTTCGGACAATACCACATCCCCCGTCGGAATTCTCCAATCAATCGCCAGCGTCGGGTCGTTCCAGGCGACGGCTCCCTCATGGTCGGGCGCATAGTATTCGTCGCATTTGTACTGGAAAACGGCCCGCTGGCTCAACGTAACGAAACCGTGGGCAAAACCGCGCGGAATAAAGAGCTGCCGATGATTCTCTCCGGTCAGCTCCACGGCCACATACCTGCCGAACGTGGGCGACCCTACGCGAATATCCACGGCGAAATCCACCACGCGCCCTTCGACGACGCGCACCAATTTGCTTTGACTGCGAGGCGGCAACTGGTAATGCAAGCCGCGAAGCACACCGTAACGGGAGCAAGACTCGTTGTCCTGTACGAATACCGTAGGGCACACCTCCCGCTCGAACTGCGCCTGTGAAAAACTCTCCATAAAATACCCCCGCTCATCGCCGAACACACGCGGTTCGATAATGACCACACCGGGAATATCTGTCTGTATAATATTCATTCTTTCTGTTTGAGTTACAATATTCCATTCTGTCCCTGCCGGCCTGTACCCCATTCTCCGGACACGCCCCGTCACCCTTTTTCGCAACGCCTCCGTCCGACAACTGTCCGGAACGCACAAAGATAGCCCTTCAGTGCGTCGCCTACAACTGCGTCCCCAAAATCACTCGGCAGTGTTCCTCGTCGTCTCTCCGCTTTTCTGGTCCGCCCATCCCCCTCCGGAGTTCCGGACCGACCGCTGCTGAAACGGTTACAACTTCAGCATATACTGCCCGTACTGGTTCTTTTTCATGGGTTCGGCCAACTCATACAGCCGTTCCCGAGTTATCCACCCCTTCCGAAAAGCTATCTCTTCCAGACAGGCCACCTTCAGTCCCTGTCGCTTCTCAATCACCTCGATGAAGGTCGACGCCTCGGAGAGCGAATCGTGCGTACCCGTATCGAGCCATGCGAAACCGCGGCCGAGCAATTTGACCTTCAGCTCGCCATCCTCCAGAAAACGCTGGTTCACGGTCGTTATCTCCAGCTCCCCGCGCGCGGACGGTTTGATGTTTTTCGCCACCTCGACCACTTTGTTCGGATAGAAATACAACCCCACCACAGCATAATTGCTGCGCGGCTGTGCGGGCTTCTCCTCGATGCTCAGCACATTGCCGTCGTCATCGAACTCCGCCACGCCATAACGCTCCGGGTCATTCACCCAATAGCCGAACACCGTAGCCTTGCCATTGTATTCGGCCGTATGTACCGCATCGGCCAGCATCGACGTAAAACTCTGACCATAAAAAATGTTGTCCCCCAACACCAGACATACGCTGTCGTCACCGATGAACTCCTCGCCGATGAGGAATGCCTGCGCCAGGCCGTCGGGACTCGGCTGCTCGGCATAGGAGAACCGCACACCGTAATCACTGCCGTCCCCCAACAGTCTGCGGAACATGGGCAGGTCCATCGGAGTGGAGATTATCAGGATATCCCGAATACCGGCCAACATGAGTACCGATATCGGATAATAGACCATGGGTTTGTCGTAAATCGGCAAAAGCTGTTTGCTTACCCCTTTGGTAATCGGGTACAGCCGCGTACCGCTCCCTCCCGCCAAAACAATTCCTTTCATGATATATATTCTATAAAATACTCCTATATTTTCGGATTTCTATCGAGAACAAATCCGGTGACAAGCTGCACCATCTCCCCAAAATAACCCTTCTGATAAATTTCCCGGTATTTCCACCGGTAACGCGACATATTGGACAGCAGTTTGAACCGCTCCCACCATTTACCTTTTCCCCTGCTGTTAATCAGATCGTTATCATTCAATACGGAACTGAGTACCCGATCTGCATACCGGCTATCCACTGTTATTTCCGGATTCTCTACCCGCAACCCGAGACCATGTACCGCAATGGCCGTCATGACATCCGCATACCGACGCATGTGATACCTGTCACACACTGCATAAAAGGTCTGCCAATCCATATTTTGCTGCTCTCGGGCGACAAAACAGGCCCAATCGCAAATATGCCGCAACCTGATTCCCTCGCCAAGAAAATGCTTCAACCCATGGAACGTCAAAAAAAGAGCATTGAACATAACCGGAGGCAGTATCATATCCGTCCCCGGAACCTTATCTTCTGCAGCACCTTCCTCCAGTAACCCTTCCAAAAAACGCTCCAATTCTTTCGCCTCCCTACTACCTCGAACTCCGATACAAAACCGATGATTCTCGACCATCAATCCTTTATACAGAATATGAGAATGTTTATATCCGGACTCTTCCAATACGGCGCCAGCTCCTACCGCAATACTATCGCCCAACTCCCTATCCTGACCCAAAAAACAATCGAAATCACCACACTCCCGATGTTCCGGCACAGGATAATACCGACTGACTGCAAAACCTTTCAGCACAACAGGACGAAAACCGGCAGCAGTCCATAGACCGGCAAGTTCCGCTCCATTCGCCAACTGCATGCAATAACGATTCTCGATATTCTCGACACTCAACGCCCACCGTAAATTGAGGTTTCTGGGCGGTCGGTTCTCTTTGGGCAACAGGGACACGGCATCGTACACAACAGCCAGAACTCCTTGACGGGCTGCCAACCGAAACAACGCTTCCCAATCCGCCCTATCCCACGCCGCAACAGACGCCGCATCGCAACGGGTATCGAACAGGGCATTACCCACAAACGTCAAAAAAGTCTCTTGTATGCGCTCATCCATGTCTCACAATTTCACCGAGAGTACCGAATATGAATTTGATATCCATCCAAAAAGACGCACGATGCACATATTCCAGACTAAGCCTCAACTTATCCGGCATTATCACCTCTCTGTAATATCGTTCGGGGTCTTCCACAGTCGCCAACAGTTCGTTCTCATTACGATAACGTATGGAAGCCGGGTCGGTAAGACCGGGGCGCACACACAGCACCTCCATCTGTTCCGGCGTATACATCGCCACATACTTACGGACTTCGGGCCTCGGTCCGACAATGCTCATATCCCCTTTTATCACATTGATAAGTTGGGGAAACTCGTCCAATTTGTATTTACGGATAAAATGCCCCGAGCGGGTAACCCGCGGGTCATTTCCTCCTACGGTTATAAGCCCCTGCCTATCCGCCCCTACTCGCATCGACCGAAACTTGTAAAGATAAAAATCACGATTTCCCCGCCCTACCCGTACCTGTCTATAAAATACAGGACCCGGCGAATCCAGTTTTATCCATACCGCAATCGCTGCAAATACAGGCGACAACACGACCAGTACCACAGAACTGGAGACTATATCGAAAATACGCTTACCTACGGCCACCTATCAACTCTGCAAAATTAGTTACCACATATTCAGCCTCCTCATCCGTCAGACGCGTATGCAACGGCAGGGTAATCTCATTGCAATACATGGCGTACGCATTCGGGTAATCCCGGATATCGAAACCGAGGTTCCGATAAGCAGTCAGCATGGGTAACGGTTTATAATGGACGTTGGTAGCAATGCCACGTTCCGCCATTCCGACGATGACCGCGTTGCGCTCCGCCTCTCCGATTCCCAGCACCCTCGTCAGGTACAGATGACCGCTGGAACGATACGTATCACCATAATGGCCCAATACCTGTACGCCGCAATCCCGCAACGCCTCATCGTAATAAGCTATCAGTTGCCGCCGTCGTGCCAGCAATCCGGGATAACGCTGCATCTGCACCAGACCGATAGCAGCCATGATATCCGTCATGTTGCATTTGTAATAGGGAGCGACGATGTCATACTCCCACCCGCCGAGTTGTGTTTTCGTCAAAGCATCTTTGCTTTGTCCATGCAACGACATCAACTGAAACTGTTTATAAAGCCACTCGTCCGCTATACCCGCAACAGGCCGCCAAGTCAACGCCCCTCCCTCCGCAGTCGTGAAATTCTTGACGGCATGAAACGAGAAGCTGGTAAAATCCGCGATTTCACCGCACATTTGTCCCTCCCGGGAAGCCCCGAAAGCATGGGCAGCATCCGCCAATACGACAATTCTGCCAAAAGCTTCCTGCAAAATACTCTCCGGTCGAAACAGGGGCCTCTTGTTCTCGACCACCGAGAATATCTTTGCATAATCACACGGAATACCGGCAAGGTCCACAGGAATGATTACTTTGGTCCGCTCGGTGATGGCTTCCGCAAGACGGTCATAATCCATCTCGTATCCATCCCGTACTGTATCGACAAGCACTACCCGCGCCCCTACGTGACACACGACGCTGGCCGTTGCGGTATAAGTGTATGCCGAAGTAATAACTTCATCACCAGGCCCGACGCCCAAAACCCGCAAAATCAGTTCCATACATGCCGTAGCGGAGTTCAGGCACACGGCCCGGCCCGTACGGCAAAACGCAGCTATCTGTCGCTCCAACTCTTTCGTACGCGGCCCCGTTGTAATCCATCCGGAACGCAAGGCCTCCGCCACCTCAACTATCTCCTGCTCTCCGATGTCAGGAGGTGAAAACGATATCTTCATCACTATACTTTACAAGCCCTCTATATTCAACTCCTTAGTCCCATGCCAATCGATTAAACTATCTGCCTGTCGCAAATCGACAAAGTCGAAATCATGAATAAATCGTTTAAACTTACCATAGTTACCACGCAACGCCACCCTATTTTTAAACTGTCGTATCAATGGTAAATGTTTCATTTGTGGTTGTCCTGGGTCAAAATCGCTCGGATGGAAATATGCCATCACATAAGAACTGCGCATCCAACAGTTCAACAAACCGTAAGGCATCACCCGAAAGTATCCGCCTCCGGAAAAAGCAATCCGTCTACCGCATATTTCCGCCATATTGATTGGAAATTCTTTCAATGCCCCTTTCGGCCCGGTAATAACAAACGGTCCATCCACCTCCAAACAAGGGAACCCACCGAACTCATGTTTCGACAAAAATACAGAAGAATCATATTTAAAACCAAGTTCTGTCAATACATCAAATACCCATGTATTCGTTTTTGTCACTGAAAACGATGGTACTCGAAATGCGTCCACCGGCTGTCCTGCAACATCTTCAATAAGACATTTGGCACGATAGGTATCATTCCGAAACTCCTGACGTGTCATTCCGCTTGCAAGTTCATGCTGATAAGAGTGGCATCCCAAATGATGCCCTGCCGCCGTAATTCGGACAATTATATTAGGATGATGTTCAGCTATCCAACCAAGACAAAAAAACGTAGCTTTCTGCTTCTGTTCATCCAATGCGCTCAATATTTTATCGACACCTTCATAAATACGAACTTCAAACTTGTCCCACTGCAAATCATGCGAATAATCGTCATGATTATACCAGTCTTCAATATCAAATGTCAATACATTCATATCAACACAGTTTTGACCGACGGAACCGAGGATTCAAATATTTGATAACTCCAGCCACACAACCGGCTAACATAGGCAGCGGGTCATTCCAATAGCCATCCTCATAAAAAATATTTTTCCCAAAAAATCTGAACCAAGACGGACGGAAACGAAAACGCTCGGGAGAAAACAGAAACCACATGACATCCAGTCCCATATAACGCAATATCTTTCCCGATTCATACCGATACTCCGGAACAGGAAGGCCCAACGTATCGCGAAGTATCACCGAAGGGAAATCCACTCCTGACACATAGGCCGCTTTTATACTCGCCGGCGTCCGCGGGTTGATTTCAATGATTTTATATGTTCCCGTATCCGCCTCCTGCATAATATCGAAATCTGCAAATCCCACCCATCCTATCCTATCAAGCAGACTGAAACACATCGCTACAAGTTCCGGTTCCTCTACGCTCTCACAATAACAACTCGTTCCGCCCTTTAACGGGAAATACCTGAGAATTCGAATAACAGTCTGCCCCAGACACTCTCCTGCAGCCCCTCTGTAAAGCATGACATTGTAATATACTCCGGTATGCCGGATATATTGCTGCAACGTACAGCTACCAAATTCCTTTATCACCGCACCAACCTTCGCCCGTACCTGTTCCGCAGATTCAACATAAACAATACCGCGGGCTCCTTCGGAAATATCCGGTTTAATCAAAGCCGGGAAACCAACATATGCCACAGCCTCCTCAAACATATCAGCGGAAATAGTGAAAGTGCGAGGATGAGGTATATCGTATTGTCGACAAATATCCATTAACCGTCCCTTATTATGAGCCGTACAAAATATCTCATAATCCGGCACCGCACATTTCACGCCGAATTGTTTTTCCAGTTCAGTTTTATTTTTACTGACAAAAGCCGCACTACCGTCACTCAACGGGATGATGACATCTATCTGATGGGTCGCAAGAAAACTCATCAATTCCAACCGGAATCCTTCCGAATCAGTTTTCACATCCGGACAAATAATACGTTTCCAAAATGCATGCGAGAAGTAACCATAGGAGATACGCGATGTCATAAAACCATACACCACACATCCCTCTCGTTTCAGCGCCCGGGCAACTGTTATACTCTGCACATCCTGTGCATCCGTCAACAATACTCTCATATTCACCCCTATACTTACTAACGTCCAATCTCCGCAGCAAGCCAATTGATTATGGACACTACCCGTTCCATATCCTTTTCCCTAAGTCCCCAATAAAACGGAATATTCAACACCTCTGCTGCAATATCAGAAGCATGTTCACAACTACGTGGACAGACTGTATAACTGAAACTAAATGCCATATCAACGCCTTTTTCGAGACACGCATCATAAAACCGTTTTTTGTCCTTCACCAAAATAGCATATTTGATACAACAAGCTTCCGAACAGACAACCGGTTTGCGCAATACCCGTGTATTCCGGATATGTTCGTCATAATAATGATACATCATTTTACGCCTCTCAATAAGTTCCGGCAGAATTTCAATTTGCGGGATTGCCATATAAGCCTGCCATGCAGCCATTCGATAACGATAATAATCATCGGGGACTAAATTTAAAGCATGCTTATCGTCGAGTTGGGCCTTCCCCTTTCGTTGCATGGTCACATAATGAAATATACGATATATGATTTTATTCCTGAGCACAAGATATATCATCCCGATTACCGTATGCTTCAGACGGAAACGTATGCCTGGAATGCGACATTCCATTACATGCTGTTCTATAGCATGAAGTTCAGCCGCATCGGCGGCTATAATAAACCCTCCTTTCGAAGGAACGGTCACAAGCTTTGTGGAATCAAAACTGAAAAAGGCATAATTCCCGAATAATCCTGTCAGCTTCCCATTATAAACCGTTCCAAGCGAAGCCGCACAATCCTCTATCACTAACGCCCCAGCCTTCCGGCAGATATCGCATATCTCCTCGATTCTGCACGGGTTGCCATATTGATGTGTCGCAATTACAATGGAATCGTCATCCACAAGATGCACCAATTTCTCCGGCAATATATTAAAATCCTCCAGGGATACCTCCACATACACTACCTGTTTACCGGCCATCAAAGCAGCCTCCGTTACTGCTTTGCATGTATAGGAAGGAACGATAACTTTCTTATGATGCAAATAAGACAACAGCAAAAACAAGCTATTCCGACCGGACGAGGTGAGCACCACATCCGCAACTCCGAAATATTGCGCAAGCAGGCGTTTCAATCGTTTGCAGTATACACTCTTCTCTCGGACAAACAGACTGCCGACAAGACGTTTCCAGGTATAATTTACTCTGGAACGAGGCAATAATCTTACCGTCATTCTCTTCACTCCGTTTTACGCATTTTCAACACCCGGGCCGGAACGCCACCGACAATAGCATAAGCAGGAACATCGCTCTTGACAACCGCCCCGGCTGCGACCACTGCGCCCTTTCCGATAGTCACTCCGGCCAATATAATAGCGCCGAATCCAATCCATACGTCATCTTCCACCACTATCGGAGCGTCATAACAATCCTGGTCCATGATTGGCACATCCGGGGTGTCAAATGAATGAGTATAAGCCACAAACATCACATTCGCAGCAGTCAGAACATTATTACCAAGCGTTATTGTTCCAGTCCTTTTCCCCGCCTGAAAAACATTGTTATGGTTAATGGAACAATGATTACCTATTCTTATCCTTTCCGGCTGCCGTAACATGACCGTAGGATGAATCTTACAATCTTTGCCGATAACAGCCTGCT
The DNA here is from genome assembly GCF_900104605.1 of Tidjanibacter massiliensis. Taxonomy (NCBI): domain Bacteria; kingdom Pseudomonadati; phylum Bacteroidota; class Bacteroidia; order Bacteroidales; family Rikenellaceae; genus Tidjanibacter; species Tidjanibacter massiliensis. Next base: position 215,810 of record NZ_LT629960.1, on the reverse strand, counting down.
GACGACCGACAATGCAGTTGACCGTATAGTACTCCAACAACCGGAATAAATCTATAAAAAAGCGTAAAGTTACGACACTCCACAATGCCGCCTTGAACCAATGCCATTTAGACGGTTTAACGTAATTATCGACCCTGACAAACTCCGCTCCCATAACAAAGTATTTCTACCAATTTATTGATACCGCCCCCCATGACTATACAAATAATTAATCAACCTGTGCCTAATTTTCTTGACCATAAAACACGGCAGCGAGACTCCGTAACACATCAGAAAAGCCACCGGTGCCGGAAACCCCAGATAGTCCCGATATATCATCAAATGATATCTAAACAACGAAGACTTATCGGAAGAAAGCGAGCCCTCATTCCCGGAACGCCATGAGCTCAACCGTTCAGGAAGGCAATACGCATAACGAGTAACCCTCAAAATATCTATCCACAAAAGCCAGTCTTGACGTTTTCGGACATTCTGCATATAAAATTTTCCAATACCTTCCGTATCATACATTACAGTCGTCGTTCCAATATAATTCACTATCATCGTACTGCGATAGGAAACACGGGGAACACGTTCGTTAATCGCAATGACATTCCCTGCCGTATCTATCACATCGGACTTGGTATAAACGAACTTATATCCCTTTTCCGACATGAAAGCTATCTGCCGTTCCAACTTACAGGGTTTCCATAGGTCATCGCTGTCGCAAAATGCAATATAACGTCCACGCGCCTCCCGAATGGAATTGTTCCGCGCTACCCCTGCACCGGAATTCGCCTCTAATCTAAACAACTTAATCCGAGTATCTTGTGCCGCATAACTCCTCACAATATCCACCGTGTTATCAGTAGAACAATCGTCCGTTATCAACAGTTCCCACTCCGTATAAGTCTGAGCCAAGACCGACTCTATCATATCCGCAATATAATTTGCGGCATTATAAGCAGGCGTAATGATTGAAACTAAATCAGACATATCTCAATCGATTGTCGTAATAAAATCTTTCAGTTTCTCCTTATGCGTGTGCAACTTTACACCCCAACGAATCGTAAACTCGATGTCATCTTTAAAGTACTTTTCCAGTTCTCTACGAACAAGGGGAGTCATCTTCTCGGCATAAGTCAAAGGTTGTTCGATATTGATAATCACTTTCCCAACCTCCTCCTGCCGCGCTTGATAGTTCAATACACACCCATCATTCAACGCTACATTTTTAAACACATAATAGAATGTCAGACTCGGATATTTCCCCGTCTTTCCGATGACATTTTTCCCGACCCGTCCACAGACATCCACAATAACCGGATGCTGCCTTCCGCAAGGGCACTCATATCCCGCATCCGCAAAAGTAACATAATCCCCCAATCTATACCTAATAATAGGGAAAGAACGAGACAACATATTGGTTACGATGATTTCTCCTTCTTCATCCTCGACATACACGTTCTCCATGCAAATATGCATGTTCTTGCCTTCAGGACATTCAAACGCAATAATACCCGCTTCTGCAGCTCCGTACTCACTCGTGCAATCCAAACCAAAAGCCTGCCAAACCTCCTGCCGATAATTCGGATATATCTTTTCCGATGTAGCCTTTATCATCTTTAGATGATAATCAGACATCGTGACTCCATGCTCGTTAATATATTTAGCCACCTCATAAATCATGGACGAATACCCACTTAGATACGATGCCTTCTTCAGTCTGTGACAAAACCGTTCAATATCGACAGGAGCATACGAAAACATACGGAACCTATTGCACAATTCATCGAGGATTCTCGTGTTGAATCTCTTTCTCTTATCGACATTATAACCCCACAGATAACCGTTCCTCTCCCACGGCATGACACCATACCAACTCATCCCTCGCATAACCGCAGCGCGATGCCCCGAATCCCACTCTTCATCGCGATAAAACAATAACGGCTGACCGGAAGAACCCGACGTCTCGGAACGCCGCAACTTATCGAAAGGATAAATCGATTGTATTTCCCGGTTATGCTGAATCAGAACGGACTTATCCGTTATCGGAAGCGCTTTCATCTCTTTCAGACTCGTCATTTGCGATGGAACGAATCCAATCTCTTTGAACATCGTCCGATAAAAAGGAGAATAGAGATAAGCAAACTTCAGAAAACTTTTCATTTTCTCCAACTGATAATAGTCCAGTTGGGCCCTTTCCCAACGGTCGCTTTTCTTCAAAAAATCGAATTGTTCCATCAACGATGGATTCCTCATTCTTGCTCCCGCCTCATATATCAGTTTTCTCAACATAACCGCCTCGAATCAATCATTTGCTATACATCATACTCTTCTGCATCGTATACCCCGTTTTGCAAAATCCTTTACAATCGCACAAACATAAGAAAATTTGAATTTAGTTATATTCTTTAAAATAATCATACGATTATCTTTCCGATAACGCCGAACTCGTTCACGCAGTAATGAGTAATACTCCTCATTACTCATATGATGCCCTATCAATGTATTGAGATAAGAGAATCGATATGCTGCCGGTACGTCTTCCTCCGCTATAATTATTGGAAAATAATCATCGCCTATGTACACATAATCAACATCGGTAACAATTTTCTCCTCCTCCACATCCAACTTCACAATAGCGGCATAACGTAATGGTTCCCAGTGCATATTGAATACAAAATTCCCTATCGAATAAAAGATGTATTTTCCTTGATAAATTTCATATCCTTGCAATAAATGCGGATGCATCCCCACTACCAAATCATATCCGATATCAATCAGGAAATGAGCAAAATGTATCTGGTCCACATACGGACGGTCAATAAACTCATTACCCCAATGCACATACGCAATCTTGAAATCCAAATGAGCATATTTCGCCAGTTCGGCCTCTATCTCTACATATTCAGGATTATACCAATATAAAGGATTCTTCTCAAAATTTTCTTTACGTTGAGAGAAACCCGTTATAGCAAACCTTTTTCCCTTATATACAAACTCAACACTACGTCGCTTACATGTACCGAAATAACAACTGCCAAACGATGTCAAATGCCCAAGCATTTCGTCAAATGCTACACGCCCGTGTTGCATCGTATGATTATTGGCTATATTATAAAAATCAAAATGCGTAATCCCCGCAAGATATTCCGGAGAAACAATGAACTGCTTACCATATATTCCCTTTTTTGAGGAAACACGTGCGGTAACCCCCTCGAAATTACCTATCCATATATCGCCTTCTTTTCGATTGATACCGGCAAAAGGATCCGCTCCTGCAGCAACCGCACTGCCGACACCAAACCCGGTATCAAAATACCCATCCGTAAGATTTACATCTCCAACAATCCCTATCATTGCCGTTTAATCAATAACTATTCCCTGTTACAGACATCGAACTGCTATACGGTAAGACCATAATATCTCAAAACATCAGTCATCTGAGAACTATTCCGGTCCTGTGCAATATTGATATCATGTAACGCTGAAGTATGAAAATATTGATAGAAAAAATCTACCGCATAATACGACACATTTTTTCCCAACACATACTTGCGTAATGTTCCTTTTTTCAATGCCATAGCAAAAAACCATATGTCGTCCGCATACGGACATAACCTCATGAAAACTTTCTCATTAAACACCTCCTCGTCAAACGCTCCAGGCGGATACAACACCCCTCCATATCCTAAAGCCATGATTTTCCGGGCATCATACGGAAAATTATCCCGTATCATATAGGACAACATCCATTTTCTATGAGGTTCCAATATTCCGTCTGGCCCATACGTAGGATACTGCACTTTCAAAGCATGTATTGATTTTTTATCCGTCTGATACGCTTCATAAAGCGTCGTTAAGAAGTTTCTGGAATAATACAAATCATCGTCCACCGTAACGATAACCTTATCTGGATAAGCCTTCAAAGCCGGTAACAATTTGGTATGCGACTTCACATCATGGCAGAATCGTATTTCTAAACCCGACCTTATGAGTCTTTTCATAAGTTTCGGAACATTATTCATACTCCACTTGGTTTCATCCAACCATAAAATAACTTTATAAGGCCGGACATCTTGCTTCAGAACAGAATAAACAGCATAGGGAGCACACCTTTTTACCCGTGCTCCATAGCTGGTTAAGGAGACAACCAAATCCGGAACATATGTGGCCTCCGTACGGCATATAGTTTTTCTCAATCGGATGTCAAACCATGCTTTTATCCGCAGACAGCATCCATTGAGAGCTCGGAAAAGTATATTTAACTTACGTTTCATCCTCTACATTAAATTATTCGTTTTTACCACCACGAACCCGATAAAACAATAATATCCTCAAATACAATACACGTTGTTCCCAAGGTATTTGCCTAATAAAGATTTTCGGAAAATGCGTTAAAGCATATACCACCCGATACGACAAGTATTGCGGATAGCTATACCATTTTTTAATAAACAGAAAATTTCCCTTCGTGGAAAGAATATTGATTTTATACGGATTACTGCCTCCCTCCAAATGTACTATTTCCGGCCCCGGTACAATACGGCATTCGTAGCCAGCCAATCCATAACGTTTCTGTAAATCATTTTCCTCATGATACATGAAAAAAATCGGGTCAAAAAATCCCTCTTGCTCGATTACCTTGCGCCGGATAAATAAATCAGCACCTATGATTACAGGCACTGTGGTACCCTCAATCGGCAAATCCGTTGACCGAATAACAGAATCATCCCTACCGAACGCAGATACTAAGACACTTTGCCATGCATTTCTCCACCGTAAATAGTCCCCATAAGAATGGCTGTATCTTCCATCCGGCCCCGACAACATACAACCTAGACAAGCAACCGTCTGCGGCAGCACAGACATCCTGTCATAGAAAATCTTCACCGCATTATTCAAGAGGTAAGTATCGGAATTCAACAAAAAGACATACTTCCCATGGGAATATTCATACCCCAGATTATTGGCTCTACCAAACCCCAGATTAATCTCACTCTCTATCAATATAATTCGTGTATCCTTTCTGAAAAACTCCCTGCTACCATCCGTCGATGCATTATCCACTAGAATTACCTCGAATTCAACGCCTTCAGTATATTGGAAAATACTGTTAATACATGCGGCCGTCAATTCTTTCGTATTGTAATTAACTATAATTATCGAAACATCCATTGCTTTTTTAATTTACATGTTCCGTTACGGGCAATTGACGTGTGCTGCCGCCAATATATCTGTTCAAATACAAAATAGGAATGAAAATGATAAACAAATAGACGAAACTACCGATAAACGGTCGCTGATAGATAACACCGTACAACAGGAAAAAATAGATGAAAAACTCTTTGGAAAACTTCAGGCGATACAGTCCGAACAAAGTAAATGTCCCCATATAAATGACAAAGAATATGATACCATAATTCACTATCACATCCTTATAGGATGCCCCTCCCTGATTATACAACGTATTCGCACTGCGCCCCAAACCGAAATAAAAATCTTTCGAATTAACGAACTCCGTTTTATACCAATAATCGAAATGTGCTTTCGTACGGTCATCTCCTGTCCACTCACCATTCTCTATCTCCAAACGGCTAAACACATAACGCTCCAAGATTTCATTTTCCTGCCACAGGTAAACTGCAAGAGCAACCAACACGGTCGTAATGACCTTATATCGTATTTTCGCAAACAATATTACGTAAATTGCAAAAATCACATAAAAGAACAAAGAGAACGAGAGAATCCCAGCAATGAAAATCGGGATATTAATCCATTTCTTAAAATTAAACTGCCGTGTCATCAGAATTGCACCGGCAATCGTTCCGACCACTCCCGGCTCATCATACATCCCAAAAAATCTGGGCAATATATCGAACGTCTTGCTGGGCATTACAAAAAAGGCATAAGCCATGTAATCATAGGACTTAAGCGTATTCAATGCATTTATAACCCTATACGGCATACCTATATCGAAGACGACGACCAAAATATATTGGATGACCGATAACAAAGAAGTAATCGAAAAAACATATACGAACTTATCAAACACCAATTTCAAAAACCGAGGGTCGGTAAAGAAAACGATTCCCATCAAACTCGTAACGACAGTTCCCACAAAAGTACCGCCCCCCATAAAAGCCAATACCAAATAAATCAGAAACAATAACGTGGTAAATACCACATAACCCGTATCACGATTTATCCGAAAATGCTTCAAAGAAATCAAAAGACACACCATCATGAAATAAGGCGAACTCACCGACCAGAAAAAGAAAGGCGGAATGGAAAACAATAGACATATCGCATATATCCATGCCTCAACCTTCTCCACGGAAGATGTCTGTATCATAGTCGTCTTCATGCCTCAATTTATTGCAGGTTTCTGATAATCCGGGCGGGATTACCCGCCACGACTGCATATGCAGGCACGTCTCCGGTCACGACACTTCCGGCTCCAATAATAGCTCCGTCACCGATATGCACTCCCGGCAATACCGTAACCTTATCTCCTATCCAAACATTCCTGCCAATTGCAACTTCCCCTTTTGAATACAGCAACCTCCGATTCGGAGCTTCCAACAATTGTTCTCGGTCAGAAACTTGCCCATGTGCATGGTCTGTCACGGTAAGGTCGCGACCCGTCAAAGTTCCGGCACCTATCACCACACGGTTAATCGCTGTAATATGTGCTCTTGGTCCCAAATTACAATTATCGCCTATTAAGATACTGGGGAGAAACTTACTCCCAGCAAATTCAGAATAGGCACTAAGAATAGTGTCCCCATGAATATGAACACCATGTCCTATTTCTATGTACTTCCCGCCTATTATTCTGATTTTCGGAGTAATCCACACATCGGAAGGACACGATTTAAACTCCCTCCGCTTATATTGCGAATAGTACATCCACCATACGAGATACTGCAACCTGCTGAGCGGTCTGAACAAAGACGTACAACAAGCAACTCCCGACAAACAATATCTCACTATCTTTTTCGCTCCCATATTCATCCTTTTCTACTGCGCACCAGATACGCCAATAAACGGCCACTGAGGACATATCCTACAAACCATCGGAATACTCGCGGGAAAAGCCATGCAGTACGAAACTTAAACTTTCTTATTACGAATCGTTTGAACGTATCCGTATAATGGTTCTCTCTATCTATATATCCTTCGCAAAAAGCATCATAATCTATGTCTACCCTTTCATAATTCCTCAGACTCGTATTACAAGTCAATATCTTCTTCAAATCGCTTCCAAATTGTTCCGGGGTAACGACTGCATCATGCAACTCTTCCCCCCGCCGTTTCCGGTATGATGCATCTTCTATCAATCGGCCTGCCTCTTCAACCAAACTAACTGCATCGGTATAGGTTATTTTATAAGGCCGATTCACACACACGACCTCCTCGATAAACCTCGCCCTATCCTCCTCCCGATTATAAGCCAATACGGGCTTTGCCGCCATGGCTGCATATTGACACATCAAGCCTCCGGAAGCCGGATACGTATTAAGGTATATATCGCAATGTTCAAAGATAGCTGTTATATCCTTTCTGAACCCTAACAAAAATATCCTGTTACAAAAATTATTTTCCTTAATGAACCTTTCAAACGGAGCGGTATCTCCCGTACCGGCATATAGCAAAACAACATCGGGGTATAAATCAAGAATGTTCTTTACAATTTCGAAATATTTCCCACCCGCGCCATAAATCTTATATAGTCCTCCTCCAGAAAACAGGACTGTCTTCCCGGCAGTATTTTCCGGGAAACCAGCGAACGGCCAGCGATTCTTTATCGGATAATAAGGTTGCAACAACAATTTTTCCCGGGCTATCCCCCTGCGTTCTTCCGAGACCGTACATCCATACGGTCTAAATTCAAAGACATAATCCGAGCAACTGCACCCCAGCCAAAACGCATGGTCGGTCAAATTGATTTGATACCTGATAATTTCGGACGGCAATACATTGAATACACTTACGGCAAAACCGGACCACGGCCATAAATGCATAAAAAGGCGCTCCGGTTGAAATGATACTATTTTATCGTACAATAACTGTGACCGGGCTTTCAAAGACAATTCCTCCGGAAGGATATATAACTCCGCTTTCTCACAAGCCTTCAGTTCACGGACGGTATCCCTCCCTTCATCTCCATATGGCCGCTCAACTATCACGAGTAACTTATCGGCATAAAACATCAAAGCTCTCAGATATTGCTGTATAATTCCTCTGTTATCCAAAAGCGCCGCCACATACATGACACAACGTCCCCCAACAGCAACATACGATTCATTCCGACAGACAAGTCGATTGGACACCTTTATAAGAATGTCTTCCAGCTCGTCATCCCGGTACATCCAGTTAAAACGGTAAGCAATTTCCGCTGCTGCATTCGTATAGGCCACGGCATCTTCGTAACGTTCCTTCTCCAACGAACTTACAGCAAGTTTTTTTACTTTGTCGTAAAACGATAAGATATCTTTTTTTCTCACAAGCATCACTTCCTTCCGCCCCTTTGGTGTAACTTTTCTGTCAAGGTTCTCAAATTTATCCGTCGATTGAATTCAAACAAAGCATACACTCCGATACACACAATCAATGCGATACCCGTTCCATAACCTGCATTCCACAATCTTTCGCCTAACGGAAAAATAAGTATCATCGCCAATAGCACCGTAAACAATCGCCAATAGCCGTTATCATATGATATACCATACCGTTTATACGCGACGAGAGCAACCCAGAGAAAATACACTGTGAAATTGAAAGTATAAGCATAGCCAATACCGTCCAACCCGAAAAAGTGAAACCCGACCAAATAAGCCGGCAGGGTAATGATTTTCGTACCTAATTCATTAAAAAGAAAAAGCCGACCGTCTCCTTTCGCCAGAAAGACAAAACTCAAACCCCACGACCCCGCCTTGATTAACGATCCGATAAGCAACCATTCTGTCATTCTGACTATTCCAATAAACTCTCCGGAATATAACAGCTCTATAAAAAATGGCATAAAAACAATCATAACAATCACAAGAGGAGCCAAAACCAATAGTGCAATCTCCGTCTGCTGGTTCATCATTGTTCTGACCACACGATTATCCGTAGCAGCTTGTGAAAGACGAGGATAGTAATCTTTGGCCATAGCCGTAAATACCAGCCCCAAATAAGTACCGTTCAAGGCCCAGCCGGCCTGATAAAGCCCGACATCAGCAATGCTTCCTGTTCTTGCGATAAATGTTTTTACTACAAATTGCACAAGCGTAACACTGATACCGCTCAACGACATCATGACACCCAATTTAACTGTTTTGAGTCCGATATGATAACTCTCCCCATATGTCAAGCGGGCATCCGGAATGTTCGCCTTTTTCACATAAAGCAGACTGACAACAGTCGTAGAAAGCGCAGTTAATATCAATGCCCATACAATACCCCGGTCCCGAAAAAAATAGAACATAGGCAACGAACATAAAAATCCGGTAACCGCACCAAAAATGTTGGCTTTTGCCATCAACCGCAGATTCCTTGTTCCCTGCAACGTAGCATAATTCCCATTATATATACCGGACAACAGTACGACGCATGACAACAGCACAAAAGAAAGGACGTATTTATTACTTTCGAACAGCCACTGACTCAACCACGGAGCCAAAACAATGGTAACAAGAGCACCGAACAATCCCGTGGCCCATATCCACCGATTAATAGCTTTCACGGTACGTGCAACTGACGAAAGGTTGTTTTGTCCTTTCGCATAAGCAATGTCCCGAACCGCACTGTCCTGCAGCCCCAGATTCGTTATGGAATATATTAGGGAAGTCGCCGAATTAAAAAGGCTCATGATACCAAACCCAGTAGTACCGAGCCATAATGCGACGATTTTGGATTTCAATATAGATACAAGTATATTAATTACCTGTACACCTCCGAATAAAGCCGTCGCCTTAAAAGCAGTTTGATATCCCTCTTGCTCTTTTTTTATCTCCTGAGTATCCATAGCTGCGGCCATTGTCATTCGACTTACCGGAATGCATTTACTGCGTTTACAACCAGCTCCATGTCCACATCGCTCATTACCGGACTCATAGGCAGACTGAGTTCCTCCGCATGTATTGTTTCAGTGATAGGAAAAACCAAACTATTCCACTCTTTATAACACTCCTGTTTATGCGGCGGAATAGGATAATGAATAATGGTTTGTATACCTGCTTCCGCCAGATACTTCTGCAGTCTGTCTCGCTCAGGACAACGGACGGGAAAAATATGGAATACATGGGCATACCAGTCTCGCACCTTCGGCAAGGTAACCAAAGGATTCACAATCCGATTGATATAATAACGCGCAACCAGTTTGCGAGCTTCGATATCCTCCTCAAGATGTTTCAATTTGACATTTAGCACAGCAGCCTGTATTTCATCCAACCGGCTGTTGCGTCCACAATATTTAAACACATACTTTTGAGCAGACCCATAATTAGCAAGCGTCCTGACCGTTTCCGCCAACTCCGGGTCATCCGTGGTCACCGCTCCCGCATCACCGAAAGCCCCCAGATTCTTACCTGGATAAAAACTATGTCCGGCCGCATCTCCCAGCGCACCTGTATGCCTATGACCGAACTGACATCCATGTGCCTGGGCATTATCTTCAATCAGTTTCAAACCATATCTATCGCATACTTCACCGATTTGGACCGTATAAGCACATTGTCCGTACAAATGTACGATAAGCACTCCTTTCGTTTTAGACGTAACCAATCTCTCAATACGATTGCCATCAATCTGGTAAGTTTCCAAATCAGGTTCCGCCAATACCGGTACGAGTCCGTTTTCCGTAATCGCAAGAATTGATGCTATATATGTATTCGCAGGAACGATTATCTCATCACCGGGCTGCATGACGCCCATTTCGATATATGCTCTAAAGATCCAGATGAGTGCATCCAAACCGTTAGCACACCCTATCGCGTATCGCGTCCCGATATAAGCAGCATAATTCTCTTCGAATTGTCGATTCTCCTCCCCCTGAAGATACCAGCCCGAATCGACAACACGTTGCACTGCTTCATGAATCTCCTCCGCATATTTAGCTGTTACGGCCTGTAAATCTAAAAATTTAACCATCCTATCTTATATTTTTAGCTGCGACCAATTTCTCTTCAATGTCGATTTCATTATACTGTCGAATTTCCGTTACAGCGGACGACAGTTTAATCGACGAAAAATCAGGCAAAGAACGTTTGACAAAGGTACAAGCCCCTACCAAACATTTCCGACCAATTTTCACACCGTCAAATACCATGGCATTGATTCCGATGAACGATTGTTCTCCAATAGTCACTTTCCCTGCAACCATTGAAGCTGCCCCAATAAAACAATGGTCTGCTATCGTAGTATAATGCCCAATCCATGCTTTGGATTTAACAAAAACATTATTCCCAATAGTAACATTAGATTCAATTACTACATTGTCTGCTATCCAACAATTTTCACCTATGCTGCCCATAGAATGAATTACTGCATTAGGTGCAATTACATTAACAAAATGAAATCCGGCATCTTTTAATCGCCAATACATTTCTTTACGCTGTCTATTAATATAGTTCCACTGAATAGGCACAAAGATTCCCACCTCATTTTTATCTATTTTCTCACTCAGCTCCTCTATCACATAAACTGGAAGACCGCAACAATATTCTTCTGTTTTATATTGATGATCCACCGCAAAAGCAATAACATCAAACAGTTTGTAATCTTTAATAAAAGAATAAATATCTTTAGCTGTATCGGCAGTTCCGATAAGGACAATCTGTTTCATTTCTCATGAACTAATTGATACTATCCTAAATCAAATACTCATAAGTATTGTACATGACTCCTCGTCCCCCAAAACCTTCCTTTTGAAAAATCAGTTTCTCATTCAAGATGGTTCCCATTTTTTCCGTCGATTGACCGAAATCAAAGACAGGAATCTCTGCATAACGCTCATTTATCAAGAAATCAAATAAAATATCAAGGGCGCCTTTGGCTTTTCCATCCTCATTCGCCGATATATATTGAACATGTAAAACCCGTCCTGTTTCAAAAACGACCGTTCCTCCCAACGGCATCTGCCCCTCTAAACAAAGAAACAACCTGATATTCTCAGGGAAACGACTTTTCAACAAAGAAATTTCGGCTAAAGAATGAACTGGCATCACACCGTATTTAAAATTCAGATTTGCCGATAATATCTCCCAAAAAGCAGCCATATCATCCGATTCCGTAACAATGAGCCCTTGTCTTTTCGCCTTACGAACACCCGATTGCCGCGACTCAGAAAATTTAAGTTTATTATTCTGATAAATAGTCGATGAAATATTACCAGCAATCAGACGAGCATTTTGCCTAAACAAGGCATACAAATCCTCCTGGGCAGGAATATCCGCATAAATATACGGAATTGCTTTATATACGACTTTTGCGACACCATTCTTTTTCAGGAAAGAATTAACCTCCTCGAAAATCTCCAACATATCCGCAACAGTTACCTTATCATTCAAAATAAACCCACCATATGTCAGTCCCTGATGCGAATACAAGATATCTCCCACTACATTTGCAGGCAAAACCGCACTCAATCTTCCTTTACGGTATATCATTAATGAACAATCTCTAAAACGGTCCGCATGATAATCCATATATCCTCTGTTAAACAGAAAGGTACCATTCTTGGATTTTTTCACAAAATCATTCCATTCACTGGCTAGACCAGCTGAATACCTCACAACCTCAACCATGTTTATAATTGATAAAGTCAGGATATTTTCTTATATAATCAGCTTCTTCATAAACCTGAGAAGCCAACACAAGGCAGACCGAACCCGAAGAGAAATCATCAAGTTCACGCCATATACCCGGCACAATGAGCAGTCCTTGATATGGTCTATTCAATACGAACGTGCGCTTCACGGTCCCATCATCCAAAATAACACTGAAACTGCCACTGGCCGCCACCATCAACTGATACAATTCTTTATGCGCATGTCCTCCGCGTGTCTCCCCGCCCGGTACATCATACAAATAGTACACACGCTTCACATCAAAAGGAACCGTTATTCCGTTCTCAACAACCGTAATGTTCCCTTTTTCATGATGATGCTTGTCCAGCTCCACCATAGTACAGTCATATACCGTATTACCTTTCATTACGAAATGATTTAAATTCCAAGTAATTCCGTATATAATCAGCCGCATTATAAGCAGTAGAGGCCAGTATCAAAGCAAGTGAATTCGTAGAGAAATTACTCAATTCACGCCACACCCCCTTAGGGACATATAAACCATAATACGACCTGTTCAACGAATAGGTACGTTTATGTACTCCGTCATCTACAAAGACATCAAAACTTCCTGATAAAGCAATGATAAACTCTTCATTCTCCTTATAGGCATGCCCACCCCGGGACTCACCTCCCGGCACATCGTATATCCAATAAGTCCTCTCGACGGCAAATGGAATATGCGCCATCTCTTCAACAAAAGACAAGTTCCCTCGCTTATCTCCTATCTTAGGAAGATTCAGTATTTTACAGTCGTATATATTCATTCAATCAAACTTAACCGTTTACGGACATGGATGCAACTGCCATAACACGACATCGTATTTTCCACACAGTCCAACTATCATACATTCACCAAAAGCCGGCTAAAATTTTTATATATAGAACAAAAATCATTCAAAAGTAGCCATTATATTTCTCTTGGACAAGAATAAGTACCTGCTACGCATCAACAACTGTCACGATAAATACCCCTCTTACAGCAGCGGGCTTGCCAAGCGGGCGAGGGATTCGTAAACGGCATGGAGATTGGGGCGGTTCTCCCACGATTCGGGGGTAACAGCAACGCTGTTGCCGATATCGCCCAGGAAGTAACCGGTCAGTTCTTCCGCCACTTTGGGGTCGTACATGATGGCCGACACCTCGAAATTATCCTCGAAACTCCGTATATCCATATTGGCCGACCCCACCGAACAGAAGTTGTCGTCTATTATCAATATCTTGGAGTGGTTGAACCCCTTGCAGAAGAAATAGACCTTGATACCGGCATCGAGCATCTCGCCGATGTAGGAACGGGAAGCCCAATAGACTATCTTGCTGTCGGAACGGAAAGGCAGGATGATACGCACGTCCACACCGCTGAGGGCCGCCACCTTGAGTGCCGTCAGAATGGCCTGGTTCGGCAGAAAATAGGGAGTGGATATGTAGATGGATTTCCGCGCCTTGTTGATGGCGGCGAAAAACGCCTGCATGATGGAAGCCCAGTCGGAATCGGGACCGGAAGAGGCTATCTGCATCGGGGAACGGGTACGTATCCGGCTCTTGGGAAAATATTTCTCGTCGTTGAGCAGTTCTTTACCGCTGACGAAATACCAATCCGTCATAAAGATGGCCTGCAGCATGTTCACCGCATCCCCCTCTATCCGCAGATGGGTGTCGCGCCACGGGCCGAACTTCGTCCCGTGCACATAACGGTCGGCGACATTAATCCCGCCCGTAAACCCTATCTTGCCGTCCACGACCACTATCTTGCGGTGGTTGCGGTTATTCAGCTTGCTCGTGAGCCACGGGAACACGACCGGCATGAAACAGCATACCCGGATTCCCATGGCCCTCAACCGCCGGGCGTGGCGGCGCTTCATGTTCCAGCTGCCGACATCATCGTATATCAGACGTACCTCCACCCCCTCTTTCACCTTCCGGGCCAACAGGTCGGTCAGACGGCGCCCCGTTTCATCATTCTCGAAAATGTAATATTCCAGATGTACGGACGATACGGCCCCTTCGATAGCCTCGAACAGCTCCTCGAATTTCGCCTTCCCGTCATTGAGTATCTTCACTTTGTTCCGTACTGTCAGGAGCGCCCTGTTGTTATTCAGCAGCAGGGTAATGATATCCTTATTGGCTTCGATGGGTTCGATGTGCTGAATATCCGGGTCTACGAGTTCGCGCAACTGCACCCGGCAAAGCCGGCCTATCTGCTCGAAATCATCTATCTCCTTGCGGTTGAAAATCTTCTCTTTCCGATAATTGCGGCCGAACACCATGTAGAAAACGATGCCGACCACGGGCAGCAGCGTAATGACGAGTATCCAGGAAAGGGCCTTGACCGGGTCGCGCAGGTCATGAACGATGACGATGACGGCGGCGGCAATAATCACGAAATACAACGCCATGATTACGCTCCGAATATCGGACATGGATATCATCGATGCGAACATACCAGCCATAACCGCCACATTACATTAGATGGACTGACAAATATAGCAATATATTCGTTGAACACCGAAAATTGCCGTCGGACGGCTGCCCGACCCGCACTCGCAGATGCGATTCGGTGGAGACAAATGCACGCAATCCGTCCGGATTCCTTCATCTACCCCGACAAACGCGCCTGACGGACTGCCGCATCCGCCAGCACGTTCCAAAATAAGCAAGAGGCAAATTTGTTTTTTCGGTTTAATTGCCTAACTTTGTAAGCGTATTCAAAAGTGAAGCAAGAGGGTTCCGGCAGCGGAATTCTTTTTTTGCATGTACCTATATAAACTGACGGTACACACCGTGAATACCGGAAGAACCGCCCCTACGCCTATCCCGGAAGGGACGTGCAAGGTACCTGACGGTCCCGTACAAGACTCGAACGCCACAGGGATTCCGGCCGATGTGTCGGGATTGCTCTTTTCAGGGAGAGGGCTGTTCCCCGTGCGTTCGGGAGTTTTTATGAATCATATTAACCGCTTAACAGCCGGAACCGACCGGCAACAGGAGTTATGGCAGAAGTTACATACATGACCCGCGAAGGGTACAACAAGCTCAAGGCAGAGTTGGAACACATGCGCGCGAAAGAGCGCCCGGCTGCAGCCGCAGCCATAGCCGAGGCACGCGACAAGGGCGACCTCTCGGAAAATGCCGAATACGATGCGGCCAAGGAGGCTCAGGCCATGCTGGAGATGCGCATAGCCAATATGGAGGCTACGCTTGCCGGTGCCCGTATCCTCGACGAGTCCAATGTGAATACGGACAAAATACAGATACTCAGCCGTGTCAAACTCATGAACCACTCCACGAACAAAGAGGTCGAGTACACGATAGTATCGGAAAAAGAGGCCAACCTGAAAGCCGGCAAGCTTTCGATAGGCACCCCCATCGCCCAAGCCCTGCTCGGCAAAAAGAAAGGCGACAAGGTCGATGTACAGGTACCGGCCGGAACGGTATGTTTCGAGGTACTCGACATCTCCATATAGATTAAAGGACACACTCCACCGACGGACTGCCGGTATGCTCAGGCGTACCGGCAGTTTTATGTTCCGTCCGACCTATCGGGCCCCGCCCCCGTTCCCCGAGCCGTGCAGGATGTCTTCCTGACACGGTGAAACGGCTCGGAGAAGCGGCTCCGTCCACACAAGCCGAACGGCGCGCCACGAATCGCCAAGGAAACCGCTCAGGTCTCCTGCATTCCGGGGAGCGTTTTTCACTTTGCCAAGAGAGATTCCCGCCGGCTGCGCGCAACCCGCCGGCCTACGATATCGGACAGACAACGCGTAATTCCTCTACCGCACCGCACGTGGAGTACGCCGACCGACATTGCCGGCAGAAAAAATTTGCTGACAATCGTTTTGCGGCAAATCCCGGAAGCATCCGGAGTTTGTCCCGGTTTTTGTATGCCGACCATATGCATGCTCCGGAAAACGTCCGGAACAAAACACTCCGGCGAAACGGGCCAAGATACCCGTACCGCCGGACAAAAATATCCGAAGCGATGAAAAAAATTCCGATTCCGTTCCTGCTGTCACTCCTTCTGTTCCTGACGGTTCCCGCATGCCGCCATACACGCCAGTCTCCTATACGGAATGGCTCCGCTCCCGAGGTAGCTGCGGCAGTGGATTCCCACAACTCCCGCAATGCGCTCGACTGGGAGGGAAGCTATTCGGGAATCCTACCCTGCCCCGACCGTGGTACGGCAACCGTAAGGCTGACGCTCTCCGGGAGCAAATACCAGCTGCATATCCTCTACGGGAACGGAGAGACGAAAGAAACCGAAGGCGAATTCGTTTGGGATACCACGGGCGGAATCATCACGCTGCACGGAGAGGTTTTCCCATCCGTCTATCGTGTGGGCGAGAACCGTCTCATTCCGTACGGACCGAACGGCAATCCGCTTGGTCTTCCCGACTTGGAGAAAGAGGGACATTAATGCCACGCCCTCTTCCCTCTCACTCCTCCGGAAAATCGAATTCGAGCTGTCCGCACTGCGGCTGTTCGAGGTCGGCGGGATTGCCGATACTCAGCCCCAGCAGCCTTACCTTGCCGTAGATAAGGTCTACGCCCGACAGCAGACCGAGCGACGCATCGAGGAACTGTCCATACTCTGTCACGAATCCAGGAAACGTATGACTTCGGGTTATCTGCCTGAAATCGGAATACTTAATTTTGAGCGTCACCGTCCGCCCGTAGAAATCGCGCCGGCCCGCACGACGCCAAACCTCCTCCGCCGTAGCACGCAGTTCGCGTTCGAGCATCTCCGGTTCCCCTATGTCGGCGAAAAAGGTATTCTCGCATCCCACCGACTTGCGGACCCTGTCCGGCGTGACCTCACGGTTATCTATTGCACGGGCATTGAGATAATACGTATGCCCCGCCTTGCCGAAGTGCCATACCAGTTCGGCCTCGCTGCGCATCTTCAGGTCCGCTCCGGTATGGATGCCCATCCCGTGCATCCTGTCGGCGGTCACCTTCCCGACTCCCCAGAACTGCTCTATCTTCAGCCCTTCGACGAAGGCCTCGGCCTCTTCGCCCGTCACCACCGTCAGTCCGTCGGGTTTGTTGTAATCCGAAGCTATCTTGGCGAGAAACTTATTGACCGACACGCCGGCCGATGCAGTCAGACCGGTGGCCTCCCTTATCCGCCGGCGAATGTCCGAAGCGATGATGGTGGCCGAAGGCATGTTGTAGTGATTCACCGTGACATCGAGGTAAGCCTCGTCGAGCGAAAGGGGCTCCACCCGGTCGGTATAGTCGAAAAAGATATCCATTATCCGGTGCGACACTTCCCGATAGACGTCGAACCTCGCCGGCACGAACACGAGTCCGGGACATCGCGCCAGTGCGGCCCGCGACGACATGGCCGAACGCACCCCGTACCGGCGGGCCTCGTAGCTCGCAGCAGCTACCACCCCCCGTTCGCCCGAATGTCCCACGGCAACGGGCACTCCCCGCAGCCGGGGATTGTCCCGCTGCTCGATGGAGGCATAGAAAGCATCCATATCGATATGGATTATCTTACGCATCGGCAGGATGAGATGAAGAGACTATACGGAAGAGGCGGTACGGCAGCCATCTTTCGGCGGTACAGGGGCTGGACAAGCGGCCCCGTCCAATCATAACGGAAAGCGGAGACCCGATAGTACGCACCGTTCCCGAAAGGCCCTACTCCGCCGCAAGTTCCAGACCGGCGGCTACCGGCATATGGTCGGAATAGACATTGTCGAACGTGTAGTAGTGCAAGACCTCCACCCCCTCCGAGACGAGGATATAGTCTATCCGGAACATGTTGAAAAGCCTGTCGTACGTACCCGAAGTCCCCGACCCCTTCTCTACGAAAGCATCGCGGAGACCGTGCGTCACCCGCCGGTAAGCGAACGACGCAGGCGTATCGTTGAAGTCACCGCATACGACAACCGGATAGGGCGACTGCGCAACATACTCCGCCACCAGTTCGGCCTGGGGAGCACGGCGCATATAGCTCTCGCGCAGTTTGCCTGCTATCTCCGAAAACCGGGCCCGCGTACGCTCTTCCGAAACGAATTTCAGACTGGAAAGGTAGTCGATATCGTCGTTGTCGATATAAGTGGAATTAAGATGATTGTTGAACACCCGTACCGTATCCCGCTGTATCCGGATGTCAGCCCACATGGAGAAGGCACGGTCGCTGCCGTCGGCAGGCAGCAGCCCCGAAGCCACTATCGGATAACGGCTGTAAATTCCCAATCCCGTGAAATAACTCCCCTCCGACCATTCGAGTTCGTAGGGAAATGCCTTGTAGTATTTCAGGTCGGGTATAAACGAATTGACAGCGGGTTTGGAGAGGTCGCCGCCGAGCTCCTGAAAACAAACGATATCGGTATTGTTGGCATTGACGAGGTCGGCTATCAACTGTACGGTGGGCTTTCCCTCTCCGGCGAAACGGTTGTTGAACCCCATCACATTGTAACTCATAACCACCAGTTCACTCCGCGAGGGTTTGGGCTCCGCATAACGCTTGCGCAGGTCGGGCCGATAGAAACGGCCTGCCGCCCCGATTCCGAGCAGGAGCACCGCAGCCACACCGAACGCATACTTCTTCCATCGTACCACCCACCACAGACCCAACAGTACCTCGGCGACATAGATGGCCGGAAAGACCAGGCCGGGAAAAGCGAATATCCATGCTTTGCGGGGGTCGATATACGCCGCCAGGTAGGCGGTAACGAGCAACAGCGTACACAAGACCGTCAGCACGAGCATGACGATGTCGATTATCCTGACAGCCAACGGAGCACCCGACCGCTGCCGTCGGGCCTTCTTCTGGTAATACCCGTAATCTTCCATGACAACCGCGGAGCGGTACCCGCTAATAATATATCCAACCCTTCTTCTTCCAATACCACAGCAGCAGCCAGCCGAAGAGCATGCCGCCCAGATGGGCGAAGTGGGCCACGCCGCCGCGGCCGCTGATGCCCGCTACGAGTTCGATGACACCGTATATCACCACGAACCATTTAGCTTTCAAAGCGATGGGTGGAAAAACAAGCATAATGACGTTGTTCGGATGAAGCAGGCCGAACGCAAGCAGCAGGCCGAATACCGCACCCGAAGCGCCTATCGTATAGGTATGCGCATAACGGGCGAGCAAGGCGGGCGGCACACCGGGGTCGGCAGCGGCGGCCGCATACTCTATCCAGTTCACCCCGAGCTGTATCAGCCCGGCCCCGATACCGCAGACGATGTAATAGGTGAGGAAACGCCGGCTGCCGAGGTCGTATTCCAATCCCCTGCCGAACATCCACAGGGCGAACATATTGAAGAAGATATGCCCGAAATTGGCATGCAGGAACATATAGGTCAGCGGCTGCCAGATATGGAAATCGCCCCCTTTCCAGAAACTCAGCGCCCCGAATTCGAGCAGCGCATTGCTTATCCTTCCCGGCAGCAGTATCTCCGCCAGAAAGACGAGAATGTTTATTATCAGCAGGTTCGCCACTACGGGCGGGGTTCTGAAAGCCCCGTTAGCTATCGCCATGACAATCTGTTTTTCTTTCGTTCACACCGGCCCGCAGGCCGTAACCGTCCGCCCGTCTTCCGGCGGCACGCCGCTACTTTCGGAAAAGTTTCCTTATCTCATCCGGTGCCATCCGGACGAGGACCGGACGCCCGTCATAGGTATGGTTATACCGTCCGCCGTCGGAGAGCGCCTCCATGATAGCGGTCATCTCGCCTTCGGAGTAGCCGGAAGGCGCACGCTTCGCCCCGTCGCGGGCCAGTACGGCCGCCAGACGCTCCCGCCCCTCTTCGACAGGCTGCGTTCCGTCTGAAAGGGCATCCATGATGTCGTACAGCAAATCCTGTATCTCATCGACCGAGAAATCGGCGGGAATGCCCGTCACCTCGATGCTGTTTTCATCCCGTCTGACATACTCAAATCCCAGCGCGAGAAACTCCTCGTACCGCTCGGTCAACAGTGCGGTATCATCGGCCGAAAAGACGAGTACCTCCGGAAACATCAGTTTCTGTGTGACGGAGGTTTCGTTGCCCAGCATCACCCGGTAACGTCCAAACAGAATAGCCTCCCTGGCTCGCCGAAGGTCTACCAGCACCAGCTCGCCGGAACAGGAGGTGGCCGCATAACCGCCTCCCAGCGCGAGTGCGCCACGGAAGCCTTCCGCCGAGTCGCCGAACGGCAGCTCTCCGCCGCCCGGTCCCTCCTCGATATACTCCAGCACGGAGCTGTCGAAACGCTCCACGGCATCGTCCCGGCCGATACCGGCCAAAGTATCGTACCCGCCGGTAAAATCCGACAGCCCCGCCTGCGAACGCCGCCCCATCCCTTCGCTCCGGAAAGGGTTGTACGAAGGATTGGTCGCCGCGGGGGGTATCCGCTCTATCGGGCCCTCTTTCCTGACGGGAATCTCCACGCTTCCCCCATCGTCGAAATCCATGAACGAAACGGCTCCCGTTTTGGCGAGCGATTCCCGCACCGATGCGTGTATTATCTGCCATATCGCGGGCCCGTCGTCGAACCGTACCTCTATCTTCTGGGGGTGGATATTCACATCTATCTTGTCGGGGTCCACCTCGAAAAAGAGAAAATAGGAGGGCTGCGTTCCGGCGGGAATCAGCTTCTCGTAAGCCTGCATGACGGCTTTATGAAAATAGGGGCTCTTGAAGAACCGGCCGTTCACGTACATGTACTGCTCGCGGTTGGTCTGCTTGCTGGACGAAGGCTTTCCGACGAAACCGGTGATTTTCACCAGCGACGTCTCGGTTCCCACTTCCAGCAGATTGCCGGCGGCGTGCTTTCCGACAAGACCCACGATTCGCTGCTTGAGTCCCGAAGGATGGAGCGTGTACACCGGAGCATCCTCCCCGTAAAGCGAGAACGACATCTCCGGATGACACATGGCCACCCGCCTGAACTCTTCGGCGATATGACGCGGTTCGGTCGTACTCTTGTCCAGAGCCCGGCGTCGGGCCGGTACGTTGAAGAAGAGATTTTTCACCGCGAACTGGCTCCCGACCGGCGCCACGACATTCTCCTGCGACTGGAAGCGGCTTCCTTCGACGACCAACTGCGTGCCGAGCTCGTCCTCCGGCCGGCGCGTAGTCAGCTCCACATGCGCGATGGCCGCGATGGAGGCCAGCGCCTCGCCGCGGAACCCGAACGTATGCAGCGCATAGACATCCTCTATGCGCGTTATCTTGCTCGTCGCATGCTTGTCAAATGCCATCCGCGCATCCAGAGGCGACATACCCTCTCCGTCATCGATGACTTTGATAAGCTCCTTGCCCCCGTTGCGATAACTCACGGTGATGGCTGTCGCACCGGCGTCCACGGAGTTTTCCATCATCTCCTTGACCACCGATGCGGGACGGTTCACCACTTCTCCCGCCGCAATCTGGCTTGCGACGGTATCGGGCAGCAATCTTATCTTGTCTGGCATCCTGTAAACTGCGGAAAATTAAAACGGTCAACTGATTACCCACACCACGGCCACGACCAGCGCAGCGAGTATCACCAGCAGGAAAAGCACGCGTCCCGTCCTTCTCCTGCCGCGCCGGCGGCCGGCCTCCGACTCCATCATGCGCTGCATTCTCCGCCGGCGCAGCATATCGCCGGGAACATACTCCCCCTCAGTTGCGGGACGCGCTCCGAGCAGCTCTTCGCGCCGCTTCTCACGCGCCTCCTTCTCCGGGTCATAATAACGCGGCCGGTAATCGAACTGTCGCGGTTTGGGCGTATAAAAGAATCTTGCCATACTTCTGCGGGGTTACGTGACGTTGCCTTCGGTCCGAACGGTCATAATAACGCGCGTCCGTACCGTTCAAGTATCCGCTGCCGGAACCGAAAGTGCACGAACGCCGCTGTGACCGAACAAATATACTCCTTATCTGAAGAAATTCCGCATGCGCTCGAATATATTTTGTTCCGGCCGCGAGTTGTCGGGCGTGCCGAACGACGGACTCTGCGCAAGCTGTTCGACCGTCTTCCGCTCCTCAACAGAGAGTTTCGACGGCACGTCGATGTCAACCACGACCAGAATGTCGCCCCGGCCCCGGCCATTGATATCCGGAATACCCTTCCCGCGCAGGCGCAATACGCTCCCCGCCTTGGTCCCGGCTGCTACCTTCACCTTCGCACGGCCTTCCACGGTCGGAACCTCTATCGTTCCGCCCAGCACCGCCGTCGGTATCGAAATTTTATGGCTGTGCAGCAAGTCGTTGCCGTCGCGCACGAGCTGCGGGTCGCGCTCCTCCTCGATGACCACCAGCAAATCGCCGTTGATGCCGCCTCTGCGGGCCGCATTCCCCTTGCCGCTGACCGACAGCTGCATGCCTTCGCCCACACCGGCAGGTATCTTTATCTCCACGACCTCCTCGCCGCGTACAACACCTTCCCCCTTGCACTTGGGACACGGGTCGGTAATGACCTCGCCGCTGCCCTGACATGTAGGACAGGCACGCTGCGTCTGCGTCCGCCCGAAGAAGCTGTCAACCACCTCGGTCACCACACCCGTTCCGTTGCAGGTCTTGCATTTGGAAACTCCCGAAGGGGTACGGGCCCCGCTGCCACCGCACTGGTCGCAGACGACGAACTTGCTTATCTTCAACTTCTTCGTCGTCCCGTTCACGATTTCCTTAAGCGTCAGCCGTACCTTTACCCGCAGGTCGGAACCCCGGTTCACCCGACGGGCTCCGCCGGCCGAACCGCCAAAACCGCCAAAACCGCTGAAGCCTCCGAAACCGCCGCCGAAGTGACCGCCGAATATATCGCCGAACTGGCTGAATATATCCTCCATGGAGAATCCGCCGCTGCTGTACGTTCCGCCGCCCGCCGGGCCGTTCATGCCTGCGTGTCCGAACTGGTCGTAACGCGCCTTCTTGTCCGGATTGCTCAGGACATCATACGCCTCGGCCGCCTCCTTGAACTTCTCCTCAGCCTCCTTGTCTCCCGGATTCTTGTCCGGATGGTATTTCAGGGCGGCCTTCCGATACGCCTTTTTTATCTCATCTGCGCTGGCGCTACGTTCCACGCCCAGCACCTCATAGTAATCCCTTTTTGCCATATCAAATCACGGGACGCAACGTCCCCGCCTCTTATCTTCTCTTTTACGATACCCGCCGCCGGGCCGGCTTTCCGTCCGGATACGGCGCTACTCGCCTACCACCACCTTGCTGTGGCGTATGACCTTGTCGTGCAGTTTGTACCCTTTCTGTACGACATCGACGATTTTCCCCTTCTGTTTCTTGTCCGGAGCCGGTATCTTCGCTACGGCTTCATGAAAATCGGTATCGAGCTCCTGCCCGAAAGCCTCTATCTCCGACAGCCCTTTGGTACGGAGCGTATCCCTCAACTTGTTCGAGATAAGCACCACTCCCTCACGGACAGCCTCCACGTCCGACGCCTTCTGCGTGGCATCAAGGGCCCGTTCAAGGTCGTCCATAACCGGCAACAATGCCTTGATGACATCCTCGCCGGCGGAAGAGATAAGGTCCATCTTCTCCTTCAGCGTCCGTTTGCGGTAGTTATCGAACTCGGCCGAAAGCCTGACGTACTTATCGCGCCACTGCGCAGCCTCTTCTGCCATTTTTACAGCGGCGGAGTCCTTTTCAGCCTCCTCTTCTGCCATCTTGACACCGGCACCCTCCGTCGCTTCCTGCGGACCGTTTCCGGCGGCATCGGCAGGTTGTTCCTTAACTTCCTCTTGTTCTGACTTTTTCGTCTCCTTATCCTTACTCATGGCTATCTGTTTGATTTTTTCCGCCCTTACAGGCTCAAAATATATACCAAGCACACGCGGCCCACAATCATGCCACATGGAGCAGGCAGAGTGCAAAATAACGGAAAATTAACGGGTTTAGAAAATTTCAGCCGAGGCCTTTCCTCCGGGGATGCAAAAAACACGTTCCGGGAGGTATATTCCCGGAACGACACAACACAACTAAAACTGATAAAATCTGACACAGACCGCCGTATACGGACGGCCTATCTCTTTGCTGCAAAACCTTTTCCTTTCTTTTACAGTATCCCTCTCACACTGCATCCGCACGACATACTCCGGTAAAGCACGGGATTACCGCCACAAAAATAATCTGTTTTTCTCGACTTTCAAATATTATTTATCGTTAATCAATAATAATATATCAAATTCCGCATCATACCATCCCCGCATTCCGCACCTGCGCATCCTGCCGCATCGAGACGACCGGAAAACTGTACACCGCCGTATTTTAATAGACGGACAACCTCTCTTTCCCATAACAACCGAAAGAGATAATTTTCTCATACGCACCATATGCGATACATAATAATATTTATTACAAATATAAACAAATCACAATATACTATGCAATACATACAATACATTTTTTCGATAAAAAACACGAAAAATGTTGCGGGAATAAAAATTTAGCCCTATTTTTGCTCCGCTTTTTCAAGGAATATTGGGCTATGGTGTAATGGTAACACTACAGATTCTGGTCCTGTCATTCTTGGTTCGAATCCAGGTAGCCCAACAGGAAAAGCGAAAGGGAGGTACGGATATCGTATCTCCCTTTCTGTTATACGGGTGCGGCCCAGGCTCGTCCGCGCCGCAGCACATGCCCCCATGCACGACGGCCTGGGTCAGGAAACGGCCGAATGCCGCATGGAGTGCCGGCGTCCGATACGAAAAACTGCCGCAATCACCACCGCTGTCAGAATCTCCGACAGGGGCAGGGCCAGCCAAATGCCCACTGCACCCAACGCCCTGGGGAGCAGAATAAAGCTCGGTATCAGAAACATGAATCCGCGCAGCATGGCAAAACACGTAGCAGGCAGCACCTTCCCGATGCTTTGGTAATACCCTACCACGGCAAGGTTCGCAATAAAGAAAATGAACCCCGCCCCGATATAGGGGAACCCCTCTATCGCAATACGTGCGGCGATATCGCCGGGATTCAGGAAAAGTCCCACGAGCTGTTTCGGGAAAAGCACGAAAGCGGCCGTCGCCACCGTACCGCACATCAGAGCAGCAGTCAATGAAGCTCCCAGAGTCGCATGCACCCGTTCCGTCTTTCCGATGCCCGCATTGAAACTGATAATCGGCTGGGCAGACTGCGCGATGGCATTTCCTATCATAAAGACGAAGGGCAGATAGTAACAGCTCACGCCGAAAGCCCCCACTCCATCGTCCCCGAGATACTGCATGAAGACGTGGTTCCCGACGAACATCAGCGTCGCCATCGTCGCCTCGCCCAGCAGCGCCGAAAATCCCAGCCGACATTGGCTGCCTATGTTCCGTCCGAAAAATGCGAAGGCCTTCTTGCCGAACCGCAGGCGGCACAGACGCAGGTGCCGCGCCCGAAACGTCAGGTAACCCGCCGCGATGCACGTTCCCGTCAGGCAGCTTATCGAAGTCGCGAATGCCGCCCCCCTCACGCCCCAGCCGAAAGGAAAAATAAAGAGCCAGTCGAGCACCACATTGACGAAAGCAGCAAGCAGGTTGCACCACATGGCGAGTTTCGGAGCACCGTCCAGACGCAGGGCGAACATGGCGACCGCCGTCCACAACGTAAAGAGCATCGAAGGGGCGAACCAGACGAGATAATCCACCACCATCGGCAGCAAACGTTCGGAAGAGCCGAGCCAATAGGCCGTCCCCTCCGGAAAAAGCATGACGGCGCCGACCAAGGGCAGAGCGACGGCCGTCACGAAAAGCAGCGCCTGGGTGACATTCACACGCGCCATGCGGGCCCTGCCCCTCGAAAGGCAAAGGGATGCGGTTATCGAACTGCCCATTCCCACCATCAGGCCGAAGCCCGTCAGCACCATCAGCAGCGGCACACAGATATTGACCGCCGCGATTCCATCGCTCCCCACGCCGTGTCCGATAAAGATGCCGTCTATCGTCGTCACTGCCGACACGCCCAACATGCCGAGCAGGGTGGGAAAAAATACCTGCCCGAACAAGACCGAAATCTTCTCGGTACCCCATTCAATCGTCTTCTGTTTCATACTGCAACATTTCGGTTGGCAAGACGCCCGCCGCACCGCCCCAACGAGAAGTGCCGAATAAGCCGATTGGTTCTACCCAGCCATCTTATCCGGCACCTCCGCCCTCCGATGAGGATTACAAAACGTCCTGTTTTCGTTATGTCGCCGCAAAGATGGGTCAAATAATCCGGACGTCCAAACCCTCTTCCGACCCCGGCCGGCGGACCGCTGGCAGGGTATTTGATACCTGAACCGGAAACGACAAAACTCGAATCAAAAAAATACAGGCTATGAAAAAGGAAGAGAAGCTATCGGCGGAGCTCCGCGAGAAGGTGGCAGAGGTCAGACTCGACAATGAGGGAAAACCGGAAAACCAGAAGGTCACACGCAAAGAGGTCGCAGCGGAGGTCAAAAAGATAAACCCCGACTGCAACAGTCTCGACCGGGGATAACGACCGACGGCTACACGACCCGGAACATCCCGGCCGGCAGCGACAGCACTCCCGTCTCCGCAGTGTAAAGACGGCTGCCAAACTCCGCAGGCGGCGCGAAAACATTCGCGCCGCCTGTTCCGTATTGCGGCCGATAGGTCTCCGCGAAACACCCGCCGCCCGTCGGGGAAATAGGGCTTCCCCCTGCATTTTACGCAACCAATGCAACAAAACGCCTCCTTCATGCATCATACGGATAAACGGGATGTTCTACCCGCCCGTTAAACGAACCTAAACCGAATACCATGAACTTCAAAAGACTGTTCTCTGCGATGTTTGCTATCGCATGGGCTACCGCCTGTACCACCACCTGTCCACCACCTCCTCCGCCGCCTCCACCACCGCCACCGTCGGGGCCTCCCCTGTTCACCGAACTCTCCGGAGCAGAATATTACGGTGACAAGTTCGGCGGCGACGTCGGCTACTACCGTCTCACCTTCACCGAAGGGGATTACGAACTCCGAATAGGACTGTTCTCCTGCACGGTAGACGAAACCATCTTCGCCATCAGACTGGTCGCCGGCACCTACGAATATGCCGAGCGGGAGTCGCTTTGCATCAAAACCTTCTTTCCCGCCGATAACACGGCGGACGAAGGCTCGCTGCTCATGGACCACGGTACCCCCATACCCCTCACGGACGGACAGCTCTCCATCCTCTCCTCTGCGGGCGGCTACCTCATCCGCGGAGAGTTCTACGCCGGCGAACAGCTTATCCAATGCAAATACAGCGGTCCCATCCACATCGACGACCGGAGCGACCGGTTTCTGCACCGAGCCGACAGGCTCTCCCTCCGATACATAGGCGGATATCCGCTCCATGCACCGCGACACGGCCTGCTGCATATCGTCATGGAGCATTCCGAAACTCCCGGCGAAGGACTGCAGTTGGCCCTGACCGTTCCCTTGCCCGAAGAGGGTAGCTACCCGGCCGACAACGTGACGCTCCCGACGGGCATCTTCCACGTCTCCACGGATTGGGAGCGCACTTACAGAGTGCTGAAAAGTTATGCCAATGAATTTCAGACACTCGAATACACCCTTGTCGACGGAACAATCGCCTCCGGCATACTCATCGACGACGGCACCATCTCCATCACCGACGACGAAGGCGTCTATAAAATCTCTACCGAACTGACAGGCATCCGTTTCACCGTAACGGACGGTTCCATACATCTGCACCAACGGAGCGATATCATCCGTTGGGAGTTCGAAGGCGTACCGCCGACACACGCAATAGACATGACCGCTCCCGCCTCTTCGCTCGACAGCGACCTACAATTGACCGGTTTGTCACTTTTCCGGGCCGACACCGACGACTCATGGCCGCCCCGCGACAAAAAGGGAAACGTTCCGGGAAAATTCTGGCGCATCCTGCTGTATGAAGAGGGAGTAACGGTTCTGACCGCCCCCGACGGTACCCTCTCCGTCAGCGGCGAGGGAGACCTGATAGGTATTCAGCTACTAGCCGACTCGGCCGCAACCCTACCGCTGGGCAGCTACCCGCTGTACGACCGGTACGAAATCCCCGAAGCCGCGGGATATGCCCTGCCGGGAACTCCGGAGGTAAACTGCGGGCAGGCGTCGATATTCGATACGGGTGCCGGCTGCTGGTATGCGCACTTTGCCCCCGACAGCACGGGAACATCCGCCCCGACTCTCCGTGCAGGAGCCGTCCAAGGCGAAACGATACTCTGCGAAACGGCCGACGGCCAACTGCAAATCGACCTTTCGCTGAAAGATAAATACGGCCACGCCGTGACGGGGAATTTCCTCTACCCTCTTTCTCCGGAGGAGGTGCTCCCACCAGCCGGAGAAGCACCGGAAGCACCCTGAACAGGCGACACGGCAGGCGGAACCTGCGGCACGGCCTCTCCTGCCGGGAAAAAAGCGGGCAGGCCCCGACGGACCTGCCCGATATAACCCGACGAAGTCACCGCAGGAAATGACTATTGGACGAACAGGGCCTCCGTCCTGCCGATGATATCCGTTTCGGAAGCCGTCAGAGGGAATACGATGGAGGGTTTCAGATACCACATCTGCCGGCCCGCCTTGTAGCGTCTCTCCCCGCCTCCGGTCACGTTCAGCATGACGACATCCTCCCTGCCTACCTTGCCCTGCTTCACGGCCTGTATCAGCGAATCCACCGCCACCGCAGCGGCATGGTGTATGTCGATGCCCTCCGTCTGCTCGAAAAGTTTGGACGCCCGGCGAAGGGCCGCATTGGTCGAAACGAAGAAATCGCCGCCGCTCTCTTTCAAGGCATCGTACAGTCCGCCCGCCAGACCGTAAGGGGGACGGCGGTTGGATAGCACCTTGGCATCGATGATACCCGCATCGCGGCGTGCGCGGTGGTCGTCGTAGGGCAGCATGTGCCGCGAGTCGGCCCGCCACGCATCGTACATCGGAACGAAGGGAGCGTTCTGCGAAACCATGAGCTTCATACGGTTGGGGCCGAAGCGACCGTCCGCCTCCAGGCGCATGGCCGCTTCCCATGCGGCGATGGCGCCCGTTCCACTGCCCACGGCCTGGAAATAGTAGTCCGGGATACGCCCGATGAAGGCCGCCGCAGAAAGCACCGTGGTCGCCATACCGTCGCGGCGCGCCACATTCTTGGCACCTCCTTCGGCGATGAAACGCCCCGATTTGAGCGCCACATTGCTCAGATGAATGGCATCGAAATAATCGCCACCCTTCTGGGCGGCTATCAGCTTCACGCAGTCGTTGAGCGGTTCCTCGAACCACAGCGCATCGAGATTGTCCTCCGGTACGCTCAGCAGCAGCGGTATATTGTTTTCCGAACACACCTTCGCGAACGCACGCGCGGTATTGCCCGCCGAGGCCACGACAAGTATGCGTCCGGCCGACTCGTCGAAACGGCCGCATACGCTGTACGCCTCGGTCTCCTTGAAGGAACAGGTGGTCATCTCCGCCCCCTTTTCCGGGAAATAGCCGCTGAACGTAATATAGAGGTTATCGAGTCCCAGATGGGCGGCCAGTCCCTCGCTTTTGTAGGTTACCGGTGCGGCCGACCCCTTCAGGGTACGCCGGACGGGAAGCCAGTCGCAGAACTTGTAAATTCCGCTGTCGTCGCTCCGTATATCGATGCACTTCACTTCATATTCGGTTCTGATAAGGGAAGGGGTATTGCACTGCCTGTCCTCAAGCACCAGACCATCGTCTTCGAACACGCGTCCCGTAGCCACACAGCGCAGTTTATACTTCGTAGGCCGGAAATCTTCCATATCTATCTATTTGGTTTGGACTGCAAATATAGCAAAATTATATTCGCTGAAATACGAAAGTGCATGTCGGGCCAAAGGCCGGCGCACGCTCGCAAAGCAATTCGTTTGAAGCAAATATAAAAAACATATTCGATGAAAACCGAAAACGGTCGTCGGGCGAAAACCTGGCCTGAGGTCGCTCTCCTCACGACATTCTGTCACGGAAATCGCGGTAACCGAACCGTTTTACCACTTCCAGCTTCCCGTTTTCATGCACAATGGCTATCGAGGGGTGGGAAACCCCGTTGAACATCGTGGTCTTCACCATCGTGTAGTGTATCATATCCTCGAACACCACCCGGTCGCCCACCGAAGGTTCCGTATCGAACGCCCAGTCGCCCTTGTAATCGCCCGCCAGGCAGCAGTTGCCGCCCATGCGCCAGCGCACCTCCCCGGGCCGGGGCTCGTGCGCCCCCACGATGGCGGGCTTGTAGGGCATCTCCAGCGTATCGGGCATGTGGCATGCGAACGAAACGTTCAGCATCGCCGTATTCACCCCGCCATTGCGGACAATATCCTCCACTGTCGCAACGAGCCATCCCGTACGCCATGTGAACGCACTCCCCGGTTCCAGAATGATGCGCAGGTGGGGATACCGCGCGCGGAACCCGCGCAGGATATCGATAAGTTCCTCCTCGTCGTAATCTTCCGCCGTCATCAGATGGCCACCGCCCATGTTCACCCACCGCACCTGCGGCAGCAGGTGGCCGAACCGCTCCTCGAACGCCCCGAGCGTCGCGCGCAGGTCGGCCGGCCGCGACTCGCAAAGGGTATGGAAATGAAGCCCCTCCACCCCTTCCGGCAGCCGGGGCAGGTCGGCAGCCGGAATACCGAGCCGCGAATCGGGCGACGCCGGATTATAGAGGTCGGTCGCCACCGTCGAATAGGCCGGGTTCACCCGCAGCCCGCAGGATATGCCGTTCAGCAGGGCCCGGGCGCCGAAGCGCTCCCACTGTCCCAGCGAATTGAACGTAATGTGGTCGCTGCAACGCATTATCTCCGGAAAATCGTTTTCGGTATAGACAGGCGCATAGGTATGCGCCCGGCTGCCATACTCTTCGAGCACGAGGCGCGCTTCCGCCACGGAACTCGCCGTAGCCCCGTCGGAATGTTCCCGCAACAGCGGGAATATGCGCCACATCGCACACGCCTTCAGCGCCACGATTATTTCTACACCCGCAGCCCGACGCACCTTGTCGATGACCGCAAGGTTCCTGCACAACAGCCGTTCGTCGAGTACGAAGCAGGGCGACGGCACCTTATCGAAATCCACCATGACAACAATTTCTGCAAATATACGAATATTCGCCGAAGGCTGAAAGCGGTCTTCGGACGACAGCCCGACCCGCAGAGACAGGCGCGATTCGTCCGAATCAGCCGGAACCATCCACCCGTAAACGCCGGTACGGCAGCGCAAAGTGCGCTGCCGTACCGGTATCGGAAAAGATATACCGGGCGGCCTTTCCCGGGTGCCGCCCGGCGCCCCTGCGGGGCCAAGCGGCATTACTGTATGTCGGAATAATCGGGCCTGTCCGTTCCGGCAGCACCGGCTCCCCGGTACAAACCGGTACGCGCCTCACCTCCGTTTACGGTCACGTTCGTATAGCTATTGTTTTCATTGAACGTATATTCATACCAGTCGTTCCCGACCACAGGCTTTGCCTGACGTCCCGCACCGTCGGTATCCACAACACCCGTCAGATGCGTATTCTCGACCGAGCAGTTCTCGATGCGTCCCGTACAGCGTCCCGCAATACCGCCCGTATAGAACTCGGACCTGACAGCTATACCGCCACCAATCGAAGTACCACCGCGCCACGTATTGACCAACGCTGCATCGAATACCCGGCAATTTACAATCGACGACGCCGCACCCGCTTCACTGCCTGCATAATCCGTATTCTTTTCAAAAGAATCCACTCCGGTTTCCAGTGCACCTACGATACCACCTACATAACAGTTATATGCATTGGCATCTATCAGTGCAGTCATATTCGTAGACACGGACCCCGTGAACGAACAGTTCGCAGCCTCGAGTACCGCCCCCATAGGAACGAACCCTACCAGACCGCCCCCGAACATGTGGTTGGAGTCACCGTATCTGGTAGCCGTTATGGAACCGGAAGCATGCACGTTGTCGAGCGTCAGCGTACCGTCCTTCACCTTACCCACGATAAGGCCGCCTTCGCTCGCATCGCCTTCCAGCGACTCCACTTTCACGTTCAGGTTCACGATTGCGGCATCGCCCGTGGTTGTAGCGAAAATACCGGCCTGCTCGCTGCTCACCGAGCCGACCGTACCCATGTCTATGGTATGTCCGTCGCCGTCCAGCGTTCCGCCGAAATCGGTGATGTTAGGCATCGCATCCAGCGTCATGTCATCGGTCAGGATGAAATAGCCGTCCTTGTCGTTGTTGATGGCATCGAGGGTTCCATCCTCGATATAGGTCACCTCCTCGTTCTGGAGCGAAGCCACATCCATCTTCACGGTGTAACGCGTGGCCGCCGCGAGCTCCGTAGCCGCGAAACTCGCCGTATATCTCTTGCCGCTCTGCCCCGACCGGGTAATGACCGTCACGTCCATCCGCGCAGACCGGCCGCCGAGGTCGAGCGGAACGATGCCGACCATATATCCGGCCGGGTCGCCGGATGCGGAAACACCGGGAAGCACCCGCACCGCCGCGTTCACATCCGCAGCCGAGAAGACGGGCTCAGCGGTGCCTGCGAAATCCACCGTACCGCCGTCATAGAAGGTATATCCGTCAAGACCGACCGTTACCGACTGTACCGTTTCACCCTCCGCAAGGCCCGTCACGTTCACATCAAGACGCGCCAGAGAGGGACGGAAAGCGAAACCGGCCGGCAGCGTAAACTCCGTAGTCCCCGCCTCGACGGAATACTCGCCCGTCGCGTAAGCCACTCCGAGGGTATAATCCGACAGGTTTCCGTTCTGTACGGCGGGCAGCCCGAAAGCGAGTGTCCCCGCCCGCAGGTCGGCATTCACGCCGGTCACTCCCGACCCGTAATAGTAGGCGTATATTTTGGTCAATACCGTAGTCTCCTCGCCGACAGTCACACTCCCCGTAAAGTCGGAAACGGCCCCCGCCTGCGACGCCCTGAACTCAAAAGGCCCGTATGTCCGGCCGGCAGCATCCGCGAAACCGACCATGATTACGTCGTCCTCTTCCCACAGGGCGGCCAAATCGTCGTATGAGACACGCGTATCCCCC
The DNA here is from genome assembly GCF_900104605.1 of Tidjanibacter massiliensis. Taxonomy (NCBI): domain Bacteria; kingdom Pseudomonadati; phylum Bacteroidota; class Bacteroidia; order Bacteroidales; family Rikenellaceae; genus Tidjanibacter; species Tidjanibacter massiliensis. The sequence continues at coordinate 182,041 of NZ_LT629960.1, read as the reverse complement.
TCCGACACATAAACTCCCCGCGTCAGGGCACCGATGGTCATCTCTATTGTGCGCATCCCGCCGGCAGATGCTCCGGGTTCGCTCCCGGTACAGGAAGCGAGGAGCGCAACGGCCCCCGCCGCCAACAACAACAATTGCCTCTTCATACTTTCTTCTCCCCTGAAATCGTTTTTAAATTGTACGTCCGTTCTACTCCCAGGGCTGCAGTTCGCCCCCCTCTTCGTAATCGCCCGCCGAAGGCAGGGATTGTGCGATGCCCGTTTCGAGCCTGACCTCCGTCGTTTCAATCTTCGGTGCCGCATAAGCGGCGCGGATATCCTCCTTGATACTCATCATGCCGATAAAGAACATTAAAAAGTTAAACCTGTATTTTTGAATTTCATTATCAATCACTCAAGGTGTTCCGCCGGCCCATGCGACCCGAACCCGTTTTGTTTCCGTTACGAAGCCGCCGTACCGATACCGCATCCGGCCGCTCCACACGAATTTCACGCTGCAAACTTATACTACAAAAAACATTAATATATAGCAACTTACAAACATTTTTTCCAGAATTTGCAAACACTTCCTCCTGCGGTACGGCGCCGTCCAATTTCCACGCGGCTCATAGCTGCTCATCCGCTGGGATTTACGCAGCCCGTCAGGCATAAAAAACACCGGCGGGCAATTGCCCGCCGGTGCTGTCGGAGCCGTCACGGCCCTCGGTTATTTCACGACCACTTCGGCCGTATCGTCCTTCAGGAGCGTCTCCACCTTCTGTCCTTTCCGCTGGTAAATCGTTCTGAGGTCGGGACACCCTGCACAATAGACCCCCTCCATTCTGGATGCGCACCCGCTGATATCGAGCTCCGTGAACTTGTTCAGTCCGGCATAGATGAGCGCAAGCTCCGGATTGTTGCTGAGGTCTACGGAGAGCATGTTGCACGAAACGATATTCAACTCTTCCAACGCCGGATTGTGCGTCACGTCGATTTCGGTGATGTTACCGCTTCCGACCGACAGCCGCCGAAGCCCCGCCATCGCCGACACATCCACCGAAGGAATCCGCGTACCGGAACAATCCAGCACCTCCAGTCCGGAATTGTTGCTCAAATCCAACTCCGCCAACGCTTCGTTGCCGGAAACCGACAGTTCACGGAGCGCCGCATTGGCTCTCACATCGACCGATGCCAGTCGGTTACTGCCGAGATTGAGCACCTCCAACGCCGTATTGCCGGAGACATCCACCGCAGCCACCCCGTTCCAGGCGATATTCAGCTCCCGCAGCGCAGTATTCGCACGCACGTCAAGCGATTCCAGCTCGTTGCGGCTGAGGTTGAGTACCTCCAGTTTCGTATTGGCCGACACATCCAGCCCCGTCAGCGGCCGCGTATGCTCGAAATCGCCGCAGAACTCGAAGGTCTTCAGGTTGGGGAAAGAGGCGATACCCTCGACGGAGGCGATTTCCCAATTCTCCGTTACCCGAATAGCGGTGACCTCCTCGGCCTCCGCTTTCGAAATGCGGCCGTCTTTGTCCTTGTCGAACTGCTTTACCAGAAAGGCGGAAAAGAGCGGGTCGGGTATCTCCACATATTCCTCCTCCAAGGAGCCTCCCGGTTTCCCGTTGTCATCGCCAGTTCCTGTGCCTCCTGCGGGTTCGGAACACCCCGCCAGCCAGAGGCATGACGAAGCGAACAACAGCCAAATGCTTCTTTTCATCTGTTCAATAGGTTTTAAGGTTAAAAAATACGATTCTCAGGAAACTTTTCCGGCCGGAGAATTCCGGCCGGAAAAGTCGTAAGATAACGGTGTCCGTGTCACAATTCGAGGTTCACGTCGAACAGCTCTACCCACGGCAGGCCTCTCTCGCCGATTTCGGCCATGAAGGGGTCCGGGTCGAACTCCTCTACGTTGAAGACGCCGGGCTTCTTCCAGAGACCACGGGCGAACATCTCCGCCCCAAGCGCGGCAGGCACACCGGTCGTAAAGCTGACCGCCTGCGTGCCGGTCTCCCGAAAGGCTTTCTCGTGGTCGCAGTTATTGTAGATGTAATAAGTACGTTCGCGGCCGTCCTTAACGCCCTGAATACGGCATCCTATCGAAGTCATGCCCGTATAGTGTTCGCCGAGCGATTTGGGGTCGGGCAGCACGGCCTTGAGGAACTGAATGGGCACTATCTCCACCCCGTTGTAGACGATGGGGTCGATGCGGGCCATGCCGATGTTCTGTATCACGCGCAGGTGCGTCAGGTACTCCTGTCCGAAAGTCATCCAGAAACGGGCCCGGCGGATGGAGGGATAGTGTTTCACGAGCGATTCGAGCTCCTCGTGATAGATAAGATACGACTCGCGCTCCCCTATCTCCGGATAGGTCAGCGGTTTGTGTATCTCGTGCGGAGCGGTCTCCACCCACTTGCCGTTCTCCCAGTACTTGCCGGGCTGCGTCACTTCGCGGATGTTGATTTCCGGGTTGAAGTTGGTGGCGAACGCCATGCCGTGGTTACCCGCATTGCAGTCCACGATATCGAGGTAATGTATCTCGTCGAAGTGATGTTTGGCGGCATAGGCCGTGAATATGGAAGTGACGCCGGGGTCGAAGCCGCAGCCGAGGATGGCCGTAAGCCCTGCCTCGCGGAACCTGTCCTGATAGGCCCACTGCCATGAATATTCGAAATGGGCCTCCTCCTTGGGTTCGTAATTGGCCGTATCCAGATAGTTCACGCCGCATTCGAGACACGCGTCCATAATCGTCAGGTCCTGGTAGGGAAGCGCCACGTTGATGACGATATCCGGCCGGAAAGCCCGCATCAGCGCCGTCAGCTCCTCGACGCTGTCGGCATCCACCCGGGCCGTCTTAATCCTTCCTCCGCCCACCGCGGCGGCTATGTCGTCGGCCTTGCTCTTGGTACGGCTCGCCAACATGATTTCCGTAAACACCGGACTGGCCGCCACCTTGTGCGCCACCACGGTTCCCACACCGCCGGCTCCGATTATCAGTACCTTGCTCATTGCTAAGTTATTTAATTGATTGGACAATTCAATCCTGTGCGGCACACCTGTCTGCCGTCTGACAAAGATATAATATATTCGACGAAATCCGAAAGCACATTTCAAACCGACATCCGACGCGTATCCGCACCGGCAGGCAACCTGTCCGAACAAAGAGCCGCCGCGGCTGCGAAGGCCCGCGGAAGATGATTATCTTTGTACTCCGGACAACCCCGTACCCGGCATGAACTATCTGGAGACAATCGGTACGGCCGTAGGACTCGCATACCTGTGGCTCGAATACAGGGCCAGCATCTGGCTCTGGCTCGCCGGCATCGTCATGCCGGCCATCTACATCTTCGTCTATTACAGTTCGGGATTCTATGCCGACATGGCCGTCAACGTCTATTACCTCGGTGCCGGCATATACGGTTGGTTCATGTGGAGAAAACGGGGCGGTTCCGGCGAAGAGGCTCCCATCGCGAGGATGCCCCTCCGCCTCGTCGCGCCGCTCGCGTTCCTTACGGCCGCAGTGTTCGCCGCGACAGCCGCCATGCTGGTGCACTTCACCGACAGCACAGTGCCCTACGGCGACAGTTTTACCACGGCGCTGAGCATTACCGCCCTGTGGATGCTCTCGCGCAAATATGCGGAGCAGTGGCTCGTGTGGATAGCGGTCGATATCGTCTCCGCAGGTCTGTACTTTTACAAGGGGCTCTGCCCCACCGGAGTTCTCTATACCCTGTATGCCGTCGCGGCAGTGGCGGGTTACTTCAAATGGTTAAAAATGATGAAAAATGGAAAGACGACACTTCCGGATGCCTGACGCCGCAACAGCGCCCGAAACGGTTATCCTCGCCGACGGCGAATACCCCGCGGAGGGGATTCCCGCAACACTCCTCGCCCAGGCCCGCTATGTGGTGTGCTGCGACGGGGCGGCCGACGCCTATACCGCCCGCGGTGGCATCCCGTCGGCCATCGTGGGCGACGGCGACTCCATCGGCCGCACGACGGCCCAGCGGTTCCGGGACATCCTGCACATCGTCCCCGACCAGGAGACCAACGACCTTACGAAAGCTTTCTCCTTCTGCATGGAGCAGGGCCGCAGGGAGCTCACCATACTCGGTGCCACCGGCGGCCGCGAAGACCATGCGATAGGCAACATCGCCCTGCTGGCCGACTATGCCCGGCAGGCCGACGTACAAATGGTGACCCCCTACGGTGTCTTCAATGCCGTGGAAGGTGCGGCGACCTTCGACAGCATGCCCCGGCAGCAGGTCTCCATTTTCACCATCGTACCGGGCACACGCATCTCCGTCCGGGGCCTGCGCTACACTCCCCCCGCAGAGGGATTCCGTTCGTGGTGGTGCGGTACGCTGAACGAAGCCGAGACCAATACCTTCGCCATAGAGACCGACGGCCCCGCCCTCCTCTTCCGTACCTTCCTCCGCAAAGCGTGACTCCCGGCAGGGCGACCGGGTGGGATGACACGCCCATACGCCCGGTCGCCGCAGACCGGAATGTCCGCCGGTTTCCCTATCTTTGCAGAAACGCCGCACCCCTGCCCCGGCAGGCCGGCCAACCACCCGAAAACATGAACACACCGCCCGTCATTCTCGCCATAGCAGGTTCCGACCCCTCCGGCGGAGCCGGCATACAGGCCGACATCAAAACCGTCTCGGCGCTGGGAGGCTATGCCGCCGCAGCCGTCACGGCCATTACCGTACAGAATACCCGCGGGGTGGCGCAGGTGGAGTACCTCTCCCCCGAAACGGTCGGACGCCAATGCGGGGCCGTCATCGAAGACCTCTCCCCGGATGCCGTCAAAATCGGCATGACAGGCACGCCCGCCATCATCTCCGCCATCGCGGAGGTATTGGAACGATACGGATGCCGGAACGTGGTCTTCGACCCCGTGGCCCTTTCCACGAGCGGCAAAATACTAACCCAGCCCGACGCCCTTGAAACCGCCTGCAACCGTCTATTTCCGCTCTGCCGGGTGGTGACGCCCAACCTGCCCGAAGCATCGCTGCTCACGGGAGAGCCCATCACTGACGAGGAGGAAATGCGCCGTGCGGCCCGGCTGCTCCACGAACGCTACGGCTGCGCCTTCCTGATAAAGGGCGGCCACCTCGGCGCAGACCGGCCCACCGACATCCTGTACGACGGACGGATGTACGCCTATACGGCCGACCGCATCGAGACCTCCAACCTCCACGGAACGGGCTGTACACTCTCGTCGGCCATCGCCACCCTGCTCGGCAGGGGGCTCCCGCTGGAGACGGCCGTAGGCAGGGCAAAGGAATACGTAACCGCCGCCATCGAAGCCGCACGCACCCTGCAAATCGGCCGGGGCAACGGCCCGCTCTGGCACTTCCCCGGCAAGACAGACGACACGCAATGAAACTGATAGTCATCACCTCCCCCGAATTTCTTCCGGGCGAAACGGAACTCATGCAGGCCATGCTCGAAGAGGGGCTCGACCGGATACACCTGCGCAAGCCGGGATGCACGGCCGCCGAGCTCGCCGCACTGATAGAACGGTTCCCTGCCCCCTTCCGCCCCCGCATCACCCTGCACGACCACTTTCCCCTCCAGCGCACCTACGGCTTGGGCGGCGTACACCTCAACGGCCGCAATCCCGACCTGCCCGACGGCTACCGCGGCACGGTCAGCCGGTCGTGCCACTCGCTCGAAGAGGTGGCCGCACACCGCACGGCGACGGACTATCTCTTCCTGAGCCCCGTCTTCGACAGCATCTCGAAACAGGGGTACCGCTCCGCCTTCCCGCCCGCAGCGCTGCGCGAAGCGGCTGCCGCGGGAATTATCGACGAAAAGGTGCTGGCTCTCGGAGGTGTATCGGAAGCGAATCTGCCGGAGGTGCGCGATTACGGTTTCGGAGGCGCCGCCCTCCTCGGCGACATCTGGGCACGCTTCCGCTCGCCGGCCGACACCGCAGAGGTACTCCGCCACTTCAGACGCCTGCTGCAAGCCGCCCGCTGACCCGCTCCCGGTTCTTTTTCCACGGCATCCGAATCTGCATCCCGGCTGCCCCGCCCGGACACATCTCCCTACGCCGACAGCCCGACCCTCCGCCCCGGACGCACCGTCCCCGAACACGAAGCGTTTCCCCGACATGCAAACCGCCACTGTGCAACACGACCGCCGACCTCATTGCCAGCGCCGAGAACAATCCGCTTCCCGCCCCGAACGGCGAAGGCAAAAGTCTCCCGCCCCGCACACCGCCCGCCCCGTGTTTCACCCCTTCCCACCTTTCCGCAGCCTGCACCATACGAAAAAAAGAAGCCGCCCGCCTTTTCTGGCGGGCGGCAAATACGCGGACGCCGCAGGGCATCACTTTTTCAGACGGGCGATTATCTCGTCGGCCACCTTTTTGCCCGACATGAGCATCCCGCCGAATATCGGCCCCATGCGGGGCGTACCGGAAACCGCCGAAGCGGCCATGCCGCACACATAAAGTCCGGGGTAGATCTCCTTGGTACCCTTCACCACTTCATCCTCGCCGGCGGTCACGTCGAGCGAACGTTCGCCTACGACGCCCCCCGTTTCGGTATTGAGCCGCGCGCCGTTCTTGCGGGCTACCGTGGCAGCTATTTCGCTGTCGTGCCCCGTACCGTCGATGACCACCCTGGCCAGGATGTTGAGCGGGTCCACATGCAGCCCTTCGCGCAGCACCGGCGTCCAGTTCACCACGACACCGCTCACGCGGTTCTCCTTATAGACCACGTCTTCCACCGAATAGCAGTTGAATACGGTCGCTCCGGCATGTACCGCATGATAAAGGAGCGCCGAAGTGCTCTCCACCGAATCCATCACGTAAAGTCCTTCACCGAAGGGGGCATAATTTATCCCAAACTCGCGCACGATATCCATCGCCTCCTCCTGAATCACTATTTGGTTGAACATCATGGCGCCGCCCCACATGCCTCCGCCGGGAGCGAGTTTACGGTCGAACTGCGCCACCCGAAGCCCCGCCTTGGCGAGGTAGTAGGCCGCCACGATACCCGAAGGCCCGCCGCCCACGATGGCTACGTCCAATTCCAGATTTTTCTGGAGCTTGTCGAAATAGGTACTTACGATTCCCTGCGATACTTTCGTCTCAATCATATGCTTCATCTGTTTTTAGTTATTGCTGTCCACTGATACCGTCGTCCTCCCCGCCTGCCGTGTAATCGCAGTCGCGGAGCTGCTGGCTGATGCGCATGGCGCAGAAATGCGGCCCGCACATGGTGCAGTACTTGCCGTTGAGGTGGTTTGCCTCGCGGTAATAGTGCAGCGCGCGTTCCGGGTCGAGACTCAGGTTGAACTGGTCTTTCCAGCGGAATTCGTAACGCGCCTTGCTCAGGGCATTGTCGCGCACGTCGGCTCCCGGATGCCCTTTGGCGAGGTCGGCCGCATGGGCGGCTATCTTGTAGGTCACCACCCCTACGCGCACGTCCTCCTTCTGCGGCAGGGCGAGGTGCTCCTTAGGGGTTACGTAGCAGAGCATGGCCGTCCCGTACCACCCTATCAGCGCGGCGCCGATAGCGCTCGTGATATGGTCGTAGCCAGGTGCTATGTCCGTCACCAGCGGCCCGAGCGTATAGAAGGGGGCGCCGTGACATTTCTCTATTTGACGATCCATGTTCTCCCGTATCTTGTGCATGGGAACGTGCCCCGGCCCTTCGATGAAGGCCTGCACGTTTTTCGCCCAGGCCCGCTCGACCAGCTCGCCCATGGTATCGAGCTCGGCGAACTGCGCCCGGTCATTGGCGTCGCGGATGGCTCCCGGACGCAGACCGTCGCCGAGCGACAGCGCCACGTCATACCGCGCACAAATGTCGCAGATATCATCGAAATGTTCATAGAGGAAGCTCTCCCGGTTGTGCGCCTTGCACCACTGCGAAATGATGCTGCCTCCGCGGCTGACCATGCCGCACAGGCGGTCGTTGGCGTAGTGAATATTCCTCAGCCGGATGCCGCAGTGAATGGTGAAGTAGTCCACCCCCTGCTCGCACTGCTCTATCAGGGTGTCGCGGAAAAGCTCCCACGTCAAATCCTCGGCACGGCCCTTCACCTTCTCCATAGCCTGATACATCGGCACCGTCCCGACCGGCACGGGACAGTTGCGGATTATCCATTCGCGCGTCTCGTGGATGTTGTCGCCCGTGGAGAGGTCCATCAGCGTATCGCCGCCCCACTTGCAGCTCCACACGGCCTTCTCCACCTCCTCCTCGATGGTGGACGAAGTGGCGGAATTGCCGATGTTGGTGTTGATTTTGACCAGGAAACGGGAACCGATTATCATCGGCTCGGCCTCGGGATGGTTGATGTTGGCCGGCAGCGCCGCCCGTCCTGCGGCGATTTCCTGTCGGACGAACTCCGGCGTGATGTAGGAGTCGATGCCCAGCTCGCGGCAGTTCATGTTCTCGCGGATAGCCACATACTCCATCTCCGGGGTAATGATACCCTGTTTGGCATAATACATCTGCGTCACCTGACACCCCTCCTTGGCCCGGTAAGGAAGCTGTATGTGCTCGAAACGCAGATGGTCGAGGCTCCGGTCGGCGAGCCGTGCCCGGCCGTATTCGGAAGTGATGCCGGGGAGCCGTTCCACCTCCCGCTTCCGTATCCACTCCTCCCGCAGCCGGGGCAGCCCCTTGCGCAGGTCTATCGGCACAGACGGGTCGCTGTATGCCCCGCTGGTATCGTAGATGTACACCGGAGGATTCTCCGTAAGTACCTTCTCCCCGTCCTTCACGACCACTGTGGGCGTCAGCCGCACACGCCGCATCCCCACGCGCAGCTCCGGATAGAGGGAGCCAGGCATATAGACCTTTTCGGAATCGGGGTAGTTAATTTTGATTTTGTCTTCCATAGTTATCTGAAACTTGTTTCGCAATCTGCATGACCCTCCGCATCTCGCCCACCGGGTCTGCGGCACGCAATACGCTCCCGCTGAGCGCAATACCGCTGAGTCCGGCTCCGGCCAGGGCAGACATATCCTCGGCCGTCACACCGCCGATGCCCACCACGGGCAGGTCGATGCCCTCCTCCCGCATACGAGCGGTTATGGCCCGGTACCCTTCGAGCCCCAGAATGGGGGCGAGTTTCTGTTTGGTCGTGGTGTAGCGGAACGGGCCGCAGCCGATATAGTCGGCGCCCCCCTCGTAATGGATACGGACATCCTCGAACGTATTGGCCGTTCCTCCGATACGGAACCCCGGCCCGAGCAGGCGCCGGGCCTCCCTTACCGGCATGTCCGCCTTGCCGAGATGCACGCCGTCGGCATGCAGTCTGCCGGCCAGCTCCACGCGGTCGTCGATGATGAATACCGCTCCGGCAGCACGGCACAGGGCCAGCGCCTGACGGGCGACCTCCTCCGCTTGCGTGTCGGACGCCTCCTTCATGCGCAACTGTATCCAGCGGCATCCTCCCTCCAGTGCAATACGCACGGAGTCGAGGTACGTGATGGTATCGGTATGATGTGTGATGAACTGTACGCCGAACATCGTTCCACTCCCATTTTAATATCGGTCAAGGAAAACGAAAGTGCCCGAATGCGCACGAAAAGAAAGCAATATACTCAGAAAAAATCCCTACGACGGTATTGACCGTATCAGGTTCATTGGGTATAATCTCAGCCGCCCCCACGGAGGCACCCCCTTTTTCCGGCAACAAATAAACGGATAATATCCGGGAAATCCAACTGTCCGCCCCGGAATTTGACGGAATTATTCCATCTATACCCTGCTATGCGCCGGAACGGCCATCTACCGAACCGGAAATGCTTTTTGCCGACTGCCGGAAAGGAAACCGCCGGCGCAGACGGCTATTCGAATTACCCCGCCTGCCATCCGACTGACAAACAGGATAGGAAAGAATTTCACGCCTTCAACTGAATTACGCCACGAAAGAGAAACAGTACCTGCACTCAAGCCCGGAACAACGTTGCAGAGGGCATGTCGAGCAGTCTGGCGACCGCTTCGGCACCCTCCGGGCCAATATCCAGCGAATAGTCGTTCACGAAGAATTCGATATGGTTTCTTATCACCCCTTCGTCCAACTCCTGCGCATACTCCCGGACGAAGGGTAACGAATCGGCCGGATGCGCGAAGGCATAGGCGATGCTCCGGCGCAGCACACGTTCCGCCGTCCCGGCCACCTCCGCAGGCAGGTTCCGGTCGGCGACGATGACTCCCAGCGGCAGGGGCAGCCCGGTCGCCCGCTCCCACTCCACACCGAGGTCGGCCAGCAGAAAGAGCCCGTAACGGCGATAGACGAAACGTCCCTCGTGTATCAGCACCCCCGCATCGCACTCGCCCCGCCCGACGATGTGCGGAATATCGGAGAAGAGATAGGCCCGTTTGTCGGAAAGGTGCGGAAAGAGACGCTCCATGAGCAGGTTCGCAGTAGTGTGCATCCCCGGTACGGCGATACGCATCGAACAGTCGTCCGTCGCGGCACTTTCGTCGCCGGCCACCAGCAGCGGGCCGTTGCCGCGTCCCAGCGCACTCCCGCTGCGCAGAGCGCAATAACGGTCGGCGACCTGCGGCAGGACGGCATAACTCGCCTTGCTGATGTGCGGACGTACTCCCTCCGCGGCGGAGAGTCCCGCATTCAGCTCCTCTATATCCTTGAAGACGACCTCGAACTCCAACCCTTCGGTATCGATGCGTCCGTTGAGCATGGCATCGAACATGAACGTGTCGTTCGGACACGGCGAAATGGCAAGCGATAATTTCATACGTCCAACTGTCTATTACTGAATCTTCGTTCCTCCGTCCCGAAGACGGCCCGTCCGTCCGGCAACTCCTTACGACCACTCCCGCACGGCGTCGATGAACCTCCCGACATCCTCCGCAAGCCTTCCGACCGCCTCCGCAATCCGCCAACGGCCGCGCTCCTCGCCGATATAATTCGATATGCAGCGAAGCTCGGCGAAAGGCACCCCCAGCGCACCGCATACGGCGAAGAAACCGGCTCCCTCCATATTCTCTATGCCGGCCGCACTCTCCGCCCTCACGGGTGTTCCCGCGACGGCGACCGTATCCGAGGCTACGCTCCGGAAAAGGGGCGGCACGGACGTGGGGTTATCGTAAAAGTTGTTCTTCACGTCGTTCCCGTCCACCGGCAGCGGAATGAAACGCCCCTCGCGCAGCGTCCCCACATCGGCGGCATATTCGCGCGACACCATCACTGTATCGCCCTTCGCCAGCCCGACGGACGGATGTGCACCGGCAATACCGGCCAACAGGATGAAGTCGGGTCTCCGTGCAGCGAGGACACCCGCCGTGCGCGCAGCACACTCCACGGCACCGATACCGCACCGCCACACCTCCGCCGTACCTCCGGCGGAACCAAGCATGAACGGCCTGGCCTCCCCCCAGGTAGGGTACATCACGACTATCCTCATCATTCCCGCGCTATATCCCGACAAAGATAGCAAAAGATAAGGATTATCGCTCGGCTGCCGGGCCACCGCGACGTTTCGGACACCGTCCGAAAGCCCCTCCGTCCGACCGGCCCGATGCGGAATAATCGGGGGAAGCGGTCGGATTCCCGCCGATTATGACTACTTTTGCGGCACGGAGAGCCCGCCGCGACGTTCCGCCGCTGCCCCGCGAGGGGGAGAGGAAAGTCCGGGCAACGCAGAGCACCGCACTACCTAACGGGTAGATGTCCGTGAGGGCACAGTCAAGGTAACAGAAAACGACCGCCCCGGTTCGGGGTAAGGGTGAAAAGGCGGGGTAAGAGCCCACCGCCCGCCGTGGCGACACGCGGGGCCGTACCACTTGCGGGTTGCAAGGCCATGTATACCGGCATTCAAGGGTTGCTCGCCCGCTGCCGGGGGGTAGGCCGCTTGAGCCTGCGGGAGACCGCAGGCGTAGATAAATGGCGGAAACGTGCCGCGGTGCGAGCCGCGGCACGCACAGAACCCGGCTTACAGGCGCATGCGGGTCTCTCTTTTTTTTGACAACCGGATGCGGCCGTGCCGTACGCCATATTCTCCCCGCACACGCATGACACCAAAAGACAGCGTCAACATATCGGATTTCGACTATCCTCTGCCCGACGAACGCATCGCGCGTTTCCCGGCCGACGAACGCGATGCATCGCGGCTGCTCGTGTACCGTAGGGGCGCCCTCTCGGAGACCCGTTTCCGCGGCATCGGCGGAGAGCTGCCCGAAGGGGCCGTGCTGGTGTTCAACAACACGAAAGTGATACGCGCACGCATCGTCATGCACAAACCCAGCGGCGCACGCGTGGAGGTCTTCTGCCTCGAACCGCACGCCCCGGCCGACTACGAACGTGCTTTCGCGGCACAGGGCGAGTGCCGGTGGCAGTGCATCGTCGGCAACCTCAAGAAGTGGAAGGAGGGACCGCTCGCCATCGACTTCGACTGCAACGGCGTTCCGTGCCGGGTGCAGGCGTGGCGCGAAGGCACGGCGGGGACCTCGCAGGTGGTGCGCTTCACATGGGACGCGGCACTGAGTTTCGGCCAGCTGCTCGAACACCTGGGCCGCATCCCGATACCGCCCTACCTCGGCCGCGACAGCGAAGAGATAGACAACACCCGCTATCAGACCGTCTACTCCCGTTTCGAAGGCTCCGTAGCCGCCCCTACGGCCGGTTTGCACTTCACCCCGGAACTGATAGAGAGACTGCGCAGGGAAGGAGTACGCACCGAAGAGGTGACGCTGCATGTGGGTGCGGGCACCTTTCTTCCCGTCAAGACGGACAATCCCCTGCAGCACACCATGCACACCGAACACTTCGAGGTAACGGCAGCCACGGTACGCCGCCTCGCCGCAGCGGCGGCAGGCAGGCACATTGTCGCCGTGGGCACCACCTCGGTACGGACGCTGGAATCGCTCCCCGTACTGGGATGGCGGATACTCCGCGAGGGCAACCCGCATACCGACACCCCCGTGGGACAGTGGGAAGCCTACGACCTACCGGCCGAAGCCGACGGTGCAGAGCTGCTCGGCACGCTCGCCTCGTACATGGAGGCCGCCGGCACCGAAAAGCTGCAGGCCGCCACGCAGATTATGATAATGCCCGGTTTCACCTACCGGCTGACTTCGGGTATGATAACCAATTTTCACCAGCCAAAAAGCACGCTGCTGCTGCTGGTATCGGCATTCATCGGCGAAGAGTGGCGACGCCTCTATGATTACGCCCTCTCGCACGGTTTCCGTTTCCTCAGCTACGGCGACAGTTCGCTGCTGCTCCCGTAAACCTTCCCGAGACATGACCCGCCCCCCCATCACACACTCCGCAGCGGAGTGGCTGCCCACTACCGTCAAAGAGGTCGAAGCGCTCGGCTGGGACTATCTGGACATCATTCTCTTCTCAGGCGACGCCTACGTAGACCATCCCGCATTCGGTGCAGCCGTAATAGGCCGACTGTTGCAGGCCGAAGGCTACCGCGTGGCCATCGTACCGCAGCCCAACTGGCGCGACGACCTGCGCGATTTCCGCAAGTTGGGCAAGCCGCGGCTCTTCTTCGGCGTATCGGGCGGCAGCATGGACTCCATGGTGAACCACTACACGGCCAACCTGCGGCTGCGGAGCGACGATGCCTATACACCGGGAGGAAAAGCAGGATTTCGGCCCGACCGCGCCGTGACGGTCTATACCCGCATACTGAAGTCGCTCTATCCGAATACGCCCGTAGTCATCGGCGGCATCGAGGCCTCGCTCCGCCGCCTGACGCACTACGACTACTGGAGCGACTCGCTGCATCCATCCCTGCTCATCGACAGCGGCGCCGACCTGCTCATGTACGGCATGGGCGACAAATCCATCATCGACGTGGCACGGGCGATGAAAAACGGTTTCAATGCCAAACTCCTGCGCCGGCTGCCGCAGGTGGCTTTCCTCGCCGACGAAGGGTACGTCGCCCGTCTGGCACCGGAAACGACGCTTACGCTCCACTCCTATGAGGAGTGCCTCGCCTCCAAACGGGCCTTCGCCGAGAATTTCGTCCGCATCGAGACCGAGAGCAACCGCCTCCGACAGGAGAAGATACTCGTGGAATATGCAGCCGGAAAACCGGTGGTGGTGAATCCGCCCTACCCCGCACTGACGGAAGCCGAAATCGACCGCAGTTTCGACCTCCCCTATACGCGCCTGCCCCATCCACGCTATACCGGCAAGGGCGACATCCCCGCCTACGAGATGATTAAATACTCCGTGAACATTCACCGGGGCTGTTTCGGCGGATGCAGCTTCTGCACCATATCCGCCCATCAGGGCAAATTCATCTCCTCGCGCAGCGAACGTTCCGTACTGGCCGAAATCGAGAAGGTCACCCGCATGGAGGGCTTCAAAGGGTATATCTCCGACATCGGCGGCCCCTCGGCCAACATGTACGGCATGGGAGGCCGCGACACATCGCTGTGCAGCCGGTGCACGCGCCCCTCCTGCCTGCACCCGAAACCCTGCCCCAATCTCGACAACAGCCATGCCCGGCTGCTGGCGCTCTACCGGCGGGCGACGGAAATCAAGGGCGTCAAGAAAGCCTTCATCGGCAGCGGTATCCGTTACGACCTGTTCGACCGCAGCGACGGCGGGGCCTACCTGCGCGAAGTGGTCGTAAACCACACCTCCGGCAGGCTGAAAGTAGCCCCGGAGCACACCGAAGACGAGGTACTGAAGCTGATGCGCAAGCCGTCGTTCGCACTGTTCCGCGAGCTGAACGCACAATTCAACGACATCTGCCGCCGCGAAGGGCTCCGCTACCAGCTCATCCCCTATTTCATATCGAGCCATCCGGGCTGCACCGAAGCCGACATGGAACGCCTCTCGGCAATCACGCGCTCGCTCGACTTCCGGCTGGAGCAGGTACAGGACCTTACTCCCACCCCCATGACGCTCAGTTCCGTGATGTTCTATACGGAGAGCGACCCCTACACGGGACGTCCCCTCTACGTGGCGAAAAGCCAGGACGAAAAGCGCCGCCAAAAGAGCTACTTCTTCCGCAATGCCGACGGCACCCTGCGCAGCGACCAGCTCATCCCCCGCCGAGGCAAGCACGGACAAAGCCACCCGAGCCGCCCTGCCGCTCCGAAACCGGACAGGCAAAACGAGCACCCCGCAGGCAAGGGGCGCGATACGGCGCAGGCCATCCGCCGGGCCTTCGGGGAGTACGACACGGCCCGGAACGACCGCAACAGCGGGCGGCCCGGACACGGCGGCCCGGACAGGTTCTCCGCAGCCGCAGGGAAAAAGCCGAAAGGCCGCAACCGGTAGCCCCCTCCGGCCACCGCACAGCAGCCGTTTCCCGCAGACTGCTCCGGGCCGGAAACGCAGCCATCCGCCTCCCCGCGACGGAATCCTTCGGAAGGCACTCCGTTCCACCGGCAACAGGGCTGCGTCCTCCCGAAACCCGAAAAAGGGTCCGGATTCAAACAGGGGAATAAAGAGACGCCCTTTTTTCGTATCTTTACCCTCCAATCCGAGGGATACTTATGGCTAAGAACTATACACCCAACCAAAACAACCGACAGGCATACGACACGCTCACGGAAGGCGCCGCCACCCTGCCGCCCCAGGCGGTGGAGCTGGAGGAGGCCGTGCTCGGCGCCCTCATGCTCGAAGGCGACAGCATCACCACCGTGCAGGAGTTCCTGACGGCCGACGCATTCTATCTCGACACGCACCGCATCATCTACCGCGCCATTGAAGAGCTCTGCTCGGAAAACAAGCCGGTGGACCTGCTTACAGTCACCGAGAAACTCAAGCGGCAGAAAAAACTGAAAGAGGTGGGCGGCGCCCCTTTTCTCGCCCAGCTGACGCAGAAGGTGGCCTCGGCGATGAACATCGAGTTCCACGCCACCATCATCGCACAGAAATACGTGCAGCGGGAACTCATCCGCGCCTCGACCGAGATACAGCGCCGCTCCTACGATGAGAGTACCGACGTGACCGACCTGATAGACTACGCCGAAGCGGAGATTTTCAAGGTTTCGGAGGGACACATCAAGCGCGATATCCAGAGCGCCAGTCTCGTTTTCGACAAGGCGATGAAGGCCATCGAGGAGGCGCACGCACAGGGCGGCACGATGAACGGCGTCCCGACCGGCTTCACCCGCCTCGACCAGCTCACGCTGGGATGGCAGCCCTCCGACCTCATCATCATCGCAGCCCGTCCCTCGATGGGCAAGACCGCCTTCGTCCTCTCCATGGCCCGCAACATGGCCATCGACCACGAAAAGCCCGTGGCTTTCTTCTCGCTCGAAATGAGTTCCGTGCAGCTTATGATGCGCCTCATCGTCGCCGAATCGGGGCTCTCCTCGGCCGACGTGCGGAGCGGCAAGCTGACCGCCGAGCAGTGGCGCCACCTCGAACAGACGACACGCATCCTGCCCACCGCTCCGCTTTTCATCGACGATACGCCGGCCCTCTCCATCTACGAGCTCCGCTCGAAGGCCCGCCGTCTCAAGGCACAGCACGACATCCAGATAATCATCATCGACTACCTGCAGCTCATGACGGGCAACGCCGACAGCCGCGGCAACCGTGAACAGGAGGTGGCCTCCATTTCTCGCGGTCTGAAATCCATCGCCAAGGAGCTCAACATCCCCATCATCGCCCTCTCGCAGCTCAACCGCTCCATCGAGTCGCGCTCCGGCCTCAAACGGCCGCAGCTCTCCGACTTGCGCGAATCGGGGGCCATCGAGCAGGATGCCGACATCGTGGCCTTCATCCACCGTCCGGAATACTTCGGCTTCACACAGGACGAAGACGGTAACCCGACGGCGGGTATGGCCGAAATCATCCTCGCCAAGCACCGTAACGGCGCGACGGATACCGTAAAACTGCGCTTCCGCAAGGAGCAGGCCCGCTTCCTCGATTACGATGACGAAGCGGGGACGATGATAGAGAGCAGTATGAACGACGACGATTACGGTTCGCTCTCCGGAGCCGGAGCCGCAGAGTTCGACAGCGACCTGAACGGAGGCGGCTCGTTCGGACGCCCCATGCGGACGTTCGACGAGGAGAGCCCCTTCTGATGCGGGTACGCCCTCCGGAACGGCACCTGTCCGGCAGCCCATCCGTTGCCCCAGCCCCGCTCCGAAGAACGACGGACCGAAACCCCGTTCCCGAACCAAACGCAACAAAGCTACGCCATGTTCACGAAATGTTACGCAAGCGCCCTCGTCGGAATAGAGGCCATGACGGTGGAGGTGGAGGTCAACATCACCCCCGGTCTGGGCATGTTTCTGGTCGGGCTGCCCGATAACGCCGTGCGCGAAAGCCAGGAGCGCATCCGTTCGGCTTTCGACAACAGCGGACTGAAGATGCCCGGCAAGAAGGTGGTCGTAAACCTCGCACCGGCAGACGTCCGCAAGGAGGGCTCTTCGCTCGACCTGACCATTGCCGTAGCCATTCTCGCCGCAGCGGGACAGGTAGCCCCCGACCGGCTCGGCAGCTACATCATCATGGGGGAACTCTCGCTCGACGGAACGGTAAAACCCATCCGCGGAGCCCTTCCCATTGCGGTCAATGCCCGCCGGAACGGTTTCAGGGGATTCATCCTACCACGGGAGAACGCCGCCGAAGCAGCCGTGGCCGAAGGATTGGAAACGATAGCCGCCGGTTCCCTGAAGGAGGTGGTCGATTTTCTGAACGGCGACGCAGCCGTCCCACCCTACGTCCACGAAACGACGGGAGGCGACGGAGCAGAGTCGCCTTACGAAGAGGACTTCGCCGACGTCAAAGGACAGGCCCACGTCAAGCGTGCCCTCGAAGTGGCCGCTGCCGGAGGCCACAACGTCATCATGATAGGTTCGCCCGGGTCGGGAAAGACGATGCTCGCCCGGCGCATGCCCACCATCATGCCGCCCATGACGACCGCCGAATCGCTCGAGACCACCAAGATACACTCCATAGCCGGAAAGCCGGGAAGCACACGGGGCCTCATGACGCACCGCCCTTTCCGCGCTCCGCACCATCTCGCCTCGCAGGTAGCTCTTATCGGCGGGGGCACCAATCCCCAGCCGGGCGAAATCTCCCTCGCCCACAACGGCATCCTCTTTCTCGACGAACTGCCCGAATTCGGCCGCAACATGCTCGAAGTGCTACGGCAGCCGCTGGAGGAGAAGAAAGTGACGGTCGCCCGCGCGAAGTACACCATCGAATATCCCGCCAACTTCATGCTCGTGGCAGCCATGAATCCCTGTCCGTGCGGCTACTACAACCACCCGACCAAGGAGTGCGTATGCAGCGCCGCCTCGGTATCGCGCTACATCAACCGCATTTCGGGTCCCCTGCTCGACCGCATCGACCTGCATGTGGAGGTCACCCCCGTCGCGCTGGACGAAATCTCCGGCACGGCACCGGCCGAAAAGAGCGCCGCGATACGCGAACGGGTGGTCGCAGCGCGGGCACGGCAGGCCGCACGTTTCGCCGGGACGAACGGCATCCATACCAACGCCATGATGAATCCGGCCATGCTCCGTGAGTTCTGCCGCCTCGACGCGGCATGCAGCGCCATGCTCGGCCGTGCGATGGAACGGCTCGACCTTTCGGCCCGCGCCTACGACCGCATCGTGAAAGTGGCGCGTACCATCGCCGACCTGGCCGCATCGCCCGACATCCGGCCCGAACACATTGCCGAAGCCATCAACTACCGGAGTCTCGACCGGGCCGGCTGGGGCCGGTAGTGACCGAACCCCGCCCCTCCCTCCGGAACAAGCGCCACAGCGCCCCCGGAACCCACCCGCCGCCATGAAAAACGCATCCCACATACGACCGGTACCGTTCGCCCGCATCCTGCCGGCGGTCGTTGCCGGCATCGTCGCGGCGAATGCCGTACGGTTCCCCGTCTGGCCGGTCGCCACTGCCGCCGGAGTGGCACTCGCCGCTGCCGTCCTGACCGGACGGAGGCCTGCCGCCGCATCACTGCTGACCTATACAGCCATCTTTCTTTCGGCCGCAGCCGTGACATTGGCCACCCAACCACGGACGGTGATGCCGCACGGCCAGCGGCTGGTAATGACCATGGCCGTAACCGACACCCCCGAAGCAGCCGGACGCTGGACGAAAACGACCGTCCGCATCGACCGTTACCGCGCTTTCGCAGGCGGCGACACCGCCTGGCATTTCTCCGGAGAAAAGGCGGTGGCCCGTTTCGATACCTCCTTCCGCATCCGACCCGGAGAGCGCCTCATCGCCACGGGGTACGCCGGCGAGCTCGGCAGTGCAGACTACGCATGGTACGCCCGCCTGATGCAACGGCGCGGATACAGCCAGTCCGTCTGGATAGACGGGAGACAGAAACTCCTCTCCCTGCCGGGCCGGCACCTCACCCCGCGCTACTGCGCTGCCCGGATGCAGGCTGGCGCAGCCGAAAGACTCTCGCGCCTCGGCCTGCCACCCGCAGCGTACGGTACAGCCGCGGCCATGAGCATCGGTTACCGCGGCGGCCTGCCGGCCGGAGTACGCGACGATTACGGCACCACCGGTGCATCGCACCTGCTCGCCGTATCGGGTCTCCACGTGGGTATCGTCGCCATGCTGGTGAACCTCCTGCTGTGGCTGCTGCCCGCCTTTCGCTACGGTCACATCATCAAAAATGCCGCGGCCATCACGGCAATATGGCTCTATACGGCACTTACCGGACTTCCGCCATCGGCAGTCCGGGCAGCCATGATGTTCACCGGAGCCCAGCTCGCACTCGCCGCATCACGGACAGGCAACAGCGCCAACATCCTGCTCGCCACCGCAACCGTCATGCTGCTCGTCAACCCCAATTATCTCTACGACATCAGTTTCCAGCTCTCCTTCACGGCCGTCGCCGGCATCTTTCTCTTCTACCGGCCGCTGTACGGCCTCGTACATAGCCGCATCAAGGCGCTCAACGCCTTCTGGGCAATCTTCATGGTAGGGCTCGCCGCCTCGCTCGCCACCGCCCCGCTCGTATCGTACTACTTCGGACGCATTCCGCTCATCGGCATCATTCTCAACCCGCTGCTCATTCTGACGGCCAACGCGACCGTCCTCCTCTCCCTGCTCTGGATAATTGCTCCCTTGCCCCTGCTGCAAGGCCCCTTCTCCGCGGCCATAGGCGCCGCAGCCGGATTGCAGAACGCTGTAGTCGGCCTCGCCGCGGAAAAGAGCTGGGCCTCGTTCCCGCTGCGGCTGGAAGCGTGGCAGGTGATAGCGCTTTATGCCGCGGTACTTGCCGCCTGCCTCCTGCTGCGGGGACGAAAGACAAAACACAACGAACCTTCCCTTTCAGAAACGATATGACAACCGAAGACATACTGCTGCTCGATACGCCGCTGCTGCGACAGCTCACGGAAGAGAATATCGGCCGCGACCCGAATGCCGTGGCACTCGACAAACGCATCGCACATGCCGGACTGGTCGCCACACAAGTAAAATATCTCCAGCGGGCCCGCCGCAAACTGCCCTCCTATTACGAAGCACGGGCCATCCTCCCGCCTCTGGCCTTCGAGCAGTCGAGCAGCGAAGCCGCCGCGACCCGCAAGAGCTGGAGGGGCGATGTGTGCATCGACCTCACCTGCGGACTGGGCGTGGACTCTTTCCACCTCTCCCGCCGTTTCGCCCGCGTCATCGCCGTAGAACGGGACGCCGCACTCGCCAGGGCGGCGGAAATCAACTTCCGCCGCCTGGGAGCGGACAACATCACCGTGGTCTGCACCGCGGCTGAAGAGTTCCTGAACAAATTCGCCGCAGCAGACGGCAGGGCCGACCTGATATACGCCGACCCCGACCGCCGCTCCGCCGCAGGGCGCAAACTGGTACTACCGGAAGATTGCAGTCCGGACATCCTGCAACTGCTGCCTCTGCTGAAGCAACTTTCCAAACGGACAGCCGTCAAACTTTCGCCGCTTTTCGACGTGGCCGAATGTTTCCGTCTCTTCGGAACAGGGTGTAATGTGGAAGTCTTCTCGCTCGGAGGCGAATGCAAGGAAGTTACCGTCGAAATGAGCGACACCGATACGGAAGGCAGCCTCGGCGCCGCCATCGCCGGGCGGGGACGCTGGAGCTATCCCTACCCGGTATCCGCATCCGCCACGACCGCCGGATTCGCACCGCCCTACCGCTACACGGTCATCCCCGATGCCGCACTGCGCAAGGCGCGGCTGACGGCCCGGTATGCAGCCGAAGAGATGCCGCAGGCATTCGCCGTACCGGGCGACAGCTACCTTTTTACGAATACGCTGCCCGCAGGGGCAATACCCGGCAAAGTTTTTGAGGTCGAACGGATGGAACGGTTCGACCCGTCGTGCCTGAAACGGGAACTGCGTCGGCGGGGTATCCGTTCCGCCGACCTTTACACGCACGGTTTTCCCCTCGCCGCTCCGGAACTCGCCCGCAGGCTCGGCATCCGCGAAGGGGGCAGCGTTCGGCTCGCCTTCACCGCCGTCGGGCCGACGCTTTGGGTTATCGAATTAAAAGAGGTAATTTTGTAACGGCACAACGGGCGGCGGCCCTGCGGTACGAAGCGCCATAAAAACCGGACTAAGGATGAAATCGTTTTTCAAAAAAGCCAAGAAATTCGTCGGACACGACGTCTGGGAGAAGACGGAAGCCGACTTCTCCTCCCGCAAAGAGTGGTGGTTCGTCCGTCAGGCCCGCCTCATCCTCTACACCGCGCAGGGTGTACAGCATCACAATACGGTCGTCCGCTCGGCGGCGCTCACCTTTTTCACGCTCATGTCGCTCGTTCCGATGCTCGCGCTGGCATTCGGCATCATCAAGGGATTCGGACTGGAAACAGCCCTTGAGAACTACCTTTTCGAAAGATTCTCGGAGAACAGCGCACTGATAAGATACATCCTCAACTTCGCCAACAACGTACTCGTGCGCACGAGCGGCGGACTCGTCGCCGCGAGCGGACTCGTCGTACTCGTATGGGCGGCAATCCGTGTCTTCGGCAACGTCGAAAACGCATTCAACACGATATGGGAGGTCCAGAAGCCACGCAGCCTGACAAGACGTGCGAGCACCTATGCCGCAGTGATATTCGTCATGCCGCTGCTGGCCGTCATGCTCGCGCTGGTACTCTCCTACATCCGGACACTCATCGCCAACTACGCCTCCATTCCGTACAGCGTACTCTACGCCATCGGTTCGTTCGCAGTGCTGTGGCTCCTCTTCGCAGGCGCCTACAAAATCATTCCGAACACCAAAGTGCGCTTCCGCCACGCGGCGATGGCGGCCCTCATCGCCGCGATTGCCTTCTCCGTATTCCAACTCGTATATGTCACGCTGCAGAGCGGCGTATCGTCCTACAACATCATCTACGGCAGCTTTGCCGCAGTCCCCCTGTTTCTGTTCTGGATACAGGCAAGCTGGCAAATCGTCCTCTTCGGAGCCGAACTCTCGTTCTCCTACCAGAACGTGGAGAGTTTCGTGCAGGAACAGGACGCCGCGAGTGTCAGCTACGACAACCGACGCAAAGTGATGCTCGCCTCCCTCACGGTCATCATACGGAGTTTCATGCGCGGCGAAGGAGGCATCTCCTCCGAGGCGATAGCGCGGGAGCTGAAACTTCCCGTCCGACTGGTGAGGGACATCAACTATACGCTCGACGAGGCGGGGATGATACTCCCCATATCCTCGGACAAAAGCCAGAAGACGAAGATATACGTTCCGGCACGCGACATACACACCCTCACACTGCACGAAGCCGTGCGGGCGGTCGAACGGGCCGGTTCCGCGGTACGCGACTTGTGCGGCAACCGCTATCTGCGCGAAATCTCCGGCATCATGGATGAAATCGACAGAAAGATAGACACGTCGGACGACAACATACTTCTGATGGAGCTTATAAAGGATGGAGATAACGATAATAGGGAGCGGTAATGTGGCGGCAGCCCTCGCCGGAGCCGTCGCCGGACAGGACAGCCTGCACCTGAAACAACTATGCGCACGCAACCCTCTCCGCGGCCGGGAGCTCGCCGACCGGTACGGAGCCGAATACATTGCCCGACCGGAGGAGACGGCAGAGGCCGACCTCTACCTGATAGCCGTCAGCGATTCGGCGGTGGAAGAGGTTTCCGCACGGCTGCGCACGCCTCCCGGCGCCACGGTAGCCCATACCTCCGGAGGGCTCGGCATCGATTCGCTGCGGTGCGTCGCCGCCGACCGGGCCGTATGCTATCCGCTGCAAACCTTTTCGGCGGGACGCAGCATCGATTTCCGCACCGTCCCCCTCTTCATCGAATACACCACCGACCGGGCCGGCCGCACCGTCCGGGACTTCGCGGAGGCGCTCTCCGACTGTGTCCGCGAAGCCGACAGCGCCCGACGTGGCAGACTCCACGCAGCGGCAGTCTTCGCATGTAACTTTTCCAACCACCTTTACGCTATCGCGGGCAGGCTGCTGGAGAAGGAGGGACTCGATTTCGGCATACTGGGGCCGCTGGTACTCGAAACGGCAGCCAAAGCCGTAGCGACGGACAATCCCGCGGCCGTACAGACCGGTCCCGCGGTCCGCGGCGACACCGTCACCATGCGCCGCCACGAGGCCATCCTCGCACGCGAAAACGACGAACGATACAACAAGATATACAAATTACTGAGCGAAAGCATATGGGAAACTTCAAAGAGGACATAGCACGGACCGAGGCGTTCGTATTCGACGTAGACGGAGTATTCACCGACGGGAACATCATGCCTCTGGCCGACGGCGATTTTCTGCGCGCCTACAATGCCAAGGACGGCTATGCGGTAAGCTACGCCGTCAGGCAGGGATACAAGATATTCATCGTTACGGGCGGCCGCGGCGACATTCTTTACAAACGTTTCAGCTATCTCGGCGTCACCGAGCTGCATGTCAACGTATCCGATAAGATAGCCGTTCTGAGCGGAATCATGGAACGGCACTCCCTCGACCCGGAAAACGTCCTGTTCATGGGCGACGACATTCCCGACCTGGAGTGTATGCAGGCGGTAGGACTCCCCGTCTGCCCGGCAGATGCCTCATGCGAAATCATCGAGGCTTCGCGCTACGTATCGGAATTCCCCGGCGGCCACGGCTGTGTACGCGACATCATCGAACAGGTGCTGCGGGCACAGGGGAATTGGGCACGCCACCTGAAAGGGATACATGCGGTATCGGCCTGAAACCGCGGGAACGCACCGGGACACGAAGGGCGACACAAAATTTGTGTCGCCCTTCGTGTCCCCTCCGAGCCGCTTTCAGGCCAGCAGCAGTACCGCGACGGCGAGCAGGAAGCCGCCGGCAAACCCTACGGCCACCTGAGCGGGCGTATGTTTTCCGAGACAGAGCCGGGCCGAACCCAACACGCCGGAACACAGAACCGCACCGCAGAATACCCAGACGAGATTGGTATAACCGGCATACAACAGGATGGCGACCATACCCGTCGCCGCACCCGCTGCCGTCATGTGCAGGCTGACCTGCCACCGCAGGTTCACCAACAGCGCGAAAAGCGTACAGGCCATGGCGGCGAACATCATCCGCCGGAGCAGGAACAGCATGGGAGAGGAGCCGAGCATCCAGCCGCACAGCCCGTAACACAGCGCCACAATCAGCATCGGCAGCGTGCGTTCGTGGCGCCGGGAAAGCGAAAAATCGCCGAGAAGCCCGAACACCCGCATCAAAAGAATCCCCAGCGCAGGTACGACAAGCGTATCGACCGTGACTACCATCAGGATATAACGTTTTATCCCGACGGGCAGGTAGATGGGCAGGATTCCCGTCCCGAAAAGTATCAGCAACAGCCATACCGGCATCAAAAAGGGATGCAACAAGTATGATACGCCCCGACTGAGCGAGGCCCACACGCTGCGCTCCTCCATGCAAGTATCCATAAGCAAATCCTTCCGTTTTTAACCGCCGGCTCCGGAACCGGCCGAACGGTCGGTAAAGTTACGATTTATCGCGTTACGGTACAGGAAAACCTCTCTTTTATTCTACTATTCTACGAATTCATGCGATACCGACCAGTGCGCACGCCGTTCAACCACTCGGCCCGCCCACCGCAGCCGTTCCCCGAACATTCCTCCTTCCCGCCTCTCTTCCCCGGACGGGATACGGACGGGATACGGGCCGGACTCGCCGCATGACCTGCCGGAAACACGCTCTCCGGCTCGCATACCCAAAAAGAGAGGCCGTATCGAATCGGACAACAGGTCCGACACGGCACAGCCTCTCCGCTATCTAAGAATCGGTAAAATTACGGGGTACGAAAAAAAGCCTGCTTCACAAGGAGGGCCTGGCGGCAACGAGGCTGCCGCTGCAATCGGCCACAGCCGCCTTTGCATCCCTGCGGTTTCAGAGTTCCTTGCGGAGCCGGGCCACCGGAATTCCGAGCATCTCGCGGTATTTGGCCACCGTACGCCGGGCGATATGGTAGCCCATGTTGTTGAGTATCTCCATGAGTGCCTCATCCGTCAGCGGTTTGCGCTTATCCTCCCGGTCGATACACTCGGAGAGAATGTTCTTGATTTCGTATGAGGAGACCTCCTCGCCGCTGTCGGTCTGCATCGCCTCCGAAAAGAGCTGCTTGAGGGAGATGATACCGAATCCCGTCTGGACGTACTTGCTGTTCACCACCCGCGAAATAGTGGAGACGTCGAGCCCCGTCATATCGGCGATATCCTTCAATATCATCGGTTTGAGTTTACTCTCATTACCGTCGAGGAAATACTCCCGCTGATAATCCACGATGGCCTGCATCGTCCGCATCAGCGTATCCTGCCGCTGCTTGATGGCCGATATGAACCATTTGGCGGAATCTATCTTGTTCTTCACGAACTGGAGAGCCTCCTTGTCCTCCTGCGACGGATTGCCGGAGGAGTGTGCCATCTGCCGTATCATGTCGGCGTATTTGCGGTTTATCTTCAGTTCGGGGACGTTGTAGGAGTTCAGCCGGAGCATCAGTTCGCCGTCCCGCTCGTCGAGGATGAAATCGGGTATCACGTAGGGCGAGGCGATGTTCCCTCCCTCGTTGTAGAGGTTGCCCGGCTTGGGCGAAAGGCGCTGTATCTCCTCGATGGCGGCACGGAACTGCTCCTCGCTTATTCCGAGACGCCCCATTATCTTCTCGAAATGTTTCTTGGTAAACTCCGTGAAACAGTTCTCCAGAATCCGTTTGGCCAGCACCTGGGCAGCAGTCAGATTGCTGCGGCGCTCCAACTGCAGCAACAGGCACTCCCGTATGTCGCGGGCTCCCACCCCGGGCGGTTCGAGCGACTGTACCACACGGAGCCCCTCCTCCAGTTCCGGTATGTCTATCTCCTTGCCGTAATTGAATGCGATGTCGTCGGAAATGGACTGCAGGTCGAGCCGCAGGTAACCGTCGTCGTCTATGTTGCCTATGATGTAACGGGCTATTTCGAACTGTTCCTGAGGCATTTCACGGTAAGAGAGCTGTTCCGTCAGGTACTCGTGCATGCTCATTCCCTCGAACAGCACCACCTGCCGGGCCTTGTCGTCGCGCGAATAGTTATTGACATAGGATTTATAGGCGGGCGTTTCGGCCTCCTTGAGGTACTCTTCCATCGACACCTCTTTAGGCATGCCGTTGTCCTCGGTGCTCTCTTCGGCGGTCTGCTGTTCCTCTTCGAGTACCGGGTTCTCCTCAATCTCCTGTTTGACGCGCTGTTCCAACTGCAAGGTAGGCAGTTCGAGCAGCTTTATCATCTGTATCTGCTGCGGCGATAGCTTCTGAAGCTGTTTTAAAACTTGTTTCTGGTTAATTGCGGGCATAAATCGCTTGCTGTCGTTTCGGACGGCCCGCCGCTCTTTCGGCAGACGGGCCGTCACAGGTTACTTCATCTCTTTCTCTCCGACCTCCAATCGGGCAGCATCCGGCAACATACGTCCGTATCGCCTCCGGTGCAGAACGGCACTCTCCCGGCTCTTACCAAAGACCATGCCAGAAACCGCACCACGCACGCAGGCCGCCGCCGTCAGAACTCCGCATTCTTGGGAGTGCGCGGAAAAGGTATCACGTCGCGGATATTCGCCATGCCGGTCACGAACAGCAACAACCGCTCGAAACCGAGACCGAAACCGCTGTGGGGTGCCGAACCGAAACGGCGCGTATCCATGTACCACCAGAGCGTATCCATACTCATGCCGAGCTCCCTGATGCGCGCATCGAGTTTACCGTAATCGGCCTCCCGCTCCGAGCCGCCGATTATCTCGCCTATCTTCGGGAAGAGCACGTCCATGGCGCGGACGGTCTTGCCGTCGTCGTTCTGTTTCATGTAGAACGCCTTGATTTCCTTCGGATAGTTGATGAGGATGACCGGTTTCCGGAAATGCCTCTCCACCAGATAGCGTTCGTGTTCGCTCTGCAGGTCGCATCCCCACTCCACCGGGAACTCGAACTTCTCGCCGCTGGCCTTGAGTATCTCCACCCCTTCGGTGTAGTCCAGCCGGACGAACTCTTCCGCCACGACCGAACGGAGCCGTTCGACAAGGCCGTCGTCGTACATCTTGTTCAGGAATTCGAGGTCCTCCATGCAGTTGTCGAGCGCATAGCGAATCAGGTATTTGAGGAACTCCTCGGCCAGGTCCATGTTGTCCTCCAGCTCGTAGAACGCCATCTCCGGCTCAATCATCCAGAACTCGGCCAAATGGCGCGGCGTGTTGGAATTCTCCGCACGGAATGTAGGCCCGAAGGTATATATCTGCGAAAGTGCAGTAGCTCCCAGCTCGCCCTCCAACTGCCCCGACACGGTCAGGTTCGTGGAGCGGCCGAAGAAATCCTGCGAATAGTCTATCCTCCCCTCTTCGGTACGGGGCGGATTCTTCAGGTCGAGCGTCGTCACCTGGAACATGGCGCCGGCACCCTCCGCATCGGAAGCCGTTATGATAGGCGTATGCAAATAGTAAAATCCCTTGTCGTTAAAAAATTTGTGGATGGCAAAGGCCATCGCGTGGCGGATGCGCAGCACCGCACCGAAAGTATTGGTACGCGGACGCAGATGCGCTATCTCACGCAGGAATTCGAGCGTATGGCCCTTCTTCTGAAGCGGATACGTTTCGGGGTCGGCCTCGCCGTACACCTCCAGCTCCCGCGCCTGTATTTCGACACGCTGGCCGGAACCGGCCGATTCGACAAGCAAACCGCGCGCGCAGATGCAGGCGCCGGTGGTTATCCGCTTCAACAATTCGCCGTCGAAAGCGGCGACATCGGCCACTATCTGGATATTGTTAATTGTCGAACCGTCGTTGAGGGCGATGAACGCCACGTTCTTGTTTCCCCTCTTGGTACGTACCCATCCCTTTACGACCACTTCGGTATCCACCCGGCCGGAGCGCAGCAGCTCCGCGACCATCGTCCTTTTCACTTCCGACATTGCGTTAATACTTTATTCGTTACGATACTTTTTTCAAACCAAACGCAAATATCGGCATTTTTTCCCATACTCACGCAGGAAAGACGTCACAAATGGGCCGGAAAGCCGCAAAAAACATCCCTGTACCGCACCGACGACACGATTGCCTTGTCCGTTCCGTACAAATCGAATATCTTTGTCAGTGTGCGGACGCGTGTTCCGCATCACGCATTAACCGGCCATGCTTATGGAAGATTACAGGAAACTGACCGCCGATGAGCGCGGCAGACTGCAGGCACAGGGCTGCACGGCAGAGGATTGGGATTCGATAGAGGTAACGACGGACTTCACGCCCGACACGGTACGCGGCTGCGGTTTCCGCGGAACGGTTCGCATCGGCACGGGCGTCCGTCTGCGCAACGTCGGGCGCCTGTCGGGATGCGACATCGGCGCAGGCGCTACGGTGGAAGACACTTCGGCGGTGGAGGCCACGGGGCGCAGCAGCTTCGGCAGCGGCATTCCCGCAGCGGCGGTGAACGAAGCCGGCGGCCGGGAGATTCCGCTCTTCACGGGGCTCACTTCGCAACTCGCCTACATCATCGCCATGTACCGCCACCGGCCGGCCACCGTCGAGCGGCTGCTCGGCATGGCGGAACGGGAGTTCACTCTCCCCGCGGCAGCGTCGCTCTGCACGGTAGGGCCCGGCACCCGTATCTCCTCGTGCGGCATACTGCGAAACGTAGCCATCGGGCCGGATGCCGTCGTGGAAGGGGCATCGTTCCTCAGCAACGGGACGGTCGCCTCCCATCCGGGGCAACGGACCTACATAGGCCCCGGCGTGAAGATGCGCGACTTCATCGTGTGCGGCAACAGCATCATCGACAACGGGACGGTCGCCGAGCGCTGTTTCTTCGGGAATGCCACCCGTGCCTCGGCCCTCACGGCGACCGATTCGCTCTTCTTCGCCGGAAGCCACTGCGACAACGGCGAAGCATGCAGCGTACTGGCCGGCCCCTACACCATATCGCACCACAAATCGACGCTTCTCATAGCGGGCATGTTCTCCTTCTTCAATGCCGGGAGCGGAACGAACCAGAGCAACCACCTGCTCAAGTCGGGCCCCGTCCACCAGGGCATCCACCAGCGGGGCTGCAAATACGGGAGCGACGCCTACATGATGCTCCCGGCGCTCGACGGCGCCTTCACCACGGTGATAGGACGCCACAAATCGCATCCCGACACGGAATGTTTCCCCTTTTCGCTGCTCATCGAGCAGGAGGGATACTCCTGGCTGCTGCCCGGCAGCAACCTCGCCACCGCCGGCGCGGCCCGCGACCTGGCCAAATGGCCGCAGCGCGACCGGCGCGACCGGTATGCGGGCGACCTCATCAACTTCGAGGAGTGCAACCCCTACATCGCCGAACGCATCACCGCCGCCATCGCCGCCTGCGAAGAACTGCTCGGCAGGGAGACGGGCGACGTCTGCACCTACCGCAGGCTCCGCATCCGGACGGGCATGCTCCGCCGGGGACTGCGACTCTACCGCCTCGCCCAGGAGAAGTACCTCGGTGCGATGCTGGCTGCCGGGAAAGCGCCTGATGCAGACGGAACCGGCCGATGGGCCGATGCAGGAGGCATGTACATCCCGCTGCGGGTAATGGAAGGCATTCTCGACCGCATCGACTCCGAAGAACTTGCCTCGACGGCGGAGGTGTGCGGCGCGCTGAAGAAGGCCCACGAACGGTACGGTGAATACGCCGCAGGGTGGGCGTTCCACCGATTGGAGGAGCTGCTCGGTCACCGTCCGACAGCCGTTGACATCGAAGCCGCCATCGAAGCGGGTACGGCCGCAGCAGCAAAACTCGCCGCCATGGCGGCAGACGACATGCGCTCCGAACAGGAGGCCTCCATGGCCATAGGATACGGCATCGACGCGCCGGATGACGAGGGACGCATGGCGGATTTCCGGGCAGTGCGGGGAATCCGATGAACAGCAAAGCCGCCTACCTGTGCATGACACAAACCGGATACGGAACCAGATTGACAGCGAGAATGAAACCACTTTACAGATACCTCTTCGCGGCAATGCTCCCGGCAGCCGCCCTCTCCCCGATGTACGCTTCCTCCCCCGCCGACACGACGGCGGTGACAGCGAAAGCCCCGCTGCCCCTCCCCGCCACCGGATACGAGGGACGGCTTCTGCGCAGCGAATTCATGAGCTACACCATCCGACAGAACGCCGCGAACGACGACCGGGAGGCCGAATGGAACTATCTCCCGGTAGAGAACTTCACCCAAAGCCGTACCGCCGACGGAAACATCGTCTATACGGCAACGGTGGAACTGCCGGAGTTCTGGGCCGACCGCATCATCATGCTGCACTGCGAAGGGGGGCGCAACAGCCACCGCGTCTCGGTCAACGGCACGGCGGTCGGCTCTGCCCGCGACAGCGGCACCCCCTCGGAGTTCGAGCTGCCGAATGCCGTAGCGGGCCGCACGAACACGCTCCGCATCGAACTGACCGCCGACACGGACGAACCCGAATCGGGACTCCGCCGGCAGCGGGCCGACCTCACCTCGTGTTTCCTCTATTCCCAGCCGCGCACCCGCATCTGGGATTATGACGTGTCCACCGTCCTGACCGGCAGTGACGGCGAACTGACCGCCCGCGTCGTCGTCGAGAACCGTTACCCTTCTGAAGAGACCTTTTCACTCTGTTTCGATGTCTTCTCGCCCGAAGGACGGGTGGAAGAGTACGGCACGAAACGCGTAACGCTCCCGGCCGGAGACCGCGACACAGTCACGCTGCGGGCCACGATATACGGAGCGGGGAAAAAGCTGTGGAGCGCCGAGAAGCCCGCCCTCTACCGACTCACCCTCTTCGTCCGCAAGGGAGACCGCATCCTCGAATACGTTCCCGTAAACGTGGGCTTCGGCACCGTCTCCCATGCCGAAGGGAGAGTCTATCGCAACGGGAAACCCGTCGAACTGCGCCCGGCACGCTGCAACGCGACGACGCCCGCAGCGCTGCGACGCGAGATAGCCGCCCTGAAAAAAGAGGGCTTCAACACGCTTTGGCCCGACACTCCGCAGCCCTGGTGGTTTTACGATATCTGCGACCGTACCGGCATGTACGTGATAGACCAGGCCAACATCAACACCTCCTACGAGACGGGGAACCGGCGCATCGGAGGATGCCTGAGCAACGACCCGGCATGGCTGCCCGAATACATGGAGCGGACGCAGGCGATGTTCCGCCGCTCCCACACCCATCCGTGCATCGTCGCATGGTCGCTCGGCGGGCAGAGCGGCAACGGATTCAACCTCTACCGCACCTATCTGTGGCTGCGAACCGCCGACCCGAACCGGCCGATACTGTACGACGGAGCCGGCGGAGAATGGAACAACGACCTGCCCCTCACCCGCTGACCGGCACAAACCCCGGCCGAGCGCCCCCAACAGCGCTGCGGCATCGGAGACAACAACAGACACCCATGGGAATAGACCTCATACTCGTAGGCAAAACCGACTCGGCGGAGATAGCCGCCCTCATGGCGGACTATTCGAAACGCATCAGCCGATACGCCAGATTCTCCGTCGTTTTTCTTCCCGACGTCCGCAACGCCGGGAAACTGCCCGTACAGATACAGAAACAGGCCGAAGGAGAGATGATACTCCGACAGACAGCGCCGGGCGACTACGTCGTACTGCTCGACGAAAAGGGAACGGAGATGCGCTCGGTGGAGTTCGCCGCGTGGCTCGGAGGAAAACTCACCGGCAGTGCCCGACGGATATGTTTCATCGTGGGAGGCCCCTACGGTTTCTCCGGCGAAGTCTATGCCAGGGCCGATGCCATGCTTTCGCTTTCGCGCATGACCTTCTCCCACCAACTCGTACGCACCCTCTTCACCGAACAGCTCTACCGCGCCTTCTCCATCCTGCACCATGCCCCTTACCATCACGAATGAGGAGACAAAGGCGGCAAACATAAAAAAACAAGGAGGGAATCTTCGCGATTGCCTCCTGTTTTTTTGGGGATAACACCCAAAACTACTAACCCAAACTTAAATAAATGAAGAAACCTTTACGGATTGTCTTCGGTATGGAAACGCGGATAATCCGAATTTATTATCCGCTTTTCGGCTTTTTCAAGGCCGTCGCACCGAAGAAATCGACATTTATATTTAAACAAATTATGTGCCAACTTCCCTTCTGCCGATACAAATCCATGATGACTGTCAGCCGGACCGCCGACAGGAGCGTCACAAGGTACATTCCGGCATAGGCTCCCTGCCGCGCTCCTCCTGCACCTCGACATAGGAACGTCCCACGAGAAGCGAGGCCACACGGGCGTATGCCCACGGGAAATAGAGTCCGAGCGTCACGACCGTCAGCAACAGTTGTCCGAGGACGAACAGGTAGTTGCGGCCGGGCTGCATGGTGAATCCGAACCGGTCTTCAACCTCTTCCCGTCCGAGCACCAGCCGCCCCACATAATACCGCCACACCCGAAGCAGGGCCATGGGATAATAGAGGCCCAGCGTGACCAACACAAGCAGAGCCTGTCCAAAAACGAAACATCCGGCCCGCCAGCCGCACACCGTCGAGAGCAACCGTTTGCCGCCGTAAGTGAAATCAACGAACCATTTCACGGCCACCGCCCTGTACACACAGACGAAGGCCAGCAGCAAAATATAGAGGAACCAGCAAAGCACATACATCCCCTCCGTCCCGGCCGAAGCCCGCATCATCACGACCGGCACCAGCGAGTACACGACAAAAGCCGGAGCCACGCAAAGAAGCACCGCATAACTGAACAGGGCCGAAGCGCTTCCACGGAACTCCAGCGCATGGAAACGGAACGAAGTCCCCTCGGCGAAATAACGCACCACATCCCGGATGAACCAGGGCAGGTAGACACCCAGCGTCACCGTACCGAGCAGGATACCCTTCGTACAGAGTGCCGCATAACGCCGGGGCGGGTAGTCGGCCTCGAACCGCTCGCCGGAGAGCGCCATGCCGCCCGCCGTAGCCCGCACGAAAAAGTAGAGGGCGAAACAGCAGGCCGCCTGCATCACGACAACAAACAGCAGGCAGCACATCGCAAAGGCCGCGAACGACCAATCCAGCAACGGTTCGGGCGACGCATACCGCTCCGCAAAACGGAGGAAAAGCAGCGTTCCGCCGACAGCCGCCGCCCACGCCGCCAAAAAAGGGAGAAACAGCGATTTTCCCTTCAGGTCAATACAGAAATAACTCCTCATCATCAACAGAATCATTAAATCATATCCGGCTTCCTGCCGGAAACGAACGGAACCGTCCGCTTCGGCCCGGTTATCCCAGAACCCCGCCGACAGACGGCATCCGTACTGCAATATAGGGAAAACGTTCCGAAAAGCGCCGTCTTTCCCCGCGTTTTATCCGTAGCGGGACAAAAAATTTGCCATATAACGCCCGATACGCCAGTCAAATTGCGTAATGCGGGAAATTCTTCCTAATTTTGTGTTTTGGAGAAACACCCGGAAAATTATTAACAGCCATGTCATATAACGAACTCAGCGAACAGGAACAACTGCGCCGCAATTCGCTGGCGGCACTGCGGGAGCTCGGTATCGAGCCCTATCCCGCCGCAGAATATCCCGTCACGGCCACGGCTGCGGAAATAGCCGCAGACTTCGACCCGGAGAAAGGCAACTTCCAGCAGGTCAGCATCGCAGGCCGCATCATGGGGCGCCGCATCATGGGCAGTGCCTCCTTCTTCGAACTACAGGACCACACGGGCCGCATACAGGTGTACATCCGCCGCGACGATATCTGTCCCGAAGGTGACCCGACCCTCTACAATACCGTATTCAAAAAACTGCTCGACATCGGCGACTTCGTCGGCGTGAAGGGCTTCGCTTTCATCACCCAGACGGGTGAACTCTCGGTACACTGCCGCGAACTCACCGTATTGGGCAAATCCATCCGTCCGCTGCCGGTGGTCAAGGAGAAGGACGGCAAGGTATACGATGCCTTCACCGACCCCGACACGCGTTACCGTCAGCGCTATGTGGACCTTGTGGTGAACCCGCAGGTACGGGAAGTATTCGCCAAGCGGGCCAAAATCATCGCCACCATGCGCCGTTTCTTCGACGAACGCGGCTACCTGGAGGTAGAGACCCCCATTCTGCAGCCCATACCGGGCGGCGCTGCGGCACGTCCCTTCATCACGCACCACAATACGCTCGATACGGACCTCTACCTGCGCATCGCCAACGAACTCTACCTCAAGAGGCTCATCGTGGGGGGCTTCAACGGTGTCTATGAATTCGCCAAGGATTTCCGCAACGAGGGAATGGACCGCACCCACAACCCCGAATTCACGGTGATGGAGATATACGTCACCTACAAGGATTACCTCTGGATGATGGACTTCACCGAGGAGATGGTCGAACAGGTGGCACTCGCCGTAAACGGCACCACGGAACTCGAAATATGGGGGCAGCAGGTCAGCTTCCGCCGCCCTTTCCGCAGAATAACGATGACGGATGCCATCCGCGAGAAGACCGGTTTCGACATTACCGGCAAAAGCGAGGAGGAGCTGCGCGAAGCGTGCCGCCGGTTGCATGTGGAAACGGACGAGACAATGGGCAAGGGAAAGCTGATAGACGCCCTCTTCGGCGAATACTGCGAACGCGACCTCATTCAGCCCACTTTCGTCATGGACTACCCCATCGAGATGTCGCCGCTGGTGAAACGCCACCGCAACAATCCCGACCTGACGGAACGGTTCGAACTCTTCGTGGCCGGCAAGGAGCTCTGCAACGCCTACTCCGAACTCAACGACCCGATAGACCAGCTCGACCGCTTCCAGGAGCAGCTCCGGCTGAGCGAGAAGGGCGACGACGAGGCGATGTTCATCGACATGGACTTTGTCCGCGCCCTCGAATACGGCATGCCCCCCACCTCGGGTATGGGCATGGGCATCGACCGCCTGACGATGTTCATGACCAACCAGCCCTCCATTCAGGACGTCCTGCTCTTTCCGCAAATGAAACCCGAAAAGGGCGTCGTCCGAGACAATCCGGAGAAGTATGTCGAAAAAGGCATTCCGGAGGAGTGGGTGCCGGTACTGCACAAAATGGGATTCCTGACCGTCGATTCGCTGAAGAAACTCTCGGCAGGGAAACTGTTCAACGACCTGTGCGGATTCAACAAGAAGAACAAGCTGGGGCTGAAGAACCCCACGGCGGAAGAGGTGAAAGGGTGGGTGGAATAGCAGCCGCCCCGGCACCGCAGACTCCTGAAACTTCAAACCGTATCACAAACCAAAAACTTGGGATAATGAGAAAAAAAATCGTTGCGGGCAACTGGAAAATGAATACCCTGCCCGCAGAGGGAGTGGAACTGGCCAAGGCCGTCGCAGCCAGGCGCCACGAAACGGACAGCAGCGTGGAACTCATCGTCTGTCCGCCGTTCACCCACCTCAGCGAGGTGGTGAAGGCTACGCGCGGCAAAGGCGTAGCGGTCGGTGCGCAGAACTGTGCCGCCGAGGAGAAGGGAGCCTACACGGGCGAAGTATCGGCCGCCATGCTGGCCGCACTCGGCGTGGAGTACGTCATCCTCGGCCACTCGGAAAGGCGCGAATACTACGGTGAAACGAGTGCCACGCTCAACCGGAAACTCGCCATGGCATACACCAACAACCTCATTCCGATATACTGCGTGGGCGAAAAGCTCGAAGAACGCGAAGCGGGCCGGCACTTCGACATCGTCGGGGCACAGCTCCGGGAGGTGGTCTATAACCTGACACCCGAACAGTTCACCTCGCTCGTCGTAGCCTACGAACCCGTATGGGCGATAGGTACCGGCAAAACGGCTACATCGGAACAGGCTGAAGAGATGCACGCCCACATCCGTCGGACGCTGGCCGAAAAATTCGGCGCTGCCGCCGACGCCACCCCGATACTCTACGGCGGCTCGTGCAAACCCTCCAACGCCCAGGAACTCTTCGCAAAACCCGATGTGGACGGCGGTCTCATCGGCGGAGCGGCCCTCGAAGCGGATTCGTTCATCCGAATAGGCCAATCGTTCTAAAGCCCCGGGCGAACTGCGAATGACAGAAAAGGCAGGAGAAATTCTCCTGCCTTTTCGTCGTCTCCGTTTCCGGACCGTAGAGACACACGATGTCCCCGACAGCAGACAACCCTCTCCTCTCGCCACAACGACACGACACATGCAAAAAGGGGGCAGCGCACAAACGGCGTTCCCCTCTTTTATGTTTATGTTATGCCACAGCCCTAAAACCGCTCTCCGACCTTTTTCCAGTCGATGACATGCCAGGTGGCTTTGACCGAATCGGCCCGGCGATTGCGATAGTCGATATAGTAGGCATGTTCCCATACGTCCATCACCATGAGCGGTGTCCGGCCGTTTCTTATCGGATTACCGGCATTGGATTCATTCACGATATCGAGCGCACCCGACGCGTCCTTCACCAGCCATGTCCAACCCGACCCGAACAGTCCGGTAGCCTTCTTCTCGAATTCGGCCTTGAAACTATCGAAAGAACCGTATTTCTTCTCCAACGCATCCAGCAGCTTTCCCTCCGGTTTCTCCTGCGGCTTCGGCGAGAAGGTATTGAAGTAAAAGGTGTGGTTCCACACCTGCGCGCCGTTGTTGAAAATCGGCCCTTCAGCCCGACGAATAATCTCCTCCAGCGATACATCCTCATACTCCGTACCGGGGATGAGCTTGTTGAGGTTATCCACGTAAGCCTGCAGATGCTTTCCGTAATGGTATTCTATCGTCTCCCTGCTGATATGGGGCTCCAACGCATCTTTCGCGTAGGGCAGTTCCGGCATTTTATGTGTCATAACGTTATTGATATTAAGTGTAACATGTTTTTTTCTGTTTATGTCAGATACGGCAAAATCCATACCATCCGCAACGGTTTTCCCGCAGGCAGGCCGGAATCGCAGCGAAAAAGCAACCATTTACCAATCAATAATTTCAATGACCGGATAAAATCTGCCTATACCGTCGTTTCCTGTCCGAAATTCGCAAGAAAAGACCGTTTTTTCCGGAGACGGTGTTATATTCGTCCCCGTCCGACGTCTTTGATATAGACGCAAGGAAAAGGCCTCGACCGGAGTTTATGGACCAAGCAGAGTTCGCTGCACGCCTCATACCACTGAAAGACAAGATATTCCGTTTCGCACGGGCTATCCTGTCGGACGTATCCGAGGCCGAAGATGTCACGCAGGACGTTTTCGAAAAGCTATGGAAAAGCCGCGGTTCGCTGGACGGCTGTACGAATCTGGAGGCTTTCGTCATGGTCAGCGTCCGCAACCTCTGTTACGACAGACTCCGCAGCCGGCGGACGAAACAAGAGAAACTCGGCATGCTCCGCAACGAAACGGACAACGCGGCACAGGAATGGGCGACAGACCATCTCGACACGCACGAACTGCTCCGCAGGGCAATGGAAACGCTGCCGGAAAAACAGCGCACCATCATGCATCTGCGCGACATAGAGAACTACGATATCGACCGCATCGCAGAGATAGTGGGCATGGAAGGGCCAACCGTCCGGGTACTGTTGTCAAGGGCCCGCAAGAGGGTCAGAGAGAGATTCAAAGCAATAATGGATTATGGCATCGGATAAAGAGATAAGACGATTGCTCGCCCTCTACTTCGACGGAGCGACAACCGACGCACAGGAACAGGAGCTGCGGGAATTCTTCGCCCGCGACACGGTACCGGCCGACCTGGCATACGCGAAGGCCATGTTCGGCGCCTTCGCGACAACGGCCGCAGATACCTGCAGCTTCACGGATGCCTTGCTCTCCGAACGTCTCCTCCGGCGGACAGAAGGTGAAGCCGAATGCCATCCCCGGCAAGGCCGGCGTGTCCGTCTTGCCGCGCTCCTCACGACCGTCGCAGCAGCCGTCGCCGTCCTCTGTACACTCTACCTCTCCGACCGCAGAGAAAATACGGAAATCTACTGCTACCTCAACGGCGAGCCTGTCACCGACATAGACATCGCTCTCCGCCAGGTCAATATGGCGGAAAGATTGCTGAAAGCCGGGGTACACTCCACAGCGACAGGGGCGGATGCAATCAGAGAAGCGGGCCGGTCGCTGGACGCCCTCCGAACGGCAAGGAACATCATGGAACATGTGAAAAAGGCCGCGGAAGAGGTCGACAGCCAGGAACAACCCGCGGGTCCTGCACCCCGGAGGGAGTGACAGACTACACATCCCTGCGGCCGTACGCAACCTCTTCCCGTCATACGACGGCAGCTTTCCCGACAGATACGACAACACAGCAATCCCGGACACATACGGGGTCATATAAAGGTAACTATAAATTATAAACAATATATATTCCCATGAAAAGGTTTGCTTTTTTACTCGCCGTACTGGTATCTGCGGTCATGGATATCGAAACGGCAGAGGCCCAGCACACGGTTACCGGCGACAGGAGACAAGTAGTGATAACGAATCCCGACGGAGAACGGGTCGTCGATATACGACAGCCCGACGACGGACGCATCGTGGTGCGGGTGGCGTCGGTCGAAATAGTCATGAATGACAACGGCCGGGAACGTACCGCAGGCGCTCCCGTTCCGCCGAAACGACGGGCTGCGGCATTCGGCGACTCAGACTTCCAATCCTTCTTCGAGCTGGGCATCAACACACTGCCACGGCCGGACTACACGCTGTACGGTACGCTGCCCGACGGGCTGTATGACTTCATGGACCTGAACAACGCCAAATCGCTTCAGTTCGCCTTCTCGCTCAGCGATGTGACGCTCTACCTCAACGCCTCCCGAAACCTCTCCCTCACGGCGGCACTCCAGCTCGTCTTCAACGAATACGTCTTCTCCCAGAACGTAAGGCTCACGAAACAGAACGGCATGCTCGTACCCGAAGCCATTGCTCCGAGTTACAAAAAATCCAAACTAAGCACCTCCTCGCTTCAGGTACCGGTCGTATTCACTATCGGCCGTTCCGACATGTTCCACCTGTCGCTGGGCGTTTACGGCGGGGTGTGCATAGGCAGCCATACGAAGATAAAGTTTCCGAAGGAGAAGGCTTACGGCATGTACATGAATCCATTTTATGCGGGTATCACCGCCCGGGCGGGTTTCCACGGCTTCTACATCTACTGCAACTACGGAGTGACAGACCTGTTCAAATACGGCAAGGGACCGGCCGTATCGCCCATGACCATCGGGCTCGGATTCGGTTTCTGACGCTGCATCAACTCCCCTTACCAAAAAGGACGATACCATGAAAAAGTTATTGATACTGACGGCCCTCTGCTGCTGCCCACTGCTCTCCTACGGACAGACGGACGGCTTCATGAAGCTGTATG
This sequence comes from Tidjanibacter massiliensis, assembly GCF_900104605.1. Classification (NCBI taxonomy): domain Bacteria; kingdom Pseudomonadati; phylum Bacteroidota; class Bacteroidia; order Bacteroidales; family Rikenellaceae; genus Tidjanibacter; species Tidjanibacter massiliensis. The sequence goes on along the minus strand of NZ_LT629960.1, from coordinate 142,409 downwards.
AGAAATATTCGGGCTGCGAAGGATATACCACGGTAGAGATGGCGGGCGAAATGTTTCGGGCCATCAATGACGCCGACGGCACCGATTCCGGAGCGCCCGGACTGAATAACGTAAACCGAATGATTATCATCGTGGCGGAGACCGGCAACAAGGTATTCGCCGAGGAGGTCAAAGCGGTGCTCCAAAGCGGGGAATACGCAACGGTCAGTGCCGTACATGACGGCAGCCAAAGCGTAGAGTTTTTCATCCGGCAGGAGGAGGGGCATACGACGGAAGTGGTGATGAACGTTTACGACGGAACGGAACACATCGTCATGCTGCTCGACGGCTATGACCTCAACATCAGCCAGATTTCCCGCATCACGGGCCCTGGCATCTCCATACCCTGACCGGACGGCCGGCCTGAGGCAACTGGCCGGGCGGCCAGACAGGTTCCGCAGCGGCGGTCGCAAGAAAATATCCCGCCGTATCGGGATACGAGCGGTTTCCCGGTGGGACAGATAAGGGGACGCGTATCAACGCGTCCCCTTATCTGTCCCACCGGCTGCCAATATCCGTCAGTTCACATTGCGGGGATTCATACTCGCCTCCGCAGAGAGTTCGAACTCGCGCTGCAACCTTACCATTTTGACAGCAGCCACCGCGGCCTCGTCTCCCTTGTTGCCCAACCGACCGCCGGCCCGGTCAAGCGCCTGCTGCTGGTCGAGGGTGGTCAATACGCCGAACGCCACCGGCATATCCCACTCCAGCATGACATCGCTGATACCCTTCGTCGCTCCGAGGCAGACGTAATCGAAGTGCGGCGTCTCGCCCTTTACCACGCAGCCGAGCGCAATCACGCCGTCCACATCGGTATGTTCCGCAAAGAAACGCGCTCCCATGGGGAGTTCAAACGTGCCCGGCACGTATCGTACGATGATGTTCTCGTCGCTGCATCCGCATTCGCGCAGCGTCCTCACGGCTCCGTCCCGCAGTGCGTTGGTTACTTCCGGATTCCACTCCGAAACGACAATGCCGAATTTCATATCGGCCGCAGAAGGGAGCGGTGCCTCAAAATGTGAAAGGTTTTTGGTCGCCATAGTTCAAATCGTATTGTTTTCAGTCCGCATATCGCCGCAGGTCTCGTCTCCGTATCCAGCACGCGAATGCAAACAGGCTGCCGCTTGCGCCGTACAGCCTGTTCATTTTGTCTTCCACCACGGAAGCTGCTATCGGGCCTGTTCGAACTCCCCGATAAGTTTGTCGATATCTCTCGCCTCAAGGCTCGAAGCGTACTCCGTCTTGATGCGTTCGCAGACATTCACAGCCTCCTCCATCCTGCCGAGTTCGGCATATACGAAGGCAAGTTTGCGGAGATAATAAGGAGTGGAGAGCACATTGTCGGCAGCATCCGCAGCCTGGGCATACAGCACCTCGGCCTTGGCGTAATCGCCGCGTTCGACGCAGATGTCGCCCTTGAGTCCAAAGTTCTGCGCGTTGATTATCACGCCAGGCGCTCCTTTTACCTTCTTGTATTTGTTGAGGTACTCCATTGCCGCATCGAAATCGCCGAGCTTCATGTAGCACACGCCGGCATAGTGGGCCGCGAGACGTCCCGGACGGGTGGCGCCGTACTGTGAAACGACGTCGAGAAAACCTGCATTGCTGCCGTCGCCCTCGAGTGCGGCCGTATAGTCCTCTGCTGCGAAAAGCTGTTCGGCAACGAACATCATCTCGGCGGCCTTGACGGCACGGGGCCTCTTCACGAGGTATTCGTAAGCGAAATAGCCGCCCACGACAATCACCACTACGAGCAGTCCCGTAAGCAGCTGCTTGGTATATTTCTGGAAAAACAGTTCGGTCTTATCGAGAGCGGTCTCGATTTTCTGTTCCGGGTCTACATGTTCCCCTTTCCTGGGTTTAGAATTAGCGTTCGTGGATTTAGTGGCCATAAATAAAACAAGTTAATTACCGGTGCCCCGTCCCCTGCGGAAGGGCCGCCGCAAGTCAAACTGCTTGGTGTTCCCAATTCAAACGACAAAAATACACCTTTTTACGAAAAAACATGACGGCGGCTGCAATAAATTTTCCCGGCAGCGCCCTTTTCCGGCGCCGTACCGGAACACGCATTTCATAAATCCCGCGGGAATCGCTACCTTTGAGGGAAAGTTGCACATAACGCATCCCGTCCGCACATGTATATCCGCAAACTGTCGCTGCTGAACTTCAAAAACATAGCACAGGCCGACCTCGAACTCGCTCCGGGCATCAACTGCTTCACGGGACGCAATGGGGCCGGCAAGACCAACGTGATAGACGCCGTATGGTATCTGGCGATGTGCAAAAGTTCGCTTGCCATGACCGACGGGCAGAGCGTGCGCCACGGCGAAGAGTTCTTTCTGCTCAACGGGGAGTATCTGTCGGACGGCGGCCGCCACGAAACGGTGACCTGCTCGTTCAAGCGCAACGGCGGCAAGACGCTCAAACGCAACGGCAAGGAGTACGAACGGCTCTCCGAACACATCGGTGCGGTTCCCACGGTCATCGTATCTCCGGCCGACATCTTTCTCGTCAGCGACGCCGCTGACGAACGGCGCAAATGGCTCAACTCGTTCATTTCGCAAAACGACCGGGAATACCTCAACGCACTCATCCGTTACAACCATGCGCTCGCCGAACGGAACCGGTTGCTCAAGCAGCTCCGCTCCGCCGCACAGGGCGACCTGCTCGAAGTATTCGACATGCAGTTGGAGGCGCACGGCAGGGTAATACATGCCAAAAGAGCGGAAACGATAGAGAAACTCGGTCCAATCGTCGCACGGCATTACCGCGCCATATCGGGTGACCGCGAAAAAGTGGAGCTCTCCTACCGCTCCGAGCTGAACGGCGCCACGTTCGGCGAGGTGCTGGCGGCGGCACGCGACAGGGACATCGCGAACCAGTTCACTACAAGCGGTGTCCACCGCGACGACATGGTCATGCGCATCGGCGGATATCCGTTGAAGAAATACGGTTCGCAGGGGCAGCAGAAATCATTCCTGATAGCACTGAAACTGGCGCAGCACGCCATCATCGCGGAAGAGACCGGCGAACGCCCCATCCTGCTTCTCGACGATTTATTCGACAAGCTGGACGCTTCGCGTCTCGAAGCGCTCATCACCCTCGTCGGAGACGGAAGTTTCGGACAGACCGTCATCTCCGACTGCAACCATACGCGGCTGACCTCCATACTCGACAACTGCGGAGCACGTTATACGCTTTTCACCGTGGAGGAGGGCGAGATAACCGAGGAGAGGAGGGAAGCATGAGGCGGAGCAGACCGATGAGCATAGGCGAACTTTGGTCGGGATTCGTCGAGGAGAACCCGACGAGGATGCGACGGCTTGCCGAGGCGCGGATACCCGACCTGTGGCCGGAAGTCGTCGGCCCCGGCGCCGCGTCGCTTACGCGGTCGCTGACCATGCGCAACGGCGTACTCTACGTGGCCCTTACCTCTTCCGTGGCACGCCACGACATCTTCATGCGGCGTACCGAACTCCGTCATCGGCTGAACGAGCTGCTCGGCATGAACGTCGTCTCCAACATCATCGCCAAGTAATCCGCCCGCGCGGCCCGTACAGCCTTGCATCGTTCATGGCATAGGAAACTGGAAAGTTGACAGGAGAGAAGAAGACGATGATTTCCGGAATCGGTCTTGTATGTTTTGCATAATCCCAATCCGACCGGCGTTGAATGGCAGGCACAAACCGGAACTCTTCCATACCCACACGATGATAGTTAAATATACAGAAAATTATCATAAAAACAAAGCGGAGCGACAAAATATCGCTCCGCCTGTCATATAAAAGTCTGAAAATATTATTCTATCGGTTCTCCGTCCTTGAAATAATCGTCGGTAAAGACATATTCGTAATGGAGGACGGTATCGCTTGCCGACGTGAGCGTATAGGTCTTCTCTCTCAACAAGTTGTTTGTTGCTCCCCGTTCAAAAACTTTTACCTTTTCGTTTTCAACCAGCAAATACACTCTGGATGTATTTAGCCAGCCGAAAGGTTCTACGAAAGTCTTACCACTAAATACTATTGTGTTTTCTTCTCCGGGCAATATCGTAAGCGTTTTGTACAAATCCTCCGGATTGACGATTTCATCATCCGGCACACGGCCGTAATAGCATTCAATCGTAATCGTCGAAGCCGTCTGATTGATATAAGTATAGTGCGTATAATGTGTATAATCCGGATGACAAGAAATAATGCCTAATGCAGTCAGGCATCCGACAATCGTAAAGAATATTCTTTTTTTCATACGTATATGTGTTCAGGTTAATGGTTTCTCCTGTCTTTTATTGTTAGACGCAAAGCGTTGCCGTTTCGTTGCATCGCCGTTGCGAAATCTTCCAAAATATCTTCCAATTATAAAGATAGGAAAAACTCCGACACCTTCCTGCCTGCGTCGGTAAAACTTGCCGTAACTTCTGTCCTTTATACAATTTTACGGCGCTCGGGCACAGCCGGCCCCCTGAGTATATGTGAAGATAGGGCACTGCGATGCCGGGCACCATTCATTCCTACCGGATGTCCTTTCGGCTGCACTGTTTCGTTCGTCCATCGACATTCACCTACCCGAAAAGCTCATAATCACCAAAAGGGAAGACAAAGGAAAATACCCCGCAGCAATCATGCAGGACGAGCTGTTCGGCATAGGAATCGAATAAGCAGCGGGCTGCACCTGAACAGGTGCAGCCCGCTGCTTATGATACCGGTTACCGACAGGAATGGCACTCTCCCGCCGAGCAGGCATTACCGCCGGGATACTCGAATTCGAGCGTAGAATGCGTGATACCCATTTCGGCCAAATCGTGTTTCACAGCCGCCTTCACCCGGCCCTCTTCTTCGGCCGAATCTATCACCACATGCGCGGTCAGCGCATTCTCAGTCGTACTCAATGCCCATATATGAATGTGGTGAATGTCGTGTACGGCCGGCTCCGCTTCCATGATTCGGCGGCGCAGCTCCTCGGGAGCAACGACTCCGGACGGCACCCCATCGAGCGAAAGCCGCAGGCTGTCGAACAGCAGATGCGTCGTGGAAACGAGTATGACGGCAGCTATCACGAGCCCTATTATCGGGTCGATGACATACCAGCCGGTCGCGCTTATCACGATACCCGATACCACCACACCGAGTGAAACAAGGGCATCGGCCGCCATGTGCAGGAAAGCTCCCTTGACATTCAGGTCGCGCTTACGGTCTTTCATGAAAAGCCATGCAGTAAAGGCATTTATCACGATGCCGACGCCGGCCACCCACGCAATGGCACCCCCTTCGACGGGATGCGGTTCGCGCAGTTTGCCGATACTCTCCCAGACGATGACACCGACCGCGACGAGCAGGATGCAGGCATTCAGCAGCGAAACGAGCACCGTACTCTTCTTGTATCCGTACGTATATTTCGAATTGGGTTTTACCCGTGCCAGTTTGAAGGCCAGCAGTACCAATACGAGGCTGACCACATCGCTCAGGTTATGACCTGCATCGGAAATCAGCGATACGGAGTTCAGAAAAAAACCGGCAGCGAGCTCGACGACGACATACGCCACATTCAGTACAATACCGACCAAGAACGCCCTGTTCAGATGGTCGAGCGGCTCCGCATGGGCATGGCTGTGGGCATGTCCTCCATGCGCAGGGCCGTGCCGTTTTCCGGAGGCCGGTTCGCCGGTCTCCGCCGCAGGGCCGCGAACCTTTCCGCCTCCTCTATTCATTTCGTCCATCTCTTTTTCATCCATTCGTTTCCGTCCGGACAGCCGGCTGCCGTTCCGGTGAAAAAAGGTTCCGGCCGGGACATCGAAGACATCGGGCACGGCCGACCGGCCGCACCCGACAAGTCCTCCCTTTCGTCCCGAGGCCGACGGCCGTACTAAAACTCCACTACCGGAGCCGTCGCACTGCCTTCAGCCGCTTCGAAATAGGGATACTGTCCGAATCCGAACAGTCCCGCTATGATATTGGTCGGGAAGCGGCGTACCCGTGTATTGTAAGCCCGCGCCGCCTCGTTGAAATTGCGGCGTTCGGTAGCGATACGGTTCTCCGTCCCTTCGAGCTGTGCCTGCAGCTCGGAGAAATTCTGGTTGGCCTTCAGGTCGGGATAGTTCTCCTGTATCATCAGCAGGCGGCCGAGTGCAGCGGTCAGTTCGCCCTGCGCGGCCTGGTATTTCTCGATGGCCTCCGGCGTCAGATTGTCGGCATCTATGGTCGTCTGCGTGGCACGCGCACGGGCAGCCACCACACCCTCAAGGGTTTCGGACTCATGCGACGCATACCCCTTGACCGTATTCACAAGATTGGGTATCAGGTCACTGCGCCGCTGATACTGGTTCTCCACCTGCGACCATGCAGTCTTCACTCCCTCCTCCTGCTTCACGAGCGAGTTATACCCCGTTGCGAACCAGATGACCAGTACGGCCACGATGGCTATCGCGATTATCCATCCTTTCTTCATTGTTTTCCGAATTTTAATTGATGTCTTATGTTCTGTAAATCCAAGTTTATCCTATGTTCCCGGTCAGAAACTTCCGCGGGCACCGCCGCCGCCGAAACTGCCGCCGCCGAAACCTCCTCCGAATCCGCCGCCGTGACCGCCCATACCGCCCAGCATACCGCCGAGACCTCCGCCTATTATCATACCGCCCGTGCCGCCTCCGCCGCTGTGGTCGCTGCTCCGCCGCTTCACCACATAACCGCAGTTGCGGCAGACGTAGGTGGTCTCCTCCACCACCTCATTCCTCGTCCGGGAGATGACCTCGGTACCGACACGCTTCAGCGTCCGCTTGTGACAGCGCGGACAACGTCCGGCGAACACGAGGGCGATAATGATAACAAGAAGCGGCACGCCGAAGAAAAAGAAGAGCATGCCAATCGCCCCGCCGTCGTCCTCGGAGAGTTCCGCAGGCGGCCGGCCGTTGAGCACGCCGGCGATGGCGGCGACTCCCTCCGTCATCCCGCGGTCCCAGTCGCGCTCCCGGAAGGCCGGCAGCATATAATTATTGATTATCCTCTTCAACAGGGCATCCGGCAGGTCGCCTTCGAGACCGTATCCGGTCTGTATCTCTATCGCTCCCTGGTCGACGACGAGCAGAATGCCGAGCCCGTCATCCGCCTCCTTGCGCCCCACTCCCCAGCGCGTAACGAGCTGCTGCAGAAAGTCGAAGGGTACTTCATCCCCGATGGAGTTCACGGCCACGACAACGACCTGGGCCCTGCCGCTCTCCTTCAGCGAATAGAGCATGGTGTCGATGCGGTAAACCGCCGACTGCGACAGCAGCCCGTCGGGGTTGCTGACGAAGCGGGTTCGGTCGGCCGCCTGCACATTGGGAATATCCTCCACGCGATAGGCTCGCGAACTACCGAAGAGGGTATTCGCAGCACAAAAGGCGAACAATAGGATGACAAACAATTTCCGCATATCAGAAGCGATTACGCAACATACGATGCAAATGTATAATTTTTACTCAAAACAGCCGCCTCGGCCGACGAATATCGGGCCTAAAAACACGGGGTTCCCCTCTTTCCTTCAAAATTCCTGCCGGACGGCAGTCCTCCATGGGACCGTACAGGAGCAGGCACCGCACGAATCCCATCACTCGACCACTTTCCGATAGGTATAATATTTCTGTTTGACACCATCCACGAAAGCGAGCGTCTCGCCGTATCCGCTGAAACGGCGATAGGTCACCGAATCGCACATATAGTCACCGTCGCCCATCAGGGCGAGGCAGCGCGACACAGCCTCCCACGAATCGGGATTCTCCCCTTCGGCCCGGGCGAGCCGGCGGGCATCCCGGACTGTCCCTATTCCGCAGTTATAGGCGGCCAGAATGATGCTGAGGCGCGACTCGTCGGGAGTGCCCTCCGCAAATCCCAGCGATTCGTCGATGCTTTTGATGAGTTTCGCCGCCAGCGTGATGTTCACCTCCGGGTCGGAGAGTCTCCGCTGGTCTATCTTGAAATGGCGGGCCGTGACGGGCATTATCTGCATCAGTCCGCAGGCCCCGCTCGGCGACACGACATTATGCCGGAAACGCGACTCCTTGTAAGCGATAGCCGACAGCAGGCGCCAATCCACCCCCTCCCGCATACCGACCTCCCGTATCATGCCGTCCCATACCGAGATGCCGTTCGGCACACGGCGGTCACCCTCCGCACCGCCGAAACACCGGCCATTTCCCCGGCCGGAGTAGACATCGCACAGCGCGGCATACTCCTCCGTCCGGCTGTATCCGCCGAACCAACGTACGAAATCGTAATACAGGGCAGGATTTTCGGGCGAAAAGACCATGCTGATGTCCACCCGTTCCGCAAATTCATAGACGGTCGCCAATCCCGGGACAAACTCCCCTACCACGGCCGCTTCCCCCTGCTCGCATATCAGAAAGTCGGACTCTCCGCGGGCAAGCCCCGCAGCGAGTTCATATACATTCAGCGGCGAGATGTACAACTGCGCACCGGCAAGCGAATCGAGCAACCCGGCATAACTCGCCGTACGGGTAAACCCTTCGGGCATCACCACCCGACCGCTGCCGACCGTCCCGGAAAGACCGGTTCCGCCGCACGGACGCTCCCTTCCGGCAAGCATGACATAGGTGGTCGTCCTGACCGGAAGCGACAGCGCTCCGGCCTCCACATCGGAAGAGACCGCAACACCGACATCCGTCAAACCGCTTCTGAGATTGTTCCACATACGGGCCGAAGACACCCCTGCGGTAAAATCGAGTTCCCGTCCCCCGTTCTCCGCATACGCCTCCATCAGTTCGCAGAAATAGCCGTAACGCTCTCCGCCTACGACGAAGCATCCCGGTATGCCGGCAGCCGCCGAAACCCTGACCGGCCGGCCGTAACCCGCAGCGAAATTCCGGCCGTCACCTCCTCCCTCCCCCGTACCGCATTCGCACAGGATCAGCAGGAAGAGCATGACAGGCAATATTCGTCTTTTAAACATTCATCAAATTTCTCCGGGCAGCTTTTCCGCTCCGACGGAACCGATACCGCACGCTCCCGCGCACGGCCGTCAGTCATAGAATCCCCACGAGATGCCTATCTTGAATACGCGCTTGTTGAGCGGATAGTGGAGTACCTGGAAATACTCCCTCGTATTGAAGAAATCCTCGCTCAGATGTGCCACTTTCAGCAGGATACGCATACGTTTCCACTTGGCGGCAATGTACACGTCGAGCATCGGGTAACCGCCTATCTGCTGCGCCCGCTGGTTGTAGAACTGTCCGGTCGCCGGATTGTACCCGAATGCGTAATATTTGGTATTATATCTCCCGTCCACCCCTATCTTGAGGCGCAGCACGTCGCGCACGGCGTCGAACTCGAAGAAATAGGAGATATAGGCGCTGACTAAAGGCACGGGGACTACCTGCTGGTCGGTACTCCATTGCAGCAATACCCTGTGGTTCAAATGAAGGCCGCCTATGCGGAAATCCTTCCTGGCATACACTCCCGTCACGCTGACGGCATGCAGGGCCTGGCTGGGCATGGCATTCGCGCCGTAATACACCCGGTTGCCGAGCACGCTCTGGTAAAAGGCCGCCTCCGCATTGACGGTCGGGGCGGTCAGCTTTACCTCAAGACGGGTCTCATTCTCCTTCCGAAAGGAGTTGTTCCATATGAAATGGTTAGAGGAAAACGTCTGGCTCCAGTAGGAAGGCTCGTGCAGCGAATAGCTGAACCTTCCCGTGAGCGAAACGGGATGCTCCTTGAAATAGACGCTGAGCGTCGCATTGGCCTCGGCATCGAGGTCATGCTGTCGGTAGCCCAGAGGCACGTACCGCAGCTTTCCGTTCCATTGGAAATACTTTTTGAACTTGCCGTCCACCGCACCGTAAACGTAGAAACTCTCCTTCTTGACGGGTTTCATATTGCCCGTCAGGTAATCCTGCTGACGGAACTGGTAATAACGGTGCGCATCCAATCCGACCCCCGCATCCACCGTTCCCACGATGGCATCCCGGTCCCAGGGCTGGAGCTGGACGAACAGCCTGTTGGAGAGTTTCGATTCGAAGGTCGAGTCGCGCGAGGCGGTACCGTTGAAATACCAGTGCTCGTAAAAGGGCGTCGTCGGTACCGGCGCATCGGCCGACCCGCCGTCCTTACTGGGGGTCTGCATGCCGGAATAGGTATCGGTATAAACCCTGTTCCAACTGTCGTACTGTAGCGAGTATCCCACGTAAATGGCCGGCACGCCTGCCATCGAAAAGTCGTCGTCGGTCAGGCGGCGCAACGGGATACCGTAACTGTGGAAGGTATAGAAAGTATTGTTCTTCAATATATTTCTCGCATCCGATAACATAAAGGGGATTTCGAACGGGCGCTCCTTCTTCACGCCCGTGATATACCAGTCGTCCACTACGCCGCCGTTCTCCTGCATACGGATGGTATTGAAGATATATCCGGCGTAACCGGTATACCGTTTGCCGTTGTGCGACACGCCGAGCGAGAAATCCGTATCGCGCGTGGCCTGGTTCATGTAGATGCCGCGCGTTCCCATCGTATGATACGTCACGTTGAATCCCGTCGAGGGAGTGATGTTCTGCGCGTGTAGAATGGAGATATTCTCCTCCGCATACTGCCGCTGTCCGGCGGTGATGTACCCCAGTTGGGTAAGCGGTTTCTTCACATTGTAGAACGGGGCGCTCTCCGGAGTGTAAAGATAGGAGTAGAGCGGCTGGGCCATCTGGAAATCCCGGAACTGCGGACGGTCGTAGAACCCCAGCGGGATGGAGGGGGCCCCGAGATTGCCGAGATAGGCATCGCCTACGTCTTTCTTCAGGAAGGGATAATCCACCTGAAAGTCGTACAATATCGTATCAATGCGCGTCATCTCTATCCGGTTCATGGACATGTTGATGTTCCACGCGAAGTTGTTCTGCGAACGTATCGAATCGTTGAAGAAGTAGGATTCCAGCGGTTTGCGCTCCTTTTTGGTGGTATCCATCCTGGCCGAATCGAGTGGCCCTTCCTCAGTCTGGAACGGATTGGCGCCAATGCCGCCGGGGGTCTGGAAATTCATGTCGTTGAAATCGCCCATGCCGGGATTCAGCGTATTGAAGCTCTGTCCGCTAACCTCCGCACAGAACGGCATAACGAACACGGCAAGGACCGTTATGATTTTATATTTCAGACCGCGCATCCAAAAACGGGGTTTCCAGCCGCAAAGATAACATTTTTTCGCCACGTCACTTACACCTACCCACAAGCCATATCACAAGCGAATAGAGGATATAGAGCAGGATGGCGAGCCCGACGCCCGGCATGCCGGCGACCAGAACGATGACCAGCGACACCAGCAGATAGGTATACCGCACCTCGTTGCCCGCGAAGCCGAACCCCTCGAACTTCAGCGAAAACATGCTCACGGGAGAGACCATCAGCAGAGCCAGCACCACCCCTGCGGCGAGTACGGCCCACTGCATCCATGCCGCCGCCGGCAAACCGATACGGCCCGACATGTACCAGCCGAACGCCCCCACGAACAGGGCGCAGGCAGGTACGGGCAACCCGACGAACTCCCGCTTCTGGTCGTCCGAAACGTTGAACCGGGCGAGCCGCAACGCCCCGCAGGCCGTTATCAGCAGCATCACCGCGCTCCATGCGCCGTATCCTCCGGCGAGATAGTAGATTTTCATGGCGACGACGGTTGGCAGCACGACGAAACTGACCATGTCGGCCAGCGAATCGAGCTGGGCTCCGACAGGGGAATATTGCCCGGTGAGCCGCGCCACGAACCCGTCGAGGAAATCGAAGAGGGCTGCCGCCAACATGAGCACGAACGCCACGCGCAATGCCCCGGCCGACTGGAGCGACACCATCGATATAATGCCCAGCGTACCGCACAGCAGATTGGCGAGCGTAATGATATTGGGCAGCGTGATAAGCTTTGCTTTCATGTCTTTCTCTCTGTTTTCACCCGTTTCTTCCGCAAAGGTAATAAATCCGAACGACCGATGCCCCATTCCACCGGTTATTTCCGCCGTGCCGGCCCCCGCACTCCGTTTCACCTACAACGTCGTCCGCTTCCGGTTATTGCCCTTTTCGGAAAACGGGAGCACCGAAGGATTAAAATCCGGCCGGAAATCCTGCAAATCCGGGAGAAATCCCCATTTTTGTACCGGGAACATCAATTTCAATAAGGAACGACATGAAAGCAATATTGATGAAGGGCGGTTCCGTGGCGGACGGTCAGCGGGGAACGGTCTCCCGTGCCGACGTACTCGTCCGGGACGGCCGGATAGCCGCAGTCGGAGAAGGTCTTCCGGCCGCCGGAGCCGAAACGCTGGACTGCACGGGACTGATGGTCACGGCAGGTTTCGTGGATGCGCATGTACACATCGAGTCGAGCATGGTACTCCCCTCCGCCTTCGGAGAAGCGGTACTGCCGCACGGTACCACATGCGTGATAGCCGACCCGCACGAAGTGGTGAACGTGGCCGGAGCCGAAGGACTGCGGAGTTTTCTCGACGAGGCCGCTGCAGCCCCCGTCGGCATTTTCACCGCCGTTCCTTCGAGCGTCCCCGCCACCATGCTCGACACCAACGGCGCGGGCGAGTTCCTCGCCGATGCGATGCGGGAATTCGCCGAACGCCCCGACGTGGCCGGACTGGGCGAAGTGATGTGTTACTACGACGTAGCCGAACGCCGTCCGGAAATCATGGCGAAAATCGCCCTCTTCCGCGACAAGACCATCGACGGCCATACGGCCGGCATGCCGGCCGACCTGCTGGACGCCTACATCGGGGCCGGTATCCGGAACGACCACGAGTGTACCGACGCCGCAGGCATGCTGGAGCGCTACCGGAAGGGAATGAACATCTATATCCGGGAAGGGAGTGCGGCCCGCAACGCGGAGGTACTGCTGCGCTGCGTGAAAGAGCGGGGGCTGGACACTGCGCGGTTCGCGTTCTGCACCGACGACAAGCACCTGGCCACCATCGCAGCGGAAGGACACATCTCCTATATCGTCCGCATGGCCCGCCGGCTGGGCTTCGGATGGGGCGAAACGGCCCGCATGGCCTCCTGGAACCCCTGCCGTTTCTACGGTCTGGAAGACCGCGGCAACGTCCGCGAAGGATACGTTGCCGACCTCGTCGTCACGGACGACGCCTGCAACCGCATCGTCTATGTCATAAAAGACGGCCGGTTGGTCGCCGCGGAAGGCCGTCTCACCGGCACGACAGGCTGCGGCGCCGCCCCGCGCCGCGACTTCCCGAATACCGTCCGTTTCAGAGAGATGCACGCAGCGGACTTCACCCTGCCCGATACGATGAAAAAGGTGGCCATCGAATTGGTGGAGGGACAGCTTCTCACACGCAAAACACCCCTGGCCGATGGGGAGTGGCGGGGACTGACACGCCTGGCCACGGTGGAACGCCACGGCAGGAACGGCAACATCGCCGTCTGCATGCTCAAAGGGTACGGCATCCGCAACGGAGCCGTCGCCACCAGCGTCTCGCACGATGCACACAACGTGGTCTGCGCCGGCGACAACGCAGCGGACATAGCCGTGGCATGCAACCGGCTGCGTGAACTCGGCGGCGGATATACGATAGCCTCCGGCGGCAGGATTGTCGGCGAACTTCCCCTGCCGGCATACGGCCTGATGTCCGCCGAGAATGCCTCCACGGTCGCCGAAACGATACATCATCTGGAAAAGCAAGCCCACGCCATGGGCGTGAACCGCCGCATAGACGCCTTCACGACACTCTCTTTCGTAGCCCTGCCGGTCATACCCTCCCTGCGCCTGCTCGATACGGGACTGTACGACGTGGACGAAAGCCGGTTCATCCGGTAGACGGAGCCAGTCGGCCTGCCGGTACGCGGCAGGCCAAACGACAATGAACGACAACAAAAAACGAACCATGTACCAGCCAGCCTCCATTCTCCGAACGGCCGCCCTGTTGCTGACCTGCACCGCACTCGCCGCATGCGGACCGAAAACATCCGACCGAGGCTTCACGGACGAAGAACGGGCACTGATAAGACCCGACGGCGGCCCGATGCGCCTGCTCTCCGTGAACGACCGCAACGACTCCCTCCTTCTGCGTACCCAATCGAAACCGCTGGACGACGGAATGCTGCACACGGAGGAGTTCGAACGGCTGGTCGCCGGCATGCTGGCGACCGTACGTGACCCCGCGAACGAGGGCGTAGGCATCGCCGCACCGCAGGTAGGTATCCTGCGCCGTCTCATCGCCGTACAGCGTTTCGACAAACCGGGCGAACCTTTCGAACTGTACGTCAATCCTGAGATAACCGGCTACGGGGACGACACGGCCGCCGGACAGGAGGGATGCCTCTCCATTCCGGGCATCGTCGGAACGGTGGTACGCCCGCAGGAGATTACCGTACACTACCGGACTCTCCGGGGCTCCGACACTACGGAGCGGGTCACGGGCTACACGGCGGTCATCTTCCAGCACGAAACGGACCATCTGAACGGTATCCTGTTCACCGACAGAGCCGTACATACAGAACAATACTGCGATACCATGACGAAAGAAGAGTTGATGAAAAAGGCCATCGCCCTCTCGGTAGCCAACGTGGCGGAAGGCGGAGGCCCGTTCGGGGCGGTCATCGCCCGCAACGGCCGAATCGTGGCGACGGGCACCAACCGCGTAACGGCCGAGAACGACCCCACGGCCCATGCCGAAGTGCAGGCGATACGGGAAGCGGCCCGGCGGCTGGGTACGTTCGACCTGAGCGGATGCGAAATATACACCTCCTGCGAGCCATGTCCCATGTGCCTGGGCGCCATCTACTGGGCGCGGCTGGACAAGGTATATTTCGCCAACGGGAAAGAGGACGCGAAGGCCATCGGTTTCGATGACTCGCTGATATACGACGAACTGGCCCTGCCGCGCTCCGAACGGCGGCTCCCCTCACAGGAGCTGATGCGCAGCGAGGCACTCGAAGCCTTCCGCCTCTGGAGCGCGAAGCCGGACAAAACGGCCTACTGACGGCAGACGGGAAAGAGCGGCAGCCGCCCCGAAGAACTCTCCGTGTTCCGGCGAGCGGTGGCGGCCGACGGAACACGACAACGGAACGGGTGCAATTCGCAGCAGAAAGCGTTTGGCCGATGCGCTATTTTTTCCTACTTTTGTTTATCCGGTCCGAAATGCAAGCCGGAAGATGAAATCATTGTTTCGACAGCAACCACAATCCATCCCAAAGCGATGAACAGCCATATCTATTGCGTTATCATGGCCGGCGGGGCCGGAACCCGCTTCTGGCCCATCAGCCGCAGCGGCAGGCCCAAACAATTCCTCGACATCTTAGGAACGGGGAAAACCTTCATCCGGAGCACCTTCGAACGGTTCGCGGAGTTCGTCCCGGCAGAAAACTTTCTCGTCGTCACGAACAGCACCTACCGCGACCTCGTACTCGAACAGCTGCCGGAAATCGCACCGCAACAGATACTGGCCGAACCGCTCGGCCGCAACACCGCACCCTGCATCGCCTACGCCGCTTTCCGGCTGAAGGCCACCGCCCCGGACTCCACCATGATAGTCACGCCGTCGGACCACCTCATCCTCAATGAACCGGCTTTCCGGAACGTCGTGGAAGAGGCGGTCGAGTTCGCCTCCTCGCACGAGGCATTGGTGACCATCGGCGTACAGCCTACCCGTCCGGCGACCGGCTACGGTTACATACAGGTAGACCAGCCCATGCGCCGGGACGGTCTGAACAAGGTGAAGACCTTCACCGAAAAGCCCAATCTGGAACTGGCCAAAGCCTTCCTACAGTCGGGAGAATTTTTCTGGAATTCAGGAATATTCGTCTGGCAGACCCGCACGATACTGGAGTCCATGAACCGGATGCTGCCCGAAACCTGCCAGCTCTTCGCCTCCATCGAGGGAGACTACGGCACCGACCGGGAGCAGGAGGGAATAGCACGCATCTACCCCGAATGCCGTGCCATTTCGATAGACTACGGTATCATGGAGAAGGCGAACAACGTCTATGTGCGCTGCGGCGATTTCGGCTGGAGCGACATCGGCACATGGGGTTCGCTTTACGAATACCTTCCCAAGGATGCCGACGGCAATACCGACAGTCCGGACTGCATCCTGTTCGACACGCACGGATGCCTTATCAAAAAACCGGAGGGGAAACTCGCCGTGGTGGAGGGACTCGACGAATTCATCGTCATCGACACCGAAGACGTGCTGATGATATGTCCGAAAGAGAACGAGCAGAACATCAAGAAGTTCATAGACACCGCACGCTTCACCAAAGGAGACAGATTCATTTGACGCCCGCACCATACACCTTCAGCCACATGCCATCGCAACAGCAAATATCGGAACTATACGACCTCTATACGGCGCATCCTGCCGTCACTACCGACAGCAGGCACATTCCCGAAGGCGCCATCTTCTTCGCCCTGCGCGGCCCCTCCTTCGACGGCAACGCCTTCGCGGCCGAAGCCCTGCGGAAGGGCGCGGCCCTCGCCGTGGTGGACGACCCCGAAGCCATTCCTTCCGGGACGAATCCCGGCAGGGATTATTTCCTTGTCGATAACGTACTCCAGACGTTGCAGGAGCTGGCAGCCATGCACCGCACGCGGCTGGGTATCCCCATACTCGCCATCACCGGCACCAACGGCAAGACCACCACGAAAGAGCTCGTACATGCCGTCCTGTCGCAGAAATACCGGGTATATGCCACACAGGGCAACCTGAACAATCACATCGGCGTCCCGCTGACGCTGCTGGCCATGCCCGCCGGCATCGAATTCGGTATCGTCGAAATGGGGGCCAGCGCCCCGGGCGAAATAGCCGCCCTGTGTCGTATCGCAAAACCCGATTACGGCATCGTCACCAACATCGGCAAGGCACACCTCGAAGGCTTCGGAGACGAAGAGGGGGTGAAGGCCGCCAAAGGGGAGCTTTACGACCGGCTGGCGGCCGACGGAGGAGTGGCTTTCGTCCGGCAGGACGATGCGACGCTGGCCGCAATGGCCGCACAGCGCCCTACGCTGAAAACGGTCCGGTACGGAGCCGAGGCGGCTGACGGCCTCAAAAGCCAGCTTGTCGGGAACTACAACCGCTTCAACATCGCCGCGGCAGCGACCATCGGGCGCCACTTCGGCGTGGGAGAGAAAGAACTCTACGGCGCCATTCGGGACTATGTCCCGACTATCAACCGCTCTCAGATAATACGTACGAAAAACAATATCGTCATTGCGGATTGCTACAACGCCAATCCGTCGAGCATGCGGGCAGCCCTCGACTGGTTCGGCAAACTTTCACCTTACGACCTGGACGCGACCAAATCGGAGAAGATAGCCATTCTCGGAGACATGCTGGAACTGGGCAAATGGAGCGCCGCGGAACACCGCACCATACTGGAGCTGATACTCGGCATGGATTTCAAACGGGTAGTCCTGATAGGGCAGGAGTTCTGCGACGCCGCAGCCGCGGCCGACCTGCGGGAGGCGACACAGAAAATGTCGCTCATGACCTTCCCCGACATGGATGCCGCCCTCTTCTACCTGCGGGAACGGCTCGCTTACGTCAAAAACAAAGTAGTCCTGCTGAAAGGCTCGCGCGGAATGGCGCTGGAACGTATCGTCCGCTACCTCTGACCGCCCCCCGACGGCAAGGCATACTTTTTGCCCCCTCATGCGGAAAAATTTCCGCCATGACACGCATACGCATCAAAAGGGTTTACGAACCCGAATCCCCCGACGACGGCTACCGGGTATTGGTCGACAGGCTGTGGCCGCGCGGCATCCGCAAGGATGCGCTTCACTACGACTCCTGGGAAAAGGAGGTAGCCCCGTCCGCCGCGCTCCGCACATGGTACCATCAGGACCCGGCGGGCCGATGGGATGAATTCCGGAAACGGTACCTGTCGGAACTGGAACACTCCGGGACGGCGGCAGCATTCGCCGGGAAGATACGGGAACTCCCCACAGTCACCCTGCTCTTCGCCTCCCGGAACGCCGCCGAAAACCACGCGCTCATCCTCCGGGAATACCTCGAAACCACCCCCGCATAACACCTTCCGGACGGAGTGTACCCCCGCGGCGTTCTCCGCCCGTCCTGTCCGCAAACGGCTCCGGTCCGTCCCTGCGGCAAAAAACGACAAATTGTCAACTATCGCACATTTCGAAAGATTCGCAACATCCGCACTGCGGATATAGCCGGAACATCGGTTTACCGACAACCGGAACGATAAAAAACAATCTTTCAAAAAAGTCCTACGGCGGTTCGGCACTTCACGCCCGAACCGCCCCTATTCCTCGCCGCAGCCCTGTTTTTCTCGGTTTTTTTTGTGTTTTTACAAAATATCCGTATCTTCGTTCCGCCGTGTGTGATGTCCAAAACCGCGGCAGCACTATCGCACTATGTACGGGCGACAAGCAAGACGCATTGCAAACGAAAGTATTCATCTCTGTTACCGTGGCTTTCAGCGAAAGGTCGCGGTAACGGTGCCGCATGTTCAACTTTAAAATATACGCAACACGGCATGGCTCCGCAGAAAACGGCGGCCGAATCCGACAAAGGGATGATGCCATGCAGGAAATGAAAGAAACTTTAAAACAAGCTAAGCACAAGAAGAAAGGTCATCACATTTAACAACACAAACTAAAATTAATTCGTATGAGAAAAATCGTACTATCAGTTTTCACGATGCTGATAATGTGCTTCCAACTGGCCGCACAGAATCAGCGGGTAACTGGTACCGTAACCGATGCGGCATCGGGTGAACCCGTCATGGGTGCGACCGTTGTCGTAAAAGGTACGCAGAACGCTGCCGTCACCGGCATGGAAGGAGAATACACCCTCAACAACGTTCCCGCGAATTCCGTTCTGGTTTTCGAATACCTGGGATACGCCAAACAGGAGGTAACCATCACGGCGGGCATGACCGTTGCGAATGTGAAACTCTCCGAAGACAACGAACAAATCGAACAGGTGGTCGTGATAGGTTACGGTTCGGCGCGTTCGGTGGGTTCCGTAACGGGTTCCGTTTCCGTCGTGGATGCGAACATTCTTAACGACAAACCCGTGATGAACGTCGCCGACGCACTCTCCGGCCAGGTATCCGGTATGTCCGTCATGACAAGTTCCGGTGAACCTTCCCAGAGTTCGTCCATCCGTATCCACGGTGCGGGCTCCATCAGTGCAGGTACCGAACCTCTTTACGTCATCGACGGTATGCCCTCGTCGGCCAACCAGTTCCTCGCCATCAACTCGAACGATATCGAGAACATGGTGACGCTGAAGGACGCATCCGCAACCTCCATTTACGGTTCGCGTGCTGCGAACGGCGTTATCTACGTGACGACCAAGAAGGGCAGCCGCAGGGCACAGAGAGCCCAGTTCCGTTTCAGCGGCAACTACGGCGTATCCACCCCTGTAAACAACAAGTTCCGCCAGATGAACGGCTACGACCTGCTCGACTGGCAGCTCTATTTCGGCGAAATCTCGCAGACAGACTACGCAACCTACAAGGACAGGCTCGATACCTTCGGCGCAGTGGACTGGTTCCGTTATATCTACCAGACCGCACCTACCTACACGGGTGAATTTTCCGTAAACGGCGGTAGCGAGAACATCGGCTATTATGTATCCGGAAGTTACATGAACCAGGACGGTATGGCACCGCAGTCGAGCATGGAACGCTACACGATGCGTACCAACCTCTCCGCACAGGCCAACTCCTGGCTGCGTATCAACCTCAACCTCGCGGCAGCGGTGGACAAACGCGAATCCACTCAGGGAGCCACGACCTCACAGGGTCTGAACCCGACGTCGGTAACCAACTTCCCGATATACATGGCCACCTACATGACCAGGCAGTATTTCGACGAAGAGACCGGCCGGATAGAGGATTATCTTCTCTTCCCGAACAACATGATTGACCCGTACTACGTCATGGAGAAAGCGCCGCAGTGGGGCAACAACCATCTGCTCAACGGTAACTTCTCCATCGTGCTGACTCCCGTCAAGGGCCTCACGATAACCAGCCTGAACGGTATCGACGGGAATTACAGCACCTACACCTTCACCGGCCTCCCGTCACACTTCGCCTCGGGCGGTACGGGTAGCCGTACGCGTCAGTTCTCGCAGTACTACACCCTCTCGACCAGTAACACCATCGAATACAAATTCGAGCCTATCAAGGATATGCACAACATCACCCTGCTCGTCGGCCAGGAAGGCATCGACTACTACTCGCAGGGATTCATGGCAGGTTCGAGCGGCCAGATTGACGATGCCCTCTACCTGATAGGAAAAGGTACGCAAGTCAAAATGTCCGACGTCGGCGAAAGTTACAGCAGCTACAACATGCTCTCGTTCTTCGGCCGCGTGAACTACGAATACGGCAGGAAATACGCCTTCGACCTCACGCTCCGCAACGACGCGTCTTCGCGGTTCGGTAAGGACAACCGCAACGCGCTGTTCTACGCAATCGGCGGTATGTGGAACATCAAGGAGGAGAATTTCCTCAAGGACAACCGCGTACTCACCGACCTCAAACTGCGCGTGACCTACGGTACGCAGGGTAACTCCTCCATCAGCAACTATGCGAGCCTGCGCCTCGTATCGACGGGAGCCAACTACGGCGACGTATCGGGCAAATACTTCGCATCCACCGGTAACAACTACCTCGGATGGGAGAAGCAGGGCCTGTTCAACGTAAGCCTCGAATTCGGTCTGTTCAACTGGCTGTCGGTTTCGGCAACCTACTACGACCGCCGTTCCAGCGACATGTTGTACGACGTACCCTATCCTCCGTCGTCGGGTATCACCTCCAGAGGCGAAAACGCCCTCAAGATGAAGAACCAGGGTGTCGACCTCGATATCAACGCCACCCTGTTCCATAACGACGACTGGAACATCACCATCGGCGCTGTATTCGGCTACAACAACAACAAGATAACCCAGCTTTACGGCACCACGACCTCGATTCCCCAGCCCGATTCGTTCCGTACGTACGAGGTAGGCAAATCCGCATGGTCGTTCTACATGCCCGTATTCATGGGTGTAGACCCGCGCGACGGTAAGGCCATGTACGACGACGGCAACGGCAACCCCGTAAAGGATACCAACCTCGCCGCATACATTACGCTCGACAAGCAGTACATTGCACCGTACAACGGCGGTTTCGACCTGAGCGCAAGCTGGAAAGGTCTCTCTCTCCAGGTGAACTTCGCATATCAGCTCGACAAGTGGCTCATCAACGGCGACCGCTTCTTCAACGAAAGCAGCAACATCGTACCGAGGACAGCCCGCCCCGAATACATGAAGAACATCTGGCGCGAACCGGGACAGGTTACCAATATTCCGAAATACGGCGAAACTTCGCTCTACAGCACGGCATATCTGGAAAACGCTTCCTACCTGCGTCTGAAGAACCTCTCGCTCTCCTACCAGCTGCCGCAGTCGCTCCTCAAGAAGACCGGCTTCATTCAGGGCGTAAAATTCTCCGTTGTAATGCGTAACCTTTGGACGCTCACCAACTACACCGGATACGACCCCGAATACGACAGCTCGATTATCTACGGTATGTACCCGAACACGCGTCAGTACTCTTTCGGTCTGGAACTCGTATTCTAATAATTAACGATTAATATAAAACCAACTATATGAAAAATATAATGAAAGTTGCACTGCTAATGCTCCTCGCGGGAAGCATAGCAAGTTGTAATCTCGACAAATACCCTGACGGCGACGCGATACCCGAAGAGCAGGCGTTCACTACCTTCAAGGACGCCGGCCAGTTCCGCCTCAGCCTCTACTACTTCGCCCGTCAGTGTTTCTCGTCGTACACCGTCATCCCGGTGAACATGCAGGCGGAAGGTATCAATGCTACGCTGGATTACGGTAACCAGATGGGCTTCCAGTACACCTGGACGTTTGCCGACAACGACGGCTACGTAGAACAGCTCTGGACATACTGCTACGGCGGTATCTACCAGATTAACTACTTCATCCAGAAAGCCAACGAACTCATCGAACGGGACAACTCGCTGGAAGAAGGCAACGAAAACAAGATGACGGAAAGCGAACGCGAACAGCTCAACCTCTATATCGGCGAAGCCCGTCTGTTCAGGGCCATGATAAACCACCAGCTGGCCACGTTCTACTGCAAGGACTACAATCCCGAAACGGCTAAGACCGACTGGGGTATCATTCTGACCGACAAGGTCGATGTGAACGCAAGGAATAAAAGGTCTACCCTGTTCGACACGTACGACTTCATCAACAAAGACCTCACCGCAGGCAAGGAGGCTCTGGAGCGCTACTACAATGAGCTCGGCAATCCTACGCAGTATTATTATCTCTCTCCGCTGACCGCCCAGTGCCTCGAAGCGAAGATACTGCTGCACACCGACCAGTATGAAGCCGCTGCCACCGCTGCCGCTGCCATTGCAGACGCCTCGATACTCATCAACAATGCCGACGCATTCGCCGACATGTGGAAGAACAACACCAACGGTACGGAAATCCTGTTCCAGTTCTACGCCAGCCTGAACGAAGGCCGTTCGCAATACGGCAGCATGTTCTGCGAAGACCCGTACAACGACGGCAAACAGGTACAGCCGCTCTATCTGCCCTCCGCATGGCTGCTGAACCTCTATGCTTCCAACGACATCCGTTCGCAGGTATATTTCAGGTCGGACGTGCCCATACTCAGCGGTACGACGCTCTACACCGGAGTGAAATACATCTCCAAGTATCCCGGTAACCCGGCCCTGAATACGACGGCCACGACCAACGAACTCATGCAGAACGTAGTCGTTTACCGAAGCGCAGATTTCGTACTGATGGCTGCGGAGGCTTATGCACAGGCAAACAATCTCGACGGAGCCAACAAGTATCTCGAGAAACTGCTTACCGCACGTATCCCGGGCTATACTTACACACCGTACGCATCGATAGACGAAGTATTCGCCGCTATCAAGCAGGAACGCCTCAAAGAGATGTTCATGGAAGGCAACCGTATCGCGGACCTCAAGAGGTGGGGCGACGCAATGGACCGTACCGGTCAGGACCCGCAGGCAAGCTCGCTGGTAGTAACCACCGGCCTTTACCTCAACATCCCCGCTACGGACTACCGTTTCGTATGGCCTATACCGCAGTCGGAAAAAACATCCAACCCGAACATCTCGGACCAATTGAACTGGTAATAAACGGTTAATCAAACACATTATGAAATACATCAAAGTAATATTCTTAAGCATATTGGGCGCTGCGGCACTCTCTTCCTGCCAAAAGGACGAAGGTCCTATCGACCCCGGCACTGCCGTGGTCAATTTCGGACAAACTTCGGTAACGGTAAGTGAGAACTCGGGATTATTCACTGTGCCGCTCGAACTCACCGGCGAACCCGGAGGATACCCCGTGACCGTCAATATCACCGCAACCGGTGTGGACGACATCGACCAGGTACTGCTCATCACATCGACTACGATTAAGATTACGGAAAACAACGATTCGTTCGTACAGATGATTCCGGTATGGCAGCCTACCATCAACGACGACTTCACCGTTACGCTCACCATCGAAAGCGCCAACGGCGCCAACATCGGTTCGAGCAACACCTGCAACGTCACGATTGAGAATGTCATGGCCGTACAGTATGGTCAGTACACTTTCAAAACCTCGAACGGCTCCCCCTCGGAGTGGACTCTTATCCTGCGGGAAGGTGCTAACGGAACCTATATCATGGAGAACATGTTCGACGTAAGCGATTCGCCGAAACTCATAGGTGAATTCGACGCAGAGAACATGCAGATGACATTCGACGGCCGCGTGAACGGTTTCGGCGATGCGAACTACAACGGCAAGATTGGCTGGGGCCAGCGGGGCAGCGACTACCTCGCCTTCCAGTGCAGTTCGCCCATGGTATTCACCGTGAATGAAAACATGGAACTGGAAGGCACAAATGCTCAGTTCTTCTTCCTGCTCCTCATCATGGATGAAACCGGTTCAGCCATTACCAAACAGGAAACCCTGGCATCCTTCAACGGCGGTGTCTGCACGTTTGAAGGCGAAATATCAGGCGATACGGAATGGCCTTTCTAAAGTATTCCTGAACAAAAAGAAAAACCGGCTGAAGATTTCAGCCGGTTTTTCTTTTCCTCACGCACCAACGGACATCCGGCCAGCCTTCCCCTCTCCTTAGGCCGACAGTCACACCGACCGTTCTTTCGGCCGTTTCCCCGGCCGCATCCGGTTCCGGCAGTAAGCCGTATGTCACTCGCTCCCAAATGAACGCACGACGAAGAGCCCGACAACCAGCCGCCGACGCCCCCACCAAAGGCAGACAGATTATCAGGAAAAAGTACGGAACGACAAATAGTTGGGAGGAACCGTGTTTCTTTCATACGAAATACCTAAATTTGCGATGCCGTTGCATACCGGCACGGTCGGGTGACGAACCCGAAGAGCTATAAAATTCACTACTAATTAATCATGGACAACACAATCACCAACAGGGCGGCGGACAACATCAGGATACTGTCTGCGGCAATGGTCGAAAAGGCAAAATCGGGACATCCGGGCGGAGCCATGGGAGGCGCCGACTTCATCAACATCCTCTATTCGGAGTTCCTGAACTATGACCCCGACAAACTCGATTATCCATTCCGCGACCGTTTCTTCCTCGACCCGGGGCACATGTCGCCGATGCTCTATTCGGTCCTCGCACTGGCCGGCATCATGCCTGCCGAAGAGTTGCAGCACTTCCGCCAGTGGGGAAGCCATACCCCCGGACACCCGGAGGCAGACCTCGCACACGCGATAGAGAACACCTCCGGCCCGCTCGGACAAGGACATGCGATGGCGCTCGGCGCTGCCATTGCCGAACGCTTCCTCGTCGCACGGTTCGGTGAATGGATGGCCCACAAGACATACGTATACATCTCCGACGGCGGTATCCAGGAGGAGGTGGCACAGGGCGTAGGCCGCATGGCCGGATTGCTCGGACTCGGCAACTACATCATGTATTACGATGCCAACAACGTCCAGCTCTCAACCACTGTCGAGGAGGTCATGAACGAGGACATCGCAGGCAAATACCGTGCATGGGGCTGGAACGTCATCAGCATAGACGGTCACAACCCCGACCAAATACGCGAAGCGCTGACTGCAGCGGGCAGGGAGACCGAACGCCCCACCCTCATCATCGGCAGGACCGTCATGGGGAAAGGGGCCCGCGGAGCGAACGGCGAAAGTTTCGAGAACAAGGTATCGACCCACGGACAGCCTCTCTCGGCTGCCGGTGCAGACATCGCCGCAACCATCAGCAACCTCGGCGGCAATCCCGACGACCCGTTCGCCATCTTCCCGCAGAGCCGCAAACTGTACGAGGCACGTGCGAAAGAGCTGCGCAACTGGGTGGCCTGGATGAAGGAAGAGGAGGCCAAATGGCGCCGTGAAAGTCCTGAACTCGCCGGAAAGCTCGATTCCTTCCTCAGCGGCAAACTCCCCGAGATAGATTTCGATGCGATAGACCCCGGCAAGGACGTCGCTACGCGGGCGGCATCCGCCAAGGTGCTGGGCGTATTCGCGGAAAAGATAGGCAACATGATAGTCGCCTCGGCCGACCTCAGCAACTCGGACAAGACGGACGGCTTCCTCAAAAAGACGAAAGCCTTCGCCAAAGGCGACTTCTCCGGACAGTTCCTCCAGATGGGCGTCAGCGAGTTCACCATGGCCTGCATCATGAACGGTATGGCCCTGCACGGCGGCGTAATTCCCGCATGCGGTACCTTCTTCGTCTTCTCCGACTACATGAAACCGGCCATCCGCCTGTCGGCCCTCATGAGGCTGCACGTCGTCTATATCTGGACGCACGACTCGTTCCGCGTCGGTGAGGACGGCCCCACGCACCAGCCCATCGAACAGGAGGCACAGATAAGGCTCATGGAGCACGTCCACAACCACCGGGGCGAACGGTCGATGGTCGTACTGCGTCCCGCCGACGGCCAGGAGACGGTCGCCGCATGGAAATTCGCCATCGAGGAGCAGCGCCCCGTAGCGCTCATCCTCTCGCGCCAGAACATCAAAGACCTGCCCGGCGACCGCAAAAAAGAGGCGAAAAAACTGCACAAGGGGGCTTACGTGGTAGCCGATGTCGCAAAACCCGACGTGCTCTTGATAGCAGACGGTTCGGAAGTCTCCACACTGGCCGACGCCGCACAGCTCCTGGCAGAGGAGGGTATTTCGGCGAGAATCATATCCGTTCCCTCGGAGGGACTGTTCCGCGACCAGGGTACGGCGTATGTCCGCGAGATACTGACGCCGGGAGTACCGCGCTACGGCCTCACCTCGGGGCTCTCCGTAAACCTGCGTACCCTTGTGGGCGACGACGGGTTCATACACGGTCTCAACCATTTCGGATACTCCGCACCGTACAAGGTACTCGACGAGAAGTTCGGCTACAACGGCCCCAGCGTAGCGGTAGAGGTGAAAGAGTTCCTCAAGAGCCTCCAATAAGAGATACGAACCGACTGAATGAAAAGGAAGGGCCGGGAAGCCCTTCCTTTTCATTTACCATTATCCCAATGGCGCATCTTCGCCAGCCGAAAGAGCATCGTTTTTCCGACCTGCAAACCGAACAGACGAGACGGGCGATATTACCGCCATATTAAAATCCGGCGATACAGACGCCCGTATATATACTTTGATATTCGGGATGTTATCATTAAATTTGTTTGAACGGATACAGTTATCACCATCCGCATGACAAAATCTAAAACCGCAAGCCTATGAAAACCCTCACTCGAATTTTGTTGCTGTGCCTATTTCCCGTCTTGGCTACCGGTTGCGAAAAAGAAGTGATTACCCGGTATGAACAAACAGGATATAATGAATATAAGTTTATCAATAATTCTTCGAAAGATGTATTCGTCGCGTATGAGTCATTCGATGATGGCATAAGACGAGATGGATTTATGATAGCTACAGGTGGTTGTCATTCCGTTTATAAAATGTACTCTGATCCATACAGTGATACGAATAGTCCATTCTTTTTATATGGCTCATTCTCCAAGTATGTAGATTGGCTATATTTTTATACTGATGAACTTTATGTGGTATTCGAGCCTTCACCGGAGAGTCCTTATTTCGATGCTTTTTACGATTCGGTCTATACTGAAAACCATATTACTTACCATGTCTATACCATTACGGACGATTTCTTCAAAGATGGGCGGCCGGTAGAAGAACTCGGAGACGGAATTATAATCGGATAACGTAAAACTTCGACCTATGAAAAAAATATATGCGATAGGTATGTTATGCGTATTGGCAGCAAGCTGCCTTTCATGTCGCAAACAGGTAGAGCGAATCGAATATTTACCGAACTATCATCAGGTGTATCTGTTTCAGAACAAGAGTTCCAGCGACTATGTTCTGTTCCGGATTTACTCTTCTGGGCCGGGCGGTAGGGCTGAAGACGGTTTTTTCGTGGGGAAAGGCTATAAGGATGATTCCTATCACGATGTTTACTCGTTCGACGGTGCGAATCCGTTCTACCTGCTGCCGGATGCGACCGAGAACTATACGACCATATCCAACGGCAAGGTATATGTCGTCCAGCGTCCCGGCGATGCGGGAAGCGTGTACGACGATGCGTTTTGGGAAGAAGCGCATTATCGGTTCGTCGTAACGGATAAACTGTTCGAGAACGGAACGCCTTTATAGACCGAGTGTATCGCAGACAAAAAGGGAAAGGTTCTGCATCTTTCCCTTTTTCCATATATCACCACACGCCACGGAAAGACCGCTCCTGCCGCAGTCGGCTTTCCCCGCGTTACCCGCCAGAGGCCGCCTGATGGTCCCTCAGGGCTTTTCGCACCGTACGACCGGTTCCGGCGACAGACTTCCGAATCCGCAGAAGAAAAATACCGCACACCGACGCGTCATGCCCTTGTGTATTCCGCACCGAAGAGAAGAGCGCTCCCAAACGAGGATTCCGTTCCCCGCAGAAGAGCCGTATCGGACGCAAGAAGACGGCTACAGGGAGATGCTCCCGGACGTTCGCACCGCCGCTATACTACCGCAAGTTGCTGCTGATGATTTGCAGGAACTCCTGCCGCGTATTCTGATTCTTCAGGAACGCCCCGGTAAACGCCGAAGTAGTCGTCACGGAGTTCTGCTTCTGAATGCCGCGCATCTGCATGCAGGTGTGCGCCGCCTCGATGACGACCGCAACGCCCATCGGGTCCAAAGCCTCCTGGATACAGTCCCGAATCTGGACCGTCAGGCGCTCCTGCACCTGAAAACGTCGGGCGAAACACTCCACCACCCGTGCCACCTTGGAGAGGCCCGTAATGTATCCGTTGGGAATATAGGCCACATGCGCCTTGCCGTAAAACGGCAGCATGTGATGTTCGCACATGGAGTACAGTTCGATATCCTTGACGACGACCATGTGGCGGTAATCCTCCCTGAATTTGGCCGAAAGAAGTATCTCCTTCGGGTCTTCGCCGTACCCCTTCGTAAGAAAGGCCATGGCTTTCGCCACCCGTTCGGGCGTCTTCAGCAGCCCTTCTCGCGAAGTATCTTCCCCCAACAGTTCGAGTATCCGTTTATAGTGGCCGGCGAGTTCCTCCACCGTCCGCACGTCGTATATGTCTTCCCTTTCGTACAGTTTGTCCATCTCCGTCATTGCGTTTAGTCCGCAAAGGTATCACATTTTCCGATGCTATAAAAGCCGTTCCGCCCGCGAATCCTCCGTAAGTCTCATATTCCCCCAGTCCAGGCCGCTCAGCAACACCGCACCCGACCGGGAACCGGCCTCGAATCCGCCCAGCCGCTCCTCCATGCCCAGCGCCTGCGCTCCGTTCCCGGTAGCCCAAGCGAGCAGCTCTTCGAGCGGCACGTCGCCCAGCGCCCGCAGCTCGGCCACCATGTCCAGCGCCGTATTCGACGCCAGCGAATCGGTTCCGACAGCTATCCGCACCCCCTTGCCACGCAACAGTCCGACGGGCGGCGAGAGCCGCGATATGTAACGGTTCGAGCAGGGACACAACACCCACGTCACTCGTCCGGTGAAATGGGCTTCTATCCGTTCCACATCCTCCTGCGTCACGCAACAGTTATGTACGAGAAGTATATCCCGCCCGGGCGGTACCGAAGCCGTAATGCGCATCGCCGGCGAACCGTACTCGGCGAAATCTATCGCCGTCCCGCGCTGCGCATACCACGCAGCCAGTTCGCCGCGCCCTTCGAACAGTTCACGCTCCGCAGGACTCTCCATAAAGTGTACGGAAAGCGGCCCGGTACCCGATGCCACGGCCGAACGGAACGCCGCATCCTGCAGGGAATAGGTAGCATGGGGGGTGACCGTACAAGGCAGCCCGCAGGCCTCCGCACGCCGTACGAGCGGCTCCAGCCCCCGTGCCGACGAAGCGCCCAATCCGAAAAGTTCGAGAAAACTCAGATAGTCCACCGGACTGTCCGCCTTGACGGCAAAGGAGGAATCGCCGTTGCAGACATCGCCTACCCCGCCAATCCCCTGACGCCACATCCGCCGGTCGGCCTCTGCAGCGGCCAATTGCCGCTCCTCCGGCCCTTTCAGGCCGCGCACCTCTCCCATGCCGCGGGCGAAAGCGGTAAACCCTCCCCCCTGCGGAATGGCTCCCTTCAAATAGGAGAGTTCCAGATGGCAATGCGCATTGACGAAATCGGGGACAAGGATGCCGTTATAGAATTCGACTCCGGCACAGGCATCCACATTCCCGGGAACCTCCACCCCCGCTACCCGGCCGTCACTCGACCACGAGACTATCGCATTGCGCAACAACGAGCGGCGATGGTACACGTAATGCGCGGCTATCCGCCTTCGGAGCGTAATATTCTTCATATTCCCTGTCGTCTATCATCAACCGATAACCGTATTCATGCGACAGCACCCTGCGGGCCTCTTCGAGCGGCGGCTGGTAAACGACCACCAGCGAATCTATCGTAAGGTGCATTCGCTTCGGTTTCTCGGGATAGTTGCCGAACTTCACGGCGAGCTCCGTTACGTCCTCCCCTCCGGAGAGCACGACATTGTGTTTTATGCGCCTCCCGCTCAGCATGCGCAGCGTAGAACTCGACCGGACAAGGCTGTCGTCCGTCAACAAGGCATGGCGGTTGGTCAGATTCTTGTTTCCGTCGAGCGAATCGATAAGATAATAGTAGGTTATATCGACCTTGCCGGCACCCTCTTCCAACGGCACCCGCAAGGTGAGCGCCGCCGAATCGGCCAGGCTCCGGATGGTGATAAGCGAGTCGCGGAACACCTCGCGGCGGCTCACGGCATACGCCATGCTGTCGATAAGGTCGAGAACACGCACCCGTTCGGTTACGGCCGCCTGTTCGGCCTCGAGTTTCGCTATCGCCGCCTCCACGATGTCCGTCAGCCGGAAACTCTTCCGCTTCGTGGCATCCGTTATCGTCTGCCGGAAGTCCTCGGCCGTGTAGCCGTACTTGCCTATCAGGGGACCATAGATGTCTACGCTGTCGAACCGCAGATTCATATTATTCCGTTCCATATAGGCATTCAGGACATACATGTCCTTGAAGATATCGGCGAGCGTCTCCTCCGGTATCTGTTTGTATCCCCTGCAGGAAGCGAACAGTGCAGCGACGCACGCGAGCACCGCACATAACCTGTAAACCAATGCCTTCATAATCTTACCGACGACTTGGGTATCATTCTCGATACCGTTAATCCGTTTATTATCCATGTCACGCCGAATGCCGCCGCCGCGACGGCCACGATGTCCCAGAACCGCACGACCACCGGATAGGCATCGACCAGAAACGACGCAGCCCCTATCTTGATGATACCGAAATGCTGCTGCACGAGCGCAAAAGCCAGCCCTACGGCGAGACCACCCGCCGTTCCGAGGCCGCTTATCAACATGCCCTCCTTCACGAAGATACGCCTCACGAAACCGACGTCCGCCCCCATCGTAAACAGTATCCCGATGTCGGGCCTCTTGTCGATGATAAGCATCACGAGCGAACCGATAATGGAAAAGGAGGCTATCACCAGCACCAGCAGGCTGATGAAGAAAATCCCCAGCTTCTCCAGCTTCATGATGCGGTACATGGAGGCTTTCTGTTCGTAACGCGTCATCACCCTGAAATCGTCGCCCAGCCCCGCCGCCAATTTTTTCCTGACGCTCTCCGGTCGGCCTCCTCCCGCCTTGACCGCAATAGCCGAAGCCTTTCCCGGATAATCCAGCAACTCCTGCGCGAAACCGAGCGTGCTGAGCACATACGTCCCGTCGGTCTCCGCATCGAGCCGAAAGATACCGGCGGGAAAGAGCCCTGCCGTCCGGTAACCGTCTATCGGAAGCAACGACGAATATTCGCCGCGCCGCACCGCATAGACGTTCAGCGGGTCGTACAGGGCGGTCTTCACCCCGAGGTCGTAAGCAAGCCCCTGCCCGACCACCGCCTGTTCCATATCGCCGAAACGCAGTTCGTAATCGCCGTACGCAATGGTCTCCCGTACGGGAACCACCCCTTCGTAACGCTCGTCCACGCCGCGCAGCCGGGCCGTGGTCTGCCGACCGCGGTACTCCAGCAGCACATTCTCCTCCAACAGGTAGGAGAAAGATTCAACACCCGCCTCAGCGAACGCCTCTTCATCCACAGAGGCAATGTCGAACACCTTGCCTTCGGCGGGAACCACGACAAGCTCCGGGTCGAAAACGCCGTACATGCTCTTCACCAGTCCGTCGAATCCGTTGAACACGGAGAGCAGGATGACCATGGCCGCGACCGGTACCCCCACCGCGAAGATGCTCACCCTCGATATGATGTTTATCACCGAAAGGGAACCCCGCGAGGAGAGGTATCTGCGTGCGAAAAGCGACGATATGCGGCCCACGGCACTTCTACTTTAAAAGGTTGTCGATGTTCTCGATATACTCCAGCGAATCGTCCAGGAAGAACGACAGCTCGGGCACCGATTTGAGCTGGTTGCGGATACGCGTCCCCAACGCCTTGCGGATGCGCCATTCGCCGGCATTTATGCCGTTCATTATCTCCGCACTCCGCTCGAACGGGAAAATGCTCAGGTATATCTTCGCATATCCCAAATCGGGACTCATGCGCACCGAAGTCACCGTCACCATGACGCCCCGCACGAGGTCGGCCGCCTCTTTGGTGAAGATGTCACTGATGTCCTTCTGTATCTGCTTCGCTACCTTGCTTTGTCTTGTCGATTCCATACTCTTCCGTTATTATCTCTTCCGGAACGACCGCAGCATCCTCCGTACCGGTTGTTCCGGCCGTCTCGGTTTCCCCGACAACCGCGGTCGTCTCCTCTTCCGTTATCTCTCCTATACCGGCCGTCTCCTCCGTTTTCTTCATCTCCTCCAGCTCCTGCTGCGCACGCTTGGCCTCCCTTTTGGCGATGATGCGTGCATACCAGGGCGGCGGCAGGGGGGTATGCGGCTTGTCGCCCAAACGGTAAAAGAATCCGAGCGACAGGCTGATGTTGTCGAGCGGCGAACGCACCGGATTGCCCGCATAGACGGCACTGTTGCGCATAATGTCGCCGTAACTGAAATAGTAACGCCCCTCCAGCATCAGTTCCCATTTGCCCATGACGACATTGAGACCGATGCCGCCGAGAAGTCCGTACCCGAGCGGGTTATCTTTCACGAGCGTCATGTGATAGGGCCCTTCCGTAACGGTATTCCCGCTCTTCACCCACTCATATGCGCCGACATTGTACGATGCCCATATGCCGGCATTCAGGAAGACGCGCAGCCGGTTATCACTGAAATTCATGTGGATATGCCATATCAACGGCAGATTGACAGTGCTATAGACACGGCGGGTATAATCCTCCGAGTCGAGGCTCGCCTGTTCCTGATAAGCCCGCTGCAGAAATTCGAGTTCGGCCGCTACAGCCCCTATGTACCTCACCTTACCGTAATATTTCCATTGAATCCCGGCGGACCAGGTTCCCCACACCCACTTCATGGGATACCACGAAACGGGAGCGAAACGGCCGTAACCGACTCCCCATCCCGCCCGGGCGCCTATGTAGTGCTGCGCACGCACGGGCAGCACGAAAACTGCGAGCAGTGCCGCCAATACGACTCCCTTTGTGACTGTTCTCTTCATCAACGATACGCTGTCGGCACGCTTGCCGTAATTATCAAAATCCTCTTCTTTTCGCGCAGTATCCGCTCTCCTCCGGTCTTAGAACATCCTGTTGCCGGTATTGAACGCCCCAGTGGGGTTGAAAGCACCGCTGGCATTTCGGCTGCGCTGCGTATTCTGCTGTTGTTGCTGCTGCTGGGCCTTCTTGATACGTTCCTCGATAAGGCGCTGGGCACGCAGCAGTTCCTGCTTGCGCAACTGTTCGCGTATATCCATGATGTCCACCGGTTTGAACAGGTCGGCCATATCCACCGTTATCTCTATGTCCCAGTTGGCCTTCATGGCTATCATTTCGTTTCCCGATTCGGGAATGTATATCTCCACCCGCTCCGGCTGTTTGCGGAGAATCAGGTCGCCCGTATCCCACTGTCCGTTACCGTTCACATCGTCTATGACGCGCAGCTTCACGTCACCCGGATTCACGTAGCGGAAGATGTATTTGCCCGTCACGGCATCCCGCTTCTCCTGCAGGACGGAATTCTTGTCGTTCAACAGCTGAAGAATATACCGGCTGGAGTCGGTCTGCCCCTTCACGTTCACCGTCAGCGTGCCGAACTTGTCGGGCGACAGTATCGAGAAATCGGCCTTTATCGAGTCGTTACGCTGTCCGGCCACGTCGAGGAAGACGCTGTCGGGGATGACGAGCTGATATTTCTGCTCCGGAATCCACTGGGCCGAAAGCATCCACTTGCGGATATCCACCGAATCGCGCCGCAGTTCGTACCTCACCCGGTACATATCCTCTCCCTCACCGAAACGCACGAGCGAGATACGGCTGCTGTCCATCTCCACGAGCGGATAATCGAAACTTATCGTCACGTTGTCCTCGGGATTTATCTCCCCGCGGGCGCTGAGGTTGTACTTGAACGGATTGGGCTTTTCGGGCGGCGTATAGGTCTCTCCCTCGCGTTCGGCCCGTTCGCGTTCCTTCTCCTCCTTCTCTCTGGCACGCTCCTCCTCTTTCGTTTCGATGTATTTCCAGAACAGTTTCAGCTTGTCGGTATTCGGTACGAGCTGATTGAGGCTGTCGTGCTTGAGGTAGGTAATCCGTCCGGTAATGGTATCGGGCAGCTCCTCCCCCGGAACGTCGAGCCACAGGTTGATGGTATCCCGGCCGGGAGTGACATACTCCGTTATGATACGCGAGGAGTCGATGCCGTCCAGTACCAGCGAATCTATCTGCGGATAGGGGGCGTTGAAATAGAGCTCTATCTTATGCTGGAGGGGCCGCTTCTGTTCGGCCAGGTTCTGCCGTTTGAACTGCCGGTCGGTGAACATGCGGATGAAAAGCTGCGGCTCGGCGGTCATATAGCGGCGCGTCGTATCGTACCATGCCATGAAATCAGGCAGGTCGGAGGGGTTGAATACACCGTCGAGAAACCCTATCTTGTCCACACCCGGTTCATAGGCGAGATTGCCGTTGGTATCCTCGATGGCATATACCCGATAATCTATCGGTTTCAGGTTCTGGGCGATAAAGATACCGTTGTTCTCGGCCCTCGCGATAGCGTCGGGTTTGACATTGAATACGGTCGAATCGAACGCCGGCAGCGAATCGGGCCGGAAAGGGTCGGCAAGCCGCAGGAAAGGCTCGCGCAGGAAAGCCGAATCGGCCGCATCGTAGAAGAAGATGAGCGTCTTCTTGACACTGTCCTTCTTGTAGGCATCGACCGTATATCCCGACATGAACATGGAGTCTATCTCCGGACCGGTGGAGAAGACGTAACGGAAACCGTTGAGCGGATTCCCTTCGTTGTTGTCGCAGACACTGCTCCCGAAATTCAGTGCATAGGTGGTATTGGGTTTCAGCGTATCGAGGATATCTATCTGTACTCCCCGCCCCTTGACGAGGAGGGTGGGTGTCTTTTTCAGCTGCGGGGAGGTGAAAAACTCTTTCTGCTGGTCCTTGAGCTGTACGTACTCGTCGAACGTGATGTAGATACGGGTTCCCGTGAAGTTCGTCGTATTGAAAGCGGGCGTAGCCCCCATCACCTTGGGAGGAATGGTGTCTTTCGGCCCCCCCTGGGGAGCCCCTATGTTGGCGCAACGCCAAAAGAACGCGGAACTGAACAACGTCAGAGCCGCTATTCCCAACCATGTCTTACCGTGCGGGATACCTCTTTCCATTCGTTTACGAATCCTCTTGTCCATATTCTGTTGCCTCCGAATACACGGCCGGAGGAAACCGGCTCTTTCCGGCTTTTTACCCGCGGGGCCTCTATCCTCGCCGTCAGCTCTCCGGTTCCGGTTCCGGAACGGGGGTGTCGGGCCGCTCCACCACGACGGTCCAGATATCCGAGGTCCATGTATCGCCGGACTTGTTCAGGTCCACCGACAGCGTCTTCGTCATCTCCACGGGATTGCTGGAGAGGTCGAGGTAGCCGTAGGCATAAATCTTGTTCTCCGCCTCCTGGGCCGGGTCGGCATAGAGCACAAGCATCACGCTGCTGTCGGAGAGTTCCATCGTCAGTTGTTTGTCCACCCAGACGGCCTCGACATCAAACGGGAATTCGACATACTCGTCGGAATCCTGCTCTTTCTTCCTCTCGGCTCTGCCCGACGCTGCCTGCTCCCACGAAGTTACCCTCCCGCCGTTGGCTTTGTCGAAGCCGTAATAGGCGTAGCACCGGGCCGACGTCATCAGGGTCGACCGATACTCCCCCTCCCTGAACACGGCAGGAGTTATCCGCAGTTGCGTCCGTATGGGAATATGGACATCCTTGTAGCCGTAGAATTTCCACGGCGTCTTGACCACCGGTTCATCCGCCCCCTCTTTCCAGTCGAGCGGGGTGAACTTTATCGTCACATACATGTTCGCCAATCCGGCGACGACATTGGCGTTGCCCGTAGCCCACATGGGATATGCCGTATCCACCACCAGCAGCATGACCGGCGTGGTGGCGAACCTCAGGTCGAAAACGTTTCCGGCCTCGCCGGACGCCTCCGCCACCATGTCGTAGCTGCGCGTGCGCGACGGGTCGCCCACCGCGGTGGCAATCCCCGCCCGTGCATTCTCGATGGAGGTAACCTCCCATTCGTCGGGGTTCACGAAAAAGGCGTACACCTTCGCGGTCGTCAGCGGAATAGGCTCCGTCACGCTCTTGCGTTCCTGCCACGTCACCGTCAGACGGTAGTCGCAGCCCAGAACGGGTTTACTGCACGAAACGGCCAGCGAACAGACCGCCGCCGTCACCAGCACCACCAAAGCCAACCAACCTCTTTTCATCGCCTCACGCCTCCCCGTTATGCACCGCGGCCTGCCTTGCCAGCAGCTCGCCGCGAAGCTGTTCAACCGTTTTTCCCAGAACGGGATGCACCTTCTCCGGCGCTATCTCGGCAAGCGGAGCAAGCACGAAATCCCGCTCCTGCATCAGCGGATGCGGCAGCTTGAGCCGGGGCGTATCCACCACCGCATCATCGTAAAAAATGATGTCGATGTCTATCAGCCGCGACGAATAGGGTTCGCCCGTACGCGCCTTTTCGGCGGCTTCCGCCTCACGGTCGCGCCCGAGGCGCCCCTCTATCTCCTGCAGCGCAGCGAGCAGCTCCTCTGGGGCGAGGTCGGTATCGACCTCCATCGCCTGATTCTTGAAATCGTCTGCGGCGGTGAATCCCCACGCCTTGCTTTCGTAGACGTGCGAACAGCGCAGCACGATGCCTATGCCGGCATTTATCATCTGCTGTGCCTGTCTCAGGCGCGGCTTCACATCTCCCATGTTGCCGCCCGTTATGATTATAGCCCTTGCCATCTCCGTATAACTGCTTATCCATAATGCTGCGGCATCTCCGCAGCCTCTCCGCACGGAAAAACCCGTGCCGTACCTACTGTCTGCGCCCAATCAGCTTGCTAACCGACAGAGCGTAATGCGTGAAGACTATCTTCGCATTGCCGTTCTGGCTTATATGCAGCAGGGCGGTACGGTTCTCCTCCGCCAACTGCTCGATATTGCCGTTGCCTACGAAAGGGGCGAACTTTTCGCAGAACTCCCTTTCCCGTCCCCAAAGATAGGATATATTTCCCATTCCTGCCGAAAGCATGTAACTTTCCCGCAACAGGGAAACTGCATATCTGAAAAAACGTTTCTGGGCTTCGCGCCCCAGCGACGCCATATTCTCGGCCCATCCCAGCAGCTCCAGGTGCCGGTCGTTGTAACTGAAACGCATGAGGCTCGCGAAATTGTCGAAATCCTCCCCGGACGCCTCCCCTTCCGGACGCTCCGCAATCTTCCGCAGCTCCACCATATCGCCTCCGGCAAGCCGGGCCAGCGCGGCGGCCTTCTGCGTCTCCATGCCGTACGTACCGGCCAGCCACCGTTCCATGTCGTCCGCTCCGACGGGAGGCACCCCGACCTCCTGAACACGGGAGAGGATGGTGGGCAGGAGCATTTGCGGGGCCACCGAGACCAGCAGGAAAAGCGTTTTGTCCCACGGCTCCTCCAATATCTTCAACAAACCGTTCGAGGCCTCCACTCCCATCTTCTCCGGCAGCCATATCACCACCGCCTTGTACTCGGCCTCGAACGCCTTAAAAGAGAGTTTGCGTATGATTTCATCCGCCTCGCGTTTGGCGATGAGCCCCTGCTGATTGTCGAGCCCAATCCGCCCGTACCACATCTGCTCGTCGAAATAGCCCCCCGTCGTAAGCACCGCCTCCCGCCACTGGGGCAGAAAGGCATCGCTCATGGGTTTCTGCGAACCGCTCCGGGAAGTATTGGTAGGGAAGACGAAATGCACGTCCGGATGAACCAGTTCCGCCATCTTGATACACGACGGACACCGACCGCAACTGTCGCCGTCGTGCCGGTCCGTACAGTTGATATACTGTACATAGGCCAACGCGAGGGGCAGCGTTCCCCTGCCGCTGTCGCCCGTAAAGAGCTGGGCATGGCTTACACGCCCCTCCCCGACACTGCGGCGCAGCATCGCCTTCACCTCCTCCTGTCCTATGACATCCGCAAACCTCATGCTCTTCTCTCCTTTCCGCCGAAAACGGCATCTGTGCCGCGGACACGTCCGCAGCCTATCTTCCCGTCGAACCGAAACCACCCGCTCCCCGGGCCGTATCGGAGAGCGTCTCGGACGCCTCCCACTCCACGCGTTCGTGCCGGGCAACCACTATCTGCGCTATCCGCTCGCCTGGTTTTATCTCGAAAGGCGTATCGGAGAG
Organism: Tidjanibacter massiliensis; assembly: GCF_900104605.1. Taxonomy (NCBI): domain Bacteria; kingdom Pseudomonadati; phylum Bacteroidota; class Bacteroidia; order Bacteroidales; family Rikenellaceae; genus Tidjanibacter; species Tidjanibacter massiliensis. The sequence continues at coordinate 104,064 of NZ_LT629960.1, read as the reverse complement.
GTTCACAAGAATGACCTTGATTTCCCCCCGGTAATCGGCATCAATCGTCCCCGGCGCATTGAGCACCGTCACCCCGTATTTCGCCGCCAGCCCGCTGCGCGGACGCACCTGCATTTCATAGCCCGCCGGCAGCTCGACGAAAAGTCCCGTCGGGACAAGCGCCCGGCACAGGGGAGCCAGCACGATACCCTCCGCAATGTCGGCCCTCACATCCATTCCGGCCGCAAGGGGCGTTTCATAATTCGGCAATTCGTATGCCGACCTGTTTATAACTTTAACGACCATAGTCCCGTAATCTTGTGCCGCCGGACGATTATCGTCCACGGCGGATGACCGACTTCACCAATCCGCCCAAATCGATTCGCTCCCTTCGGACGGCATAACCTGCAAATATAACCACCAAAACCAAATAAATCAAATACCTCAGCCAACCCGTCAGACCGCCGCACAGCACTCCGGCACCGTACAGCAGAGCTCCGAGCAGCACATACTCCCCTATCCGCTTCAGGTCGTAGGGCACGGGGCAATACCTCCTGTTGAGCAGATAACTGAGCGCTACCATCGCCGATTCGCACACCAGTCGGGCGACGGCGGCCCCCACGTAGCCGAGCGACGGAACGAGCAGGATGTTGAATGCCACGGTGAACAGCAGCCCCGTACCGGTCACGTAGATAGCGTATTTCGTCGCTCCGGTCTGCTTGTACCAGAAGGAGAGATTCAGCACGATACCCGACAGCATATTGGAGAGCAGCACAATAGGCAGTATCCACACTCCCTCGCGGAAATCGCGTCCGAGAATCAGGGCGAACAGGTCGCGGAACAGAGCGATGAACAGGAAGATGAAGATGGAGACGATGATGAAATATTTCATGGCCTCCGCATTGGTTCTGCGGAAGTCGTCGCCCTTGAACTCGGCCAGGAAAAAGGGTTCGGCGGCCAGGCGGTACATGGAGGTGAAGAGTGTCATCACCACGCCGAGCTTGATGACAGCCCCGTAGACACCCAACTGTTCCAGAGCATATTCGCTGCCGCCCGGCGTGAGCCACAGCACCATCTGCCGGTCGATGAACTCGTTGGCCGTCCCGGCTATCCCGCTCAGCAGAAGCGGAAGCGAATAGACGAGCAGGCTGCGGGCGAGCCTCCGGTCGATACGGGGCGCCACCCCGCCGCACATGGGCAGGATGAGGAGCAGCGTCACGGCACTCGCCGCGAGATTGGCCACGAAGACGTAACCGGGTCCCATCGCAGGGTCGTAAGCCCACGGCAGAATGCCCCGTCCGGCCAGCGACGGCAGCCATCCGTAAAAAAAGAAGCAGAGGGCGAGGTTCACGACGACCGAAACGAGCCGCAACAGGACATACCGGCCCGAACGCGACTGTTCCCGCAGCCTTGCAAAGGGAATGGCCGTCACCGCGTCGAGGGCCACGATAGCACCCGTCATCCATATATAAGAGGGGTGTGCGGCATACCCCATCCACTCCGCTATCGTCCCGTTGAACAGCAGCACCAGGACGAAAAAGAGCACGGAGACGAGCGACACCATCCCCCAGGCCGTAGCGAATACCCTACGCTTCTCCCCCTCGCCGGACGCCTTGCCGGCAAACCGGAAATAGCCCGACTCGAGTCCCATGGTGAGTATCACGAGCACGAACGGAATGACGGCATAGATATGGCTGACCACACCGTACTGCGCCCTTCCCATCACGCGGGTGAGGTAAGGTACAAGCAGGTAATTCAGCAACCTTACCAGCACGGTGCTTATCCCGTACACCATGGTCTGGCCGGCAAGTTTGCGCATCTGATTCGACATGGCGGAGTATGCTTTGAAAACGATTGTCAAAGGTACGAAAAAAGGCGGCACCGCATACGGCCGGCTCCCCGGAACATGCGGTGCGGCGCACCGGCCGCTATGCTTCGTCTCCGGCCTCCTCCATCTGCTTTGTGGAGAGCAGACCGCAGGCAGCCTGTATGTCCTCCCCGCGCGAAGCCCGGACGGTAGTAACGATACCCTTGCGGGAAAGCGCATTCCGGAAAGCCTCCATCCGCCGGTCATCGGGACTGAAATAGGGCGAACCGGGTATCTTATGAAACCGTATCAGGTTGATGCGGCACTTCAGGCCGTCGAGCAGGCGGGCAAGCTCCTTCACATGGGCCGGCGAGTCGTTCATGCCGGCGAGCACGATATACTCGAAGCTGACGCGCCGCTGTCCGCCGAAATCGTAACGGCGCAACAGCGATACGACATCGCGCACGGAAAAGGCCCGCTCCACGGGCATTATCTCCGCACGCTGTTCCGGAAAGGGATTATGAAGACTGACGGCCACATGCACCCGGCTTTCGTCGAGCAGGCGGCGCAGGCCCGGCACCACTCCGGCGGTCGAGACCGTTATACGGGTCGGACTCCAGCCATACCCCCACTCCGCGGTGAGTATTTCCAGCGAACGCAGCACCTGGTCGGGGTTATCCAACGGCTCCCCCATCCCCATATATACCATATTGGTAAGTCTGCCGCGTTCGGGTAGCGAGGCCATCTGGTTCAGAATATCCCCCGACGTGAGCTGTCCGCGAAGCCCCTGACGCCCCGTCATGCAGAAACGGCACCCCATGCGGCACCCCGCCTGTGAAGAGACGCAGAGCGTGGCCCGGTCGCCGTCGGGAATATAGGCCGATTCAACGTAGTGCCCGTCGGCCGTACGGTAAAGGTATTTTTTCGTTCCGTCACGCGAAACGGCCACCGACCGGGGAGCCTCGAGACCGAGACGATACGAAGAGGCGAGCGCTTCGCGGGCGGCTTTGGAAAGGTCGGTCATCGCGGTGATGTCGGTGCATCCCCGCCGGTAGAGCCACGATGCCATCTGCCCGGCAGCGTAACGCGGCAGACCGAGACCGGCGGCCGCTTCACGCAACTGCCCCAACGACATGCCGTACAGCGCCGGACGGCCACTGTCCTCACTCTCCCCTCCGGCCTCTCCGCCAACCATATACTGCGACATCGAACTACAGAATCACCGAAAAAATCAGGCCGTCCCGAATGTTCGGACGGCCGTTTATGGAATTTCCGCTGTCCGTGCATCTTATTAACAGAAATACGGACGGCTGCGTGGAGAATACCGGAATCGAACCGGTGACCTTTTGAATGCCATTCAAACGCTCTAGCCAACTGAGCTAATTCCCCGTAACTGTTCTGCACCGCAAAGATAATGCTTTTTACTTGTAAAACAACAGTCCGGGAGGAGGATAAAACAGCGTACGGGCCCAAAAAAAAGCGAACGGCCGTTTTTTTCCGATTTTTGTTCTTATATTTGTGAATCGGAAAAGTCTGTTTAAACCCGGAATAACAATAAAAACACGCACGTATATCTATGGAAGTCAAAAAGAGCAAAAAGGCCGACCTTGAGAACAGGAGGGGCTTGTTCATGGAAATCGGGCTTATCGTTGCCCTTGCCGCCGTCATCATCATGTTCAGCGTCAGCCAGCGCGAAAAAGTGGTCGAAGTGATGGCACCCGTTGCGACGGTCGATGAAGTCGAGATGATAGACGTCACGACCGAGAAGGAACCCGAACCCGAACCCGTACAGCACCAGCAGACCGTAGCGGTCATCACCGACGTCCTGAATGTGGTAAGGAACGACACCAAGATAGAGACCAGCATCGGCTGGGTGGACTTCGAAGACGAAGACATCGAAATCGCGCCGATACAGGTAGAGACCGAAGAGATAGAGGAGGAAACGATATTCATCGTAGCCGACCAGAAACCCTCTTTCCAGGGAGGAGACCTCAACGTCTTCCGCAACTGGGTACAGGCGCGCCTCTCCTATCCGCCTTTGGCACAGGAGAACAACATACAGGGCACCGTAACCGTGAAATTCGTCGTGGAGAAAGACGGAAGGCTGACCAACATACAGGTACTGAAGAGCCCCGACAAGACGCTCTCGGACGAAGCGGTAAGCGTACTGTCCAAATCTCCGAAATGGGAGCCCGCCCGTCAGCGCGACGTGCCGGTGCGTTTCAGCTACACGATGCCTATCGTATTCAAACTCCAGAACTAACGATTCCCATCCGATAAAAGCGAAAGGGAGTATCATCGGATACTCCCTTTCGCTTTTTCATCTTCTGCCGCACGACTGCCACTCCTGCCTTCTCTGTCGCGGTACAACCGTACCTCAACGACAACACACCCCTGTCGCACAGCGACGGCTCCCTGCCGCCCTATTGCATTGTTTCCCGATATACCGTCCCCCGCAGCGCATCGTCGGAATAGACATGCAGGCTATGTCCTGTCGGACTCAAGCAGGTGATGCGATGGATATGGTTCTCGAAGCTCCCTTCCGCACCGACGGCATAAAAACCGAGCGGCGCCTCCACGACGACCGAACGCTGCAGGCGGGCGTATCCCGCTGCGGCCGGCTCAAAAATTTCGACGAGAAATCTCCCGTCCGCGAAAAAATAGCCGGCGAACTGCGGATGGGCATGGATACTCGTCCGGTTTCCCTCCTGCCAACTCATCACGATGGCCTCCCACCCCGTTTCGGGAGAGCGTCCGAGATAGGTACGACGGTAGCCGTCGGCGGAATAGTCATCGAACCCGTCCAACGCATGGTCTCCGAGCCACGACATGACATACTCCTCTATCCGTTCGCCCAACCCGTCGTCTACCGCACGGGTATGCGTAACCTCCAGCAATCCGGAGAAAAAGGAGGCGTATCCGTCGTATTCGAGCGACGGGACGGCCAGATTCCCGGCTAACGTATCCGTATTCATCTTCTGCATTTTCGATTGTTTCCGAAACAAAAGTAAAGGTTCCGTCCGAAAACGACAACAGCACAAATGCGTATCGTACATCCCGTTTTACACCCATCCGCCGCCCACCGGCAAAATTGCCGCAAGTACCCGAAAAACGAAAACGGGACCGGAATGTTTCCGGCCCCGCATAAGTATTCCGCACGGAAGATACGCGGCAGTGCTACTTCACGAAGACGAACTGCGAACTTATCTCCTTATAGTTATGTACGCGCTCAATAACATCTGCGAACACGTCTGCCGTACTGAGCACCGTTATCTTCGAGGTATCCTTATCGGTACGGAGCGGAATGGTGTCGGTGACGATAACCTCGGCAAGCTGGCTCTCCTTCAGGTTCTCGTACGCCTTGCCCGAGAGCACCGGATGGGTAGTCACGGCACGGACGCTGCGGGCACCCATCTCCATGAACATGTTGGCGGCCTTGGTAATCGTTCCGCCCGTATCTATCATATCGTCCAGCAGGATGATGTTACGGTCCTTCACCTCGCCGATGGCTATCATCTTCGCCACCTCGTTGGGCTTGTTGCGGTGTTTGTGGCATATCACGAGCGGAGCGTTGAAGTAAGAGGCGTAACTGTTGGCCCTCTTGGCCCCGCCTATGTCCGGAGTGGCTACCGACAGGTTCTCCAAACCGAGCGACTCGATGTACGGCACGAAAATACGGCTGGCATAGATGTGATCGAGCGGCACGTCGAAAAAGCCCTGTATCTGGTCTGCATGCAGGTCCATGGTGATGATACGGTCCACGCCTGCCGACACGAGCAGATTGGCCACCAGCTTGGCGCCTATCGATACGCGCGGACGGTCCTTGCGGTCCTGACGGGCCCAGCCGAAGTAGGGAATCACGGCGATAACCTTATACGCCGACGCCCTCTTGGCCGCATCTATCATCAACAGGAGCTCCATGAGGTTCTCGGCGGGCGGAGGAGTGGACTGTACGATGAAAACGGTACATCCGCGGATACTCTCCTCGAACGCGGGTTGGAATTCGCCGTCGCTGAACCTGCTGACCGACAGGTCGCCCAGTTCGCATCCGTAACTCTCGGCAATCTTCGCGGCCAGTTCGTGCGAACCGCTGCCCGCAAAGATTTTCAGTTTGTGAATAGCCATCAATGTAAGTTGTTAAGGGATTTTGTTTTGTGTGTTACCTTTCCGCAAAGGTAAGGTATTATCCGGAACGATATCACATTTCCGTCCCGTTTTTATTAAGAAACTTTTACGGTTCTTCCGCACGCCGCAGGCACTCCCCTATGAAGCCGAGAATCTCCTCCCGCCCCGAACGTTTCACCGACGAGGTACGGAAAACGGGCGGCAGCTCCTCCCACTCCTCCAGCAGCCTCTTTTCGTAGAGGCCAATATTGGCATTCGCCTGCCCGGCGGAGAGCTTGTCGCACTTGGTGAACACGACGCCGAACGGTACGCCCTCCCGTCCGAGCATCCGCATGAAATCGAGGTCTATCGGCATGGGGGCATGGCGCGAATCGACCAACACGAAGAGAAACCACATTTTCTTCGCCTTCGTGACGTAATCCGTTATCAGCTTCCCGAATTCCCTCCGGTCGCTCTTGGAGGCTTTCGCATACCCGTAACCGGGCAAATCGACGAGATACCACTGCCCGTTTATCAGGAAATGATTTATCAGTTTCGTCTTCCCCGGCGTGGCCGAAACCTTGGCGAGCGAACCGTTGTCGGTCAGCATGTTGATAAGCGATGACTTGCCCACGTTGCTGCGCCCGATGAAAGCGAATTCGGGCAATCCGTCGTCGGGTATCTGCGAAATCCTGCCGCTGCTGAACGCGAAACCGGCCGATGTTATCTTCATCATTCCATGGTGTTTCCCACAAAGATAGCCTTTTTGTCCGAAAGCCGCAATCCCGCAGCGGTACGGTATGCAGACGTATGCCCTGCTCCGGCGGCGCCCCCATACGATAACGGCCGCCTTTCCGTTAACGTTTCGACCGGCAGCAGGAACATTCCGGAAGGCCCTGCCGAACGTTCGAAGAAACGATTTATTAAGTTTATATAACAATCTGACTATCAATGATTAAATATTTAAAATATTTTAAAAATAGACAAACTCATTAAAAGCGGGCAATATGGGCGAAACTATTTTGCTTATTCCGCCGCAAGGGGCTATATTTGTGTAAAAATTAACAATCTTAAAACGTCTAACCATTTTTACCTGACATGGAAAAGTCAATCACACTCAATGAATTCATCATACACCAACAAGCCGAGTTTCCCGAAGCGACGGGCAATTTCTCCTGTCTGCTGCACCATATAGGCATCGCGGCCAAAAAGGTGAATCGGGAAGTGAACAAGGCGGGCCTGGTGGATATCCTCGGCCGTTCGGGCTGCGAAAACGTACAGGGCGAAGAGCAGCAGAAACTCGATGTCTATGCCAACGAAGCCTTCATGGAGGAGCTTCAGGCAAGCGGCGAGTGCTGCGGCATCGCTTCGGAAGAGAACGAGGATGTGACGACCTTTCATGAGGGGCTTTGCCGCAATGCCAAATACATCGTCTGCATGGACCCGCTGGACGGTTCGTCCAACATCGACGTGAATGTCTCGGTCGGGACGATATTCTCCATCTACCGGCGCAAATCACCCATCGGCGAAGCCGCCGTGCTGGACGACTTCCTGCAAAAAGGCTCCGAGATGGTCGCTGCGGGATACATCATCTACGGCTCCTCCACAATGCTCGTCTACACGGTCGGCCGCGGTGTGAACGGCTTCACGCTCGACCCGTCGCTCGGCGAATTCTGCCTCTCGCACCCCAACATCAAAACACCGGCTAGCGGCAAGATATACTCCATCAACGAAGGCAATTACGAGAAATTCCCCGTCGGGATAAAGAAATACATCAAGTACTGTCAGGAGAAGGATGCTAAAACCAACCGGCCCTACACCTCCCGCTACATCGGCTCGCTGGTAGCGGATTTCCACCGCAACATGCTCAAGGGCGGCGTCTTCATGTACCCCTCGACCGACAATCATCCCAACGGAAAACTGCGCCTCCTGTACGAATGCAACCCCATCGCATTCATCGCGGAGCAGGCCGGCGGCCTCGCCTTCAGCGAGGAGGGCCGCATCCTCGACCTGCAGCCCGAGGCCATCCACCAGCGTGTGACCTTTTATGCCGGCGCCCACGACATGGTTATGAAAGTAAAGGAATTTTTAAACTTTTTTAATAACATCTGACAGGCCGGAGCCGCTGTCAGCCGCACGACTCCGGTACGGAAATTGCGCAACGACGAACGGACAGACGAATTCTGCAACCAAATGGAAGGATACGAAAAAATGTCGGACAATTTCAACGAAGTGACAGGAGGAGAAACGCCCGTATTGGTGGATTTCTACGCCACGTGGTGCGGGCCGTGCAAAATGATGGGGCCGGTACTCGCAGAGCTCAAACAGCGTTTCGGCGACAGGCTGCGCATCATCAAGCTGGATATCGACAATCCGGCCAACGCGGAAACCGTCCGTCGGTACGGAGTACGTTCCGTCCCTACGCTGATGCTTTTCCGCCGGGGCGAACTGCTCTGGCGCGAGAGCGGCGCCCGCCGGACGGATGAAATGGCCGCCATACTCGACCGGTATATCGGCTGACACACGGAGCGCTACGGACCGATTATGCTAACGAAAGGGGAAGGTCAATGACCTTCCCCTTTCGTTTTTCTCAACACCCCGGCATATACCGGAAACCGCCGGCAGCACGACCGTATCTTTCCTGTACGCTCTTCCCCGCCCGGCGACCCGTGTTATTTCTGCTGTTCCCTGCGGCTTTGTAGGCTACAACTCCGGTGCAGACTCCTTCCCAGCCTCCGCGAGCGCCTCAGCCGCCTTGCGCACCAATACGCTCCCATCTCCGGCAAAACGGGCCGCCAGCGTATCGCTGTCCACTCCGTCCGGCAACCGGCCGTCGCTACCGCGCATCCGCGAAAGAGCCAACAGGGCACTGTAACGGAGCAGCGACGGAGCATCCTCCGCCAGCCACTTTTCGGCCAGCGGCCGGGCCAGCGACGTATGCGAGAGCAACGAAAAAGCGAGGTTCTCGGCGAGTTCGGAATTCTTCACCCCCGCTCCCCAGAAAGCGAGTTCGTCGGCAGAGACTGCACAAGGGTCGGCTATTACGAAAGCCGACAGGAGCAGCTCACGTAGATTCTGCCCGTAAAGAAACCGGGCAAAAGCGTGGTCGGGCGCGAACAGGGAGGCCGCACGCCGGACGGCATGCAGGCTGACCCCCCAATTGCATTCGTAACGGATACCCAACTGTTCCATGCGCTCCACCACCGCACCGTTGATATCACGGCGCAGCATCCGCACCAATGCGGCCATCTTCTCCCTATTTTCCTTCATCTCCATGACACGCCTCCCGTATCAACATTTGCATCGGTTCCGGAATCGTTCCCTGCGCCTATCTTACGGGCAGGATGGTTCTTACGCCGTATTGATATACGGGAAGTACGGCATTTCCGAGTTCGGTCCTATCGAACATCACGCGACAGTCCGTCATATCCGCAACGGCATACTCCGCTTCGTCGGAACGCGGCGTCCGTTTCCGCTGGGGTGGATAGGCCGTCACGGCCACCCCCTGCGGCCGGCACTCCAGCACCACCGGTTCGCCGGAGAGGTCGTCGGCAGGCAACAATCCGCGGTCGTCACGGAACCGGCACACGACAAAGGTACGGCCTTCGGCATCCGGAACGACATAGTAACGCACCGTATAGGTCGTCACGGAACGTTTTCCGAAAAACAGTTCGAGGTATTCGTTCTCCATGCGGTCTATCCGTTCCACCGCCGTGGCGAGCCCGGCCCCATAGACCGTCTCGGCATAATCGCCCGTAATGAGCTCCGTCCGCCTGCTACGCAGGTCGAATATCGTTTGGGCGGCATCCCTCGCCGCATTCTCCAGGCTGCTGCCGGAGGCGCTGCGGCGGTCGGGAAGTACCCGCGGGAACTCCTCCGCGCTGCCCGTATCGGCGTATATTTCCGTATGGGGAGCAGGTATCGGACCGGGATTCAGGTCGCGTGTCACGACAGGGTCGTAACGGCTGACGACCGCCGAACGGAGCGTATAGGTCTCCTTGTCGGCGAGCGGCGCTATCACCCCGAAATACTTCTGGGCGAAACGGGCGTACGGCCCGGTCACGACGCTCTCGCGGGCCACCGTAATATCGACCACCACGGTCGTCTGCGGCATGGCATAAACCCGCCGGCCATCCGGCATCACCGCATCGCCTACGGGAGCCACGTCGAGCACCTGTCCGTAAGCCGTACCCGTACAAACCGCCAAAGCGGCTGCAGCGAACATCATCCTAATCTTTCCCATATCTCATGCTTTTTTGTATGTCTGTCGTCCTCTCCGGCGCACTGCGCACCGGAAAACAAGCAGTACAAATCTAACGTTTTTTGAGGGAAATAAAAACTGTCGGCGGGAGTTTCAAAAGCGCAGATAGAAATCGCCCGTCAGCCTGCGGTACTCATCCGTATAGCTCCCAGGGCCCTCGCCTGTCTCTATTGTCAGGGTGTCTTCGACGGGCATCGCCCCGCAGCTTCCAGCGAAAGCGAATTCGAGCAAGACGCGCTTGGGAGATATTCCGGGAAGGGTAAAGACACGTGTACGACGGTTCAGTCCGAACCCGGCGACGCGGGCCCCGGCGAGAAAACGCTCCTCGCTGTCGGCCGGCAACACTACCGAAAAGAGACCCTCCGGCGCCAACAGACGGGCAGCATGCTGCAGCAGTTCACCATAAGGGAGCGAATCGGCGTGGCGGGCCACCCTGCGTCCCGCATGGGGAGAGGGCAGCGAATCCACGAACCACGGCGGATTGGAAACGATATGGTGATAAAGCAGTTCGGGAGGGACTGTTGCCGACTCTCCTTCTTCGGAACAGTCTCCGGCAGCAGTCTCTTCACCGCCATCCGGTACGCTCGCCACGTCCCTGCCGCCCCACAGGGGTTCCGACACCCCGGGACGGAAAATCCCGATTCCGCAGCGATACACCCTGACCGCATGACTCCACGGCGACGATGCGGCATTGGCCGCGGCCTGTACCGCTCCCGCACCGTCCACCTCCACGGCATCGACGGTCGCCCCACCGGGCACATCCTCCGTGCGCTGGGCGAGCATCAGAGCTATCACCCCCGTTCCCGTACCGATATCCAGATAACGCGCAGGGCCCGGCAGCACCCGTGCCCACGCGCCGAGCAACACGCCGTCGGTACCCACTTTCATGGCCGTATCCGACTGCTCCACGACGAACCGTTTGAACCTAAACCAACTGTTGGACATTCCACAAACCGGCAACCGCCCTCCCCGGGCCGAAACCGTTCCTGCATTTAATAATACGTTATCTTTCTCTCCTCTATCCGGTACGGCACCCGTTCCCCGCCTTCGGCCATACGATACACCGTCCGGAAGGTCCAATTACCCGCGCCGTCGAATACGGTATAGGTCATCTCGGCAGAACCGGCCGCCGCGCCGTTCACGAACCTCTCCACCCTGACCGGATTGCCGTTTCCATCGTAGGAATATTTCAGCACCTCCGTACCGTCGGCCGCCGTCCGCTCCTGCCTTACCGGCAATCCCCGCCTGTAACGGGTTCGGAACGTCACGCTGCCATCCCCGCCGACCGCCACGCTCTCGGACCGGTTCCTCCTCCACTCGGTACGCTCTTCCGACACTTCGTTTCCCTCCTCGTCAAAGGTGCGGCGCACATGACACCGGCCGTTCCATTCGAATTCGACCGTCCGGTCGCCGCCGTAACGAACCGAACGGGACACGATACGTTCCGGCCTCCCGCTGCCGTCATAGACGAACTCTTCCCATTTCACCACATGGCCGCCGCACAGATACTCCGTACCGGTGACATATCCCCTTTCATCGAAACGGTACGAACAGCACGACTGCATATCGTCTACCCGCGGCCCTTTCGTTACCGTTCCGCCGCACGCTTCGGCTTCATAGGCCGATACATCAAGTGACCTCACGTTCCCCCGAAGCCCCATCCTTTCAAGGCTGTTCACCGCATCGCCGCCGGAACATCCGGCGAAAGCCGCCACAACGGCCGCCATGCACACGTTCCGGAATCCATTGACGACACTCTGCATGATACCTCCATCGTTTAACGTTATACATCAATATCTCTACACAATCTCCCGACCCGCCATCGGAATCTCCGCAAAACGGTGCGACGGACACTCCTCGGGCCACGTACAGGCGGCAAACCGTCTCTGCCTACCGGAGATAGCCGGCGATGCCCGCACCGAAGAGCGCAAAATCATACTTCACAGGGTCGTCCGCATCCAGAGCGCGCAGCGCCTCCGTCACCTCTTCGACAGTCCTCCAGTCGTTCTGTCTCCGCTGCAGCAACCCGAGAGCACGCGCCATCGCTCCGCTGTGGACATCGAGCGGCAGATAAAGAGCCGAAGCAGGTATGCGTTTCCACATCCCGAAATCCACGCCGCGGCCGTCGTCGCGCACCATCCAGCGCAGATACATGTTGAGTCTCTTGCAGGAGGCTTTCCGTTCAATGGAGGAGACGTGTTTTTCGCAGCGGACGGGATGGTCACAGGCGAAAAACTCACGCCGGAATTCGGCAAGCACGATACGCAGGTCGCCCGTCGCGGCATAACGTTCCTCGAAAAATTGGCCGATGCCGCCCCATACGGTACAAAGTCTGCGCAGTGCCAGAACGAACGCAATGAAATCCGTTCCGTTGAAAGTACGGTGCACGAAATGTCCGAGCGGCCGCAGCTCCTCCGGCGAAGCGTGCAGCGTGAATTCGTAAGGCGCCCCGTCCATCAACTCCATCATGCGCCGGCCACTCCTCACGATGGCCCGACGGTTGCCCCACGCGACAGTCGCCGCCAGAAAACCGGCTATCTCCCTGTCCTCGCGCCCCGTAAAGAGATGGGGTACGGACACGGGGTCGTTCTCTATGAAATCCGCCGTGTCGTACCGGTCGTAAAACGCATCGAGCAGCTCCTTCAAAACCTCTTTCTCCATCCGTCACCGTCCATTCTTCCGCGAAGGTACTCAAAAAGCCCTACACCGACAACGGTACGCAAGAGACCCCCGAATGAAAATACCCAAATACGGCAGGCGCCGGACTTTTACAAGTCCGGCGCCTGCCTCGGTACTCCATACCAGAATCGAACTGGTATTTGCAGAATGAGAATCTGCTGTCCTAACCGTTAGACGAATGGAGCGGTTCTCTGCAAATCCGGGATTGCCTCCCGAAAGCGGGACAAAAATAGAACAAATATCCGAAACCGCCAAACAACTCGCAAAAAAATCGGCATCTCCTCCCTGCGGCAGGCGCTTTCCCTCTTCGTACCGTCTGTACCAACCGCTGCCGCACACTGTCCCCGACTCCTCTCGTTCTCCCTCAGAGCCGCCCAATCCGCCTTGCCGCCCGACATACCCGGCGGCTTTCTGCAACCCGTTCCCACCCCGAACGACTGCTGTCAGACCATTTTCAGCCCCACCACAGAAGCTATCAGCGTACAAATGAAAAAGAGACGTGCGAAGGAGACCGGTTCATGGAAAAACACGATGCCGAGCACGACCGCTCCCACAGCCCCGATACCCGTCCACACGGGATAGGCGGTACTGACGGGCAGCGTATGCACGGCCTTTGCAAGCAACAGCATGCTGATGACCACACAGGCGAGAAAGCCCGCTCCCCACAGATACCACTCCGTACCCGCAGCCTCTTTCATCTTACCCAGACAGAATGCGAAACCCGACTCAAAAAGTCCGGCAACAATCAGAAGAAACCAATCCATAAATCCTGTATTGTACGATTAAACAATCCGACGGGCAAAGTTATCCCGTTTCCGCCGCAACCCTCTTTACATTTGATAAGAAAACACCGGACAACGCTTTCCGAGAGATATTCCGTACCTTTGAAAAGAAATACGAACCCGACCATGGAACTGCAGGAGATACTCAACGCCATCTACCGGATACCGGAAGCCTCGGCCGACCGGCTCGCATCCTGTTCGGTACGAATCGACCGGCCGAAAGGGTGCCGCATACTGGAGGCCGGAAAGGTCGAAACGGACCTCTTCTTCATCGCACGGGGGATTGCCAGAGCCTATATTCCGAAAGGGGACAGAGAGATAACGTTCTGGATAGGCCAGGAAGGCACCGCTATCGTATCGTTGAGAAGCTACGTATGCAACGGAGCGGGATATGAAAGTGTGGAGCTGATGGAAGACTCCTCGCTGTACCGCCTTAGGCGCAACGACCTCGACACCCTCTACCGCGAAGATATCCACATAGCCAACTGGGGCAGGAAATTCGCCGAATCGGAATTCCTGCGGACGGAAGAGAGGCTCATTCCCCTGCTTTTTACGACGGCCTCGGAACGTTACGAACTGCTGCTGACACAGCATCCCGACCTGTTGCAGCGCATGCCGCTGGAGTGCCTGGCTACCTATTTGGGCGTCACTCCCGTCAGTCTGAGCCGCATCCGGGCGAAACGGAAATAAAAACGAAAAGCGGACACCCGTCGCCGGGTATCCGCCTCTATCGAACTCCGTCTCCGAACTATTCGTTCACCGGAGTAACGCTCACGTAAGACCTGCCGTTGGTTTTCTTCACGAAAGCCACCGTTCCATCCACGAGGGCGAACAGCGTATGGTCTTTACCCATGCCCACATTCTCACCGGGGTTGTGTACGGTACCCCGCTGGCGTACGATGATGTTGCCCGCCTTTGCGAACTCGCCGCCGAACAATTTCACTCCGAGCCGCTTGCTTTCCGACTCACGACCGTTCTTAGAGCTACCTACTCCTTTCTTGTGTGCCATCTTCTGCGAATTTTAGGTGTTAAGCGACTGTGATGTCTTCGATGAGTACCTGGGTAAGGTACTGACGGTGTCCGTTCTTCACCTTGTACCCTTTCCTGCGTTTTTTCTTGAACACGATAATCTTGTCATCCTTGAGGTGACGTACTATCTTCGCGCTCACGGAAGCTCCTTCTACCACAGGTGAGCCTACCTTGACCTGACCGTCGTTATCCGTTAGCAGGACTTTGTCGAAACTCACGGAGGAACCTTCGTCCCCCTGAAGACGGTTGACATAGAGTTTCCGACCTTTCTCAGCCTTGAACTGTTTGCCTGCGATTTCTACTATTACGTACATATATTCTTTTAAAGAATTTGCGAATCAGCGTGCAAAGATAACGATTTTCCCCGCGCCAAGCAAACATCCGCAAAATTTTTCCCGTTTTCGGGACAGCATACCCATACCGCGGTATTGCGCCGATGCGGGATTTTGCTTTATTTTGCATGACATTTTCCGGCAAACGCTCCGCAGGAACGTCTGGTGGATATCCCTAAACCAACCACGCCATGCACAGGAGATTTCCAATCCTCGTCACGCTCGCCTTGCTGTCGGCCGCCCTTCCGGCACAGACACCCCATACGATACGCATAGAACCGCTCCGCAACGAAAAATGGTGGGGGCTCTTCGCGGGGGGAGGCCCGGCACAACCTTTCGCCGCACCGTTCGACAGCAGTAACTGCGACAGTTGCGGAACATTCACCATCCCGTTCATGATATCGAGCGGCGGCCGCATGATGTGGAGCAGTGCTCCGGCCGATGTCGTTTTTGACGGCAGCCTCTTCACCGTAACTCCGTCGGGCACGCAGCCAACCGTCGCAAAGGGAGGCCGGACGCTACGCGAAGCATACCTCTACTGCGTACACAAATACGCCTGGCCGAAAGGCACCGCTCCGGCCCGCCACCCCTTCATGCGGCCCGTTTACGACACAGGGCTGTCGGAAGCCCTCATCGCCGCAGGCGGTACCGCCCTGCTCGCCGCAGCCGATTCCATTACCGCCCACGGCTACCCGCCCGGCCTGCTGCTCATCCCGGACGGCTGGCAGGACCACTCCGGAGAGGGGGGCCTCGACCGCAACCTCTATGCCTCTTTCCGCGATACGGCGGATGAACTTACCCGGCGCGGATTCGACGTAATGTTCACCGTCACTCCCTACATTCCCGCCGCCGGGCAGCGTTACATCGAAGCACGCAGAAAGGGCATGCTGCTCGAAGACGCGGAGGGCCGGCCTGCCGTCATCCGTCTGCCGTCCGGTTACTACGCATGTCTCGACGTGACCCTGCCGGAAGTTACGGCCTACTTTGGCGAACTGCTCGACAACCTCCGGAAAGAGGGAATCACGGCACTCCGTTTCGACTGCCACCGTGCCCTCGACATCCTGCCTCCCGGAGAGCGCACGGAACGCTATCTGACCGCCTGGGCCGCACTCGGCGAACGCTACGGCGCAGCCATGTACCCCCTTGCGGAACAGACCCAGACACAGTGGCGCCCCTATTCGGTCGCACTCTCGCCGGAAATTTCATGGGAGTCCATGCGCCGCGCCTTGACAGACGCCATCCATGCGGGACTTACGGGACATATCTATCCCTACCTTTCGCTGACCTCCTCGGCCGGACACTGCTCCGACGAGACGATGCTCCTGCGTGCCGTACAGCTCGCCCTGTTTATGCCCATAGCGGCCGTTCCGCCCGACGGCAGTCTCTTTCCGACAGGCACCTGCCGGAAAGAGATGGAAAAGGCCGTGGGGTTGCGCATGGAGATGAACGGCTACATGGAAGAGCTGCTGCAGGAGGCCGGGACGACGGGAGAACCGCTGATGCGCCACATGGAGTACCAATTCCCCGGACAGGGATTCTGGGACTGTACAGACCAATACATGCTCGGCTCCCGATACCTCGTCGCGCCGGTACTCGACGACACGGGCCGACGAACCGTAAGACTGCCGCGCGGAACATGGATATCCGCCGACGGTACCCGCTACAAAGGACCACGGGTGATAAACGTGGATGTAAGCGACGGAAGCATCCCCCTCTTCCGGCTGCGATAACACGGCAGGAAAAAGAGGCGGGTTCCACCGCAATACCGCGGCACGAAGGACGTTGGCTCCGTAACGAAAAAGAAAAAACGAACGGAATGACAAACAACCGGCGAATGGTATGAAAAATGCGGCTGCCGGTCATAAACGAACAATGCGACAAATACGCTTATGATAACCAGGGAACAAAAGGAATACCTGCTGCCCAAGGCATACAACGCGGCCATCCGGGCCGGGGCCGTGATACTCGACATCTACAACAGCGGCGACCCGATAGATGTGGACATCAAGAGCGACCGGTCGCCTATCACGGTGGCCGACCGCCTGGCCCACTCCGTCATCCGGGAGTATCTCGGCCAGACACGCATCCCGCTTCTCAGCGAGGAGGGACGCGAAATGCTCTACGCCGAGCGCAAGGACTGGGACCTCTTCTGGATGGTGGACCCGCTGGACGGAACGGTGGAGTTCATCAAAGGCAACGGCGAATTCACGGTGAACATCGCCCTCATGGCCGACAACCGGCCCGTCTTCGGGGTGATATACGTACCGTACCGCAAACGGATATACTTTTCCGACTCCGACCTCGGCGCCTTCCGCTCCTGCAATACAGAAGCAGACCCCGAAGCGGAATACGTCTATGCGGAGATTACCGCCGGAGCCGAAGCGCTCCCCCTGACCGACTGCCGCAACCGTCCGCTAAAGGTGGCCGTCAGCCGTTCGCACAGCGACGGGGAGACCGCCCGCCATCTGGAGGAGCTACGGAAAAGACATCCCGACGCAGAGGTGCTGCAACAGGGGAGTTCCTATAAACTCTGCCTGATTGCAGAGGGTTCCGTAGACTACTATCCGCGCACCACCGAGACCTACGAATGGGACACGGCGGCCGGCGAATCCATCATCGCCCTCGCCGGCGGAAGCATCTATTCGCTCGACGACACCGCCCCGCTCCGGTACAACAAGGAATCGCTGGTCAACCCCCGCTTCGCCTGCCGCAGCAAATGGTTCGGTGACTGAGCCGCGGCAGTCGCCGTCACAACCACACGGGGATGTACCCTCAGGTACATCCCCGTATCTTATCCCGGTTTCAGCCACGGTGCAGCCCTTCCGCTTCAGGCCCGCACCGACAATTACCGGTCCGCCGCCTCCCGTTTCCGTTCGGGCGAACAGCTTCCGCAATCGCCGCCGCACGCAATATCGCACGACGAGGAGTCCAATCCGTCGAGTTCGCGCGTCTCCTGAATAACGCATTTGATACCCCGCGCACGCATGTTCTCGTTCTCGCTTATCTCCGACTGGATATTATGTCCCTTGAAAATCAGCGTCAGCGACATTCCCACCACGAAAAAAGCGACCAGCCCGACCGCTATCAGTATGACTATAAGCGTATTTGACATATTTTCTGCAAATTGAACCGACATGTAACCGCACCGTAACAGAATTATTGGCACGATTTTGACTAATCCCCGGTAAAGTTATTAAATTTGTGCGGATAATTTGCGGACAAATTCATAATATCTCGATGAAGATAATCATTGCGGGGGCCGGCGAAGTGGGCAACCACCTGGCGAAGATGCTCAGCGGCGGCCACCACGACATAACGGTCATCGATGCCGACGCCAGGCTGCTCGACGACGTGGAGGGAATGTCCGACATCGTGACGATAGAGGGCGACTGCACCACTTTCGCCACGCTCCGGAAAGCCTCCGTACGCAAGGCCGACCTCTTCATCGCGGTGAACCACGAGGAGAACATCAACATCATCGCCGCCATCCTCGCCAAACAACTCGGCGCACGCAAATCCATCGCCCGCATCGACAACAACGAATACCTTGAGCCGAACAATAAGGAGATGTTCATGAACCTGGGCATCGACTACCTGTTCTATCCGGAGAAGATAGCCGCACGGGAGGTCATCAATCTGCTGGGACACACCTCCACCACCGAGTACGTGGACTTTTCGGGGGGCAGGCTCGCGCTCGTGGTTTTCCCGATAGATGCCTCCTCGGAGTTTACGGGCAAGACGGTGGCGGACATCAACGCCCTGAGCGGCGCGTCGTTCCGCCCGGTGGCCATCAGCCGCGACGACAAGACCATCATCCCGCACTCGCGCGACATGTTCTACGAGGGAGATACGGTCTATATCATCACCAACAACGAGGCGGCCAAGACGGTCATGAACTATTCGGGCAAGACGAACGTCTCGATAAAGAACCTGATGATACTCGGCGGCAGCCGCATCGGCGTCCGGATAGCGACCGAACTGCAGGACGAGCTCAACGTCAAGCTCATCGAATACAATCCCGACAAGGCCTACAAACTCGCCGAAACGCTCGACCGGACACTCATCATCAACGAGGACGGACGCGACATAGATGCCATGACCGAAGAGGGTATCACCAGCATGGACGCCTTCGTGGCAGTCACGGGGCGCTCGGAAACGAACATCCTCACCGCCATGCTCGCCAAACGGATGGGGGTGAAGAAGGTCATCGCCGAGGTCGAGAACCTCACCTACATCAACCTCGCCGAAAGCATCGGCATCGACACCATCGTCAATAAAAAACAGATAACCGCCAGCCGCATTTTCCGCTTCACGATGGACACCGACGTGCAGGCCATCAAATGCCTGACCGGCAGCGAAGCGGAGGTGCTGGAGTTCGTCGTCAAACCCGACGCTCCCATCACGAAATCGACGCTGCGCCATGCGGGGTTCCCGGACAACGCCATCATCGGCGGCATCGTGCGCGGCGACAAGGTATTCATCCCCGACGCCGATTTCCGCATCAACGCCTACGACCGCGCGGTAGTCTTCTCGCTGCCGGGGGCGATACCCAAAATAGGCAAATATTTCAACTGACGGAGGAACCCGCCATCCGAACCGACGCCCGAATTCCAACCCATACCGCACATGGCCGCAATAACAAAACTCATCAACCTTTATTTCTCCGACCGTCTCCGCGAAATCGACTACTTCCGCGAGCACCCGGCCGAGGTACAAGAACGCCAGTTCCGCTACCTGCTCGCCAACGGCGCGAAGACCGAGTTCGGACGCGACCTCGGCATGAAGGGCATTGCCACGCAGCAGCAGTTCCGCGACCGGATACCCATTTACGACTATGAAACCATCAGCGAGTTCATCGACCGCACGCGCCGCGGCGAACGGCACGTCCTGTGGCCGGAAGAGGCCAAATGGTTCGCCAAATCCTCCGGAACGACGGGTTCGAAAAGCAAATACATCCCCGTTACCCTGGCCGGAATGCGCAAATCCCACATGCGGGGACCGAAAGACATCATGGCGCTCTACTGCCATCTCTACCCCAAAACCAGCGTAGTGAACGGGAAGATGCTGACGCTGGGCGGTTCCAAACGCATCGAACGCGAAGGGGACAACATGATGTCGGGCGACCTGTCGGCCATCCTGATAGAAAATACGCCTGCCATCGCCAACATCCTCCGCATTCCCGACAAGAAGACGGCGCTGATACCGGACTTCGACGAAAAGGTGCGGCTCATCTCGGAACAGTCCACCCGGCAGGACGTGCGTTCGTTCACGGGCGTCCCTTCGTGGAACCTCGTCATGCTCAACCGTGTACTGGAATACACCGGCAAGGAGAATATCCTGGAGATATGGCCCCATATGGAACTCTTCGTCCATGGCGGGATGGATTTCCGACCGTATCAGGCGCAGTACCGGAAAATCATCCCGTCGCCCGACATGCACTACATGGAGACCTACAACGCCTCGGAGGGCTTTTTCGCCATCGCCGAGGAGCCGGGTCGACAGGAGATGCTGCTCATGCTCGATTACGGTACCTACTACGAATTCCTGCCCACCGACCGGCTCGGCGACCCGACCGCCGCCGTACCGCTCGAAGGCGTGCAGACCGGAGTGAACTACGCGATGATAATCACCAACTGCAACGGTCTGTGGCGCTACATGATAGGCGATACCGTCCAGTTCGTTTCCACTTCACCCTACACCATCCGCATCACGGGACGTACCAAGCACTACATCAACGCTTTCGGCGAAGAAATCGTAATAGACAACGCCGAATCGGCCATGCACGACGCCTGTACGGCGACAGGGGCCGAAGTGGCCGAATATACCGTAGCTCCCGTCTACATGGAGGGACGCAGCAAAGGCGCGCACGAATGGGTGGTAGAGTTCCGTACTCCGCCGGCCAGCCTGCCAAAGTTCACGCAGGCGGTAGACGAGGGACTCAAACGGGTGAACTCCGATTACGAAGCCAAGCGTTTCAAGGATACCACGCTGACCGAGCCCAAAATAACCGTCGTACCGGCGGGAACCTTCGAACATTGGCTGAGGGCCCACGGCAAAGTGGGGGGCCAGAACAAGGTTCCGCGCCTCTACAACGACCGGACCTATGCCGAAGAGCTCATCCGGGCCGCAGCAACGGAGAGGGCAGAAACGCCCCTTGCGGTACACAGCGACCGGACCGAAGCCTGACAGCGACCGCAGTGCTCCGCCGCAGCGACACGAAAACGACACGAAGACCATGTACATCGCCATTTCAGGAAATATAGGCAGCGGCAAGACCTCGCTGACCGAGATGCTGACCGACAGGCTCGGCGGCACCGCCCTTTTCGAGGAGACGGGCAACCCCTACATAGCCGACTTCTACGAAGACATGAACCGCTGGGCGTTCAACTTTCAGGTCTATTTTCTGGGCTGCCGGATGAAACAGGGTCTCCAGATAAAAGAGACGAAAGGTTACGTCATCCAGGACAGAACCATCTACGAAGACGCCCACATATTCGCCGGCAACCTGCACGAAATGGGGCTCATGTCGTCGCGCGACTTCAATACCTACATGAAAATTTTCGACCTCTCGGCCAACCTGATACCTACACCCGACCTGCTCATCTATCTGCGCGGCGGGGTACCCACGCTCGTAAGCCAGATTCTCAAGCGCGGCCGCAGCTACGAGATGAACATCGACCTCGACTACCTCGAAAGGCTCAACAACCGCTACAACGATTGGATAGACAACATCTACCGCGGCCGCGTGCTGACCGTAAACATAGACAGCGAGGACTTCGTCCTCAATCCGGCCATCGTGGACGACATCGTGCAGCGGATAAAAGAGGCCGAAACATCGGCGGCGCATCCCGCCCGATAGACGACAGGTGACCACCGACCTCTTTCCGGAAAAGCCGCACCGCAGCGACGATGCCCCGGCAGCGGAGCGACGCTCCAACCCCGCAACGCTTCCCGCCGCCGAAGAATCGCCGAAATATTCAATAAAGTATGCGGCAAGACGATATAATTTGCATACCTTTATTGTTCGGTAACGACGCCGGACATTCCCGGTCGGCCTTCTCGCCGTATCCTTATGGAACGTACCCGACCAGCCGTTATCCCGAAAACCGAACGAGACACCGTCGAACGCCATGAAAACGATTCTTACGCTGGCCGCAACACTGCTCCTCGCATACGGAAGCACGGCCGCCCCGAACGCAGTCCCCGCCTGCGACGACACCGGAACCGTCGTCCATACCGCCAAACCCCGCAGGGTAAAAGGCAGCGAACGCCTGGTCACCCGAGACCTGGGGAGAATCGGCGCGTACGAAGTCCTGTACGTCTCCGACGGCATCGAAGCCGTCGTTTCCGCAGCGGTCTCCACGCTGGTCATAACGGCCGACGACAACGTTATCGACCGCATCGTCACCCGTTCCGACGGCAAACGGCTGACGATGCGCATCGACGCACGTTCGATAACGGACTGTACGGTACGCGCTGTCATACCGGCCTCCGCGGCACTCCGGACGCTCGAAGCCGAAAGTATGGGCACCATACGCTGCGAAGTACCGCTCGGAAACGGACCGGTAACGGTACGGTCCTCCGAAGGGAGCAGGATTGCCGCCGACATCCGGACCGGAGACGACATCCGGGTACATGTATCCGGATGCAGCCGGTTCGAAGGAGCCCTAAAGGGCAATAACTGCAAAATTACGGTAACGGAGGGCTCGCAGACCGACACCCGCATCGAGGCGTCCGGCATCTGCCGCGTCGATGTCTCCGCATCCAGCCGGGCGAGCGGTTCGCTGAAGGCACACCACTGCGCCTTATCGCTGACAGAAGGTTCCGTCGCCGACATGCCGGTAACGAGCACCGGCGAAAGTACGCTTGTAATATCCTCATCGAGCCGGTTCAACGGGGCTCTGAAAGGCAATAACTGCAAAATTACGGTAACGGAAGGCTCGGTATTCGATGCCCCGTTCACCTGCAAAGTACACGGAGAAATCCTCCTCGACGCTTCGAGCCGCTTCGCAGGCGATGCATCCGCCGGCAACTCGCTCCACATCAAACTGACAAACGGCTCGGTCATGCACGGCAACACCGATGCTACCGTAATCCTCGTACACACGGCAGCATCGAGCCGCTACGAAGGCAACATCTCGGCCGAAGGACAGGCCGAGATGAAAAGTACCGACGGCAGCGCCATAGCGGGTGCTTTCGCGGGCGGCCACATCTATGCCGTATCCACCGCTTCATCCCGCATCGCCCTAACCGGCAGCACCCCCGTCCCCTCGGCCGTCATCGAAGTCGCCTCCGGCAGTCGGTTCAGCGCTCCCGCCCTGCCGTTACGGAACTGTTCCGTAACGGCAACGTCGTCGGGACACGCCGAAGTCCGCTGCACCGACGAACTGCTGGCAACCACCTCGTCGGGCGGTACAGTCTTCTACAATGGCGACTGCCGTGTAACGACGAACAATCCCTACGTCCGCAAACAGGACTGATACATGGCTCCGGCCCGCACCAGCCCTACCGAAAATACCGGATACACAGACGACACACATCCGTACCGTTCCTTATCGGCGGTACGGCATACGATAATAACTTCGACCGACAATGACCGTTTCACTGCCCGAAGCATTCATACGCAACATACGCCGGGACATTCCCGGCGATGCAGACGCCCTGTTCAGCGTATTGGACGGCACGCCGCCGGTATCGGTACGTTGGAACCCCTACAAGACACAATCGCCCGCAGAAGGTATCCCGGTGGCATGGTGCCGTTACGGACGCTATCTGCCCGAAAGGCCGTCGTTCACGACCGACCCACTGTTCCACGCCGGGGCCTATTACGTACAGGAGGCCTCCTCCATGTTCGTCGAACACCTTCTGCGCTCGACGACAGAACCGGAAGGGGCGCGTATCCTCGACCTGTGTGCCGCACCGGGCGGCAAAGCCACCCTCTACTCCACCCTCGCGGGCGGAGATGGCATCGTAATAGCCAACGAAGTGATACGCAGCCGGGCACTCATCCTTGCCGACAACATCCGCAAATGGGGCATCGGCAATACGATGGTCACCAACAACGACCCGGCCCATTTCGCCGGCCTGGGCGAGTGGTTCGACGCGGTGGCCGTAGATGCCCCCTGCTCCGGAGAGGGGATGTTCCGCAAAAGTCCCGAAGCCCGCGGGGAGTGGAGCGAGGCGAACGTCCGGCTGTGTGCAGCCCGTCAGCGCCGAATCGTATCCGACGCATGGGCGGCGCTCCGTCCCGGAGGAGTCCTGATTTACAGTACCTGTACCTTCAACCGGACGGAAGATGAAGAGAATGTGCGGTGGATTGCCGAGGAACTCGGCGGAGAGGATGCCGGAGCGATGGTTCCGCCCGACTGGGGCATCGAAGAGCGTGAGGCCGGCGGAGTACGCTGTTTCCGTCTCTGGCCCCACCGTATCGCCGGCGAAGGCTTCTTCGCCGCGGCCATCCGCAAGGGCGGCCAACGGGGACGCCCCCTTCGGCCGAAACCACGCAAAACACTCTTGGCAGAGGCGTCGCGCAGCGAAACGGCCGAATTGTCCCGCTGGGTAGGGCAGCCCGACCTGATGCGTTTCGCCCGTATCGGCGACAGCCTCTACGGCTACTATGCGACACCTTTCGCCGACATCCGCAGCGCAGCCGAGTACCTCAACACGCTCCATTCGGGCATCTGCATGGGACAAATGTTCGGAGGCCGGCTGAAACCCGACCACTCGCTGGCGATGTTCCACGACCTCGCCCGCAGCGCCGCAGCCGAAACCCCGCTGTCGTCCGACGAAGCCCTGCACTACCTGCGCCGGGAAGATTTCGCTCCGCAGGCAGAGGCCGCCGAAGGGATGAACCTCATGACATTCGAGGGCTACGCATTGGGATGGGCCAAACGCATCGGAAACCGGTTCAACAACCTCTACCCGAAATCCCAGATGATTCTGAACAAATAGGGCTCCGCGGACAAACGCCGCGCCGAGTCTCTGCGGGATACACTCCCGACGAACGGACGAAACCGATAGCGCCCCGGCAAACACGATACGCCGAAACAATACGGGCAGGAGTCCGTCGTTGCACACGGCCTCACAACAGCAGATGCGGACGATTTCCGACCACCGCATACGCAACCGGTTCTCCCCGGCCGTTCCTACATTTTTTCGGTCAGTTTCCGGACTATCTTGAAATGGTTGAAGAACTCCTTGGCGATGACGCGCAGAACGGTATAGCCCGGTATGGCGAAAAGCATCCCGACCACACCGGCGAAGTGGCCGGCCATGAGTATCACGATGAATATCTCCAGCGGATGGGCATTGACGCTGTTGGAGTAGAGGAGCGGCTGCAATAGGAAGTTGTCTATCATCTGGGCCGCCAGAATGGTGATGGCCAGCGAGAGCACGATGAAGGTCATGGTCGTCCCGCCTCCCACGAAAGCCATGCTCACCAGCAGGCTTATCCCGAAGCCGAGCCACGGTCCCACGTAGGGAATCACGTTGAGCACCCCGACGATAAGTCCGATGAAGAAGGCGTTCTGGGGAAGGTATCCACAGCATATCAGGGAGATGGAGACCATAAGCATCATGATGGTGGACTCGGCGAGTATCCCGATGAAATAGCGCGAGAGCAGCGATGAAGCGGAACTCAGCGCATGCTTCACGTTTCCTTCGTATTTAGTAGGCGTGACCGCGAGAATTATCCTCAGGAAAAGATTGTCGTCCTTGAGAAAGAAGAACGTGATGAAAGTTATCGAAAAGAGCGCTATCACTGCATTCGCCACGCCCGACACAATGGAACCGAGGAAGTTCTGCAATTTTTCGGGATTGAACAGCCGTTCCACCTGCGCCCCTATCGTATCGGAAATGGAGATGGTGGAGACGTTCAGCGAGAAATACTCCTCGAGGAAATTCTGCAGTTTGCGCAGCGGCTGCTCGAACGAGGCGAGAATGGTGGAGAAGTCCACCGATGCCAGCGCGGTAAGCTTGTCGAAAACGAGCGGGATGAAGATGGCGAACATGGCGACGCCCACCCCCCACAGCAGAAGCAGCACCACAAGCGCGGCGAGCCAGTCGGGCACGGAGCGTCCCCGCACACGCACCCGCTTCATCAACTTCGCCAACGGAGTACCGATGATGGCCAATACGGCCGACACGATGATATAGCCGACTATATCGCGGAAATACCACACAAGCAACAGGCCCGCCAACGTGGCGAGCACACCGACCGCATACCTGGTCCAGTGCACCGTCGGCTTGCTCTCGTTCCCCGTACCGTTCATACTCCTATTCTCTGTGCAGTTTCGCAAGCGGCGTCTGTCCGCCCCGTACCCTGTCGCCCAGACCGACGAGCACCTCGCAGTCCAGCGGCAGGAAGATGTCTATCCGCGAACCGAACTTGATGAAGCCATACTTGGCGTTCTGTTCGGCCCGCTCGCCCACCTTCGCATAATTGACTATCCGGCGGGCCACCAGTCCGGCTATCTGCCGGAAGAGTATCCTCTCATGCCCCGTATCGACCACGGTCGTGGTACGTTCGTTCTCTTCGGACGACTTCGGATGCCATGCCACGAAAAAGCGCCCCAGATGGTTGTTGCGATAGACTATCTCGCCCCCTACGGGATACCAATTCGCATGTACGTTGGTGATGGACATGAAGACCGAAAGCTGCAGACAGCGCTCCTTCAGGTACTCCCCCTCGAAGACCTCTTCGATGACAACCACCTTACCGTCGGCACTGGAGAATACCGTATCCGGGTCGCTCCGGTATTCGCGCCGCGTGGGTTCGCGGAAAAAGAGCGCCACGCAGACGCAGAGCCCGAAGAGCAGAACCGCCACTGCCCAGAAGAGCCATACGGGCATCCCGGCGTACTTCACGGCGAACGCCATGCCCACCGCAACGGCCGCGAAAACCGCGAACGTACACAAAACAATGGAATATCCCTCTCTGGCAAGTCTCATTGGCAAGGAATTTATTCGGTCTCTCCGCCGTTACCGGCCGCGGAGCCGCAGCACGCGCCCCTTTCCGGGCACTAACCGGCAAAGATAGTAAAATATGCGAAAACAAATGGTACGGAGAAAATCAATGCATCGAAACGGTCCATAAACCCTCCGTGTCCGGGAATGATGACCCCAGAATCCTTGACGCCCGCCGACCGCTTGAACATGGATTCGACCAGGTCGCCGAGCACGCCGCTGACCACGACCACAAGAGCGAGTCCGCCCCACCACACCATGTCTTCGCCGCGCAGCCAACCGCACATCACACCGAAAGCAACGGCGAAAAGCAGTCCTCCTGCAAATCCCTCCCACGACTTCTTGGGCGACACCCGCTCGAACATCTTGTGTTTTCCGAACAGTACCCCCGTCAGGTAAGCGAATATGTCGTTCACCCACACCGTAAAGATATAACAGAGTATCGTCCATGCGTCGTAGCTTCCTCCGTAAAAAGCCACGAAGCACATCAGCGACATCGGCAATGCGGCATAGACGAGCCCTCCGACCGCAACGGCGATATGTATGAAAGGTTCGGGCGGCCTGCGGCGGAGTTCGTACACGAATATCACATACAGCAACGGGAAGAAAATGGAGAGCCACACGACCGGCAGCGTACCGCGTGCCACAAGGAAACTCATCGCGACGGCCACGCCTCCTACGGCAACCGGATAGACACGGTCGACGGAAAGGCCCTTTTTCGCCGCCATACGGTAGAATTCCCAGAGGCTGCCTACGCATATCGTCAGCATCAGTGCCGCAAAACCGTACTCCGATACGGAGACCGCACCCACGACGACCAGCAACAGCACCGCTCCGCTCAGCGTCCTCACCGCCAATTCCTTACCAAACTTCGCCATACATTACAGCTTTGCGGGCCGTCCGGCCGTCCCGATTCGGCGCCCCGGCATGCGACAACCCCGCATAACAGGGACAAAAATATGGAATAATTCCGAACCGCCTAAATCACAATCCGAAAATACGCTTTTTTCCGCCGACGGGCAAACCGGCAGTGCAGAATCTCCATGCAGACTGCCGTACCGTATCCCGTATCCGACACATGCAAAAACCGTGCGGGCGGGAATGGTCGTTCCCGCCCGCACGTCAGGCGAATCCGTGCTTTACGTACAACCTCCGGTCAGGACGCAGGCTGCGGCGTAGGCGTCGATGCCACCTTCAGCTCCAGTGTGCCTGTGCGCGTCCCCGTTATCCGATAACCCGCATCATCCACAAAATCGAAAGTCAGCGTATACGCTTCGCCGTTCCTTGCCACCGTCACGGTACCTTCGACTATCGGTGCGGAACCGACATACTCATCCTCGACGAGCCGGTAATACCAACTGCCGTTCGGATTTATGACGCTGTTGGATTCGGAGCCGGCAAGTACCGTGAACGGTTCCCTCGAGTTCTCGTCGTAGATGTCCTCCGTCACCACCCGGTAGGTACCTTCCGGCAACCAATATTCGTTGTCGTCGTTGAAATAGATGACCGAAGAACGTATCGTCATCTCCAGCCGCGACCCGCTGCCGTAATACCCGACCGAATAGGGCCAACTGACCTTCACATACTCCAAATCGGCCCCCCACAACGACATGTACCAGGTGGTCGTCCTGAAATCGGTCCAGTCATCGACGGGTATGACGCTCAGATTGCCGCCCCCGCCGGGGAGGTCCTCCATGACCGCGTCCCCGGTCAGGTCGCTCAGGAACTCCCGGCCGGCCTCCTGTGTCACCGCGACGGCGATATCGGGAACGTCGTCCTGGCCGGAGGTAACGACCACATACCCCGACCGCTCCTCAAGCGTGGCATTCGTCTCCACGTTCACAATGAAATAAGAGTCTCTTTCGGATACGATGGAAATCCATTCCACCGGATTGCCGGACGTATCCGGAGTATCGGACGTCACTACCTTCCAGTCTACGGCAACGGCAGCGACATTCACCGTCTGTCCCAGCATTTCCGCCCTACTGCCGAAATGCAGTTCACGTACATCCACACCGAGCGAGGGCTGAAGAACCCGTCCCTCCTGCACCACCTTCACCGCTTTGGGGCCGACCCCCGCGACATCCGCAGAGATGACGACACTCCCCGAGCGCGGTTCGGTTGCCGGATTGTCGGCCACCGTCACGACGGCCGTTCCCTCTTTCCGGACCACCGTCACCCAACTCCGGCATGCCTCGTCCGCGGCGACCGTCCACTCGAGCGTTCCCCCGCCGACCGTCACGGCAATCTCCTGCGCCGGCGCATCCTCTCCTGCAAAGGACAGCGAGGCGGGTTCCACCGACAGTGTATAACTGCTGCCGGACTGAACGACCGTTATCCGTTTCGGTTCGAGGTCGGGAGAGGCCGGTACGAGGGTCACGGCTCCGCTGCGGGACTCCACCCCCGAATTGTCGGCCACCGCAACGGCAACCCCGCCCGTTCTCTTTTCGACGGAAATCCAGGCCCTCGACTCGTCGCTCATAGTGCAGTCCCAATCCACATTGGAGGTCACGGCAACGGTCTGCACCGCCGCACCCACGGCCTCGAACTCAAGGTTCGTCGTTTCGAGCTTCAAGAAAGCCCGTTCCAGCTCCTGCTCCCCGCACGCGACGGAAAGCACGCCAAACACTGCAAAGAACAGCAATTCCCATACTCTTTTCATAACATAGAAGTTTTGGTTATCATGTATCTGTCGCAAGATAGCACAAGGGCGCAAAAAATGCAACAACATATTATATAGCAATACTTTACACCACAGACTCCTCAGCCAGAGACAAAAGAAGGGAGGGAACCGCTGTTCCCTCCCTTGACCGGCTCCTGTTTGCGGAGCCCTCTTTCCGAACCGTCCGCCGGGACGGTATATGAACATCAGGCCGTCACTTCTCCGGCTTCTCTCCCCAATCGGGTGCGGCACCCGGCTCGGCGACAGTTTCCCCGCCGAATGCCAGTTCGGCATCGGTCACCGACACGGGGTCGGAATCGGCCGCTCCGGCAGCCGCTGCCGCCTCCGCCTGCTCCCGTTTGATATCCTTGATACGCTTGCCGAAGATGCGTTCGAGGTCTTCGGAGAAGACCACTTCCTTCTCCAGCAACAGCTCGGCCAACTGCGTAAATCCGTCTCTGTGTTCGCGAAGCACCTTCGTGGCGAGCGCAAAGGCATCATCGAGCAGCCGTTTCACCTCCTTGTCGATAAGTTCGGCCGTCTGCTCGCTGTAAGGTTTGGTCAGCGCCATCTCTCCCTGTCCCGACGAGTCGTAATAGCTCATGTTGCCCACCTTGTCGCTCATACCGAGATAGGCCACCATCGAATAAGCCTTTTTCGTCGCCACCTCCAGGTCGTTCAGCGCTCCCGAACCGAGCGTGTCGAAGACAAGCTTCTCGGCGGCCCGTCCGCCGAGGGTGGAGGCGATATCGTCCATTATCTGTTCCCGCGTGGTCACCTGCCGCTCTTCGGGCAGATACCATGCGGCACCGAGCGCCCGACCGCGCGGGATGATGGTCACCTTGATGAGCGGATTGGCGTATTCGAGTATCCAGCTCACGGTGGCGTGTCCGGCTTCGTGGTAGGCGATGAGCCGCTTCTCCTCCGGCGTGATTATCATGTTCCTGCGCTCCAGGCCGCCCACGATTCGGTCGATGGCGCTGAGGAAATCCTCGCGTTCGACGAACTTCTTGTCGTGCCGTGCTGCGATAAGGGCCGCCTCGTTGCAAACATTGGCGATATCGGCACCGGAGAAACCCGGCGTCTGCTTGGCGAGAAAATCGCGGTCGAGATTGGGGTCGAGTTTGATGTTGCGCAAGTGCACGTCGAATATCTCCGCCCGCTCCTTGACGTCGGGCAGTCCGACCTCTATCTGCCGGTCGAAACGCCCCGCACGCATGAGCGCCTTGTCGAGAATGTCGGCCCGGTTCGTGGCGGCAAGAATAATGACACCCGAATTGGTACCGAAACCGTCCATCTCCGTCAGGAGCTGGTTGAGCGTATTCTCGCGTTCGTCGTTGCTGGAGAAGCCGGCATTCTTGCTGCGGGCACGTCCCACGGCATCTATTTCGTCGATGAAGACGATGCAGGGCGCCTTCTCCTTGGCCTGGCGGAAGAGGTCGCGCACGCGCGATGCCCCCACCCCGACGAACATCTCCACGAAATCCGAACCGCTCATGGTAAAGAACGGCACATTAGCCTCACCGGCCACCGCCTTGGCAAGCAACGTCTTACCCGTTCCGGGAGGGCCGACGAGCAGCGCTCCCTTCGGTATCTTTCCGCCGAGTTCGCGGTACTTCTGCGGATTGCGCAGGAAGTCCACAATCTCCATGATTTCCACCTTCGCTTCCTCCAGTCCGGCCACATCCTTGAAAGTCACACGGTCCTTGTTGTTGGCATCGAACACCTGCGCCTTCGCCTTGCCTACATTGAAAACGCCCCCCTGACCGCCTGCGGCATTCTTCGAAGCATTGCGCATCATGACAATGAAGAAGACCATCAGCAGGATAAAGGGGAGGAAACCGAGCACATCGAGCCAGATGTTGTGCTTCGTTTCATACGTAAGCAGCACAGCCTGCCCGTACTGCTCCTCGGCTCTGTCCAGGTCCTGCCGGAAGGTAGCCACATCGCCTATATTGAAGACGAACTGCGTCCCGCGGCGCGGAATGTTCTTGTATTCGGGCCGGGCGGCATACTTCTCCACTGCTTCGCTGCGGAGCCGGACGTTGGCCTGCTCCTTGTTCACCACCTCGATGCTTTCGACATCTCCGTCGGCTATCATCTGCTCCACGGTGTTCCAATTGGTCTTCACGGGCGATTCGCTGCCTCCCAGCCACGACCACCCGATGATGAGCAGGAACAACAGCCCGTATATCCACATGCCGTAGCCCATCGGCCGTATCTGGGGGCGCCGGCCCCCGCTGTTCTTATTGTTCTGGTTTTTGGATGCCATCTCTACATTTACGTTCTGCAATATTGATGCGGCATGCGCCCGACGCTCATGCCGCGAAACATTAACGCGTTTATCCGCATTTTATTACTCCCACTCGCCGTAGCGCACCGAGGGGGCGTCGGCCCAAAGCTCCTCCAGCCGGTAGAACTCGCGGGCCTGCGTCTGGAAAACATGAACCATGATATCCACATAATCCACTACCACCCAGATGGCGTTCTGCATGCCCTCCGTCCTGCGCGGCCGCTGGCCGAGCGTTTCGAATACCTTCTCCTCGATGCCGTCCGCAATGGCGGCCACCTGCGTGGTGGATTCCGCACTACATACCACGAAGGCATCGGCCACCGCTCCGTCGAACCCTCTCAGGTCGAGCGACAGGATGTTCTTTCCCTTCTTGTCCTCTATCGCCGAAACTATCGTTCCCAACAATTCATCCATACAGTCCTAATAATATAATGTATTACACAGGGCGCCGGCAAATGTACATCTTTTTTGTCACAATCCGGCCGACCGCACCCACGGCCGCGGCGGCAGCCCGGTCCTTTCACTCCCCGGCAGCGCCTCCCACAGCGGCCACCGACTCCTTAAGCACCTTGACGATGGAGTCCTTCACATAAGTACGGCGGACGGCCACCGCTATCTTGCGCGACACGGCCCCTTTGGCAAGCGGCTTCACCTGAGCGGCATGCTCCTGCGGCACGTACGGCACCGCCATCTCCGGGATGATGGTCATGAACTCCGTATTGTCCACTATCCGCATCAGCGTTTCGAGCGAACCGCTCTCGAAGTAGTACGAGGCATGCGCCCCGCCCTTCGAAGGACAGAGGTCGAGTATCTGGTCGCGGAAACAGTGCCCCTCCGAAAGCAGAAGCATCTCTTTCAGGTCGAGGTCCTCGAGCCGGATGTTGGAGCGCTCGAAGAGCCTGTGTCCCGGCGAAAGGTAAGCATAGAACCTGTCATCGAAGATGCAATCCTCGGTAATACCCTCCGGACAGGTACCGCCCGCAAGAATGGCGGCGT
The DNA here is from genome assembly GCF_900104605.1 of Tidjanibacter massiliensis. Taxonomy (NCBI): domain Bacteria; kingdom Pseudomonadati; phylum Bacteroidota; class Bacteroidia; order Bacteroidales; family Rikenellaceae; genus Tidjanibacter; species Tidjanibacter massiliensis. Next base: position 71,176 of record NZ_LT629960.1, on the reverse strand, counting down.
CTATTTCGTCGTGTTCCATCGCCCGGACTATCTGCGGAGTTATCATCTCCTTGATTTCGAGGTGTACGTCGGGACAGCGTCCGGCAAAATCCTGTACCATCCGCGGCAGCAGATAGGGCGCCACGGTCGGTATCACGCCCAGCCGCAGCACGCCCGACACGGTTCCCTTGAGCACGGCCACGTCCTCATAGACCGAATTGAACATCTTCACGACATCCCGGGCCCGTTCGGCGACCACCTCTCCCGCCTGCGTCAATATGACCGGTTTTTTCGACCTGTCGAGCAGCACCACGCCGAGCTCCTCCTCGAGATTCTTTATCTGCATGCTCAGCGACGGCTGAGTGACGAAACTCCTTTCGGCCGCAAGCGAAAAGCTGCCGAAATTCACCACCGCAAGCAGATATTCCAACTGTACAATCGTCATCTCAGAATCTATACCGAATCACAAAAGTATAAAAAATAACTATACGGCAAAACATCCCTTTCCCGAACGGCCGGCATCCTCTCCCCTCCGCTCTCTGGCTTTCCGCTTCCGGCCGAGGTTCCGAGACCCGCCGTCGGCCCCACAAGACGTCTTTCAGGGGACAAGTCCCGTTTCGGCGAACATCTTCCCGTAAACGGCCGCCTTTTCGGCCAACGGTTTGGGATAGGCCCGCGATGTGGAGGGCATACGGTAAAAGCGTACCATGCGGCCCGAAAATTCGAATTCGGAAAAACAGCCCACCGCGGGAGGTTCGCACCCTGCGACTGCAGCCAACGTGTCGGCCGCCTTCTGTCCCGTAGCCGCCACGGCCCGACACGCCGGCAGCCTTTCCAGCATACCGGCCAGGTCGAACGGACGCACCACCTCAAGAAACCTGTCCGACGCATTGCCGCGGGCCCGGACCACTTCGGCCGCAGTATCGGAAAGGGCGATTCCCCGCTCCCGACAGAACGTCTCCACCGCTTCCCGGTCGAAATGCCGTCCGTCCGGAGCGACGAACCGCTCCCGGTCGCCGTAAAACACCAATCCCATCACACGCCACATGTCGTTCTGGAAATTGGGATAGTAGAACTCCATCGACCAGCGCGAACGGGCAGGCGGAAAACTGCCGAGCATCAACAGCCGTGCCCCCTCCGGCAGAAAAGGTTCGAGGGGGTGCGCTTCGGTCATCCGCCCGCTGGCGGCCTCTTTCCCGTCATTAACCATATGATTAAAACTCTCCTTGTTCTTTGTCGGCATCCTTCGCGCTGCAAAAAGAACGAACGACAGCCGGCCAGCTTTTCCGCCGGGCCACGAACCGACGTTTCCGACGAAAGATATCCTACCGGGAGGCAATGTACGCATCTCCTCCCGGCAGGATACCGCGCCGGTGCCCGGCGAATCCCGGTGCTCCGCGGACGGATACCGGAAAATCTACTTCACCTCCTCAAGGATACGGCGGGCCACCGTACCGGTCACGTTATGCCCCTCGCCGAATGCCACGCCCCGCTCATTGAAGCGGCGCTCGATTTCGCATATCGTATCCTCCCCTATCCCGACTTCGTGGAGCCGCGTCTGCAACCCCAGCGAACGGAAAAACCGCTCGGTAGCGTCGATGGTCCGCGTAGCGCGCTCCTCGTCGCTGCCCTCCGTGATACCCCATACGCGCTCGCCGTACTGGAGTATCTTCGCCATCTTCTGGTCACGCAGTACCTTCAGCAGGCCGGGGAAGACGATGGCGAGCGTATGTCCGTGCGTCAGGCCGTTGATGGCCGTCAGCTCGTGCCCGATTTGGTGCGTCGCCCAATCCTCCGTAACCCCCATGGCGATAAACCCGTTGAGTCCCATGGTGGCGCACAGCATGTAATCGGCCATGGTGTCGTAATCGTGCGGCTCTTCCAGTACCCTGGGAGCTATCTCCACCAACGTCTGGAGAATACCCTCGCTCCAACGGTCCATCAGCGGCGACTGCCCCGTCACGGTCATATACTGCTCCATGACATGGATGAAAGTATCCGCCATGCCGGCCGCCCGCTGGTATTTCGGCAGCGAGAAAGTGGTCTGCGGGTCGAGTATCGAAAAACGGGGATAATCCACCTTCATACCGTACTTCTCTTTCGTCTCGATGCTCGATATGACGGCGTTGCGGTTCATCTCCGACGCCGTAGCAGGCAGTGTCATCACATCGCCGAACGGCAGGATTTCCCCGATGAGGCTGCCGTCGCGCACCAAATCCCAGGCATCGCCGTCGTAACGCACGGCAGCCGCTATCAGTTTCGTCCCGTCGAGTACGGAACCGCCTCCGACCGAGAGCAGAAAATCCACCCCCTCGCGCTTGCACTGTGCGACCGCCTTGCGGAGCGTCTCTATTTTGGGATTGGGTTCGATGCCCCAGAACTCGATGTAGTCGCGGCCGGCCAATGCCGCCGTGACCTGTTCGTACACACCGTTCTTCTTCACGCTTCCGCCGCCGAAGGTCACCATGATTTTCACTCCAACAGGTATCTCTGTCGCGAGGCGGGCTATCATCCCCTTGCCGAATATCAGTTTGGTCGGGTTCTGAAAAATGAAGTTCTCCATGCTTTTTCTCCTAAATTAATTACGGTTACTCCCTGACATATACCTTTTCTATGGCACAAATATAGAGATAATGGAAATCTTTTTCAGGATACCACGCGTCTATCAGCTCCTTCTCCAGAAATTCCGCGGGTCCGAACCGGTCGCGGTACATCTTGCGGCACTCCAGCACGATTTCGGCACCGCCGATGCAGGGCGTTCCGGCCGGCGTATGCTCCACGGTCAGTCCCGCCCGGGCAATCTTCTCCTCCGTACGTCCGCTGTGCGCCCCGCAGTAAGCCAGCGCCCGGCGGTACTCCTCCCCCATGAATGACAGGGTAAGCCGCGGCTCGGCATCCACGAACTCCCTCGTATAACGCTGCGGCCTGATGTAAACGGTCGCAGCCGGCTGCCCCCATATCACACCGATACCGCCCCAGCTGGCCGTCATGGTATTGCACTGCTCCCCGCTGCCGGCCGTAACGAGCATCCACTGCCGGCCTATCATTTCGATTACATTACCGGGCATCCTATCGGCCGGTATCTCCTTATAACCTTTCATAATTCCTCCTTTTTTAATCGATACGGCGACCGGGCACCCGTCCGTTCCGAACCGTTCCGCCGCATGTCGTCGGGACTCCGGCCATTGACAGAACGCTTTCCCGCCGGTACGACATACGCGCGCCGCCGTTTTTGTCTGAAAACGAATTTTCACGGGCAAACAGCTTGCCGTACCCGCTTCCGTACCGCATTTAATTGCCTATTCAAAGATAAACCATTTACACTCTGCGGGAAGCGCTCTCACCGATTTTTTTTTGAAAATATTTGCACCTAACGCTTTTTTACCTATCTTTGCACCGCGAAAGTTTCAGACGACCTTTCCACGGCCCATTCGTCTATCGGCTAGGACGCAAGATTTTCATTCTTGAAAGAGGAGTTCGATTCTCCTATGGGCTACAAAGTTAAAAACAGCAACAAGACATGGCAAATCATAAATCGTCACAAAAGAGGATTCGTCAGACCGAAGCGCACAGGCTTCAGAACAGATATTATCACAAGACAACCCGCAATGCCGTGAAGGCACTGCGCAACACGACGGACAAGGCCGCTGCCGAAGCACTCCTGCCGAAAGTAAGCGCCATGCTCGACAAGCTCGCCAAGAGGAATGTCATCCATGCCAACAAGGCCGGCAACCTCAAAAGCAGCATCCAGAAGCACGTAAACGCATTGTAAGCCGCAGAGGCCGCACGCCGTATGCGCAAAAATACAGGGTATGCAACATTGCATACCCTTTTTGCATTATGGCTACCCCGCCCTTCCGGAACGGCCCATACCGACCGCCATTTGCATATCCGTAACCTTCCACGATACGCTGCACCGTCCGCCTTCGCGGCGCGAAGGCACTGTTTCTGCCGGTCGCAACCGTTTTCGGACGAAGAGCCGGGTCACTCCCTGCCGTCTGCGAAGCCGTAGAGCATGGCTATCTCGGCAGGCCACCGCTCCTCCACGGGGGTTTCGAGTATCAGCGGCATACCGTCGAAACGGGAATCGGCCGCAATATAGCGGAACGCTTCGAGCCCTATCGTACCCTCGCCCAACGGCGCATGGCGGTCCACACGGCTGCCGAGCGGCTTCATGGCATCGTTGAGGTGCATGCCTCTCAGGTATTTCATTGGAACCGTCCGGTCGAGCAGCGCGAACGTGGCGTCGCAAGCCGCGGCGGACGAGAGGTCGTACCCGGCTGCAAAAGCATGGCAGGTGTCGATACAATACCCCACCCGCGACTTGTCCTCCACCCGGTCGATGATATAGGCAAGGTGCCCGAAATCAAAGCCGACATTGGAACCCTGTCCGGCGGTATTCTCTATGACGGCCGTCACTCCTTCCGTCTGCTCCAACGCGATATTGATACTCTCGGCTACCCGGTCAAGACACTCCTCCACGGTTATCTGTCCCAGATGACTGCCGGGGTGGAAGTTGAGCCGGTCGAGGCCGAGCTGGCCGCAGCGACGCATCTCGTCAACGAAAGCCTCCCGCGACTTCTGCAATTCGTCTTTTCCCGGATGTCCGAGATTTATCAGGTAACTGTCATGGGGCAGTATCGCCTGCGGAAGATAGCCGTTCTCGCGGCAGGCCCGGCGAAAAGCCTCGATGGTTTCCGGTTCGAGAGGGGCCGCACGCCACTGGCGCTGGTTCTTGGTAAAGAGGGCGAAACCTCCCGCCCCTATTCCATGGGCATTCACGGGAGCGTTCTGTACGCCGCCCGAAGCGCTCACATGTGCTCCGAAATACTTTTTCATTCCGTTTTCCATTCTACGGCAAATATAACACAATCCGGCGAACCGCAGACCGTCGGCCCGGCAGAAGTGTATGCTTTCAGCGAAAGGCACATACCGTTCAATGCTTTTTTTGTACATTTGCATCACGAGAAAACCGCGCATGGCGATGAAAACAGGTCTGCCGATAAATACATTGCTGAAAGCCCTCTGCATAACCGCGTGCTGCACCATGTTGGGAACGGGCACCTGCCATGCGCAGTTCACTATCCGAAAATCCGCGGCCGAAACCCAGGAACCTCCCAGGGTCTTCGACCGGCTTCCTGCCGTACAGCCCCGGAATGACTATTTCGACCCCGCGGCCGAACGGGCAAAACGGCTCAAACTTCGCAAAGAACGCAATACAATAGAGTTCAATGCCTCGCTCGAAACCTCACTGCAACAGTTCGAACACTGGACGGGCAGCGGGAGCAACAACTTCTATGCACTCGCCAACATCTTTTTCCGGCATCAATACAAAAAGGAGAAGTTATCGATAGACTACCGGGCGGACGCCACCTACGGCATGAACTTCATCGACGACGCCTTTTTCAAGAACAAGGACGAATTCAAAATCAACTGGCAGCTGGGCTGGGAGATGCACCGCAACTGGTCTTACTCCGCCTCGATAAATATCCGCAGCCAGTTCTCGCAGGGATACAAGTCGCGCACGGAACACATCCTCGTCTCGGACTTCATGTCGCCCGGCTATTTCGACATCGCCGCGGGTTTCACCTACGCCAAGGCGGGCAGTCCCTTCAAGATAACGCTCTCGCCCCTGGGCGGCAACATCGTCACCGTACTCAACGACATGCTTCCCGAAGACGGCCGCTACGGCGTACCTGTCGGCGAACGGGTCACCGGAAAACTCGGTTACTCGGCCGATGTCTTCTTCGACCGGGCGTTCGGAAAGAAGGAGTGGCTACGCTACCGCTCCGACCTCTATTTCTTTCTCCCCTACACCGAACCGGACAATCCCACGGTCAGGTGGGAGAACACGTTCGAGATAAGGATAACCAAATTCATCTCCACCAAACTTTACGGACAGCTCTACTACCGCAAGGAGGACAGTACGGCACTCCAGTACCAATACTCGTTCATGATAGGGCTGAAATACGTATTCAGGAACAAATAACCGTTCCGGCGGCAACCGGACGAAAACCGAAAGCAAACCATGGAAAAGAATTCGAAAGGCAGCATACTCACCCCCATTCTCCTGTCGGCAGCGCTCGTACTGGGCGTGGTGATAGGTCTCTTCGCCGGCCGCAACAGCGTGGACAGGAGGCTGCGCAGTCTGGCCGGCGAACTCGATTCGCCGGGCGGCAAGATAAGTTACGCCCTCTCGCTGATAGACCGCTACTACGTGGACCCGGTAAGTACCGACTCGCTCGTGGAGGCGCTGATGCCCGACCTCATGTGGTACCTCGACCCCCACTCGGTCTATATCCCCGCCTCGGAACTGGCCGAGGTAAACATGCCGCTCGAAGGGGAATTCGACGGCATAGGCATCACGTTCAACATGTCCACCGATACCATCATCGTCCTGAATGTCATTCCGCAGGGGCCGAGCCAGAAGGCGGGCGTACAGAACGGCGACCGGATAATCCGCATCGACGACTCGCTCGTGGCCGGACGGAAACTTCCGATGGACGACGTGATGAAGATGCTGCGCGGACCGCGCGGTACGCAGGTAACGGTATCCGTCCAGCGCAAGGGAATAGATGACCTCGTTCCCATCGCCATCGTGCGCGACAAGATACCGGTGAAAAGCGTGGATGCCGCCTACATGCTCACTCCCGACATCGGTTTCCTGCGCATCACCACCTTCTCGCAGTACACCCACGACGAAATGGTACGCGCCCTCGGCGAACTCCGCCGGGAAGGGATGCGCAAACTGATAATCGACCTGCGCGGCAATACGGGCGGTTACCTTGGACAACCCATCCGCATGGCGAACGAATTCCTCGCCGACGGCAGACTCATCGTCTATACGGAAGACCGCAACGGCGACCGAATGGAGGAGTACAGCGACGGGAAAGGGGGCTATCAGGATGTGGAGTTGGCCGTGCTCATCGACGAGAACAGCGCCTCCTCGAGCGAGATATTCGCCGGGGCTCTGCAGGACAACGACCGCGCCACGATAATCGGCCGCCGCTCCTACGGAAAGGGGCTCGTCCAGCAACAGATACCATTTACGGACGGTTCGGCCATCCGGCTGACCACGGCCCGCTACTACACGCCCACGGGCCGCTCCATCCAGAAGCCCTACACATCCGCCGACAGCACGTACGGATACGACATCTACAATCGTTACCTGCACAACGAACTCTTCTCGGCAGACAGCATCCACTTCGACGACAGTCTGAAGTTCGTGACGCCCGGCGGCAAGACGGTCTACGGCGGCGGGGGCATCATGCCCGACCTTTTCGTTCCGCTCGACACCACGGAAATGACGCCCTATTACATGGAGGTAGCCGGACGAAACATCCTCTACCGCTATACCATGGAGTATGCCGACCGCAACCGGGAAAAGATTAATGCCGTAGAGAGCATCGCACAGCTCGACAGTCTGCTCGACGCCGACACGGGAATGTTCGACGACTTCGTCCGTTATGCCGAACGCAACGGCGTGGCCCCCGACCGGTGCCAGATACGCCAATCCGAGCGGCTGCTCCGGGCTCTTCTACGAGCCTACATCGGGCGCAATACCCCGCTGGAGGAGACCGGATTCTACGCCAACTATTACGTAGTGGACGCACCGGTACTGAAAGCCCTCGAAGTGTTCGGCGAGCCGCACCGGGAGTAACCGCAGAGAGGGTTTCCAAGGAAAGCGGAGGAGGCCGATGCCTCCTCCGCTTTCCTTGGAAACCCGTCGCGGCCTGCCCGTCAGCCCGCCTGCCCGGCCACCTGTTCCATCATCCGTCTGATTTCTTCCTCATCGCCGAGGAAATAGTCGCGGCGCAGGCGCAATGCATCGTCGAATTCGAATACGTAAGGAATCCCTGTCGGCAGATTAAGGTTCACGATATCCTCGTCGGATATTCCCTTCAGTATTTTCACTATCGCCCGGAGCGAATTGCCGTGGGCCGCCACCAGCACCTGGTCGTACCGGTCGAGCGAAGCGAGAATGCAGTTCTCCCAATAGGGTACAACACGCTCCACGGTATCCTCCAGCGATTCGGTACGCGGCAGCATCCCGGCCGGCACCTCGCTGTAACGGACATCGAACCGGGGATTGCGGGGGTCGTTGTCGGGGAGCGGGTCGGGTGCGACATCGTAACTGCGGCGCCACAGGAACACCTGTTCGCTGCCGTACTTGCGGGCCGTCTCCTTTTTATTGAGCCCCTGCAGGATACCGTAGTGCTTCTCGTTCAGCTGCCAGCTCTTCTCCACGGGAATCCAGTCGAGGTTCATCATATCGAGTGCATAATTGAGCGTCTTGACGGCGCGTTTTAGATAGGAGGTGAACGCCATTCCGAAACTGAGGCCGGCCTCGCTCATCATGCGGCCCGCCCTTTTGGCCTCTTCCACCCCGTTTTCCGTCAGGTCCACATCGGTCCAGCCCGTAAACCTGTTCTCCTTGTTCCAAACGCTCTCGCCGTGGCGGAGCAAAACTATCCTTTTCATATTCGCTGCAATTCAAACCCCGGCGGAGACCGGAGCAAATCCCGTCAGAGAGTTGCATCTTTAATGCCATACGAAGAGGGCACGCCGAAAAAAGTGCTAATTTTGTTCCTCGATGAGACAAACGACGAAAATCCGAATGTTGCCGGCCGTATGGGCGGCAACACTTCTGCTCTGCGGCTGTGCAGAGACTTCGACCGTCCGCCTCTCCGGTGAAGAGGCATATGTTCCCCGTCATGCGGAGGGCTATTCGATATACGCGACCGACGGAGCGTCCACCGTCATCGAAATCCGCAACCCGTGGCAGGGGGGCGACAGCGTCCGGACCCAGCTTTTCGTCTCGCGCGGGAACGAACTTCCGCCCGAAGGGTTCGACGGCGTAACGGTCGCGGCACCCGTGCAGCGAGCCGTATGCTTCTCCTCGACACACGTCGCCTTCCTCGACGCGCTGGATGCGACGGACGCCATACGGGGCGTATCGGGGGCCGAATACATCTCCAACAAAAAAGTGCGCGAACGTTACCGGGAGGGCGACATACGCGACGTGGGATACGACACCAATGTCAATTACGAACTGCTGGCGAGCCTGCGGCCCGACATCGTATTCATCTACGGCGTAGGAGGAGAGAACACCGCCGTGACCGACAAATTCCGCGAACTGCACATCCCGTTCGTCTACATCGGAGAATATATGGAGACCACGCCGCTTGGCAAGGCGGAATGGCTCGTCCCCTTCGGCGAACTCACCGACCGAAGGGAGGAGGCCGCCGCACTCTTTACGGACATCGAGACACGGTACGATTCGCTGCGGATGCGGGCGGCCGCCTTCGCCGAACGTCCCTCGGTCATGCTGAACGCCCCCTACCGCGACGTATGGTTCGTGCCGGGCGACCGGAGCTACATGGTACGGCTCATCGAGGATGCGGGCGGCCGCTACATTTTCGCCGGGGAGGAAAGTTCTGTCAGCCGGCCCATAAGCGGCGAGGCCGCCTATCTGGCCGCACGGCAGGCCGATGTCTGGCTGAATCCCAACCAGGCAGGGAACATCGGCGAACTCAAGACACAGAATCCTAAATTCACCGACATCCGCTGCGTGGAACAGCGGCGCGTTTACAACTGTACGCGCAGGAAGACTCCGGGCGGAGGAAGCGACTTCTGGGAGTCGGGAGCGCTGCACGCCGACCGCGTACTGCGGGATATCATCCTCTGCCTGCACCCCGAAGCGGCCGTACCGGACGAAGAGGGCATGTATTACTTCGAACGGCTCGAATAGTCCCGTCAAGGCGTCCGGGAGGCCCTCGGCGCCCGTGTCAGGGCAGAACGAACAGCGAAGCAACCACACTTACAGAACCGCACGGACATTGAAAAGGAGAACCGCCATACTGATGCCGGCCGTCACCATGCTGACGGTGCTGCTGCTGCTGGCCGACATGGCCGTCGGTTCCACATCCATTCCGCTGAAGGAGCTGTGGCGCAGCCTGACGGGAAACGGTTCGGACGAAAGTATCCGCTACATCATCCTGAATTTCCGTATTCCCAAAGCGGTGACGGCGCTCCTTTCGGGCGCAGCGCTCTCGGCCGTCGGACTGCAGATGCAGACCCTCTTCCGCAATCCGCTGGCAGGCCCCTATGTCCTCGGCGTCAGTTCCGGCGCAAGCCTCGGCGTGGCGCTCTTCACACTCGGAATGCCCTTGCTGGGCATCTCCGCCTCGTCGGTCTGGTGGGGAGGCATCGGCGCAGTAGGCGCCGCATGGGTGGGAGCAGCCACCATCCTGCTCATCATCATGGCCGTCACCACCCGCATCAAAGATATCATGGCGATACTCATCATGGGCATGATGTTCGGGAGCGCCGCCACCGCAATCGTCGAGATACTTCAATACATGAGCCCCGAAGGGGCCGTGAAATCCTATGTGGTATGGACGATGGGAAGCCTCGGAGGGGTGCTGCTCTCCGAACTGCGGATACTCGTCCCCGTCCTCGCCGCGGGACTCGCCCTCTCCGTATCGCTTATCAAGCCGCTCAACATGCTGCTGCTAGGCGAGAACTACGCCCGCACCATGGGACTCGACATCCGGGCCACGCGGCTCCGCATCTTCGCATCGACCATCCTCCTGGCCGGAACAGTGACCGCCTACTGCGGCCCCATCAGCTTTCTGGGTCTCGCCGTACCGCACATCGTCCGCATGGCCTTCCGGGAGGCCGACCACCGCATCCTCATGCCTGCCTCGATGGTCTGCGGCGGCGGCATCATGCTGCTGTGCGACCTGGCCTCGCAGCTGCCGTCCTCCGACATGACGCTGCCGATAAACACCGTTACCGCCTTCATCGGCATCCCCGTTGTCATCGCGGTGATATTCCGCACACGCAAAAACGCCTGAAGATGGAGTACGAAAGGATAAATACCGTACAGCTCCACGGCCTCACGCTCGGTTACCGCGACCGGGTGCTCTTCACGGATGCCGGCATCGGGTTCGGCTGGGGGGAGTTCACCGCCCTTATCGGTCGGAACGGTACGGGCAAAAGCACCCTGTTGCGCACCATCGCCGGGCTTTCCAAACCGCTGGCGGGCCACATCACCGTCAACGGACTAAGGACGGACGAAATGTCGCGGCGCGAGATAGCGGCCACGATTGCCTTCGTCTCCACCGAGGAGGTGAAGGTGGAAAACCTGAAGGTATCGGACGTCGTAGCACTGGGCCGCGCCCCCTATACCAACTGGGTAGGTTCGCTGACCGAAAACGACCGAGCGAAGGTAACGCACGCGCTCGCGCTCGTCGGGATGCAGGAGTTCTCCGCCAAGGGCATCGACACGCTCAGCGACGGTGAGAGGCAACGGGTGATGATAGCACGCGCCCTCGCGCAGGACACCCCCATCATCCTGCTTGACGAACCGACCGCATTCCTCGACCTGCCCAACAAATACGAAATCGGCCTACTCCTGCGCCGCCTCGCCCACGATGAAGGAAAATGCATCGTCTTCTCGACGCACGACCTGGCCATCGCACTGGAACTGTGCGACACAATAGCCCTGCTCGAAGGAGGACGGTTCCATTACGGCACGACCGACATGCTCGTCGAAAGCGGCGACCTGGGCAGGCTGTTCCGGGACACCGCCCTGACATTCGACCCGGATACCCGCAGCGTCAGGCTCCACGGCGAATAGCAAGCCTTCCTCACCGGCCTGCCCCCCCCCGGCGGGGTTTTCATATTTGCGGGGAAATCGCTACATTTGCAGGCTACGAAACAAACAACACGGATAAACCATGTTCGAGAACTTAACCGACAGGCTGGAGAGGTCTTTCAAGATACTGAAGGGCGAAGGACGGATTACCGAAATCAACGTTGCCGAAACGCTCAAGGAGATACGCCGCGCGCTCATCGACGCCGACGTGAACTATAAGGTAGCCAAGACCTTCACCGACGAGGTAAAGCAGAAGGCCCTCGGCGCCAACGTGCTGACCGCCGTCAAGCCGGGGCAGATGATGACCAAGATAGTCCGTGACGAACTTGCCCTGCTCATGGGCGGTACGGCCTCGGACATCAATCTCGACGGCCGACCGGCCGTCATCCTCATCGCCGGCCTGCAGGGTTCCGGTAAGACCACCTTCTCCGGCAAGCTCGCCAACCTGCTGAAGAGCAAGCGAAGCCGCAGCGTCCTGCTCGTCGCGGGCGACGTCTACCGGCCTGCAGCCATCGAACAGCTGAAGATACTCGGCCAGCAGGTAGGCGTGGAGGTCTACACCGAAGAGGGCAACAAGAACCCGGTGGAGATAGCGGAGAACGCCATAAAATATGCCCGTGGCAAGAACATCAACACCGTCATCGTCGATACGGCCGGCCGCCTGGCGGTGGACGAAGCGATGATGGAGGAGATAGCGGCCGTCAAGAGAGCCGTCAAGCCCTCCGAGACCCTCTTCGTGGTGGATGCCATGACGGGACAGGATGCCGTGAACACTGCCAGAGAGTTCAACGAACGACTGGATTACGACGGCGTGGTGCTCACGAAGCTCGACGGCGACACCCGCGGCGGTGCAGCCATCTCCATCCGTTCGGTGGTCAACAAACCGCTGAAGTTCATCTCGTCGGGCGAAAAGATGGATGCCCTCCAAGTATTCCATCCGGAACGCATGGCCGACCGTATTCTCGGTATGGGCGATATCGTGTCGTTCGTGGAACGCGCCCAGGAGCAGTACGACGAGGAGGATGCCCGCCGGCTGAAAAAGAAGATTGTCAAGAACCAGTTCGACTTCAACGATTTCCTCGACCAGATAGCCCAAATCAAGAAGATGGGCAACATGAAGGACCTGATGGGCATGATACCCGGTGTCGGCAAGGCCATCAGAGACATCGAGATTTCGGACGACATGTTCAAGCAGACCGAGGCCATCATCCACTCGATGACACCCGCCGAACGCAGCAATCCGGAAATCATCAACCCCAGCCGCAAGGAACGCATCGCCAAAGGGAGCGGAACGACGCTTGCCGAGGTAAACAAGCTGCTCAAACAGTTCGACCAGACGCGCAAGGTGATGAAGTCCGTCGCCACGATGAAGCCGGGTATGGCCAAAGGGCGCCGCAAGTAATCCGTACACGGAAGCCCGCCTGCCGCCGCACGGCGGAGTGCTGTACACACAACCCAACAGAACAATTCTCCATGGCGATATCGCCATGGAGAATTGTTCTATGAAGGCCGTTCCATCGGGCCGCAAGCTTCCGGCGAAAACCGCCGTTTCCGTCAAAAACGCCTCCGCAGGTATCCTGAATCTGCGATAATTTGCTACTTTTGCCATAAAGGGAAGGGCACGATGCCTTCCGTAAAAAGAGAGTCCATGCAATTGACGGAAGAAGAACTGTTGGTGGAATCGGATGAAGACCTCGAGATAGGGGCGTCGCTTTCGGTCGGTCTCGACGACCGCAACCGCATGGTCGTTCAACTGGAGTACGTGTATTACGACGACCATCGGAGAGACAACACCCTGTATGCCCTCCTTGACCAGGAGGAGACGACAACGCTGGCGGACAGGCTGCACGTTTCGACCGCCGAGCTGCCGGCAACGCTGCGCAAGCATTTCGACGACCATCCCGTCCTTCCGCCTCCCTCCTATGTGAAAGGCCAGTTCAAAGAGGTACTCGATTTCCTCATCGACTGCGGCGCCCGCTACCGTCTGTACGAGACATAACGGTCCCTTACCGGCCACACCCATTCGATATTCGCAATAACTATGACAGACAAAAAAGAACGACCCGCACACGACGCATACGACATCGTCCCGGCCAAAGCGGCCGACTATCCGATGCTGGTCGACATTTGGGAGGCATCGGTCCGGGCGACGCACACGTTCCTCGCCGAAGCAGACCTGCAACGGCTCCGCAGCCGACTCGCTACGGACTATTTTCCCGCCGTCGAACTCCACATGCTTCTCACCGACGGCCGACCTGTCGGATTCGCCGGCCTGTCGGGCGACAACCTCGAAATGCTCTTCGTACATCCCGACTTTTTCGGCCGCGGACTGGGACGGGCATTGCTCTCCTTCGCCATCCGCGAAAAGGGGGTGACACGAGTGGATGTCAATGAACAGAACAAACGGGCGGAGGGCTTCTACCGGGCACACGGCTTCCGCACGACCTCGCGCGACGAAACCGACGCCGACGGACTTCCCTACCCCATCCTGCACATGGCCCTGCGGCAGTAGCCGCAGTCCCCCGGCCGCACACCCTCTGTTCTCCGGCGGCCGGCAAAGAGTTCCCGCCGCAACCGAAAAAACCGGATTCCGTGTACTCCGGTACATGCACCGTTACCGACACATATCCCCGAAGCCGCCCCTCCGGTCATTCCGGCACCGGACTGCAAACGGCAAAAACCCGCTCCGCCGTATCAATCTCCCGAAAATACGTTACCCTCTTCCGGTCTCCTGGTCGCACAAGGAGGACAACCCCGGCAATTAAACCGCTCGCCAACAGTATGTTCCATACATGAACCCGCATGGCACGACCGTTCCTTTCAAAGGAAAACTAAAAAATATAGTTTAAAAACTAAACATATTAGTTGCACACAAAATTCTTTTAGTTATCTTTGTTCCATACGACCGGGAACACCCGGGCTACCGGATTTCGACCGCATGAATTCCGGGGACAGGCCATCCGCCGGATACCGCTCCCGGCAAACCGCAAAACGACGCACAACCATGGAAAAACTGACACGCAGAGAAGAAGAAATCATGACCCGTTTCTGGGAACGGGGCGCCTTGTTCGTCAAAGAGCTGCAAGAGCTTTATGCCGAACCGAAGCCCCATTTCAATACGCTCTCCACCATGGTACGGGGGCTCGAAGCCAAAGGGTTCCTCTCTCACCGCGCCTACGGCAATACCTATCAATACTACCCGCTCGTCACCGAGGAACAGTTTCGCAGCGGCACGCTCCGGGGCGTCATCAGCAAATACTTTCACGACTCCTACTTAAACGCCGTATCGACCCTCGTCCGCGAGGAGAAAATCTCCGTGGAAGAACTGCGGGAACTGATAGAAAGAATAGAAAAAGGAAAGGAATAGCCATGCAAGCGTTTATTTGGTATCTGCTCAAGGTCGGCATTTGCCTTGCGGCATTCTGGCTGCTTTACAGGCTCCTCCTCAGCCGCGACACCTTCCACGGCCTCAACCGGGCGGTACTTCTCGCCTCGACGGTGCTCGCCTTCCTCATTCCGGCCGGATTCATCACCCTTCCCGCCGACGCCCCCGGCCCCGAACCCTATACCGCCATCACCCCCATCGGAGACGAATTCCGAACCGACCGTATCCGAACGGCTCCGACACCCGAACCGCTCGCGGAGCCACAGGCGGCGGAACCGGACAGGCCCGTATCCGCCGAACACCGCCCGCTCCTCCCGACGCTCATCGCCTGCCTCTTCTGGAGCGGTGCGGCGGTCTCGCTGCTGCGCATGCTGGCCTCCGTCACCGAAATCCTCCGAACGGTACGCGCCGGCGAACGAACGCGCCTCGACAGGCATACCGTGCTCGTACATACAGCGGACCATACCGTACCGTTCAGCTGGATGCGCTACATCGTCCTCCCGCGCAGCGACTGCGGGAACCACGAAGAACAAATTATCGCCCACGAACGGGCACACCTCCGCCTCGGCCACTCCTGGGATTTGCTTCTGCTCGACGCGGCGGGATGTCTGCAATGGTTCAATCCATTCATGCGGTTTCTGAGACGGGAACTGCGAAACGTGCACGAATACGAGGCCGACCGGGCCGTACTGCAAGCAGGATTCAATCCGAAAACGTATCAGATGCTTTTGATAAAGAAGGCCGCCGGCGCTGGCCGCTATTCCGTTGCCGACGGCCTCGGTCACAGTAACCTCAAAAAAAGAATTACCATGATGCTCAAAAAAGATTCCGAGTCACGCGCCCGCTGGAAAGTCCTCGCCATGCTGCCGCTCGCATGCCTCGCCCTCACCGCATTCGCCCAAAGGGAATGCGGCAAAGATAACATTATTTACACGGACGAATCCCATATCACCCTGGAGTATCCATCCGCAGAAGGCACCGTATCGAAGCAACTCCATGTTCTTTTCAACGATAGCAAAACCCCTGCACGATACCTTTGCGCCGATTTAAGTTTCAACCGTTTCGCCGACATACACACGGCCACACTCACTGTGCGACCGACGAATTGGGCCGACCGGACCTACAACCCCAACCGTTTCTACATCGCCCTTGACCGAACAAGAGAACCGAAAGCGTACGACGATATCTTCGATATCGTCCGGGAATATGCGCCGGAACTCTATGCGACCATCCCGACCGAATATCTGCAATACCCCATCCCATCGGAACTGCGATTCAACAAAGGCTGGTACACCCTGCAGCTCCACATAGGAGGCGGAGATACCAAGAACACCCTGCAGCAATATAATAACATCATTACACTCGAATCCGAAGCCAAAGAGGACGGAAATCCGGCGCTGCAATACACCTACGTAACCATTCCTACCCAGACGATACGCATGGATACGAAAGGAAACTCCTATATCGACGATACACCTATCCCCTTCGCACAACTGGAGAACGCCTTGCTTACCCGGTTTGCCGAACAGGGAGTGCTTCTCTCCGACGAAGACGTTTTCTTTAACAACCTTTATGTTATCACCGACGATAAGACCCAATGGAAAGACTTTCTGCGCATCAAAACAGCCCTTGAAAAGGACAGCGACTACCTATGGTCTGTAGGACTCGCCGATGACATGAGTTTTTGGGGTGGAGTCAACCAGCATATCGAAACCTCTCCTTATCTATCGTATCCGCAAGCTTCTGGAATACACGTTCCCTATTATGCCTATTTCAACCCTCAAGGGTCGGTTGAAGCAGCACGCAATCACCTGATAGAAATAACAGTCACAGGCAACAACATTGCCGTGAACGGAAAAAAGAGCCGCCTTCAAAGACTCTCCCGAGACCTCATGCGGGAAGCGGAACGGAACGGCTTTCCGATGAGCGAAATGATGATAGGCATTTGGCCTGCCGACAATGCGGAAGTCGGTACGGTGCAGGCAGCCAAATACGAAGCGAGCCGACTGGTGCCCAAATACCTCGTACTGGTCGTCGAGGATTACGGCAAGGGCGGAGAAATCGTCCGGGTAAACGGACAGTCCTGACCGTTCCCGCCGATATTCGGAACGACTTCAGTTTGTGTTGCCCCTTCAGGGAAGCGGTTTCCCGCATGACGCCGAGACGGCATATCGGGAACGAACGCCCCGGCGGATTGATACGGTCTGCCGGGGCGTATTTGCCGGGACAACCGTACGGTCGGCGACACACCCGAAGAGTGCACGTACTTACCCGTTCCGCATCGGACCGACACGAAACACCGCACGGCAAGGAAATACGGACTCGGACCGCCGTACCGGCGAAACGCAGTCCGTTCCGCATCGGCAAAACTCCCATGCAGGCCCCGCAGAACAATCGTGCGGAACGACTGCACCGCTCCCGGCAAATGCAGGATTCGCCTCTACGAAAGTATCCCATACCCCGTGCAGCCGAAACGTTACACGTATCATCGGAACGATACCGCAACAACAGCTGTTAACGGAACTACCCGGAACAATGACCGGAACGCAAAAGCGGCAGGCAAGCGCTATATTCCGTGCGACAGCGGCGGCGGAACCGCACCCGAAAGGTCCGCTCCGCCCCACTCCTGCGCGATATAATCGAGCGTGGCGTTGATTTCGTTCACATCGGTCAGCGTAACCAACTGCAGCCGGGTAGGCTTGAAATCGGGCAGTCCCTTGAAATAATTGGACAGATGGCGGCGCATCTCCAGCACTCCGACCCGTTCGCCTTTCACCTCGACCGATTTGGCCAGGTGCCGTTTGGCGATTTCCACCCGTTCGCAGACGGAGGGTTGCGGAAGCAGTTCGCCCGTATCGAGGTAGTGCCTTATCTCGCGGAATATCCACGGGCGGCCATAGGTGGCGCGGCCTATCATCACCCCGTCCACACCGTAGCGGTCGAACGCCTCCGCCGCCCGCTGCGGCGAGTCGATGTCGCCGTTGCCTATGACGGGTATCTTCATCAGCGGATTGTTCTTCACGCGTCCTATCAGCGTCCAGTCCGCCTCCCCCGTGTACATCTGGGCCCGCGTGCGGCCGTGGATGGTGAGCGCGGCGATGCCCGCGTCCTGCAAACGCAGGGCTATCTCCTCGATGTTCCTGTGCTCCTCGTCCCAGCCCAGACGCGTCTTCACCGTCACCGGTACCTTCACCGCCTCCACAATCCGCCGTGTCATCTCCACCATCAGCGGCACGTCGCGCATCATGCCGCTCCCGGCTCCGCGGCCCGCTATCTTGCGGACAGGACAACCGAAATTGATGTCGATGACATCCGGACGGGCCGCCTCGGCGATGCGGGCCGATTCGACCATCGGTTCTATCAGATGACCGTAAATCTGTATTCCCACCGGACGCTCCCCGTCGCTGATATTAAGTTTCGCCACCGACTTCGCCCCTTCGCGCACGAGCCCGTCCGAGGAGATGAACTCCGTATAGACCATGTCCGCCCCGAAACCCTTGCACATGTAACGGAACGAGGGGTCGGTCACATCCTCCATCGGTGCGAGGAAGAGGGGCCGCTCGCGGAATTCTATCCCGGCTATCTTCATTTTCGCATGCTATTTACCGGTACAAAGATAATCCGCCGGGCGGTAAAAAGGAAAAATGCGTATCTTTGTCTTTTAATCCGCCGCGACAGCGGACGAACAGACTTCCGACATGAACATAGAAAACTACATCGAACAGGCCGCCGCCCGCGCAGTGGAACGCCTCTACCCGCAGGCCGCCGGCGCCCCCATCCAGATA
Source organism: Tidjanibacter massiliensis (assembly GCF_900104605.1). Lineage (NCBI taxonomy): Bacteria > Pseudomonadati > Bacteroidota > Bacteroidia > Bacteroidales > Rikenellaceae > Tidjanibacter > Tidjanibacter massiliensis. The sequence goes on along the minus strand of NZ_LT629960.1, from coordinate 52,365 downwards.
CAGCGCACCCGCAGGGAGTTCGAGGGCGACTATACGCTCGTGGTATTCCCCCTGCTCAAGGCGAGCCGCAAGGCACCCGAAGCCACGGCAGCGGAGATTGGCGAGGCACTCGTTGCCGGCGACAACGGTATCGAATCGTACAACGTAGTCAAAGGCTTCCTGAACATGACGCTACGCCGCAGCTTCTGGAATGAGAAAATTGCGGAAATCGCGTCGGACGACCACTTCGGATACGGAGAACCGACTGGCCGCACCGTCATGGTGGAATATTCATCGCCCAACACCAACAAGCCCCTCCACTTGGGGCACATCCGCAACAACCTGCTCGGTTATTCGGTAGCGGAGATTCTCAAGGCCAACGGCAACCGGGTCATCAAGGCCAACCTCGTGAACGACCGCGGCATCCACATCTGCAAAAGCATGCTGGCATGGCAGAAGTTCGGCGGCGGGGAAACGCCCGCCTCGAGCGGCATGAAGGGCGACCATCTGGTAGGAAAATACTACGTGGAGTTCGACCGCCACTACAAGGAGGAGGTCCGAGAGCTCGTCGCACAGGGCCAGAGCGAGGAAGAGGCGAAGCGCAATGCTCCCATCATGCGCGAGGCGCAGGAGATGCTGCGCCGCTGGGAGGCGAAAGAGCCGGAAACCTATGCCCTGTGGGAGACCATGAACGGCTGGGTGTACGACGGCTTCGACAAAACCTACGCCGCGCTGGGCATCGACTTCGACAAGACCTATTACGAATCGCAGACCTACCTGCTGGGCAAGGAGCTGGTGGAAGAGGGACTCCGCAAAGGGGTCTTCTACCGCCGTCCCGACAACTCGGTGTGGATAGACCTCACCGCCGACGGGCTGGACGAAAAACTGCTGTTGCGCGGCGACGGCACCTCGGTCTACATGACGCAGGACCTCGGCACGGCCTACCGCCGTTTCGAGGACAACCGCCTCGACGAACTCATCTACGTGGTGGGCAACGAGCAGAATTACCACTTCCAGGTCCTCAAACTCGTACTGAAAAAGCTCGGCTACGAGGCATGGAGCGACCACATCTTCCACCTCTCCTACGGCATGGTGGAACTGCCCGAAGGAAAAATGAAGTCGCGCGAAGGAACGGTCGTGGATGCCGACGACCTGATTGAAGATATGGTATCGACCGCCATGGAGATGTCGCGCGAACTGGGCAAGCTGGACGACGCCACCCCCGAAGAGGCCGCCGACATCAGCCGCATGGTGGGACTCGGGGCACTCAAATACTTCATTCTCAAGGTTGACCCCAAGAAGACCATGCTTTTCGACCCGCGCGAATCCATCGACTTCAACGGCAATACGGGGCCTTTCATCCAGTACACCCATGCACGCATCTGCTCGGTGCTGCGCAAGGCCGGAGAGGCCGGCATCGCCTATGCGAACGACCATGCCGACGTACCGCTCGTGGCGGAGGAGATTGAACTCATCAAGACGCTCGACGAATTCCCGGCCACTGTGCGGCAGGCGGGCGACACCTATTCGCCCTCGGTCATTGCCAACTATATCTACGACCTGGCCAAATCATACAACGGCTACTATCACGACCACTCCATCCTGCGCGAGGAGAACGAGGCCGTCCGTGCTTTCCGGCTTCGCCTGAGCTGCGAGGTGGCCCGCGTCATCCGGCGCGGCATGCGCCTGCTCGGCATCGAAGTCCCGGAAAGGATGTAAAACACAGATGCCGTCCGGAAAAAGGCAGCCGGGGAACAGTTCCGTTGTTCCCCGGCTGCCTTTTTCGGTTCCGGATACCGGATGTCCGTTTCCCATTCTTTATTGTGAAAAAGCCCCTCTCGCGTCCTCCGGGAGACTCCGGCACGTCAGAATTCCCCGTTGAACGCCTTGGCCATCTGCTCGGCCATCTGGTCGAGTCCCTGCTGCAACTTGGACCCTATCATCATCTTCATCACCATGTTGAGCTTGGCATGCAGCACCAGCCGCATACGCGTATCGTAATCGCCCACCTGCTTGAGCTGTATCCAGAAAATAAAGTCGAGCGGCGAACGTTCGTCGCCGGTCACCTTGACATAGTCGTTCGGTACCTTGTCCACCATCCGCAGACGCATCGTCATCCCCTTTACCTTGAACGAACAGCTCGTCTCGTCCGCCGTCCAATCCTCGACATGTCCCTGCACGACGGGGGTAAAATTGTTGAAGTCGCTGATTACCGAATAAATCTGCTCTGCCGGACGGCGTATCTGCTGTTGCCGGCTTTCGTATTTTTCCATAAAATTTGCAGTATTGCACTTTAATGCGTTATTTTGCAACAGATTAAAGGCCCATGCAGATAATCTGGTACGAAAATAAAGCATTGGTATTCAAATCGGGTGATGCCGAAGCGGACATTCCCTGCGTTCGCGGCGGCACAGGCTCCGACTTGAGCCCCGCAAATTTGCTGCAAAAATTCGACAATAACAACATCCTCTACGTATTGTCGGAGAACCCCCGACACGCCTTCGAAACTTTCCTCAGCCACACGACCGTCGTGGAGGCCGCCGGCGGAGTCGTCGAAGACGGCACCGGGCGCATCCTCATGATGCGGCGACGCGGTTGGTGGGACCTTCCCAAAGGACACGTCGAAAAGGGAGAAAGCCATGAAGAGGCCGCCCTGCGCGAAGTGGCCGAAGAGACGGGGCTGCGGCAGGTGCGGCTGCTCGGTCCGCTGACGACGACCCGGCACTTTTACCGCATGCACGGACGCTGGGAGACGAAATGCACCTGGTGGTACGGGATGCGGTGCGAGGGAGACGAAACGCCCGTTCCGCAGACCGAGGAGGATATCACGGAAACGAGATGGATGCAGGGTACGGAGCTGTGGCAGGCGGTTGCCGGCAGCTACGGAACGATACGGGAGGTCTTCGACGCCTGGACAAAAAAGGAGTGACCCCCACTGGCGAACGGCGGACGGGACATGGGAAACAACCACAAAACGAACAACAAATACCAAGGGAAAATGAAATTCACAACGAAAACACTGGCGTTACTTATGGCAGCAGCGGTAACAGTATCCTGCTCGGGCGACGGTTCCCGCAAGAACCAAATCGTACCGCTCGACATCGACAGCAACATGACCGAAGCAGAAATCCGGGCGGGAATACTCACCCCGGAGGTCATGTGGAAAATGGGACGCGTGGGCGAGAGCGTACTGTCGCCCGACGGCAAGAGCGTGGTTTACAGCGTGACATGGTATAACATGCAGGAGAACCGCGGCCTGTCACACCTCTATCTCATGCCCTCGGAGGGCGGCGAGCCCCAACAGCTCACCGTCGATGCGGTCTATGACCACTCGCCCCAGTGGAGTGCCGACGGCAAGACCATCTACTTCCTCAGCGACCGTACCGGCGAAGGTCAGATATGGGCCATCGGTACCAACGGCAAGAGGATACATCAGGTATCCGATATAAAAGGCGGCATCGAAGGATTCGGCATCGCCCCGAAAGGTGACCATTTTTATTACGTACAGAACGTACACGTAGCCGACATCGAATCGAAGGACGTCTATCCCGACCTCGACAAATCGAAGGGCCTCATCTACAACGACCTCATGACGCGCCACTGGGACTATTGGGACAGGGGTTACTACAAACACGTATTCGTCGGCAAATTCGACGGCAAGGAGGCCCATGCCGGCAAGGAGGCCCATGCCGGCAAGGACATCATGCCCGGCGAAGCATGGGACGCACCGCTGGCCCCCTACTTCGACATGAAGGAAATCTCGTGGAACAACGCCGGCACGCAGCTCGCCTACACCTGCAAGAAGATGACCGGTACGAAATACGCACAGTCCACCGATTCGGACATCTTCGTCTACGACGTGGCGAAAGGTACCGTCACCAACATCAACAAGGCAGGAACACCCGACGACCCGCGCCTGAAAATCGCCCCGGCTTTCCCCGGCTACGACAAATACCCCGTATTCTCGCCCGACGACCGTTACATCGCCTTCCAGAGCATGCGCCGTCCGGGCAACGAATCGGACAAGGACCGCCTCTTCGTATGGGACAGCACGGACGGTTCGTTCCGCGACCTGACCGAAGCCTTCGATTACAACTCCTACAATCTCGTATGGAAAGATAACGGCACCATCCTCTTCCTTTCGCCCATCGAAGCCACCCGCCAGCTCTGCTCGGTGAATGTCGAGGGCATACCTGCCGTAGAGGTCATCACGCGCGGCGACCACGACATCACCGCCTTCACCTATTCCAACGGCGTATGCGTCGCGGAAAAGGTGAGCATCTCGCAGGGAACGGAGCTCTACCGCGTGGACAACGGCGCCCTCAACCAGCTGACCTTCGTGAACAAGCACATTTACGACAACGTGAAGATGGGCGAAGTACAGAAACGCTGGATAGCGACCACCGACGGCAAGAAGATGCTGACATGGGTGATACTTCCCCCCGACTTCGACCCGAACCAGAAGTACCCCACCCTGCTCTATTGCCAGGGCGGTCCGCAGGACGTGGTGAGCCAGTTCTGGAGCTACCGCTGGAACTTCCAGCTCATGGCCGCCCAGGGCTATGTGGTCGTAGCCCCGAACCGCCGCGGCGTACCTTCGTTCGGACAGGAGTGGCTCGACCAGATTTCGGGTGATTACAGCGGCCAGAACATCCGCGACTACCTCAGCGCCATCGACGACGTGGCCCGGGAACCGTGGGTAGACCGCGACCGTCTCGGATGCGTCGGCGCAAGCTACGGCGGTTACTCGGTATATTACCTCGCCGGGCAGCACGAAGGCCGGTTCAAGGCGTTCATATCGCACTGCGGCATCTTCGACTTCGACAGCATGTACGGCTCGACCGAGGAGCTCTTCTTCATCAACAACGATTACGGCGGCCCCTACTGGGACAAGGAGAACGCCGTGGCACAGCGTTCCTACGCCCACTCGCCGCACCGCTTCGTACAGAACTGGGATACTCCTATCCTCATCATCACGGGCCTCAACGACTTCCGTATCCCCTATACCCAGAGCCTGGAGGCCTTCACGGGCGCACGGGTACAGGGCATACCGGCCCGCTTCGTAGCGTTCGAAAACGAAAACCATCAGGTTTTCCAGCCCCAGAACTCGCTCGTATGGAACCGCGAATTCTTCGGCTGGCTCGACAAATACGTCAAGGGAGAGCAATAGAGCGCCTCGTGGTCAAAGCCGCAGGACTGATTCCGGAGCGGGCGGACCTTATGGTCCGCCCGCTCTTTTTCCGTCTCCGGAGAGTGTTCCGGAGGGCCCGACGGCCCCCTATTGGTAAGCCGCAAAAAATCGCTAACTTTGCGGCGCGGAAAACCGCCTTCCGCAAAGGCGGTACCGCATACGAGAAACGGACATGGCAGACAACAACATACTGAACAGGCTCGACGGCCTGAAACTGAAATTCGAGGAGATAGGGCAGCAGATGACCGACCCCGAAGTGATAGGCGACATGAAGAAATTCGTGCAGCTCAACAAGGAGTACAAGGAGCTGAAGCCCATCATCGAGACGAGCGAACGGTACCGCACGGCGGTGAACAACCTGCGCGAGGCGAAGGACATCCTCGCCAACGAAAAGGATGAAGACCTGCGCGAAATGGCCCGCGAGGAGGTGGCGGAACTCGAACCCGCCATCGACCGGCTCGAAGAGGAAATCAAACTGCTGCTCATTCCCAAAGACCCGCAGGACGAGAAGAACGCTATCGTGGAGATACGCGGCGGCACGGGAGGCGACGAGGCGGCCCTCTTCGCCGGCGACCTGCTGCGCATGTACACCAAATATGCGGAAAGCAAAGGCTGGAAATACGAGATAAACAGCGCTTCGGAGGGAAGTTCGGGCGGTTACAAGGAGGTCGTGATGAAGGTCACGGGCGACAACGTTTACGGAACTCTCAAGTACGAATCGGGCGTACACCGCGTGCAGCGCGTGCCGCAGACCGAAACGCAGGGCCGCGTCCACACCTCGGCCGCATCGGTAGCGGTGCTGCCGGAGGCGGAGGAGTTCGACATCGAGCTGAACATGAACGACATCCGCAAGGATACGTTCTGCTCGTCGGGCCCCGGCGGCCAGTCGGTCAATACCACCTACTCGGCCATCCGCCTGACACACATCCCTACGGGCATCGTCGTACAGTGCCAGGACCAGAAGTCGCAGCTCAAGAACTTCGACAAGGCCCTCGAAGAGCTGCGCACGCGCATCTTCAACCTCGAATACCAGAAGTATCTCGACGAGATAGCAGGCAAGCGCAAAACGATGGTTTCGACGGGTGACCGAAGTGCCAAGATACGCACCTACAACTACCCGCAGGGCCGCGTCACCGACCACCGCATCAACTATACGATATACAACCTCTCGTCGTTCATGGACGGCGACATACAGGATGTCATCGACCACCTGATAGTGGCCGAAAATGCGGAGCGTCTGAAAGAAAGCGAACTCTGACGCTCCGGACAAAGGCGGGAACGGCATGACGGTAAAGCGGACGGCGGCGTCCGCTTTTTATCGTTCGGACAGCACGAAAGGGCAGGGAAAGCCGGCCGGGACATGCCCCGCCGAAGCCCGGCCAAAGCCGCCCGCAACGGTTTATTACCGCTTCGGGCACGCTAAAGCGGCACTCGGTACGTTATTTGATAAACTCCAGGCAATTCGCCACGCTATACTCTGGTATGGAATACACCGAAACAGCGACGATAACAACAGCAGTACAGGGAACGGAGAGGTATGCCGGCTTCCTCGACCTCCTCGGACGCACCTTCAACGAACAGAGCCGGCAGGCCGTCATGGAAGCGTTCGAGATGGCCCGCACCGCCCTCGACGGCATGGTGCGCTACGACGGAACTCCGCTGTTCGACCACTCGGTACGCACGGCCGAAATCGTCATCTCCGAAATAGGGCTCGGACGCAATTCCACCATCTCCACCCTGCTGCACGATGTGGCACGACTGGGACTGGCCGATGCCGACGAGATAGAGAAACGGTTCGGCAGTATCCCGGTCAGCATCCTTGAAGGGCTCAACCTCATCTCGAAGGTACACACCAAGGTGTCCATGTCGCAGGCCGACAACTTCCGCGACCTCATCGTCTCCTACTCCACCGACCCGCGCATCATCCTCATCAAGCTGGCCGACCGGCTGGAGGTCATGCGTTCGCTCGCCATGTTCCCCGAAGGGAAACAGCGGAAGAAGAGTTGGGAGAGCATGAACCTCTACGCACAGATAGCCCACAAACTGGGACTCTATTCCATCAAAAGCGAACTGGAGGACATCGCACTGAAATACCTCGAACCGGAAGATTACGCCTACATCAGCCGCAGGCTGGAAGAGACCGCGGCCGAACGCGACGAGTTCATCGCAGGATTCGTCGCCCCGATACGGGAAAGGCTCGACGCGCAAGGTATCCAATACCACATCAAGGGACGCACCAAATCGGTCTACTCCATCTGGCGGAAGATGAAACGCACGGGAGTATCTTTCGACGAAGTGTACGACATCTTCGCCATCCGCATCATCGTGGAGTGTCCGACCGAGAGCGAAAAGCAGCTCTGCTGGAGCATCTACTCAATAGTCACGGACTTCTATACCCCCAATCCCGACCGGATGCGGGACTGGATATCCATCCCCAAATCGAACGGCTACGAATCGCTCCACACCACGGTTGTCACCAAAGACGGCCATTGGGTGGAGATACAGATACGCTCGGAACGCATGGACGAGGTGGCCGAACGGGGCATCGCAGCGCACTGGCGTTACAAAGGGGTGCACGGAAGCGGCAGCCGCAACGACGAATGGCTCGCCCGCCTGCGAGAAATCATGGAGGAAAGCACCAACAAAAGCCAGATAGCGAACAAAATCGACACGGAAAGCACCTCGGAGGAGGTCTTCGTCTTCACCCCTGCCGGCGACCTGCGCAAACTGCCCAAGGGAGCCACAGTGCTCGATTTCGCATTCGACATCCACACCCATGTGGGAGCCGCCTGTACCGGTGCGAAGATAGGCGGACGCAACGTCTCCATCAAGGAGGAGCTGCACAACGGCGACATCGTAAACATCATCACCGCCAAAACGCAGAAGCCCAAAGCCGATTGGCTCAATTACGTCGTGACGGCAAAGGCCCGCAACAAAATCAAGGCGTGCCTGCGCGAAGAGGAGGCCAAAGTGGCCCGGTTCGGACGCGAGGAGCTCGAACGCAAACTGAAAAACTGGAAACTCAGCATTCCGATTGACGATGCGGTCATCGCCCTGACCAAATACTACAAATACAAGACGGGAACGGAGTTCTACGGCGCAATAGCCGACGGGACGATAGACATCGCCGATACGAAAGAGGTCATCGCACGCTACCTCGCCGGGGAGCTTTTCGAACCCAAGGCCAAACCGGCACAGCCCGCAGCCAAACCCGCTCCCGAAAAGGAACAGGAGGGCGATGCGCTGGTCATCGACGAGTCCATCCAGGGGCTCGACTACAAACTGGCCAAGTGCTGCAACCCCATTTTCGGCGACGACATCTTCGGATTCACCACCGTCTCATCCGGCATCACCATCCACCGCAGCGACTGCCCCAACGCCCGCCGGCTGAAGCAGCAGTATCCCTACCGCGTTCTCGAAGCGCGATGGCGGAGCACCGCCGGACGGAACAGTTTTCTGGCTTCGGTGCGCATCGTAGCAGAAGATACGACCGGCATGGTGAACCGGATTACGGAGGTCGTCTCGGGCGAACTGAAAATCAACATCCGCTCCATGAGTCTGAGCCCGATGCGGGACGGCAAGATTGGCGGGACGATAAACATCGAGGTACCCAGCACGGCCGTCGTCGATATGGTGGCGGCCAACCTGATGAGAATAAAAGGAGTAGAGAAGGCTTACCGCGTCACGCAACAGTGACCGCCCCGCCGAAAATCCCGGCATCTTCCCGTATGTTTCCATATCTACGGGAGAATGCTTATTTTTGTTTGCCGTACCGACAGCGTGCGGCAGAAACAAATTATTGAGAATACGGCAACGGTCCGACCGCTACCCGGCGAGGCATAACACTCTCCGGGTACGGACCGAAACGGCCGAAGACATGACATTAACTTTACCGAAACCGACATCGCCTTATGTGTGGAATAGTAGGATACGTGGGAAGCAAGGACGCTTACCCCATACTGATAAAGGGGCTCCACCGGCTCGAATACCGCGGGTACGACAGTGCCGGCATCGCACTGATAAATCCGGCAGGAAAACTCAACGTCTACAAATCGAAAGGAAAGGTAACCGAACTCGAACACTTCGTGGAGGACAAGGATATTTCCGGTACGATAGGCATCGCCCATACGCGCTGGGCCACGCACGGAGAGCCCAACGACGTGAACGCCCATCCCCACTATTCGGAGAACGGCTCGATAGCGCTCATTCACAACGGCATCATCGAAAACTACGGGGTACTGAAAGCCATGCTCGCGGAGAAAGGCTACACCTTCCGCAGCGAAACCGACACCGAGGTACTCGTACAGTTCATCGAATACCTGCACACGGAGAACCGGTGCACGCTGTTCGAAGCGGTACAGGCGGCACTGAACCAGGTCATCGGAGCCTATGCCATCGCAGTGCTCGACCGCACCAACAACGATGAAATAATCGCGGCACGCAAGAGCAGCCCGCTCGTGGTAGGCATCGGCGAAGGCGAATACTTCCTCGCCTCGGACGCCACGCCGATTGTGGAGTACGTGAAGGACGTGGTGTATCTCAATGACGGCGAAATTGCGGTCATCAATCGCCACAAACCGCTCAAAGTAGTGAATCTCAACAATATCGAATCAAAAATCGATATCCGCAAGCTGGAGATGAACATCTCGGAGCTCGAAAAGGGCGGTTACCCGCACTTCATGCTCAAGGAAATCTTCGAACAGCCGCGTACCATTACCGACTGCATCCGGGGCCGCATCAACGTGAAGGGCACGAACGTGGTGCTGTCGGGCATCCTCGACAACAAGGAGCGGTTCCTCAATGCCCGGAGAATCATCTTCGTGGCGTGCGGTACGTCGTGGCACGCGGGCCTCATCGGCGAATACCTCTTCGAAGACCTCTGCGGCATCGAGGTAAAGGTCGAATATGCGTCGGAATTCCGCTACCGGAATCCGGTCATCCATTCCGACGACGTGGTGATAGCCATCTCGCAGTCCGGAGAAACGGCAGATACGCTGGCCGCCATCGAGCTGGCCAAAAGCAAGGGGGCTTTCGTCTACGGCATATGCAACGTGGTCGGCTCTTCGATAGCCCGTGCGACACACTCCGGAACCTACATCCACGTCGGACCGGAGATAGGCGTAGCCTCCACCAAAGCCTTTACCGGACAGGTCACCGTACTGGTCATGATGGCGATGATGCTGGCCAAGATGAAAGGACTCATCGACGAGGAGAAGTATCGGGAAGTGCTGCGCGGTCTGATAGCCATGCCCGACAATATCAAGGAGGTACTCGACCAGCACGAACACATCCAATCGGTGGCTTCGATATTCACCTATGCCCGTAACTTCCTCTACCTCGGTCGAGGCTGCAACTATCCCACGGCCATGGAGGGGGCACTGAAACTGAAGGAGATTTCCTACATCCATGCGGAGGGGTGCCCTGCCGCCGAGATGAAGCACGGCACCATCGCGCTCATCGACCAAGAGATGCCCACCATCGTCATCGCGACCAACGGCAGCGTGTACGAAAAGACCATCAGCAATATCCAGGAGATAAAGGCACGCGGCGGCAAGGTCATCGTTGTCGTCACCGAGGGCGACTGCATCGTGGCTGAGATGGCGGACTACTGCATCTGGATACCGAAAACCGCCGAATGCATCACGCCGCTGCTCTCCTCGATACCGCTGCAACTCTTCGCCTACTACATCGCAGTAAACAAGGGGCGCAACGTAGACCAGCCGCGCAACCTGGCCAAATCCGTGACGGTAGAGTGACGACCGCTGCGGACAACCGAAAGAATCGACTATGGAAACAACCGGAAAAGAAGCGATACAGCCTGAACGGGCCGTCCTCGTGGCGGTCGTCCGGGAGAGGCAGGAGGTGAGCCAGAGCGAGGAGTACCTCGACGAGCTGGAGTTCCTCGCCGAAACGGCCGGCATCACCACCGTGAAACGTTTCATGCAGAAACTCCCCTCCCCCAATTCGCGTACCTACGTGGGTTCCGGCAAGCTGGAGGAGATAGCAGCCTGGACGGCGGAGAACGAAATCGGCGTTGTCATCTTCGACGACGAACTGTCGCCCTCGCAGACGCACAACATCGAGAAGGCACTCGGCCGCCGCATCACCGACCGCACGCGGCTCATTCTGGACATCTTCGTCCAGCGGGCACAGACGGCCTATGCCAAAACACAGGTGAAGCTGGCACAGTACGAATACATGCTGCCACGCCTGACAGGCATGTGGACACACCTGGAACGACAGCGAGGCGGTACCGGAACACGAGGCGGAGCGGGCGAACGCGAAATCGAGACCGACCGCCGCGTCATCCGCAACAACATCGCCAAACTGAAGGAGGACCTGAAGAAAATCGACCGCCAGATGGCCGTCCAGCGCAGCAACCGCGGCAGCCTGGTACGGGTTTCGCTCGTAGGATACACCAACGTCGGAAAATCCACGCTGATGAACCTGATAAGCAAAAGCGACGTATTCGCCGAGAACAAACTCTTCGCCACGCTCGACACGACCGTACGCAAGGTGGTGCTCGACAACCTCCCTTTCCTGCTCTCCGACACGGTGGGCTTCATCCGCAAGCTGCCGACGCAACTGGTGGAGTCGTTCAAATCGACGCTGGACGAGGTACGCGAGGCCGACCTGCTGCTCCACGTGGTGGACATTTCACACCCTAATTTCGAAGAACAGATAGCGGTAGTACGGGAGACGCTGCGCGAAATAGGGGCCAGCGACAAACCGGTCTTCATGGTTTTCAACAAGGTAGACGCCTTCCGTTACAAACCGAAAGAGGAGGATGACCTCACGCCCGCCACCCGCGAAAACCTGTCGCTCGACGAGATTAAGCGCAGCTGGATGGCCAAGGGGGATACTCCGTGCATCTTCATCTCGGCCAAAGAGCGGCTCAACATCGACAAGCTGCGGACAGACCTCTACGGTATGGTAAGGGAAATCCATGCGGGACGCTATCCGTTCAACAACTTTTTGTATTAACTTTACCACGACGGTGTTCCGTTCCTGCCGGGACATGCAACACGCTCCGGCAGACGGAAGCCGGCACTTCACACTCCCGCTTAAAACAGAACGGCCATGGTACACATCCTTGACAGAGAGAACACGATACTCAACCGCTTCATCGCGGAGATACGCGATTCCCGCATCCAGAAAGACCGGATGCGGTTCCGCCGCAACCTCGAACGGTTCGGCGAAGTGATGGCTTACGAAATCAGCAAGAGTTTCCACTATTCGCCTCGGACGGTGGAGACGCCGCTCGGCGAAGCCGAAGTGATGCTGCCCGACGAGGAAATCGTACTCGCCACCATCCTCCGTGCCGGCATTCCCTTCCATCAGGGATTCCTCAACTATTTCGACGACGCCTCCTGCGCCTTCGTATCGGCCTACCGCCGGTACAGCAAAGACGGTACGTTCAACATCCGCGTGGAATACGTCTCGGCCGGCGACCTCACCGACAAGACGCTGCTGCTCGTAGACCCCATGCTGGCCACGGGGTCTTCGCTCGTGCTCGCCTACGAGGCGCTCGTGGAGCGCAAGGGAAGGCCGGCGAAACTGCACGTCGCCGCAGGGATAGCGAGCGAGGAGGGCGTCGAGTACGCTCTCAGACACTTGCCTGCCGCCGATACCACCATCTGGTGCGGGTCGGTAGACCAGGAACTCACGGTACACTCCTACATCGTACCGGGATTGGGCGATGCGGGCGACCTCGCATATGGAGCTAAACAGGATGAACTGCAATAGCGGCCTGCCGGTAGCCATCCGCCGGGCAAGACCCGAAGAGCTCGGACAAATCATGGAAATCGTGGCGGATGCCGCCGCTTTCATGCACGCCAACGGCAATCCCGGCCAATGGCGCGACGGTTATCCCGGCCGCGAACGAATCGCCGCCGACATCGCGGGAGGATACTCCCATGCAGCCATCGACGCGACAGGCACGATGGTCGCCACATTCTGTTTCATGCCCTCGCCGGAACCCAACTATGCGACCATCCGCGACGGCGCCTGGCAGGACGGAAGTCCCTACCATGTCATCCACCGCCTGGCCTGTGCGGTACGGGGCCAGGGCATCGCCGCCCGATGCATGGCATGGTGTCTGGAACAGGACCGTCACCTGCGTGCGGATACCCACCGCGACAACATCCCGATGCAGCGTCTGCTGCTTCGGTTCGGTTTCCGTCCGGTCGGCACCGTCTTCGTGGAGGACGGCACACCGCGCATCGCTTTCGAACACAGCGACAACTTCTCTACAAAACAGTAGACAACAGACGTTTCCGTCCTATTCACCGCCCTTTTCTTCTCCATCCGTGACGCCAGCGTCTCCGCAACCGTTGCGCTTTCCGGCACCGACCGACGCGTCGAAAGGTACCGGAGCAAATTCATCGCACTCCTTCCCCCGACAAGCGGACACGGAACGGCCGAGACAACGCGCCGTTGCCATTCTCTGCAATTTTATATAACTTTGTGGTTTCAAAGATTCGTAGCATATATGAGCAGCAGAAAATTCAACGAGTACAAGGGGCTCGACCTGCCGCAACTGGGCAGGGAAGTCCTCGAAGTGTGGGACAGAGAGAACACGTTCGGACGCAGCATCACCGAACGCGAAGGAGCACCGGCTTTTATCTTCTACGAAGGGCCGCCTTCGGCCAACGGACTCCCCGGCATCCACCACGTCCTCTCGCGTACCATCAAGGATACTATCTGCCGCTACAAAACCCAGCAGGGCTATCTCGTCCGCCGGAAGGCGGGATGGGATACCCACGGCCTGCCTGTCGAACTGGGCGTGGAGAAGAAGCTCGGCATCACGAAAGAGGACATCGGCCACAAGATATCCATCGAAGAGTACAACCGTACCTGCCGCGAAGCGGTCATGGAGTTCACCGGCGTCTGGGAGGAGCTCACCCGCAAAATGGGATATTGGGTGGACATGAAACACCCCTACATCACCTACGAAAACAAATATATCGAAACGCTGTGGTGGATGCTGAAACAGCTTTTCGATAAGGGCCTGCTCTACAAGGGATATACGATACAACCTTACTCGCCTGCCGCGGGTACGGGCCTCAGCAACCACGAGCTCAACCAGCCGGGATGCTACCGCGACGTGAAGGACACGACCTGCACGGCGCAGTTCGAAATCATCCGCGACGAGCGGAGCGAATTCCTGTTCGATGACGCACAGGGTACGCTCTACTTCCTCGCATGGACCACGACGCCCTGGACGCTGCCCTCCAACACGGCGCTCGCCGTGGGCGACAACATCGAATACGTGCGTGTGAAATGCCTCAATCCCTACACGCAGCAGCCCCAGACGGTCATTCTCGCCAAAGAACTGCTTCCAGCCTATTTCACTCCGAAGATGGAGGGAACGTACAGCATCGGGGAACGGATTTACAAGGGTTCGGAACTGGTCGGAATACGCTACCGGCAGCTCATCGACTGGGTGAAGCCGATGGGCGACGCCTTCCGCGTCATCTCCGGCGACTACGTGACCACGGTGGACGGTACGGGCATCGTACATATCGCCCCCACGTTCGGCGCCGACGACGACCGCGTAGGTAAACAGGCGGGCATCGTGCCGATGTATGTCGTAGACAGGGCGGGCAAGAACCAGCCCATGGTGGACCGCCGCGGCCGTCTGTTCCGCATCGAGGACATGGACCCCGACTTCGTTGCGAAATACGTCGATGCGGAACGCTACCGCGAATGGGCCGGCCGTTTCGTGAAGAACGCCTACGACCCGTCCCTCGGTCCGGACGACCCCACGCTCGACATCGACATAGCCGTCATGCTCAAGGGCGAAGGCAAGGCGTTCAAGATAGAAAAACACACCCACTCCTATCCGCACTGCTGGCGCACGGACAAACCCGTGCTTTACTACCCGCTGGATTCGTGGTTCATCCGGACGACGGCCCTGCGGGAAAGGCTCATGGAGCTCAATGATACCATCGACTGGAAACCCGCCTCGACCGGGACGGGCCGTTTCGGGAAGTGGCTCGAAGGGCTCGTGGACTGGAACCTCTCCCGTTCCCGCTTTTGGGGCACGCCGCTGCCGATATGGGCGACGGAAGACCGCTCCGAACTCAAGTGCATCGGTTCGGTGGCGGAGCTGCGCGCGGAAGCGGAGAAAGCCGTAGCCGCGGGAGTCATGAAAAGCAACCCGCTGGCGGCGTTCCGCGAAGGAGACTTCTCGGAGGAGAACTACAACATCTTCGACCTGCACCGTCCCTATGTGGACGACATCGTCCTTGTATCGGACAAGGGCGAACCCATGCGGCGCGAAAGCGACCTCATCGACGTCTGGTTCGACAGCGGCGCCATGCCCTATGCCCAGGTGCATTATCCGTTTGAAATCAGCCGCGAAGAGTTCCTGAAACGCTTCCCGGCGGACTTCATCGCCGAAGGAGTGGACCAGACGCGGGGATGGTTCTTCACGCTACATGCTCTGGCCGCCATGCTCTTCGATTCGGTCGCCTTCCGGAACATCATCTCCAACGGTCTGGTGCTCGACAAAAACGGCAACAAAATGAGCAAGCGGCTCGGCAACGCCGTAGACCCGTTCGACATAATGGACAAATACGGGCCGGACGCCGTGCGCTGGTACATGATATCCAATTCGCAGCCGTGGGACAATCTCAAGTTCGACCCGGAAGGGGTGGATGAAGTACGGCGCAAATTTTTCGGTACGCTCTACAACACCTACAGTTTCTTCGCCCTCTATGCCAACGTAGACGGCTTCAACGGTCAGGAACCGGAAATACCCGTGGCCGAACGCCCCGAAATTGACCGGTGGATAATCTCGCTGCTCAACACGCTCGTGCGGGAGGTGAGCGACAGACTGGAGGATTTCGACCCCACGCCTGCAGCACGCCTCATTCAGGAGTTCGTCGGCGAGAACCTCTCCAACTGGTACGTACGACTGAACCGCAAACGCTTTTGGGGCGGCGGCATGAGCACCGACAAACTGGCCGCCTACCAGACGCTCTACACCTGCCTCGAAACCGTTGCCCGGCTCATGGCACCCTTTGCGCCCTTCATGGCCGACCGGCTGTTCGGCGACCTGAATGCCGTGAGCGGAAGATACCGGGATTCCGTACACCTGTGCGCTTTCCCCACGGCCGACGCCTCCCTGATAGACGGGGAACTGGAGGATACGATGTCCATCGCCCAGCGCGTCTCCTCGATGGTGCTCGCCCTGCGCCGCAAGGTGAACATCAAGGTACGCCAGCCGCTGACCAAGATTCTGATACCGGTGCTCGACGAAAAGACGGGACGGCACATCGAGAAGGTCCGTAGCCTCATCATGAACGAGGTGAATGTCAAGGAAGTAGAGCTCATTACCAACACCATGGGCCTCATCACCAAACGCATCAAACCCAACTTCAAGACACTCGGCCCGCGTTACGGCAAGCAGATGAAACAGATAGCCGCACTCGTGGCATCATTTTCGCAGGAACGGATTGCAGCCATCGAGGCGAACGACAGCTTCTTCCTCGAAATAGACGGCCGGCAGTTGCCCGTGACGCGCGAAGACTTCGAGATAACCTCCGAGGATATGCCCGGATGGCTCGTGGCAACGGAAGGAAAGCTGACGGTGGCACTGGACGTAACCGTAACCGAAACGCTGCTCCGCGAAGGTATCGCCCGCGAACTCATCAACCGCATCCAGAACATCCGCAAAGAGAGCGGCTTCGAAGTGACGGACAAGATTCGCGCGGAGATAGGCCGATGCGACCTCGTAGAGGGGGCCGTCACGGATTTCGGCACCTACATCGCCTCGCAGACGCTCGCAGTGGAATTGAAACTAGCCGATACGCCGGCGGGCGACTTCGTTCACGACGTGGACATCGACGAGCATCCGGTCACGATAGCGGTTACGAAAGCCACCGCCTGACGGCCGGCACACAACGGCTTCTGCCGGATACCCGGTCGCGCGGAGGTGCACTGCAATAATAATGCGATGCAGAAAAGCGTTATGGCAAGGATATAGGAGATAATTTCACGCACCGGCTTGCATTTATGCCCGGAAGTGGTTATCTTTATAATATCGGAATTAAAAACCAAATAAGATACGGATATGTCAGAAGTCGAAAAAACCAGATACTCGGACGAGGAACTTGCCGAATTCAAGGCCATCATCCTCGACAAGCTCGAAAAGGCGAAAGCCGACTACGAATTGTTGCGTTCGTCCATCACCCACACGATGAGCAACGATACGGAAGATACGTCGCCCACCTTTAAAGTGTTGGAAGAAGGGGCCGCTACCCTCTCGAAAGAGGAGTCGGGCAGGCTCGCCCAGCGACAGCTCAAATTCATACAGCATCTCGAAGCGGCTCTCGTGCGTATCGAGAACAAGACCTACGGAATATGCCGCGAAACGGGCAAACTGATTCCGAAAGAGAGACTCAAAATCGTACCGCACGCTACGCTGAGCATCGAGGCCAAAGAGAGCCACAACAAATAGGAGAGCAAACGCACGGAAACCGTGTACGCAGCTCGTTGCCCGACAGGAACAAGGGATGGAAAACAATCCCCTGTTCCTGTTTTCATCTGCAGCGACCGCCCGCCATAGGAAAGTATCGCTTCCGGGATGCCGCCGGAAACAAGACGCGGCATTCCACACGCATACCATACGAAACGCCTCATCCGAGGCTGTCCATACACAGGGAGAACCTCTCTGTTGTTTCCGAATATCCTCAACCGCTTCGCCCCGTTACACGAACGGAACAACCTCTCTTGCCCGAGCCTCCCGAAGGCGAGAAGAGAACGCCAAGACTCTCGGGACAATCCGCCCCACCCCCTTCGAGAGCAGAAACGCCTTTTCGCTCCCGCCCTTTCGCTTCCCTCTTTTTACGAGCAGGAAACGGGCCATGCACGGCAACGGCATTTTTATCGTATCTTTGCCGGACGACCGCAACAGGCGGAACGACGATTGACATGGCGAACAACAAGATAACCATCTATACCGACGGGGCGGCACAGGGTAATCCCGGCAGAGGAGGGTACGGTGTGGTACTGCTTTCTCCGCCCTATCGGAAAGAGCTCAGCGAAGGATTCCGTCTTACCACGAACAACCGCATGGAGCTGCTGGCCGTCATCAAAGGATTGGAGACCCTCAAATTCGACGGCTGCGAAGTCACCGTCTTTTCCGATTCCCGCTACGTGGTCGATGCCGTCACCAAAGGATGGGTGTTCGACTGGGAAAAGAAAAGTTATAAAGACAAGAAGAATCCGGACCTGTGGCGGCGGTTCATGGTGCTTTACCGCAAACACCATGTACGGTTCGTATGGGTGAAGGGACACGACGGCAATCCGGAAAACGAACGCTGCGACCGGCTGGCCGTGGCAGCCGCCAACAGCGGCGACCTGAAAGAAGACGCAGGCTATACAGGGAAAGAGGAGGGATAGCAAACGGGGCGCTCCGCAGCCATCGCTCCGGTCCATCTTCCCGGCACTACATGCCGACAGGAAACACGGATAGGATACGGTTCCCGCCCCAGATAAAGCCGAGCATGGCTCCGAAGCCATGTTTCCCTGCGCTGCACCGGGACACGGATTATCCGCCACAAAACAAACGCGATTTTCGATGCCCTATCACCCCGGCTCTCTGAGAATGCCACAGAAGGCTCGGAAACGGCGAGCTCCAATATAAACCGATGATTTCTCACCTGTTCGGCAGAATCACAGCCGAGCAACCAAATACCGCATCAAAGTTTAGCTCGCTCATGACAGAAAAACCCCACATGTTTTCTGTCCATTCTCCCGCCTCTACGGTTGTATTATACAAGCTTCTACCACAACATCCGAACGTTTCATCTTATAAGCGGCGAATGTTGTAGATCGTCCTTCTACATCAAAAATCACAGCGCCTGGTAATCAGCTATATACAAAACTATGTAACAAATATGTAGCAAATTTTACCAGCCTAATGCGGAGAGAAAATCAACAAATTCAACTTATGTTAATTTTGTGTTATCCAGTCATTTAAGCCTTAATGACGACTCTAAATGCAAAAATAACAAATAATTAGATATATTCTGTTATTCTCAATCAAAATATCAATATTGATATACGTTTATACAAAGAGGTATTTATCGGAGAGCCTATCCGCAACATCGGAACATTCCTTGTCCAACCTGAACTCAATTACGAGTATGCTGTCATCATCGTGTTCCGCGTTATAGATATCCAACAATCGGTTCATCTCTTCAATATTGTGTATCTCGGTCCCGATTTTCTCGGAAAGGAATTGAAATACCTCCTCCCAATTCGAATAGTAATACGACTCTTGATAACCATTTTCCACCTTAATGCGCGGCAGATATTCACTATTGACATCATTGGTCCCGTAGTAGCCCATTCCGGGTTCTTCCGAGCGGTAGTAAATAAAGACGGAGGGGTATTTGAACTGAATGAATTTTCGTAAGTCGTCAAATTCGCCCCAGGCAGTCATAGTGTCGAAACGGACGACTGTATAGTTGTGGTTGATCGAAAGATTGCCGAACTCGCCTCGGCAGCTTATTTTGTGATAGTCACCACCCAGAATCGTTACGAGATTTCCCAGCCAAGTATTGCCGAATCCGTTTTCAATAAGGGATTTTTCACTGTCCTCCAGCGATTTCATCTTTTTGTATAAGTCGCGTATATCTTTTTTATCTCCCACAGCGACATAGGAGGTCCAACACCAATTAGGCATAGTTTTATCGATTAATAAGTTAGTTAATAGATTTGTCTTAATAGGATTTGTTATTGTCGCGTCATTCGAGCGCTTTCAATTTCGGTTTCATCAGGAATCTCCTTTCCCGTATAAGGGATATAAGTAGGTATGCTGCCAAAGAAGATTTCAAGTTCGGGTTTCAGACAATGTTCTTTTCAGCTTCTTCCTGTGGCAATTTCGGAAGCATCGGACACCGGACTCTACGGAGGAATAGTTGCATTGGTCGAAACAGTATTGCCACACTGCCGACATGCTTCATAGAGGAAGGTTTCGTATTCGAACCCGATAAATTCTTTCGTGTTAGGAGCGACAACGGCGGCATACTTGACGGTGGTCCCACCACAAAGACTGCATACTAATTTTCTTGAATGAGTTTTTCTGCATCGTTTGCATCCATCGTTTCGGAGAGTTTTTCGTACAGGGCTTCGGCCATAGCGAAGCATCCGTCGAGTTTCGGCTTGGCTTTGCCTTTCGTGCGCGAGTAACGAATACTGTTTCGGGAGAGTTCGGTTACGCTTCGGCACAGGGTCCCATGTGTGCGAAGCGGTATGGGAATCCGCTTGAATTTGCACAGCCCGATAAAATTCTCGCTGGAGATGTATTCCCCAGCGAGGAACCTGGTCCCTGCCAACCGTAACTGTTCGCGCTGCTGCTCTTCGACTTGTCGTCGCTGCTCCTCTTTCCGGCGTTTCCGCTCCTCGTCCTCTCGCTGCAAGCGTAGCCGACGTTCTTCCCGGTAACGGATCAAAGGTGCCGCATCGAGGCCCAGTTCTTCATAAATCCGCACGAGGAGGAGTTGCAGATGTCGTCCTTCCTGCATGGTCTGCTCGATGGTCCGGTGGAAGTTTTTCAGGACTTCGGCTCCGGTAGCGACTACATCCTTATCAGCGAGAAATCGACGATTGTAAGTACCGTATTCGAAAAAGACGTCTTCCAGTTGCAGGACGATGGCAATCATATCGTCCTCTTCACGATATTGATCCTTCTGTTGAAGGTAGGTGTACACGCCCTCGCCGACTTTTTCCAGTTCAGCATAATGCCAGACGACCTGATTGGGATTCGAGCGGCTGTAACACAAAAATTTCGTTTTCATAGAATCGATTATATAATCTTGTTATAATTGCATTTTGCCGTTTTTGGATTTAAGCGTTTTGGACCAACAGCCAAAAAGCGTCGAACAGTTCCACGACGCATAGGTCAGAAACCGGTACCATCCACAGTCTGCCGTCGTCGTAGTCCAACAGAGCATAGAGTACATCTTGGTTCACTCGGAATCCGTACACGCAGCAAGCATCGTGATTTTCGTCGCTGATTCGGACGAAGTATCCTTCGGTTTCGAAATTTTGGTCTTCGAACTGAACGACGAGACTCTGCATCTGCTCCACCAGCTCTTTGTCGCGTATGCGGTTACGATGCTCCTGCATGGCAAGGTGCTCCCTGTCCTCATCGGAAATCGGGCATACGATTGTCAAGTAGTGGGCGGAGACATCCCGCGTGTTCTCTCCATCCCCGATACGGATGATACGCTCGCTTTCCGATTT
Source organism: Tidjanibacter massiliensis (assembly GCF_900104605.1). Lineage (NCBI taxonomy): Bacteria > Pseudomonadati > Bacteroidota > Bacteroidia > Bacteroidales > Rikenellaceae > Tidjanibacter > Tidjanibacter massiliensis. The sequence goes on along the minus strand of NZ_LT629960.1, from coordinate 30,935 downwards.
GTCCGCATTGATTTTGTCTTGTGAATCCAGCACCTCATACTCGCCGGACTCCTCGCAGATCGGGTCGTTCCACCAGACCCGCTGTCCTTTCTTGAATGTTGTCATGATTTCGTTTATTTTGTTTCGTCGGGAATTTCCTTTCCCGAATAAGGGTTATAGAGCGGCGTATTGCCCACCGCTTCAGCGTCGATAGCGAAAGCTCCGAGATTCACGTCATAGAAAAGCTCCAATTTCTGCGGTGTCGAAGCCACGTATTTTTCAGCCTCTTCCCGCGATAATCCCGAAAGCATCAGACTCCGGACGCGACGACGGAACATCCCGGGGTTGACCCTCGGGGTCGTGACGACCTCGATCACTTCGCCTGCATCGTCCGTGATGGCTATGCAGTCGTTTTGAGAGCTATTCTGCCAGATATTGCGACACAATGCCACCTCCTGTTTTTCGATTGATAATGTTTTCTGTTTACTCATGTATTGTAATTTTTTGTATTTCATTAACATACAATAGAATAGAATGTAGAAATTAATTTCTGCGCTCTCCGATCATTTTGAATATGGATGACTATGATTCTGTCTGTCGGGCTTTGCGAATGACGGCGTGCATTCGGTGCGGCTTTCTTCCCGCCGTTCCAGCTTTTTTCGAGCGTAGTTCTTGGCATATTATCAGCTTTCGATGTTGCAGAGTGGAACCCATACGGCCTGATAGCCGAAGTCCATGATACCTTTCTTGTCGTTGATAGGTTCGTTCAGCGTATCGGTCGATTCATCAGAAAAGAGATACGGCTGCGACTCGGGCCAACGAAGCGGCTTATAACAGACGTTTGCGGCTGGACCTTTTTGAAAATATCGGATATAGTCGTATTCCGGTACATAGCGGGCACCGTTATCCTTGCTCTGGAAACTGGGATATCCGATGTCGTTTTCCTCAAAATACGCAGTGTCGTCCGGGAACTCCACCAATACGTATGGACTATCGTGCCTTGTTCGTGCTGTCCGCAGCTTCTCTTCCGTGAAGTTGTCTATCTCGTCAAGGTATTCTATGGTGCTCCAGTCCGTATTCTCGTGTCGGCGGGAGAACTCGTCGGCCCAGCCGATAATTGTGCGGACCGTTTCGCGGGAGTTAGATGACAGCCGATATTGTCGTCGGCCGACTTCATAAGCGATATCGACCAGTGTTTCGGAGTAATCACGCAAGGAGACATTGCCCGGAAATTCTACGGGGTGCCTGGCTGTAAAAGTTGCGATAGCTTCGGCAAAAAGGCCGTACAGGATTTTGTCACGCAGCAGAAAGGCTTCTTCGCGTGTGATACCCTGTACGGTAGACTCGTGGCCGTCGATGAACAGTTGGAGTTCGCCCTGATGCAGCACGTCCTCGCGCTCGTGGTAGTTCGGAACATTCGCCTCGATGAAATTCCAGAATGAATCTGTGATAGATAAGTCGCTATTTTTCATTTGTTTATTATTTTTGAGACCATAACAGTGTCTTTTCCTCGATTGACAAACTTTCCCACCAGTTGTCACAAACATCTACGAAATCTTGATAACCATCTTCAGGGTCAAAGTCGTCCTGACGGTAGCCGGTAATGCGCTCCATCTGCCGGAAGTCCAGACCGTGCCACCACTCGTCGAGGTTTTGCAGTAATTCGCTTTCTCGGATTGGGTAGGTATTTTCGTTGCAGTTACAACAGTAATTTTCATCGCGGTTATATGCCTGCGAATACGCCTCACAGGTGTTGGTATCGACCCAAATTTGTTCCTGCACGGCGAGCGAGCCGCACACCTCGCAGCGCCACGGGTTGTCGATGACAAGGCCGTGCTTCATGAGCCAACGGACGATGCACAGTAACCCTTCTATCTGGATATGTTCGAGAGGTTCGTTGAAATCTTCGCCCGCTTCGCCGTTCAGAGTACAGAGCAGGCGGCCCTTCTCGTCGATAAAAAGTTCGTATACCGTGGCGGCTGCATAACCGCCGTATGTACCGAACGAGTCGTTGTGGGTAATTACGATGGGTGCAGTATCGTACTGTTCGAGCGTCTGGTCATGGGCATAATGTTTACCCAGGTTTTGATAGAATGTACCTAAGATTCGATGTTTGGCCACGGCATTCTGAATGAGGCTGAAGGCTTCGTTCCGAATTGCGGTCAGACGGCGGGTAAGGCTCGTAATGAGGACAGGTTCTGTTTTCATGTCGTTCATAGATACAGTTGGTAATGGCAATGCACCTGTATTGAGAATCGTCCAGTATTGGATATAGATATTTCGGTTGTCAGTAGCTATACCCGAGAAACATGGAAAATGCTTCCTGCGGTTGCTCTTGTGCAATACCAACATAATATTCCTGCCATTGCGCCGTACATTCGGTATGCCTGACCGTAAATCGCAGGATGGCGTGCTGTTCGCCCAGATAATCGAATGTGGAAAGGACCTCGCGTTGTATCGTTTCCCTCTGGCAATCCCGCCAATTCATGTAATCCGCACCCGATAGAGGTCTGTCAGCGAAGCCTGAAATCCACTTTCCGAATCCATCTTTGGAAACTTCAGGATATTGTTCCCGGACAGCCGCCCAAGCGTCGGCGCTTGCTTCTTCCAGAGTCGGATAAGGAGTCGGAAATTCCGTGCGGTCGTTGCCGTCGCGGGCTACGGGATTCCATTCCGCATCGCAAAGTATGAAGACGACGCCCGGCACGATTCGGCCGCTGCGTTCGCAATATCCATACGGAGCGTCGCAAAGCGTCCACCACGTATGTTCGTCGAAAGTATCGCGGCCGACATACTGTCTGCCCCCGTTGATATGTTTCACTTCCCAAACTTCCTTGCAGTCTCCCGCATCGATATACAGGAGTCGGGCTTTGTATTCTTTATCACTCATAATAACTGAAAATTAAATCTATAAAGCAGCCTGTGCCGCAGAATCTGCGACGCAGGCTTTGGTATTTTGAACACTCTCTGTCAGTAAGCCAGTTCTGCCACCATTGCGTTGTTACCGATGTAAAGGTCTCGTTCGGTGGTCAATCCGAACGGTCCTCGTAATGCTTGCAATTCGGAAAGCATAAGAGTTCCCCATTCCCACTCGTAGCCGAGGGTACAGTAGCCATACAACATCCAGTCACCGTCCGGTTGCTGTTCGGCTTCGGTTATGAGCCATGTCGCCGCACCCCACGGAGTGAAATATTTGACCAGCACCGTAGCGTCGATTCCTTTTTTGTCCTGTGAACGGAAAGGATGCTTTTGGAATTTCTTTTCGATTTCTTTGGTTATCAATCTCATGATTAAATGCTTGAAAAAAATTAATACTATATCCCGATTCAGCCGTCCGGCTGTTTTCGGTTTTCGGCACGAATGGTAACGGACGGGGCCAGAGGCGATCCGGCAAGGCTTTCGGCAATAAAAAACAGCACCTCTTTGGGTGCTGTTTTTTTGCCGAAACTCGTCTTGGCCTTGTCCGGTCGCCGCCCGTCCGGTACTTTTGTCGCCGAAACCGAATGGCAGCCGGACGCAAAGACGGGTATTCCTCACGTCTATCCATGCTGCTTCGGAACATCGACTGATTTGCCGCGACCGAGTATGTCAATATCGAAATGGAGTTATCGACTTATGCCGCAACGATACGCTGGTTGCCCCACGATACGTACAACTTGCCGTCGTTGTCCCGTTGGCGTGTCAGCAGTTTTTCGATAAGGGAGGGCGTTAGGTCGAACTCCTCGAATATTTCGGACTCCTCTCTTATCTCTCCGAGTTTAATGAACTCGTTCAGCCGCTCTTTGGTCGTTACGAGTGCCAACAGGTTTTGTTCGATGGATTCGTCGTAGGTTACGAGATGTACCCGTTTTTTCTGCTCGGAATCCAAGCGTATGAAGCGAAAATAGAACTGCTCCATGCGGGGAATGTTCCACTGGAGGGATTCGAGGATTATGTCGTCGCAGGAAGGGATATTGACCGAACTTTTGAGTGCTTGTTGTGTGCAGACCAATATCCCGTCCGTCGTCCGGTCGAATCGGTCGATAATTCTTCTCCGTTTTTTGAATGATTGCCGGCCATGAACCAAAAATAGAGGCCTGTTCGGAATTATCGCCGAGACATAATCCTCATACATCTCCAACGCATCAAGTGTAGTACATCCTATAGCTACTTTTTGCGGTATATTCCGGACCATTGCAGCTATATGTCTTACTTTCTCCGGGAACGGTTCTCCCGTATATCCGGGCATGGTATTGGCAATCGAGCATGCTTTTATCATCAGAATGATCTGTCGTACGATTTTCATTGCGGCGTCTTTGCGAGTGTCGCCCGTACTATTGAAAAAGAGGTTGCATATCTGACAAAATTCTGTGAGAATCTTTTCATAAACGGCTTTTTCTCCTGCACAGGGAAGAACTACATGATTCTTGATTTCGTATTTTTCACCGGCAAATTCCCGGAACTTACGTGTCAGCACCGTTTTGGCATTAAGCTCCCACAGAACTTCTTTATTGTATATATCCTGATTGTGCTTTTCGATGCCGAAGACGGTTACTTTACCGGGGCAAAAACAGGATTTGAACAGCGAGGCTCCGCCGTATGCGGGGAACGGCTCGCCGTAAAATTCGTTGGGAGAGTCTTCTATTTCGTGTGTTTCCCGATCTTGGTGATAGACTTTGGAACACCAGCACATCATATTCACCGAATTGTTATAGAGCAACGATAGCTGGCTGTACTGTTCGGCTACGTTGTTGCGTGTGGTTGTACCCGTTGCCAGTATTTTGTACGAGCAACGACGAAACAGATTGAGCGTATTGCGTGTACGTTGCGAGGTGTCGTTGGTCAGTTCGTCCGATTCGTCGAAGATTAAACATAGTTTGTTGGAGTGGCTCTTTACGAATCGTTTGAGCCAATATTTCAGTTTCCCGAGCATGGAAACCGAAATGACGATAAACTCTCCCGGTCGGATATTTTCCAGATGCCGGGGCTGCGTAATGCGGGTATATCGTTTTTTCTGCCGAGTCAGAAACGGCTCCCAGGTCATTTCGATCGCCAGCGCCGGAGCTACGACGATGGTGTTGTGTACACGCTTGAGGGACCGGATGTATTTGGCGAAGTGGTATGCTACGGCTGTCTTGCCCGACCCCTGCTGCCAGTTGAGCAGGTTGAAGCGTTTCTGGAAAAGCCAGTTCATATCGTGCCGTTGCAGGTCGGTAAACCGGCACCGCTTGCCGTCCTTGTTTACGAACGACAAGCCCTCGATATATTCAGTCAGACGACCATCCTGCGGCATCTGAAAATAAGGAATGCTTTGTCGCAGATATTCCCGGTGTTTTCGCCCGATCACTCGCCGCGCCGCGCGATACTGCTTTTCGATGTCGGGTGTCCGCCACGCTCCGGCATCGGGCAGACCGCCGTTATTGATTGTAAGTTTATAAATGGGCACTTCCCGGACAGCGATGTCGTCGAGAAGGTGCGGGGCGTATGCTTTCAGCTTGTAAGAGTAATTGGTTTTCACCAGTGCGACTTTTCGCTGCGGCACGAAGTGTTGCTCCCGGACGTATCGTCGCAATATGGCCAGCACTTTCGCATAGGTGAGCTTCGAGCGCTGGTACTCTTCATATTGCGTTTTCGACGCATTCTCGGGCGGGGTCTGGCTGCGGAATTTCGATACGAGTGCTATGGCCTGTTCGTATTTCGGCCGCAGGTGCGGATGGGTCTTGATTTCATACAGATACTTCGTCATCGTGTATTCGAATGCTTGCTCTTCTTCGAGTTCTATGCGGTTTGTTTCCTGTCGTAATTTCAGTTTCAGGGAACATTTGATTTCCCGGAAGCGTGCGATCCGCTCGCGGAGCTGTTCCTGCGTAATAAATTCGTCCTCCCGATACGGGCGGCTTTCGATATGTGCGGATTCCCGGGAGAATACCACCAGCTTGGTCGCAAACTCCGCGACGCCGAGATCTTCGAAAGTATCCTGCGGCAGCTTCGTCTGTCCGAGAAATGAAAAACAGTTGTCGATGTAGCGTATCTGGGATTTGTCCCAAAATTCGTTTTGCAGGAAGGAATACGGCACGATGCACAGGAGCAGACCTGCGGGTTTCAATACACTATATGCTTTCCGGAAATAGTAGAACTGCGAAGAATCGTTGCCGAATTTCAGATTGAAAGGCGGATTTCCGAGCAGCAGATCGAACAGCATGGCTGGCTCGTACTGTTGCATGTCCTGCACGGCAATATGCGCTTCTGGATATAGATAACCTGCAACTTTTACTGCACGAGGATCTATGTCGAAGCCGTAAGCGTTGTGTAGGTTAGGCAGGAAATTGAAGAAGTTGCCCATTCCGCAGCCCATATCGAGAACGGTTTCCGTCGGGTCCGAAGCCGCAAGCGATACGATCTGGCGGCAAAGGGCGTGGGGCGTGAAAAACTGTCCCTGCTCGAACTCCCGTTTGGCGCAGGCATATTCGTGGTAATTGGCAAACTGGTCGGGATTGAGGTCGTGCAACCCGCCCACACCCGTGTAACAGTTGTAAATGGTTTGCCGGGGAATTCTGTTTTCGCCGGATTCGATGTCGGCGAGGATTTTTTCGTTGATTTCCGCACGCCTGGCCTGCGGAATTGATTGTGGAATTATTTCATACATGGTCAATAAAACAAAAAGGCCATACACGACTTGGGTGTATGGCTCGAAAATTTATGATAATGAAATTATGGCAGTTCGATGATGAACTCCGCAAGAGTATGGACTTGACAGTAAAAACAGGAAGAGCAGCTAAGGCTGCTCTTCTTTCCTACGATCATATATGACAATACCGACTCTTCGGATATGCTCTATTAAATCCGGACTATCCAAATCTTTGTAAAGCGATATGTCGAACAGATACGGCAATAACAAATCATCAATAGTAAGTATGACCCGATAAAGATCCATAAATTCCAACTTGTCTCCGGACAAAACGATATCTACATCGGAAAAAGGTTTGTAATTGCCTTTGGCTCTGGAGCCATATAGTATGACTTGTTCGATATTCTCTTCGCAAGAAAACACATGATGCAGTTTTTTTAACGCATCTTCTGACAATCCGTATTTCATTGCTCGAAAAGATTGATTCCCGGCTCTAAAAGAGAATTCATTTTTCTCTCGAACTCCACGAATAGAGGAAAATAGATTTCGGAAATATTAGCGGTTATTTTATCTGCCGATTCGTCATTGTAGGTATGCGATGTAAGGTTTCGGTCTACGATTGAATGCATCCACCTCTCATCGGTTATAATTCCTATTTGCAGGGCTTGGCGAATGGCATCCCGCGATCCGCGAATATCGTGATAACCCTGATATTCCTCGTAATCTTTCATCACCTTCCACGCCATTTCGTGTGTATATTCGAAACGTTGTATAAGTCCCTCTTGCAACAGTTCATCTATATCGTGCCCCATGTGCGACTCTTCGGTCACTATTTCAACGGCTGCTGCGAGTTTCCGCAGCGCTTTACGATAATTTGAAAACCGTTGTTGCCAACGTATATCTTGCTGTTCCATGTTGTCGTATTTTACGCTTGTTTTGCAAATATAACAAATTTTCACGCTTTGGAAACAATACTCATAGGATATGAACTATTTATGATTTCCGTATCGTTCCGAGCTTCAGAGCCACGAAACAATCCAGCGCTTCCCTCGCCGATGGGAAGCGTATGTCGATACGACCATTCTTATAAAATTTGATCTCGCAGCCTTTCGAGTTCTGGATTTGATACCAAATACTTGTATCAACTTCGTGCGACCGTAATCCTACAATATCGTTGCTACTTCCCGTCAGCAACCCGCTGCGGTGCATGATGACAGCGGTACAAATGTCGGATACGATTTTTTCTTTTCCATATGCTATCGAACATCTGGGAGTAGAACTTTTCATCCAAAAGTCATCGAAAAGATAGGTTACGGGAAATACGACCGTCGCTCCTTTCAAAGCCGGAGGATAATATTTGAGGTCTTGCAACAGTCGTTCGATAATCTCCTGTTCCGCTTTAGCCTGAAAACTTTTACCGTCCAAATAGTCGAGAACGTGTCGGAGGCAATTCTCGTAATACGGTCTGAAGTCGATGCGGAGCGTATCGGAACCGAGGTTGAAAGACGGAATTGTGAGGTTGTATTTACGATTGAAATAATCGGTAATCATCGTGCAGAGTCGCCTGCAAGCAGCATCGTGCAAATATACGATTTTGTCGATACTCTCGAACGGCAGAAACAAGAACTGATCGAAAGGTGTTCGTTTCGTCTTATCTCGCGGTAACTTATAGGTCACCTTGCTGTCGGGAAGAAAATCGACGGAGTAATCCTGTAGCAACTGTGCTTCGAAGCGCACCTCGTCGTATTTTTTGCCCAAGGCATCGTGAACATTGTCGAACTGGGTCTGTAACTGGCGGCAAAAGTCCGTGTCTTCTTCAGGAATAAGCGCTTGTCGATCCGCGGGAATTTCATCGAATATTGCAAGCAAATTCTGATTCTGACCGGTCTTTGGATAAGGTTTGTTTTCCATTTCGATAAATAGTTAAGTAATGTTGTTTATAATAGGAATTTTACAAGTACAGGTTTTTATGATGCGCTACCCACTCTAATCGTCATAGGGACGTCCTGTTTCGATATGGCGTTTTATGTCGATATTTCAGGTGTAGTCCGAGAATGTCCCAACCCGCTTTTCGAGCAGGTGCCGACAAATCACTATATTTGTATATCCCGATTCAGCCGGACAGTTGTTTTCGGGTTACGACACGAATGGTTTTTTTCTACATTGTGGAACCGGTTGTAAAAAGAAGGTGAGAAAGTGCGGTCGATCGACCGCACTTGTCTTCTCTATGCAAGTCTCAGGTGTGTGTTTGCCAGAGGTCGTCGTGATTGAACGTGACGGCACAGGACTGGTCGGGCGAGCCGTGGTACAGCAGGCCGCCGTTCATAATGAGCTGCCCGTCCGGGCCATATAAACTAAATCCAAACGAATATGGGGCGAAATCTCCGTAAAGAGATACTATGCGTCCGTCATGCTCCCAACTTTCGAGCTTGGCAAGACACTTCTGCAAGGACTTGTCGCCGAGTGTCGCGGCGTATTCCTGCGCTTCGCAAAGCCGTTCTTGGCATTTGATTATCATATTGTTGATGTTGTGTAATTAAACAAAATGTCCGCTCCCGAAAATTCGGGAGCGGACCGGTTATTGTGAACGATTTGTAATTTGGAGAGGTCGGACAGTTATTCGGCAAGCGTCCGGTTATGCTGTTCGACGATATCCGTAAAGATTTTGATTATCCCGTACAGTCGCTAATACAAGCATCCGAACATCCATAGAGGAATATCCGTTTAATTTGCAATGGTAGATTTAAGGTCGTTTCAAGTACAAATACAACAAAACACTTTTGTAAAAGCGAATTTCACTTATATCTTCACCTTTTCAAAAGTGTCGTTGGCTTCGGCGGTCCTTTATTTGTCAGTTTTCTCATATTCGATGCTGTTTATAATGCGCGGGCCATCAGCTCTCCGGATATCTCTTGCAACTCCCGGCTGCGTGCGGGAGCCAGCTCCCGAGCACAAGCTGTAATCGCCTGGGTGAGTTTCCAGAGCGTCGCACCGCCTGAAAGTCCGTCGTCGGGATTATTAGCCATCAAGAGTTTCTGTACGCCTTCGCCCTCCGTTTTCTGAAGCCGCCCTCCCTTGACCAGTTTCTTCAATTCCGCCTCGAAATCCACCTCAGCTTCCGAGGCGGCCTGTATCTCCAGCGATTTTTGCCGAAGGTTATTCGGGTCATAAAGATTGCGGGTATAGTCGCCGATGGCCGATACCATCGTCGCGGTATCGAGACGATACGTTCTATCGGAAAGCATCTGACTCTCCGAGAGGCGTGCTCCCAGATGAATCTGTTTCATCACGCTCTCGCGCACCATACCGTTCAGACACACGCCGTTCAGGAGGAACGTTCGCATCTCCACGGCACCGTCCCCGTAGTCGGACGTCGAGAAGCGTGCGCCCATGTATATGGCTACTGTTCCGTTCCGCTGCGTAGGGATACAGATCGGTTCCGGCATGATGGTTTCCACGTATATCTTGGTGTCGGTCATCAGTGCGTCGCACGGCACGCCGCCCTGAGCCGTTGCCGCCGAGAGGAAAGCCGTGACCAGCTCCACGCTGTTCAGACGGCGGTAGCTGTCCGACAGTACGCCGCGTACCTGATCGTCCACCGTCCGCACCAGCAGCCGGCTGCGCTCTGTCCACGATGAGTGCTGGTTGAGTATCTCTGCCGCGAGCCTGCGCTGCCAGGCGGCGCCTTCGGAGAGTTCCCGTAAATATTTGGCGGGTACGGCGACTTTCTCGGCCAACTGTCCCACGGCATTGCGATGCAGCCCGTATTTACGGCCGGCCATATTCATAATGAGCTTGTTGCCGTCTTCGAGAAATATTACATCGGGAGCGGCTTGCGTGCGGTTGGCCGCACCTATCGACGCCAGGTAGTCGTTCGCCGTGCCCGCCTCCTGCATAAGCCGCTGCATGGTCTGCCGGAACAACGGCTGGTTGTTGTCGATCATCCGGTGTACACGTTTGCGTGCCACCTCGTTAAGTCCTTGTTGTAATGTTGTCTTTTCCATGATTTGACCGTATAAGGTTTAACCTTTGATAACTTTAGCGGCGAAAGCATTTTCTCTTTCGTGATTCACCGATTTCTTCCTCTTGTTCCGGAATATCCGATTCGTCGAATCCGTATCCTGGTTCCGGTATCGGTGTATTGGATGAATTTTCAGCCTGGTCGCGCAGATGTTCTTCCCGGGTCCAATATTCCCGGGTCCAGTCTTCGCCGTTGATGTCTATGTTCCATCCTGGGTTCATAATGATGACTTTTAAGATTCAACAATTATTGATATGCTATTTTCACCGACGGGTTCGTCTCCCCGGCGTGTGGTACGGTTACGGGCGCATGGAGAACGGACGGGCGGCGAAAGCACAGCGCAGGGCAAGGCTTCGGGCATAAAAAAACAGCACCCTTGCGGTGCTGTTTTTTTGCCCGAACCGTCAGGCTCGGCCTTGCCCCTGCGCGGCCCGTCCGTTACCTTTGCTGCCCGGACCGGAAAACACGCCGGAAGACGAACGGAATCCCTCAGCTCTTTCCGCCTGCCATTTATCCGGATTTTCGACCGTATCATACTTTACGCCCCAAGCCCTTGGTTTCTCCTGCTGCATCGGGAATATGCAACGATACGCCATCCTCCAAATAATTTCGCTGCGACCGCCTGATATCCGGATATTCTTCCGCCAGAATCGTTCGGGCCTTTTCCCGGGCCTGCATCTGCAACTGCTCCAGGGATGACCGGTCATTGCAATTGGCTATGTTCTCTTCCAGCTCTTTGAAATCGGTTTTATGCGGAAAGATGTATCGCCACTCCGAGGAAAGCCTCTGCTTCGGATAGCCTTCTCGGGAGATGTGGTCCAGCAAAGCTATTTCGAACGCCCGCATGTCGACATTCAGAGAGATGTCTTCGCCCATACAGAAGCGGGTATAACACTCGCTCGTGGGGTGCAGGTCGTACTCTTTTACGAGGAATCCCTCTTTCAGAATATCGCTGTCAAGAAAAGCGTGAGCCGGGATATCCGTCAATTTGAAATTACGGCTGTAGTGATTGAAATTGAAGTTCAGAGCCGGAATGTGTTTCATCAGCACGGAGGTATCGAAAAAGGAATGCAGATTGTACAGACGGAGTGTTTCGGTCTGGATTTCCCGGTCGAAGAAGTGGTCGGCGATGTGCTGGTGCAAGCTCCGGTATGCGTCGCAGCCCACCGTTTCGCTCATGTCGTAAAGCAAAACGCGGTTGGGAGCCAGTTCCACGGCACGGACTGAAGGGAACGACCGGGGTTCCGTTTCTCCGAGGACCAGCTCCCGGTCGCTGCCTTCCGTAGAAAGCGGGTCTATTCCGCTGCGGCGGCAGAGCGCGGCATTGCGCAGGGCAACGACGTTGGCGGGGCGCAGCTCCGCCAACGTGTCGAGATGACGTAGCCGATGATGGTAATCGCTGTGGTCGCGCCCGGTTTCGAGTGTCGGGAGCAGGCCGCCATCGGGAATGATATATCGAAAAACCCAGTCGTCGGGTACCGGAGCATCCGTCTGCAGGGAAGCGTCCAGCAAACTGTCGATGAATCGCCGGAAGTCGTCTTCGCCGGTCCGGTCGCGGATGATGCGTACGCAGTCCGTCTTGCCGTCAGGGGCAACGCACAGAAAAAGGGTCGCCGGTTTAGTGTTTTCGCGCATCGTTTATCGTCTTATTTTGCAAGTTATATCGGGCTGCTCTCCGGGAAACTGTTTGCGGTCCACGCACAATGCGGTCTGTTGCCCAAACCGAGGACGTGTCATGTGGGTAATATGCTTCCAGAGCTGCCCTACGGTCATCTCCGAGAGAGGTTGTACGGCTCTTTGGCCCGGCTGGGTGCGTCGTCGGAAAATATCGTAGTTCACCGCATTGGCTGTCATGTCGAATTCCTGTAAGATGCGTCCCTGGCCGAGGATGTGCGCATCGGCATAAAGCTGTGCCTGAGGGTCATGTTCCTGTACGGACAGCCGGTCCACCATCTCTGCCACGCGGTCCGGGACGGCTATGATTTCCCAATAACGCAGAGGGCCGCCCGGTTGTGCGGGATTATAGAAGTTCAGCTCCAGGCGGTGTTCGTACTCCCGTCGCTGCCGCTGTCCCTCGGTCGTTCTGGAAAAGAGCATCACTCCCTGCCGGGATTCCAATGCATCGTAGGAGCGGTATTCGGGGATAACGGCATTCTGGCGCGGGTAACTCCTCGCCATCTCCTCTTCGAGAGCGGGATAATCCGGCCGGGCCATCAAAAGGGTCCGCTCGGCGGCAGGAGTCAGGGGTACGATGTCCTGTTCGATACAGAAAAGCACGTCCCGCATATTGGCGGTATAGCGGCATTCCCCACCGCTGCGGCGTATGGTGTCGAGTACCCGGTCGAAGAATCCGTGTCGGCCGGCTTCCCGCAAGTCGGGTACATCCCCGCCGTCATGGAAATGTACGTAAGACACCCATACATTCGGGTTGTGACCTTCCCGAATAATATGTTCCGCATCGTCGTGCAGGTAGCGCAGGAATCCGTCGGTCCCGTTGCTCGAACGTGTTGCGTGCAGGACGTTTTTGTAGCTGTCATAAGTCAGATACAGGTCGGAGTGTTCCCTTGTTTTCATACGCTTCTATTTGCCGATATCCGTACAGTCGTCGGAGGGGTGCCAGGGTTCTATGTCGATGCCATTGTCTGCCTGGGGAGGACAGATAACTTCCGTTTCCGTCTGCTCGGAGAGCGTGCAGCCGCTCATCGCTACAAGCAGAGCTGCCGCCAATAACAACTTTTTCATATGCTTTAACGGTTTTTGATCAGTTCGCTCAGTTCGGGGTCCAGGGCGGCCCGGTAAGAGAGGTCTTCGTTCAAGGCGCAGGCCGCATCGAATGCCTGGAGTGACTGTGTGGGTTTTCCCTGCCGGGCATAAGCGATGGCCCGCAGGTAACATACACGGGCATCATCATCGCTCAGCGAAAGCAGCAGTTCGAGAGCCTGTGCATTGCGGTTGACCGACAACAGACAGATGGCCGTGTTGATGTCTGCATACGGAGCCAGGATGCCGAGTGCCGCGTCATACTGCCGCTGCTGCATCAACCCGACACCTTCGGCATAAAGACTGTCGGGCCGAGTTGTCACGAGCGTATCCTGCACCATGTCGGTACGATGCAGCCGGTAGTCGATGTGTACGGCCCGCAACCGGGGGTACAGCATTCGCTGCATATAGGCATACTCCTCCGGGAAACATGCCGCAATGCGTGTTTCTCGCAGGTCGGGGTCCTGTTCCTGTTCGATAAGCATTTCTATTTCCTGCTTGTGGACGATGTTGTCGTCCTGACGGATAAGTGCTGCAAGTGTTTCCCAGTCTTCGCCGATGCCGCCGGTCCGTATCAGCGTATCGAGGGGCAGTGAGGGAAACCAGGCGGCGAACCTGTGTTGCAGGTTCCAGGCCCTTTCCCTGGAGAGTCGTTCGTTTAGTCGGACGGGACCTTCGGGAGATGCACCCGCCCGAAGTACGATGCTGTCCACGGCGTATTCGCGGCGGTCGAAGATTTTTTCCATCAGTTGTGCTATCAGAGACAGTTGGACTTCGTTGTTTTCCAGTGTATCGACAATGCAGGATTCTCCGGCTCGGAATGCCAGTCTTTTCCGGTCGCTGACACGGATATGTTTTTCGATGATGCGTTCCACATAACGGGTCGTGGTATCGGCGAAGAAAAGCATCGAAGAGATGTTGTAGCGCAGCGTATCGGAGGGCGGCAAGGGATAAACACTGCCGTCCAGCCCTCGGATTTCGCCTTCGAGGGTGACGAGCAGTCGGCGACCGGCTTCCGCCGCAGGAATGCGCTGTACATAACGCAGCGAGATATCTTGTCCGGCTCGGGTTACGGAATCCGCACGCACCCCCTCGGGCAGCGGATACCGTACAAAGCGCCGGAAACCCCGTGCGGCATGCACCGAGTCGGGCCGGAAGCGCTCCAGATAACGGACGTATTGCCAGTAGTCGCGCCTCTGTACCCGGTCGAACAACGTACCCCGCAGGGAAATCTCCTCCAGAGGTATCCGCTCCTGCTCACGATGCAAAACGGGGCGGAGGACGATACTGCGGCAATTACTCTGCAGGATGCGCGGGAGGGTTACCAAAAAATCGATTTCAATATGTCCGCAGCGTTCGGGAACGGTACGTGAGGGAGCTACGACAGTCACGGCATCGAGCCAGATATTGTAGGTTTCCTCGCCGTTCTCATAAGTTACTTCGACGGGAATAAGGTCGAACTCCGTGTTCGTGCGTATTCGGCGGACCGTATCGGCAGGGGGCGCTACAGCCCGCAGGGGGCGGGGCGTATGACTCAGCAGCGCCTGGGCATCACGGCGGGCCAGGCGTCCCGAGGTGCTGCAACTGCACGCAGCACCTGCGGCCAGCAGCAGGAAAATATACATTGCGATTCGCATGAAACTTATGTCGTTTTACGGGTCGAAACACGGAAGGTATCGCTGAATCCCCGGGTATCGGTCAAGGTGAAGTCGAAGTAGTTGTTGGTCGTTTCGTATTGGGTCGTTCCGTCGGAGTTGATGAAGCGGATTTCGACGGAACTGCCTCCGTTGTTTCGGTGGACCTCGATGCGTTCACCCTCCTTCCAGGTTCGGTAGGCATTGCCGAAGGTCCTGTACTGCATTTCCCATTTGGGATAATATGTTCCTGTCGAAGTCCGCTTGAAAGAGAGCGAGAGTACGTTGTCCGGATCGCAATGCTCGGTGACAATGACCAGGACGCCTTGCGCGGTGCCGTTCTGCCAGCGGAAGGTATTGAGATATTCTTTGTCGCCGGCCTTGGTTCCCCAGAAGGTGTACTCCGTTTTGGCGATACGGTAATCGTCGGGATTCGTTCCGAGGATGGTCACGTTGTAGGTGTATGCGGTATTGCGGCGTACATTGAAATCGGAAGTATCGTTCTGTCCGATGTATATGTTGTATTCATAGAATGCCTGATTCAGGCAAATGCGAATATTGACATAAGTAGCCATGCGGGGTGCCTTCCGGTAATTGCGGTCTTCGGGAAGAATAATTGCGGGAACTGTTCCCTGAAGATTTTCCAACTGATAGTAAGTGAGGGTATGACGCCTTTTCTTGGAAGTCAGCTTTTCGTACGGGAAGTCGAACTGCCCTTGAGTCGAAAGCAAGCGGTTGTCGGTCCACAGGGAGGAGCGCAGCGGAAGATTGTAGGGGATCATCGACACGATATAGGCGTCCGAGGAGAGTGACGACGAGATGGAAGCTGTGAAAGTAATCTTGCAAAAGGGCCTTGTCAGGCGTAATTCCAGGGATGAGAGCGCCTGCGAAACGGCAAACTCCTCTCTGGTGACGGCATACTCCAGACCGCCGGTCGGAAATCGGTCCGCAAAAGAGGCGGTAACCGTGAGGGCCTGAAGCTGCTCTTCGGTCAAAAGCCCCAAATCGCTGCCGAAGTTCCCGAGCGCATAGATGCGGTATGTACCGTAAGGCAGTTCGAGGCGGGGTTGCATGTCGGTATTCTCGTAATAGGCGTGTTTGCGGTAGTCGAGCGCATCGTTGAAAATATAGATATTGACATTATCGGGGCGTCCGTTGATGACCCTCATGGTTCCATCCGGTAGATTCCAGGGCTGCCCGCTCTCTCCGAAGGTGAGATCGACTTCGCCGTAACGGGCTGCAGGTGTCGGAACAATGTCTCCGGTTGCCTCCCTTTGACAGGAAGAGATGCTCAGGAAGAGGACGAGAAAGATGCTGATGATGAAGTTCATGATTGCGTGAAGATTGAGTTAAAACAGGTAAGAAAAAGTGAGGGCGCACTTGGAGGGGCCGAAGACCCAGCGCCGGTGATGGCGGATATATTCGGGTTCCGAATCGGGCGTGAAGCGTCGTTTTTCGCTCTCACGCATATGATAGATTCCAATGCCGCCCTCCAGCGTCATGTTCCAGCGTGCCGAGAGCGGCCAGCAGTAACCATAGGAGATCCCGGCCCCCGAAAGCCATCCTTTGTGGCGGTGCGAGGCATTCCACACGTTGTACGACGCCAAAGCCGCGTGCATCGCCAGAAAATGTCCGGCATACTCCTCGAAAAACCAGTAGCGCACCCCGGGTTGCAGAGCGGCGGCTGTCAGGCCCAGTCTTTCGGTGCTGACAGGATTTGCGAGCAGGGCGAGTTCCACGGACCAATGCGGTGCGACAGCGGCCTCCAACGTAACATTCAGGGTTCCGGAAGCCAGCATCGGGGCGTTGATGCCTACGCTGAAATATTGAGCCGAAGCACGCGGAGCCGAAAAGCAGACTGCGGCCATACACAGTAAAAACAATAGTTTGCGGTTCATGTCGCGGATTCATATAATAGAGGACAGAGCGGAGTGATAGCCTCCTCTCTGTCCGTTTCACTTGCCGGGATTAAATGCCGATATTGATGTTTTGAGTGACGGGGGTTTCCCACGGAGCGACCGTAATGGAAGCCGTCACATCCTGTCCGGTCAGACCGGTCAGACCAATCGCCACCCGGTAATATCCGTTACGTGCGAGCTGTCCGTTGCCGGCGGTGCCGGATAGTTCGACTTCATACGAGATAGGGACCTGGTCGGAAGTCGTCGAGGTCTTGCCGTCACGGTCATACACCCCGTCGAGCGTCAGCAGGACGCGGCTGCCTGAGGCGAGAGCCGCGTTCTCGAAGCAGTAGAACAGAGCGTTGAATCGACCGCTCGTCTCACCCGGGGTTTGGGTGTGCGTAAAAGTCATGGCTCCGGTTTTAGGCGTTCCTCCGAAATAGGGAGTCTGCATCGCCGAACGGGAAAGTTTGACCGAGGTAATCCGGACCGTTCCCGGATACTTGTCGGCAAAGGCAGGAGACAGGGAGGCTTGAACGGCTACTTTGGCTACGTCGCGCCGCAAAGTAATGGCCACTTCGGTCGTCGTACCTGCTGCGCCGATGCTTTTCGTCGCTGTGCCGGACATCAGAAATCCACCGCTGCGCAGCGCCTTGCTCGAGACATTGGCGAAAGTGCCGTTGTAGCTGCCCGGAGTCTCTTCCGTCAGGGCGAGCAGGGCTGTTTTGGTCGTAATGTTTTCATCGACGGCAGCATTCGCCAGCGCATAGAATTCGATACTCTTACCGGCTGTCGAACGCGGCAGGGCGAACGTGGAGCGTCTGGATGAAAGTTCCGCCGATGTGAAATTGCGGCGCATGACCAGAGCACCCTCCTCAAAACAGAATACGGTAAGCGAGGAAAGCGATTGCTCCCACGCTTCGGTCGTGGTGGTATTGTCGAAGAAAGCACGTGTGAAGTCGGCATTCTCTTCGGCGACGAAGGTGATGGATGCTTGAGGCAGGTCGGTGGCGGCCGGAGTGAAGGTCTGTGTCTCCTCTTTGGCACAGGAGGCAAGAAGTGCCGCGCTTGCTGCGGCCCAGATAAGATGTTTTTTCATGGTTGTAAAATGTTTGAAATGGTTAATGAATATGGGTTTTCAAGTGTCAGGGATTTCGAGGTCTGCCGCGAAGCCGCACGAAAAGTCCGTGCTGGCTGACATATTCCTGCAGGAACTCCCGCAGCCGAGCCACGAGCGTTCCGTATTCCCGTCGTTGCAGAATGCCGTCGTCGAGGTTGAACGAACCGAACACGGGAGCACAGATGTCGCAAAGCTGAAGCGCCAGCGGCCGCAGTTGGTATTCAGGAATTTGCGGATAATCCGTGGCTAGAATATCCCGCAACAAGTCGTAGCGCGAGAATATCAGCCCTTCGTACAGTACGGCATCGGCACGGGCAGTGGCTTTCAGTGGCGAAAAACCCTGGGCAAGCGTCGTCCGATAGACGGCGTATGCCCGATTGCTGCGGGTTGCGACCAGCTCCCGGGCACCGGTGAGTTGCGGATGGCGTTCTGCAAGGAACTCCTCCAGCCTGCGGCGGTAATAATCCGCAGTGATCTCGCCTGAGCCTGTCATGGCGGCTTATCTCCTGTGACCCCGGCTCTGCGACTGCTCCGGAATATCGTTGTCTACATGCATGTCATTTTCGCTCTGCACCGGGGCACCGGCAGCCTGTTTCCCGGCCTGCTGTTGGCTCTGCGCCTGTGCCTGTGCCTTCTCCTGTTCCATACGGCGCAGACTTACATAAGTTACACCGTTGGTATTCCGGTCAATGCAGATATCGCGCTTGAGCGGCATTCCATTACGGTCCGTAAGGCCCTTGCCGCTGATAGGCTCGTAGGCCAGGAGCATTCTCATGCGGGTGTCGTCCAACTGTCGAGCAAGGTAATCGGGAACATACGGGCGCTGATAGTGATGACCGGTCGTTCTGTAATCCCGTGTGTGGGTATCGTATTGGACATCGCAGGAGAACGTGTTGTCATTGCCGTAATAGTGGCAGTTGTCCAAATGTACCTTCCGACCGCGCTTATACTCCTCCTGCTGTTCTTCGCTCATGCGGGCGTTGAAGACGTATTCGGGGGCCTGAATCTCACGGCAGGGAATAAAGGTCATACGGTTGGTTGTGCGGTTGAAACCGGCTACGCAATACTCTCCATCGTGACGAATGGGACGTTCAAGCGTTTTCCCGGCAGCCAATGCCTTCTTATCTTCCGCACTCAACTCGATGCTGAGCGTGGCGTCTTGCTCGAATTCCGGAATCGCAAGCGGGCTTTGCAGCTCGAAACCGATTTCATTGTATTCATTCTTGACGGCCTTGATAGCATACAGCCCATCCATTTGTATCTGCTCGTTCAGTTTGGATTTGAGAGGATAGAGTTTCTGCGGCTCTTTACCCAGTTCCATCTCCTTGAAAATACCGTCCTGCTCCATCTGTTTGACATCGAACCCTGCTGCCGCCAGTTCTGCCTTGGGCATACGGCATTCATCGAAGATGATCTTTTCGAGGTTTTGCGTATAGGTGCGGTATTTTTTCGCGGTCTCCAGCAAAACTTCGTTTTTGGGGTCCTCATGCAATTTACGAAGGTCTGCAGCTACAGCACCTACCTTGTCGAACGAAACGATATACAGTTCGGGCATTTTGGCAGGATCCTGCATCTGGGCCCGCATGTTTTTGAAGAAATTGGCGATGAACAGGCTGTCGCGCTTTTGATAAAAGGCCGGCTGATTCTTCGTCGTCGGGTCGGTCGTAACAATCTCCTGATTTCCCTTGTTGTCCTGTATCAGGTTGCTGACCGCTTTGACACTGCCGTCTTCGGGGTAACGCAGCAGAATGGTCTCCTTGTCCGGGTCGGGATGGACCGGCATCGGACGTTCCGAGGCTGTCGAATTCGTTTTTTCTTGTTTTGCCATAATA
Source organism: Tidjanibacter massiliensis (assembly GCF_900104605.1). Taxonomy (NCBI): domain Bacteria; kingdom Pseudomonadati; phylum Bacteroidota; class Bacteroidia; order Bacteroidales; family Rikenellaceae; genus Tidjanibacter; species Tidjanibacter massiliensis. Next base: position 11,084 of record NZ_LT629960.1, on the reverse strand, counting down.
GTAAAATTTTAATGGTTGGTATGTCTTTGCAGTGCGAATGTATGACATTGATTTGATGCGCGATACAGATGTCACTTTCCCGGCCCTGACAGGCACCGTGGGGCACGTTCGAGCACTCGTGATACGGGGATTACCGGGAGGCAGTCCCTTTTTTCGGTTCAGGAATCAGATGACGAAGCGCGGGGTCGGTTTTGATACGCTCCATTTCATCCTTGATGATTTGATTCACCTCGACACGGATGCGGTCGTAGTTCTCCTCGATCTGACGCTCCATGCAATCCTCCCCGTTTTCGTCCTCGAAGAAGGAGATTTGCGGTATGGGAACGTAGGATTTCTCTTCGCGGGCGACGGCGGCGGTATCGACGACAATCTTGGCGTGAAAAACCTTCTGCTCGATCTCCTCGCCGAAGTTATCCGCGACGGCTCCGGCGAACATGCCCTGCGAGAGGTTGCTGATTTTGGCGGCCGGAATGAGCGAATCGAGCTGCGTACTGTACGAAGTGGACTGCTGTTCGGGAGAGATGGAGAGGGATTCGCGGCGCTGGACGTTCTTGCCGAAGCGCTCGGAGAGAATGCGGGCCGTATCGCCCATGACCTGACCGCTGAAGATGTTGCCGACCGTATTCTCGATGACTTTGGCCTCCTTCTCTCCGTAGTCGCGTTCGAGCTGCGAAAAATCTTGGAAACCCAGACACACGGCGACCTTGTTCGAGCGGGCCGTAGCAATCAGGTTATCCAACCCCCGGAAATAGATCGTGGGCAGCTCGTCGATGATGATGGACGACTTGAGTTTGCCCTTCTGGTTGATGAGACGCACGATGCGGGAGTTGTACAGCCCCAGGGCGGCTCCGTAGATGCTTTGCCGGTCGGGGTTGTTGCCGATGCAGAGGATCTTCGGCTCGTCGGGATTGTTGATGTCGAGCGTGAAGTCTTCGCCGCTCATGACCCAGTACAGTTGCGGCGAGATAAGACGCGAAAGAGGTATCTTGGCCGAAGCGATCTGACCCTGCAACTGGTCTTGGGCGCCGGACTTCCAGGCGTCCATAAAGGGCGAGAGGTAGTTCTCCAACGACGGATAGGACGTAAGGATGATGAACAGGTCCGAGTAGCGTTTGTTCAGCAGCTCTATGGCGTGCGGAAACGTACAGTAGCGGCCGTCCTTGTAGATTTTGAGAAACCAGATGATTGCCGCAAGCAGGATAATCGGCGAATCGACGAAGAAATCGCCCTGTTTTTCGATCCACGTCTTATTGAGGTTAAGCATGATTGTGTAGGCCGATTCGTAGGCGTCCGAGATGTCGGTCATGAATTTCGCGGCGATGGGATTGCAACGATGCGAGCGGCGCGGGTCGTCGAAGTTGATGACGTAGAATTTGGGCTGTACTTTATAGCTGTGCCGATGTCGGCGCAGATGGTTGTAGGCGATGAGCGAGAGGTCGGGAAACTTGTAGTCGTAAACGTACATGGCGAAACCTTTCTCGATTTGCTGCTTGATATACTGATTGACTACGGCGTAACTTTTGCCCGAGCCGGGAGTGCCCAGAACTATGCTCGCCCGGAAGGGATTGACGACATTGATCCAACCCGGCCGCCACTGTTTACGGTAGTAGTAGCTGGTGGCCAGATTCACGGAATACTCGTTCTCGATAAGGCGGGTTTCCTGTTGGAAGCTCTCGTTCTCGACATTGAACGGGTCGTCGGGAGGCGCCCCGATAAGCAGTCGTCCGGTCCAGACACCGGCGGTAAGCAGGCAGATGTAACCCGCACAGACGCATACGATATAACCCAGGCAGAGAACGGCGGGATTGCCGGCTGTGTGCAGCAGCGGCATACTGCCCAGATAAAGGACCGAACCTGCGAGTGCGCACGGCAGAATGCGGCGCCACGTCATCCGCTCACTACGGACACCGGTCGTGCCCAGGCAGGAAAGAGCCAGAAACAACACCGAGAACAATTTCGTGTAGAGCGGTGAAGAGAAAAGATGGGTAGTATGCTGGAAATTCGTAAGGATACGGTCCGCCAAGTCGAGCGTTCATCCCTGTTGGGCGAACCAGTCGTGGCAATACCAATAGAGGTGGATGAGAACGAAAAGCAGACTGATGCCGCGCATGAATTGCATCGTCTGTCCCAAACCCCGCAAGTCGTCTTCCTGTTGCATGTTTTTTTCGGGCAAAGGTATCTTTCGGCAGAAAATTCGGGCATCGAATTGCGGATATGTCATCTTCAGGCACGCCGGGGCATCTTCTCTGTCAGGAAACAGGGCTGTCTGTACAGCCCTGGCCTTCGTTTACTCCTGACTGAGACGGAGCATGACCTCGCGCATACGGTCGAGCAGCGGCGTGAGATGTAGTTTGCGATTGATTGCGGCGTGGCGCAGCACATCGTAATTCGGCATTCGGACATTGAAAGTCGTCTCAAAGGCCCGAACGATGGTTTTCAGCTTGGCCGGACTGCCGCTTGCCGTAGTCAGGAAGCCGAGTTCATATAAGGGGGTAATCAATTCCACCAGGTCTGTCGCACAATAGTCCTTGCCCAGATATAGCGGGGAAACGGGCGCAACTTCCGGCAGCGCGGAAAAGGCCGGATGTTCGATGCGCAGCTCCAGAATGTGCAGCTCGCAATCGACCAGATGCAAGGCTTTGTTACAATAAGTCGTCGCGCACTCCCCGCAGGCGATATGTTTCAAAAGCTCGGCATACGAGGCCAATTCAACCCGCAAATGAGACAATTCCCGCATGAGTCCCGGTGTACAGGGACTGTCGGTAAGTTTAGCCAAATGTTTGCAGAAAGTCCCGTAGCATGCTTTCCATACGTGCGGTGCAGAGAGAGTAATCCCTCCGGCAGATGCCTCTTCCAGCATCTTCAATAGTTCCCAGTTCTTCAAGTTCGATTTCATAGCAGTTTGGTTTTAATTTATAGATACCCTGGCATTGCCCGGGGTGAACTGACGTATGAAATATCCTGAAAGAGAAAAGGTTCCCGCAGACGTAAACGTGCACGAGAACCTTTGGAAAGAAAAACGAATGTCGACTGACAAGAATAATTCGCAGGTTGCCTTTCTTCTTGTCAAAAAAGCAGATATATGTCGATGAAAGGTGTATGCAGCCGGATAATCATTGATTCGTTTTTATAAATATAGTGATTTATAAACAGAATCCGATTGTATTCAACCGAGACGCTGGTATTTTGTATGTATTTGCGTCCCTAATTATTCCTGGTATATGAACAGGGTTACGACTGATTCGAACAATTAGCTTGAAAACGAGCGTAATTTTAGTAATACGAAATGGAAGAAGTAGGTAGAAAGGAATAAATAATTGCGTCAATCCCTTCCGTAAGTGTATTTTGTTACACTTTTATTTGTAAATAAAGCCTTTTTGCATTAAGTTTGCATCTAAAGGGTATTATTTTGCACCTATGGACTATTCGATTATCAAGGAACGGCGCTTTTTGTTGGGGCTTACCCAGCAGGATTTGGCCGACTATACGGGGCTGAGCTTACGTATCGTCAAGAGTATCGAGGTGGGCAAAGGCAATCCTTCCGTTGCCACACTCTCGAAAATCGCCGACACACTCGGTTTGGAACTACTATTACGAGTCAAGGAGGTCGTTAAATGAGAAAAGCAGAAATATACAACAACGGTATATTGGCCGGCGTACTGACGGAGACCGACGAGGGACGGTATTTGTTTCGTTACGATGATGCGTTTCTCGCTGACGAGCGGCAGACAGCTATCTCCCTTTCATTTCCGAAAAGGGAAAAAGAGTTCGAATCGGATACGCTGTTTCCGTTCTTCTATAACATGCTCGCCGAAGGAGCGAACAAAGCGTACCAATGTCGCACGCTCAAAATCGACGAGGAGGATGCCTTCGGACTCCTCATGGCAACGGCACATACCGACACTATCGGCGCCATAACTGTAAAGAAAATATGAAAGCATTGACGGTTTGTCCCGGCCATCTGGCCGAAGGATTCGATAGATATTGTCCGTCGTGTACGCGGCGGCTGTTCGACGGAAAGCGGGTCTCTCCATGTCTCGATTTCAATTACGATGCCGACAACGCAGATATGGCCGAGAACATCAACCAGCTTTCCGTATCGGGCGTACAAGAGAAATTGTCTGCTGTCATTGACAATGGCAGAATCGTTCTTACCCCTGTCGGTGAAAAAGGACACTATATTATCAAACCGGCACCGGTATACAAACACCTGCGCTTCCGCAATCAGATTCCGGCCAACGAGCACCTGACGATGCAAATCGCCCGGCAGGTATACAAAATTCCGACGGCGGAAAACGGTCTGGTCTTTTTCAAGAACGGCGAGGCAGCCTATATCACCAGACGATTCGATTATGACACTGACGGTAACAAGATCAAGCAGGAGGACTTTTCGTCGTTAGCGCATAAGACGAACGCAACGCATGGACGCAATTTCAAATATACAGGCAGCTACGAGGATGCCGCAACATTGCTTCGCAGCAATGTTGCGGCATGGCAAGTGCAGATGAGCCGATTCTTCGCACTCGTCGTCTTCAACTATCTATTTGCCAACGGTGATGCACATCTGAAGAACTTCTCGTTGCAACAGACTTCCGGTGGAGATTATCTGCTTGCACCAGCCTACGATTTGCTGAATACTTCGATTCATGTGGCGGACGAGGATTTCGCGCTGCAAGGCGGGTTGATTCCCGAAACGGAATATTCCGATATCTATACGCGGACGGGGCATCCATGCAGAGCAGATTTCGAAACTTTTGGACGGCGAATTGGCGTGCTACCGAAAAAGATGATAGCGATTCTCGACTTGTTCACGCAGGAGCAACCGGAGGTTTATGCTTTGACCGACCGCTCGTTTCTCGACAAGAAGGTCAAAAGGATGTATAGACGGTCGTATGAAGAAAGATTGAGTAGATTCGATAGAAAAAAATAATAAATTATAAAGATATGGACAAAGAAACTTTGACAAATCACATTACCAGATTAGGAAAAAGAGATTTTGAAACAGCTTGTAGACTTGTGCTATCAAAAGTATTTAATCTAATAGCGGTAAATGTCGATGGTGCTGGGGATGGCGGGACTGATTTTATTTCGTTTGACCTTGATGGTAGTCGTACTAAAGTTGCTTATCAGATTACGACACAAAAAAACGATATTAAAAATAAAGCGTATAAGGATGCGGCTAAAAGTATTTCCAGGTTAAAAGTGCAAAGCTTCTATTTTCTAACTACTTATCCTCTATCTGAGACGGAAACGAGAATTCTCGAACAGGAGATTGCAGATGAATTGAAGATATCTGCAAAAGTGTTTTCTTCGAGCACTATAGCAGGCTTATTGATAGATAAAGAGCTTGTTGGGGATTTTCTTAATGATACGAATTACCCTGATCTTAGAGCATACAATTCGAGTTCTCTCGATTATCGGGAAATGGCATTGCATAGTTATACTATTTTATCTGACGATGCTAAACATTTGAAAGAACGAATATACGACGATTCCATGGTATTAGTTTTATCTGACTGCTCAGATGGGTTGGATGAAACGGAAATAATCGAGCGAGCGATCAACCTTTTGTGCCTTTCTGAAAGCAAACGCGAATTACTACATAAAAGAATAGGTGCATTATTTTCCCGTCATTTAATAGAAAGAACCAGCAATGGAAAAGTAATATTGACGAAATCGACAGCACACGATGTAAACTTACGCAAGTCATTATATGAAAGAGAGCTGGAAAACTTATCCGCAGCTCAAACCGATTTGTTTCAAGAATACAATATTGCATGGACTAAAGAGGACTCAAAACAAGCTTCTGTTTGGTTGGCAAATGCTTATATTGCACAGCAAATCTCTATTCTCAAACAGGCCAAAGCAAGTATAACGTCCAACTCACTATTTGGCATAGAAGATAAAGGAGGTATCGATAAACTTAAAAATTACCTTAAAAAAGATAAGCATGTTCCTGTGGAATACATGGATATCATTATTGACAAAATGCTTCAAATGGCATCTAACCATCCTTTAATTGTAAAAATTACACGAGCATCCGTATATATTGCATTGGAAGGAACGAATCCTTTATCTGCATCGAAAACTCTCGGTGCAAATAGATGGAGCGATATTAAAATGATGATAGAACCTACTATTGGAATACCATATTTATGTTCACAATTATACCAAGGCAAAGTCAATCGTTATTTCGATAATGCAATCAAGAGCATCCAACGAGCGAAAGAGTTGGGTGTTTCTATGTACATTCCTCCTTTTTACATCAAGGAATGTGCAGGTCATCTCCATATGGCCAGAAAATTCAATGATATTGATTTAGACCCCCATGAAATGCAATATTCAAGTAATGCGTTTGTTGCCAACTATTACGCATTGAAAATGCAAGGTGTGAACATGCCGGATAGTTTTATGGAATATTTGTCTACTTTCAGTCCGGCCATAACTATCGAAAATAATAGCTACGCCGATTGGATAAGAAACATAATGATAAATATTCAGTCGATTTTTGCGCAATCAGGCATAATACAATATCTTGAAATACCAATAATGTATTCTGAAGATGAGCTAAAACAATACGAAACGGAGTATAGTTATTATCTTGAAGAAAATAACATAGTTAAATCCAAACGGTTGATTAAAAATGATATTTCAGCTTTAAAATACACGGAAGATGGCGTTGGTAAAAATGGAGAACATTGGATGCTTTTGACTTTTGATAATGCCTTAATTCATGTTGCACAAAAATGCAAACATAGTGCATGGATTAATAATCCATTTTCTTTTTTGGATATAACGGAAATGACGAGAGATATTTCCGACACACAGTTTTCTTCTTTGGCGCATACCATAGCTATCTCTAGCAGTACACAGGCTTTGGCTATAGGCGCACGTATAATTGATAAAATTATCGCTTACGCTTCAAATCAGATGCAAAATTGGGAGTTTAGACGTGAAATAGATTCATTTAAGAATGAAATCATTAAGCGAGCTAAGACCGACAATAAAGATTATATGTCGGAAGTCGATCGCAAAACAGATGATTTTTTGAAAAAGCATGGCATTGCCATAGAAGATGAGTACGATGAAGATGTTGACATGTAAATTATTCGGATAGGAAGTCGCTTTTGCTTTAGGATAAATAAATCATATTCTGATTGATAGTTTATCTTATGAAGATAGTTTTTGATTCATTATAACAGTAATTACCAGACGATATTTTGCTGTAAATAAAACCGGATGATTTCGGTCTTGAAGATATATTCGTATTTGGCTTGCAGGAGTTGAACCTGAGCTTCGACCAGCGCATCGAGCGCCGTGTTGTAATCGACGACGGTAGCCGCTCCGAGATTGTACCTTTGCGCCATTTGCCGGGCGGCTTCCTCGGCCGAGGCGACGTATTTCTGTGAAGAGAGATACTTGTCCCACGCCGTCCGGGAATCGATCAGTGCTTGCGTAGCCTCCTTGTTCACCTGCTTCTCCGTAGTGCGTAATGCATACTCCGCCTGGCGAACGGCGATCTTCTGCCGCTGGACGTTGTGCCGTGTCGTCAGACGGCCGAAAATCGGAACGTTCAGCGATACGGAAATATAGCTGCTCGCATTGTCCTTGTACTGTTCGGCGAACGGATAGGCTTCGTAACGGTACGTGCCGTCGGGATTCATAAACATTTTCTGCCTGGCGTCGGAATAACTCGACCCGTAGCCGGCCGAAAGCGAAAGCGTCGGATAGTAGGACGAACGTGCGATTCGCAGATCGCGGCGGGCGATGTCGATACCCAGCCTTGCGGACTCCACCTCCGGGAGTTGCTGCGCCGAGGCCAGAAGCGCATCGGTACTGACCGGCATCGGCGTATCTCCCCAAATATTATCCGAAGGAGCGACGGTGTGGAATGTCGTGTAATCTTCTATTTCCAGGAGCTGACAAATATTCAGGCGGGCGATGTCGTAGGAATTTCGAGCCGACAAAAGAGTGTTTTCTGCATTGGCCAGTTGCGAACGTATTTGCAAGAGATCGGCAGAGGTGACTTTCCCCGCCTCGACCGATTTACGGGTCTTTTCCTCCTGTATTTTCAGGGTTTCGACCGTCTGTTCGGCATTGCGGATGTTCTCTTCGGCACAAAGAATCTCCAGATAATAGGCCGTGATATTGAGCCGGATATCGTTGCGGGCCTTCTCCACACCCAACAGCGCCGCACGCAGATCGAGTCGGGAGCGTTCGAGGTTATGGAGATTTCGCATACCGTTGAATAAAGTGACCGAGGCACCGACAGAGGTCGAAGTACCGTTCACGCTCTGATGCTCCACGAACTCATACGTGGTGGGATCCAGTACGCGGCCGCTGGAGAAACTGTAACTGCTCGATGCAGAGATGTCGGGAGCATAGGCCCAACCCGCATCCGAGCGGGTGAGCCGTTTGGTTTGAACGTCGAGTTCGGCCTGCTTGACTTCGATATTATGTTCGAAAGCATAGGCGATACATTCTTCCAGCGTCCAGCGTTGCACTTCTTGTGCGCTGAGCGGTGTTGCACCGAACAACATCGGCACCGAAGCGACGACGGCGAACAATGGTATTATGCGGCATCTCATGGTCAGCGGTTTTTGAACAGCGATACGACAGGTTGTATGAATTGCTCGATAAGGCGCATATCCTCCGTGATGATTTCGCCCGTACCGTCCATCTGCTGAATCATCGGCAGCTCCTTATCATAGGTCGTCCTCATCCCTTCGGGAAATACGACTTCGACCGTATAGGCGATCGTCGTACCGGTCGCGGTTTGCACCGAAGCCGGAACCGAGGAAATGGAGCGTATCGTACCTTTCAGGACGCCATACTCCATATAGGGGAAGCCGTTCAGTTTGACGTTGACCGTCTGCCCGGTTTCCACCTTGCCGAATCCGGCCGAAGGAACCTCCATACGGCCGATCACTTCAGTCTCCTTTTCCGGGACGATACTGGCAAGAGCGGAGCCGACGGTCACATGCTGCCCCTTGCTCCAATATCCCTGTAACGACACGATACCGTCCATCGGAGCGATGACCGCATACTGTTCTTGCCACTGGGCTATGGCAGCGAGCAGTTGTTGGCGTAACTGACCGATGGTACGTTCGTACTCGGCCACCTCGTTCTCACGCTGCACGGAGAGTTCCACCAACTGTTGTTCGGTTTGCAGGATGGAGAGTTCCGTGGAGGTCAGTGTCGCATCGAAGCCGGCCTTGCTGTTCTGTTTGGCGAGATAGTTCTGTACGGAAGTTTCGTAGTCGGCCGCAGAAATAACCGATTGAGTGAACAACAGCGAGTCCCGCTCCAATATCCGCTGCCCCATAGCAAGATCCTTGTCGAGCAGTTTGCCCTGTACCTCTAATTGGGCATAATAGCGCTTGTTTTTCGCAATCTGGGCTTCAAGCAGGCGCTTCTTCGTTCCGATGAGATCGGTGGCCAGATAATGCCTAAAATCGAGGCAGCGGGCGGCAAACTCCGCCCACGTGGATTGCAGGTCGCCTAGAATATATCGGTCGGACACCCATTCGGCCTCGGCGAGCGCTTGCGGCGAATCGGTGGCGGAGAGGTGCTCTTCCAACGACCGGATGTCGTCGTAGTCGGCCGGTGTCGCAAGCAAAGCGATAAGCTGACCGGTACGGACGTTCTCCCCGTTGCCGACACATACGCTGTCGAGCAGTCCGTCGTAACGGGCCGTAAGGTCGGAGGGGGCATTGACTGTCGTAATGGATATGGGAGCCGTAACGGTCTGTGGATACTTGATGATGTAGCAGCCCAAAACGATTAGGGCAAGTATGACGAAAATAACCGTAATTCCCCACCGCACGACCCACGAAGGCGCACGCCCCATGATCTCCTGCGCCTCTTCGCTGTGAAAGTTATTATCTATTTGCGGCATCGTATGTGTAGTTTTAGTTTCCCAATTCCAACTGATTCTTTACCAATTCGTAGTAGTAACCCCGTTTGGCCGTCAGTTCGTCGTGCGTGCCCTGCTCGACGATGCGTCCGTGCGCCAAAACGATGATGTTATCGGCATTGCGGACTGTCGAAAGACGGTGTGCCACGATGACGACGGTTTTGTCTTTGAACAATTTCTCCAGACGCTCCATAATCGTGCGCTCGTTGTTGGCGTCGAGCGAATTGGTCGCTTCGTCGAAGAAGAGGTATTTGGAATCCTTGTAAGCGGCACGGGCAATCAACAGGCGTTGTTTCTGCCCCGTACTCAACCCGTGTCCGTCGGCTCCGATACGGGTGTTGTACCCCAATGGCAGCGATTCGATGAACTCTCCGATATTGGCGATTTCCACCGCCCGGCGGATCCGTTTCATATCGGGTATTTCATCCGATACGGCGATATTGTTGGCGATCGTATCGGAAAATACGAAACTCTCCTGCATGACCGTCCCGCACTCCTGACGCCAGCAATTCGGGCTGAAAGCGGAGAGCCTGCGGCCGCCCAGCAACACGTCACCCTTGACCGGAGCATAAAAGCCAAGCATCATTTTAAGCAGTGTCGTCTTGCCGCTGCCGCTTTCGCCTACGATGGCCGTAACCTTGTCATGCGGAATCGTCAGGTCGATTCCGTCCAGCACTTTGTCCGAGTGCGGCCCTTCGTATTGAAAAACTACGTTTCGGAACTCGATGGCCGCGTTTTCGGGGATGTCGCGGATCAGACCCGCGTCTTCGGGTTCCTCATCCGGTTTTTCCTGAATTTCGTTCAGGCGTTCGAGCGAGATTTTCGCATCCTGCGTGGCCTGCACGAAACCGATGAACTGCGATATGGGGGCGTTGAGCTGGCCGATGATGTACTGCATGGCCATCATCATACCGAGCGTCATTTCCCCATTGATGACGGCACTGGCGGCAAGGAACGAGATGATAACATTCTTGGTCTGGTCGATGAACGTACCGCCTACTTCCTGTGTCTGTCCGAGTGTCAGGCTCTTGATCGAAACCTTGAACAGTTTGGCCTGGATACGTTCCCATTCCCAGCGTTTCTGCTTCTCGCAGTTGTTCAGCTTGATGTCCTGCATACCGTTGATAAGCTGGACGATATTGCTCTGGTTGTTGGCCGACTCCTGAAA